>NZ_FOWN01000013.1 GCF_900115465.1 Halolactibacillus alkaliphilus
GATCTTCGGAAATATTCAGCTCCTGCTCGTGGTTCGCAGGCATGGAAAACGATTGCTAAACGTCGCAGTTCTGTCGAAAGAGTAAATGGCTATCTTAAGGAGTTTTTCCAGCTTAATAATGTTCGTTACCGTACAGGAAAACGTGCAAAAGCTCACTTTGATTTAGTGACGCTTATTTATAATGCATCAAAACTAGCAGCAGATCGTTTAGGCTCATTCCTAAAGCAATATCAAATAGCATAAAAAATTTTTAAGACAAATATTGAAATTCTGGTCGTGTTTGATTTTTTAAAAAGAGCAATTATGAAATTGATTCAGCTTCCTTTTTTAAACGTTTTCATTTATACCTAATCGGGAATAGAATACTAAAATCTCATACATGTCCAAGTGATTTTGGGGAGGAGTAACTAGTTTCTTTTACCTTAGTTAGTTTTAAGAGAAAGGATACTATTCTTGAAATAAAGTATGTTAAATACTTGTTTAAATAACTTTAATATCCAACTTATTGTTGTTTTAACGTCATAATTGTTTTACAATTTAGATAAGTGGAATAAATTATGACTATTTACTTAGTTTTATTCTGTTTGGCTTTAATAAGTTGTAAATTTATAACTTTTTAAACGAGTACCGATTTAAAAGTGTGGAAAATTTACAGAAAAATGAAAGCAGGGGATCTTATGCAGTTATCAAATGACGTAAAAAGGCAGTTAGAACAATTTCATCTTGGCCAGCTTTATAATAGCTATGACTATTTTGGAGCACATCCTTTCACTTATGATGGTGAAGAAGGTGTCCTATTTTTAGTCTGGGCACCTAATGCAGAAGCTGTATCGCTTGTAGGTTCATTTAATTATTGGAATGACCAAGCCGATCCAATGGAACAGGTTACAACTACTGGTGTTTGGGGAAGGTTTTTCCCAGGGATTACAACGGGTGAAGTGTATAAATATAAATTGTTTTTACCTGATAAGCGTGCTATCTATAAAGCAGATCCTTATGCTTTTTATTCTGAAGTTAGACCAGAGACATCCTCGGTTGTTTTTGATTTAGATACATATAAATGGGGAGACAATCAATGGATGGAAAAAAGGCAACATTTCACCCCCTACGAAGAACCAATCAATATCTATGAATTGCATTTAGGTTCTTGGCGAATGAAAGAGGTAGGGAAATTTGATAATGAAGCGTTCAAGTCTGTTGATCCCGCAAGTTTTTATAACTACCGTGAAATCGCGGATCAGTTGATCCCATATTTAAAAGAGATGCACTATAACTACATTGAAGTGCTCCCACTGCATGAACATCCCTTTGATGGTTCGTGGGGGTACCAAGTGACAGGTTATTATAGTATGACAAGTCGTTACGGGAACCCAAGTGACTTGATGTATTTAATTGATGCTTGTCATAAAGCAGGTATTGGCGTGATTTTTGACTGGGTACCTGGTCACTTTTGCCGTGATGAACACGGGTTGATGTTTTTTGATGGAACAGAATTATATGGAGACATTGACCATCCACAGTGGGGGACAAAGAAATTTAATTTCTATAAAAGTGAAGTGCGTAATTTCCTTATTTCTAATGCTTGTTTCTTATTCGAGAAATTTCATATAGATGGTATAAGAGTAGATGGTGTCACATCTATTTTGCATTTAAATTTTGGCCTTGATCATAGTCCATATAAAAATGAACAGGGTGGAGATGAGGATTTATGGGGCATTCAATTTCTTAAAGAATTAAATTTAGAAATATTTAAGCGTTACCCGTTTGCGATTATGGCCGCAGAAGAATCATCGAGTTGGCCAATGGTTACACACCCAATCGAGTCTGGGGGCCTTGGCTTCAATTATAAATGGAAGATGGGATGGATGAACGATACGCTTGACTATATTGAATTAGATCCTCTCTTTAGAAAAGGCAGTCACGATAAAATCACTTTTTCAATGCATTATGGATACAGTGAGAATTTCATTTTACCTTTTTCGCATGATGAAGTTGTACATGGAAAAAAAGCCCTCATAGATAAACCGTCAGGTGAATATGAAGATAAGTTTAAAACATTAAAATTACTGATGTTATATCAAATGACACATCCAGGTAAAAAGCTTAATTTTATGGGCAATGAGTTTGCTCAGTTTATCGAATGGCGTTATTACGAGCCTGTTGAGTGGTTCTTACTAGATTATGAAAAACATGAAGAGCACCGTCAATTTAACAGTTTGTTAAATCGTCTATATATACAGGAAAAAAGTTTATATCAAAAAGATCATGACCCATCTGGGTTTAAGTGGATTGATGCCGATAATCGCGATCAAAGCATTTATGTTTATGCGAGAAAATCATCCGATGATGCATTGACGGTGGTTCTTAATTTCACACCTGTCACATACAATGATTTTCGTGTAGGTGTTGAAGAACCGGGAGAATACCGAATAATGTTTACAACAAAACATGCACCTTATCGAATCAAGCGTTATAGCTATATTAAAGCAGAGCCGGTGAAGATGCATGGACAAGATTATTCACTTCCAATCAATTTAGAAGGATTAGAAGGTCTAGTAATTAAAAAGAAAAAGGCGTTACGAAAAAAGCAATAGACACATGCTTAATCATATGTCGAATTTGAAGGGGCACAACACGATGACAAAGAAGAAGATGAAATTAATGGAACCCTACTCCCTTTTTCTAGAACAATATATGAAAAGGTTAGGGCCAATTGATGAAGTGAATGGCTATAAAGTGCGACCAGGATTTTTCGATGAATATGGTGCCACTGTTATTCCAGGTGGTGTGAGTTTTACTGTTCACTCCAAACATGCGACCAGTTTTAAACTTGCCTTATACAAACGTCGTGCGGAAGAACCTTTTGTTATTTTGCCTTTTCCAGAGTCGTATCGGGTGGGTAATGTGTACTCGATGATTGTTTTTGGTTTAGATATCGAGGAGATTGAATATGCCTACTACGTTGACGGGCCTTACAACCCTAGAAAAGGTCATATTTTTGATGACACCAATGTGTTACTGGACCCTTATGCGAAAGCTGTGAGCGGTCAAAGTGACTGGGGGAAAAAACCCCCTTACGGAATGAGCTACCGTGCCCGCGTTGTTGCGAGTGATTTTGATTGGAAAAAGTCTCGAGCACCGATGATTCCAATGGAAGATCTCATCATTTACGAACTTCATGTGCGTGGATTTACCAAAGATAAAAGCGCAGGTGTAGAATATCCAGGGACTTTTAACGGTTTGGCTGAAAAAATTCCTTATCTTAAATCACTCGGTATTAATGCCGTAGAACTGATGCCGATATTTGAATTTGATGAAATGAGTGGCATGCGTCATCATGATGGGAAAAAACTCTATGACTATTGGGGCTATAATCCCGTTTCATTTTTCTCACCTAATACAGCCTATAACTCCAGTCATGAATATAATCACGAAGGCACAGAATTAAAAAAACTTGTAAAAAAAATGCACGATAATGGGATTGAAGTGATTTTAGATGTCGTATTCAATCATACAGCTGAAGGAAATGAACAAGGCCCTAGCATTAATCTAAAAGGATTCGATAACAGTGTCTATTATATGTTGACTCCCGATGGTCATTATTTCAATTTTAGTGGTTGTGGTAACACACTAAATTGTAATCACCCAATTGTTAGGCGAATGATTATTGATTGCCTCAGACACTGGGTGATTGAGTACCGCGTCGACGGTTTCCGTTTTGATTTAGCTTCCATCTTAGGGAGAAATGAAGATGGTTCACCAATGAACAATCCGCCACTTCTACAAAACTTAGCATTTGATCCAATATTAGCTAATGTGAAATTAATTGCTGAGGCTTGGGATGCGGGGGGGCTCTATCAGGTCGGGACTTTTCCTGATTGGAATCGCTGGTCTGAATGGAATGGTAAGTATCGTGATGATATCAGAAGCTTCTTAAAAGGAGATGCGGAAATTGCTCATACGGTTTGTGACCGAATTGCGGGTTCTGTCGATATATACTCTCCAAGACGAAGGGAAAACTCACCGAGTGTTAATTTTATTACGTGTCATGATGGGTTTACACTCTATGATTTATTCAGTTATAACGAAAAGCATAACGAAGCTAATGGCTGGGATAACACAGATGGTGATAACCATAACCTTTCATGGAATTGCGGCATTGAAGGAGAGACTGATAATCTTGATGTTTTAAACCTTCGCCACCAAATGATTCGCAATGCTTTTACCCTGCTGCTTATGAGTAGGGGAACGCCGATGTTATCGCAAGGGGATGAGTTTTTACGAACGCAACGAGGAAATAATAACGCCTACTGCCAAGATAATGACATCTCTTGGGTAGATTGGACATACTTAGAAAAAAATCACGACATGGTCTCATTTGTTCAGAAATTAATCAAAATAAGAAAAGCACATCCTATTCTGCGTTCACAAACAAACCCACCTAGAAGTGGCTATCCACAATATTCAAAGCACGGTGTCAATCCGTGGTATTTGTCAGACCAGGCGTCAGAGCGGGTCATTGCGGTGATGTTTAGTGGGCGTACTGCCGAAGATAATCTTGACGATTATTGTTATATTGCCTTTAATAGCCACTGGGAAGATCATATATTAGAGTTGCCTGTCTTACCGAAAGATTATCACTGGCAATGCCATATCGATACCGCAAAAATAACGGATCAGGCTGTTGTAATGGAAGAACATCTAGAAGTATTAGAATCAACCCATTTGGAAGTAAAAGCAAGAAGTGTATGTGTGTTATTTGCTCACTATCGACCGAGTGTTGAAGGTGAGTAAGTTAAATAGATTTATTCAATAACGGGGGAGGAATTCAGATGAAAAAAACAGATGCAATTGCGATGTTACTCGCTGGAGGACAGGGAACAAGACTAGAAGATTTAACACAACATAATGCTAAACCAGGTGTGATGTTTGGTGGTAAATACCGTATTATTGACTTTAGTTTAAGTAATTGTTTCCACTCAGAGATTTATACTGTCGGGGTTATGACGCAATATCGACCGCTTCTATTGAATCGTTATATTAGTAACGGCAATGCTTGGGCGCTTGATAAAGTGAATCAAGGTGCGTATATACTTCCGCCATATTCTGATTGGTATCGAGGGACTGCAGATGCGGTTTATCAAAATTTTGAATTCATTGATATGTATGATCCAGAATATGTCGTCATTCTTTCAGGAGACCATATTTATCAAATGAATTATCGTCCTATGATCCAAGAAGCACGCGAAAAAGATGCTGATTTAATGATCTGTGTTCGTCGTGTCCCGTGGGAAGAAACATTCCGGTTTGGTATTATGAACACAGATGCTGACTTTAAAATTACTGAGTTTCAAGAAAAACCGAAAGAGGCAAAAAGCAACTTAGCCTCTATGGGTATTTATGTCTTTAAATGGTCTGTGTTAAAAGAAGCCTTAGAAAAAGATCATCAGAATCCTGAGTCTACGAAAGATTTTGGTCATGACGTGATTCCAACATTATTAGAAGAAGGCAAGAAACTATACGCCTATACATTTGACGGTTACTGGCGGGATGTTGGTACTGTTGAAAGTTATTATCAAGCCAACATGGATTTACTTGATACGAGAGATGACTTAGATTTGACAAGCGAGCGGCTCCGGGTCTTTTCAAATAATGAGAACCGTGACCCGCACTTTGTAGGTGAAAAATCAAGTATATATAATAGTTTAATAGCTGATGGATGTTATATTAATGGGCGTGTATCTCGTTCTGTTCTTGCTCATGACGTCGTTGTTGAAGAAGGTGCTGTTATAGAGGATGCTATTATTTTTGGTAATGTCACTGTTAAAAGTGGGGCCATTATTCGACGTGCCATTGTGGCCGATGATGTGACGGTACTTTCAAATGAATCTGTCGGAACAAAAGATGGAAAAATAACCTTACACGTTGGAGGGGGTCAATCATGAAAAAAATAGCAGGTGTTATCATCAATAGTTCCAATCAACTCGATTTAGACGCACTTGTAAGGCATCGAAGTATTCATACGATTCCGATTGGAGGTAAATATCGCCTCATTGATTTTCCACTCTCTAACTTAGTGAATATGGCACAAGATTTATATGTGGGTGTCATAGGGTCATATAATTATCGATCCGTTGTGGATCACTTAAAACAGGGCCAAGACTGGAATTTGAGTAGAAAAAGTAATGACTTACTCATTCTACAAGGTGACCGTTCAGCGAAAATTGGGCAAGTAAGTCGAATTTCCATCCAAGATTTCGTTGATAACCGTGAATTCTTTAATAAGCTATCAGACGATGTTGAATATATCGTATTAAGCGGAACCAATGTTGTGAGTAACATTGATTTAAAAGATATTTTAGCTAAACACGAAGCTGATAAAGCTGATATTACCTTACTATATAAAAAAGATTATGATGGAGAGATTCAAAACAAAGAAGTGCGTCTTGTGATTGAAAATCAAGATGTTAAAGAAATTATCTATGGTAATGAGAAAAATAAAAAAGGTGAATTATTTATTGATTCACTCATAATCAATCGCCAATTGTTTATGGATATCCTAGACGAAGCTGAAAAACGAGGGCTTGTAGATTTTGTTGAACTGGTCGATCAGTGTTTGGGTGACTGTCGTGTAAGAGCTTATAATGTTCCGGGTTATGTGAAGATCATTAATTCTATTCAAGCCTATTTCGAATGCTCAATGGACTTACTAAAGTGTGAAGTAAATCAAGAACTGTTTAAGCAAACGCGAAAAGTCTATACAAAAGCCAAAGATAATCACCCAACAGTGTATGGCAAGCATGCCCACGTTAGAAAAGCCTTAGTCGCAAGCGGTGCGATTGTGAATGGTACAGTAGAGGATAGTATTGTATTTCGAAATGCGACGATTCATGAAGGGGCAAAAATTAAAAACAGCGTCATTATGCAAGGTGCTGTCGTAGAACCGGAGGCAGTTGTTGTCAATGCCATTTTAGATAAAAATGCTGTTGTTAAGAGGGGCGAATTTATTACAAGTACGACAAAAGAGCCGATCTTAATTCAAAAACGCGCGTAATAGGAGGGAAAACATTGAAAATATTATATGCAACATCTGAAGCTTTTCCTTTCGCGAAAAGTGGTGGATTAGGTGATGTGGCTGGGTCCTTACCAAAAACTTTACGGAAAAACAATGTGGATATTCGAGCGGTTATGCCACTTTATCAAGATATTCCTGACGAATATAAGCGAAAAATGAAGAAAATTGGCGATTTTACTGTTCAATTAAACTGGCGTCATCAACAGTGTGAATTATATTACTTAAAACACGACAATGTTTTTTGGTATTTTATTAAAAACGATTATTATTTTGGTCGACCAGGGTTGTATGGTTATTTTGATGAAGCAGAACGCTTCTTATTCTTCTCCAAGGCGATTCTTTCGTTTATTCCGAAATATGATTTTTGCCCGAACATTATTCATTGTAATGATTGGCAAACGGCTGCGATCCCAATGCTGTTGAAAAAGCAAGGCTACCCAGGTTGTGCCCACCAAGTGAAAACAGTACTGACAATTCATAATATCAAATATCAAGGGATTTACGGAGTAGAAACCTTATATGAAATCCTTGGTCTATACCCAGCAGACATCACGTCAGAATTAGAGTTTAATGGTGCGATCAACATTATGAAAGCAGGTATTTACTACTCAGATTACGTGACTACAGTTTCACCAACGTATGCGAAAGAATTAGAGCATGCTTACTTTGGTGAAGGGCTTGATGGTGTTATTCGTGACGTGAAGTGGAAAATGACAGGTATTTTAAATGGTGTCGATTATGATGTCTTTGATCCAATGATAGATAAAGCGTTAGCTTTTCCTTATAACGACATAGAGGGTAAAAAGAAAAATAAGGCTGCTTTTCTGAAAGAGCAAGGTCTAGATCCAAGTAAATTAACAATCGGTATGGTTTCACGTCTTGTTGAATTAAAAGGAATTGACCTCGTTCAACGCATGATTGAGGAGTTAATGGCGCTTGATATTCAACTCGTTGTATTAGGTACAGGAGATTATCATTACGAGGAGTTCTTTAAATATGTGCAGTCGCGCTACCCAGATCAAACCTCTATTCACTTAGCATTCAGTAATGCGCTTGCGTCAAGAATCTATGCCGCTAGTGACTTATTCTTAATGCCATCAAGGGTGGAACCGTGTGGGTTAAGTCAAATTATTGCCCTTAAATATGGTACATTACCTGTTGTGAATCGAACAGGTGGATTAAATGATACGATTACCCATATTGAAGACGGATCAGATGAGGGTAACGGGTTTATCTTTAATGAATACAATGCGCACCGGATGTTCGAACAAATCAAACGAGCGAAACGGATATATGATGAAGAGCCGAAGCGATTTGAAAAGTTTGTTAAACAAGCCTTTTTGGCGAACTTTGATTGGGAACAACAATCAAAAGAATATTATCACATTTATGAAATTGTTGATGTCAGTAATGAGGATAAAGGCTCTATGTTATGAATCAGTGATTAAAAGGGTATGGTCAAGTTTATTTTGCCATTGAATTAAGGAGAGAGTTTCTCTGCTTAAATTTTAAATCCATATATCCCATTCGAGATTTGTTCGTATGATAAAAAAGATAGTTTTTTTTGATGAATATAGCTTTAGGTAGTAGTCGAGGACCCTCGTGACTTCAGTCATGAGGGTGTTGACGTTGGATGAGTATGTTGGAAAAGTAACGAGAGCTACATGCGCGTAAGGAGGATTAAGTCAGATCTCGTCGATGTGTGCTTAGAAATGAACGATCACTCAAGAAGGCTTGCTCATGCATCGTGCATTATTTTTTCTGAGGTATGATCATAAGTAATCTAAAATTGAACTACCCCCACAAAACATTCTAACGAATGTTTGAGGAAGGTGTCTTCTCGCCTTAATGCGATAAAAATAATGAAAACGGATACATTATTTTGTTGAAACCTATTGACACTGAGAATTGATTTGATATAATATGAATGTGAAATCGATTTCAGTTATTTCACCAATCGACAACTTGAGAGGTGAAACAGATGCGAATTAAAGATATCGCAAAGTTAGCAGGGGTGTCTCCAGCGACAGTATCACGTGTAATGAATAACAATGGCTATGTAAAAGATGAGAAACGAGAAGCGGTACTGAAAGTCATTAAAGAGGTAGATTATCAGCCGAATTCCATTGCTAAATCATTAAAAAATCAAAAATCTCATATGCTAGGTGTAATTGTGCCTAAAATAAGCACAGAGACTGCTAGTCGTGTTGTTTCAGGTGTAACAGAAGTAGCCAAAGCACATGGTTATCAAGTACTTATTGCGAATACCGACTTAGATATTGAAGAGGAAATTAACTACCTTAAGTTTCTTTCTAATAAATCAGTGGACGGCATCGTCATGATGGGGACAGAGATAACCGACCGACATTTGGAAGTGATGGACAAACTCACAGTGCCAATTGTTATTTTAGGTCAGGAAGTTTTTGGGTATACATCGATTATTCATAACGACTATGAAGCTAGTTATCAGATGACAGCCTATTTAATAAGTCAAGGTCATAAAGCTATCGCATTTATCGGTGTCAGTGAAAAAGATAAAGCGGTTGGTGTAATTAGAAAAAATGGGTATTTGGATTGTATAAAAGATCATGGGCTTGAAGTTGATGAAGAACTCATGGCGATTGGTGACTTTGATATTGATACAGGGTATCAAATGATGAATAAAGTGCTAGAAAAGAAAATACCAACAGCAGTGTATGCCGTTACGGATCACTTAGCTATTGGTGCGACACACGCATTACTTGATAAAGGTTACCGCGTACCTGAAGACGTCTCTGTTGTTGGTATAGGTGACATAAAACTAGCTGAATACTTAAATCCACCGCTTACGACTGTCCACTATACATTCAAAACGAGTGGGAAGATGGCCGCAGAAGTCGTGTTTGATTTAATACATCGTGTACGTACAAAAGGCGAGTGCTTAATGACGACATTTGAATTAAAGAAACGTGCTTCGGTAAAAAACATCCGGTAGTACGTGGTTAAAAAGAACATGCTGTTCTTTTTAACGAAAGGTGAAATCGATTTCAGTTTTTTGAAAAAAGTAGGATTAGGATGAACCATACCAGGGAATACCCAGTATGTCATCATATATTTTTATACAAAATTAGGAGGCGAACGAGATGAAGTATCAACAAACGCTTGATAAGTTATTTGAAGTTGTTGGTGGTAAAGATAACATTAAAAATTATGAGCACTGTGCGACGCGTCTACGTATTATATTAAAAGATGATAGCAAGGTGCAAAAAGAAATGGCTGAAGAAATACCAGAATCAAAAGGTTACTTCTTTAACACAGGTCAACATCAATTTATTTTTGGGACAGGTAAAGTAAACGCTGTCTATGATGACTTGAAGAAAGTGATGGGAGATTCAGAGCAATCAAGTGGTGATTTTAAAGAAGATGTATATAAAAATTTAAGCCCTGCTCAACGCGTGATTAGAACGTTAGCTGATATTCTAGTGCCTCTTATTCCGGCGTTAGTTACAACGGGTTTACTTATGGGGATTCGTGGATTATTGTTAGAACTAGGAGTAGAGTTCGGTGATTCCGGTTTAGCACTTTTTGGTATGTTAACAGATACAGCTTTTGCCTTCCTACCTGTACTTATTGCATATAGTGCGACCCGTAAATTCGGTGGTAACCCTATTATCGGTATTGTTGTTGGTTTAATGATGGTAGCGCCTCAACTTCCTAATGCTTGGGCAGTAGCTGGTGGCGATGCTGATCCGATGACAGTTTTCGGTATAGGTTTAGTAGGTTATCAAGGTTCAATTATTCCCGCAATTATCGCAGGTTATATGATTTCTAAATTAGAAAAAGTCTTACGTAAAGTTGTTCCAGAGATGATGGATTTAGTTGTGACACCTTTTGTAAGTTTAACAGTAACAATTACTGTCATGCTCTTTATTTTAGGTCCTATTCTTCAAGTTGTTGAGCGTGGTGTCATTGAATCAATTATCTTTTTAATTGAAGCACCACTTGGTATTGGTTACGTCATATTTGCTGCTTTCCAACAGTTGCTCGTTATTACTGGATTGCATCACTCATTATCAATCATTGAAATTAGCTTACTAAATGATACAGGGCAAAACGTTATAAATACATTAATTACGGCAAGTATGGCTGGTCAATTTGGTGCAGCAATTGCTACAGCATTACTTATGAAAAATAAGGTTAAAAGAAGTAATGCCTTATCTTCTACAGCATCAACGTTATTTGGTATAACAGAACCACTTTTATTCGGTGTTAACTTAAGACATTTCAGAGTATTTATTTCTGGTATGATTGGCGGGGCAGCGGGTGGTCTAATGACTTCCATTCTAGGACTTGCAGGTACAGGTATGGGAATTACATTTATTCCAGGTCTGTTACTTTATACAAGTAGTTTCTGGGTATTTGCGCAATACCTCATTGTCATTGCTGTTGCGTTTGCCGTAGGGTTTATCCTTGTAAGGATTCAATCACAAAGTATTAGAAATGAGATTAACTAATCGCATAGCTTGAAGAAGGGTATAGGGCCTTTGCCCTGTACCCTTCTTCTGAGTTTTATGTTGCATGTGAGGATGTGTAAGAAAGCACTGATACGGGTATAAATTAGCATAATGCAGTGGTTTTGAGCTTAGAATAATCATTGTTTAATCGGCATAAATAACTTTAAATACATGATATGTAAGGATGTGGCTTAGATGAAAAAAGTATATAGTATAGGTGAAGCGTTAATTGATTTTATTCCGAGTGTGACAGATTCGGATTTAAAAGACGTACCTAGCTTTAGGCGTGTCATGGGTGGTGCGCCGGCAAATGTTGCAATGACAGTAAGTAAATTGGGTGGAAAGAGTCATTTTATTTCTAAATTAGGTCGAGATGCTTTTGGAGATCACATTACTGAACAATTAGAAACTTATGGCGTCGATACACGCTATGTGTTTAAAACCGCTGAAGCCAATACAGGACTAGCGTTCGTTTCATTAAAAAAAGATGGTCAACGTGATTTTTCATTTTATCGGAAGCCGAGTGCGGATATGTTACTTTCAAAAGACGAAGTGGCAGACATTCCGTTTGAATCGGGTGATATATTACATTTTTGTTCGGTAGATTTGATTGAAGCACCAGTGAAATATGCACATAAGCAAGTTATTGAGGATGCCGTTAGACATGGGGCTGTTATTAGTTTTGATCCGAATGTTCGTCTACCGCTCTGGCCTGATGAAGCCTCGTGTCGAGACACTATACAATCCTTTATTCCCCTTGCAGATATTGTGAAAGTATCGGATGAGGAACTTACATTTATTACAGGAATAGAAGACGAAGAAGCGGCACTTCAATCATTATTTCAAGGGAGAGTCAATCGGGTTATCTATACTAAAGGTAAAAAAGGTGCTATGCTTTTAACAAAAGACTTCACTGTTTCACATGGTGGGTTTAAGGTTGAGGCAATAGATACAACAGGTGCTGGAGATGCTTTTATTGGCTCATTTATACATCAACTTACGAAAAGAGAGAGGCAAGACGTGTTAACTGAAGAAGATTATAGAAAAATGCTTACCTTTAGTAATGCCTTTGCAGCACTAACGACAACAAAACATGGTGCGGTGGAGTCGTTGCCATCGATTGACGACACACATGTCTTTATTGATAAGATGGACAATAATGCGTGACGTCATTGGTTACGAAATAGGGGAAATGACACAAAGTATATAGAAAATAATTAAAGGGGGATGAGTAAAGTGAATCCTTTACATGACGAAATGAAAAAACGCTATGAAGACATGATGACGTCTTTACAACATGATGATACAGATCCATATGCTTTAGCTTTTCACGTGATGCCACCTACAGGTTGGTTAAATGATCCTAACGGTGCTTGTCAAGTTGATGGTGTGTATCACTTATATTATCAATACTCACCGTATGATGCATTAGGCGGATTAAAATACTGGGGGCATTATACATCAACGGATTTGGTTCATTTTAAAGATGAAGGTTTAGCACTCTTACCAGATCAACCATATGACTTACATGGTGTATATTCTGGAAGCGCCTTTGTTGAAGGAGAAGAGATTCATTATTTCTACACGGGAAATGTTAAGCATTTAGGGGAACATGATTATATCACATCTGGTCGTGAACAAAATACAGTGCACGCCGTGAGCTATGACGGAGGCATGACCATTGAGAAGAAGCGTGTTGTTATGGATTCAAACGCTTATCCATCTTTTTTAAGTAATCATATAAGAGATCCAAAAGTTAGAAAAGTCGATGATCAATATTTCATGGTACTGGGCGCTAGAGATTTAAAGAGTCAAGGACTTGTTGTGATGTACCGTTCTGATAATTTAACCGACTGGACGTATCACGGTTCATTTTTAGGGCCACTAGAAGGTATGGGATATATGTGGGAATGTCCGGATTTCTTCTCATTAAATGATCAGGAAGTGCTGATTCTCTCACCTCAAGGGCTTGCCGAGGATGGTCTTCAATACCAAAACGTCTACCAATCAGGCTATTATATTGGAGATGTTGATTGGGAGAATGTCACATTTGATCCCAAATCAGACTTTATAGAACTTGACCGTGGTTTTGATTTTTATGCGCCACAGACCTTTGAAGATGAGAGTGGTCGTCGTGTAATGTGGGCTTGGATGGGGTTGCCTGATGCAGAATATCAAAATCCAGTAGACCATGGTTGGCAACATGCGATGACGTTGCCACGTGTGTTGACTGTAGAGAATCAAAACTTAATCCAACGACCACATCCTAATTATCAGCAGCTAAGGCAAAATGAAGAGCAGCGGGTAGTAAATATAACAGAGGGTGCTTATGAGTACTTCACCGGTAAAGTAGCGGAACTGCACTGCACGTTTGATACAGTTACGCAACTGGAAATCAGCATACGTAAAGACGTGTCACTGAGTTATGACACGACAACACAACTGCTTACATTAGCACTTGGAGCATCAGGTCACGGGAGAGGTCAGCGTCAAATTAAGTTAGAAAAACTCTCAGAACTCCAACTATTTCTTGATCGGTCATCACTAGAAGTATTTGTAAATGATGGTGCATACGTTATGACAACGCGTATGTATCTAGAACCAACAGAAGATAAAGTAGAAGTAACTGGTGAATTACAAGGTATCATTTATCATTGGTTACTCGATAAATAGAAAATCATGAAAATAAGACAAAAAAAGTGGCTAATCGACGTCGATTAAGCGCTTTTTTTGTTCATGCTACAGTTAGTTATGTTATAATTAAAAATCTGAATAATCAAAACAAAAACAGATGATACAGTCACAGAATTCCGTCGAAACAAGCCCACTGCTTTAGCTGTGGGAACTATCAGTGCAGATAAGTGAACTTTTAATAGACGATATTAGCTGGGAGGCGTCTAAAGTGGAAATTAAAGGATTAAAGCTTGAAAAGTTAAGCCAACCCAAAGTGTGTGTGGCGATCGTTGCTGAAACATTTAAAGACTTTGTCAGCGCATGGAATGACACACAGTGTGGTGGTATTGACTTAATTGAATGGCGAGCAGATTACTATAAAGATGATCAAAGCCTTGTATTTGATTTGTTAGTAAAAGAGGATAGGCCTGTTATTTACACGATCCGCACGAAGGAAGAGGGAGGTCAATGGCCATATGAGTCAATTGACTACGAAAAAAGCTATAAACGTGCGATTGATTCAGGTGTGATTGATTTAATTGATCTGGAATACAAAAGAAACATACCTAATAAAAAGAATCTCATGGTAAGAGCAAAATCAAAAGGAATCAAAGTGATTCATTCCTATCATGACTTTAGCAATACACCGACATTAGCTGATGGTAAAGAGATATTACAAGAGTTACATATTGAAGGCGCAGATATTGTAAAACTTGCGGTGATGCCTCATTCAAAACAAGATGTCTTACGTTTATTACAAATATCTATTGAAGCAAATGCGCAGTTGGATTGTCCAATCATTACAATGTCCATGGGCAAAACTGGTGCGCTTAGTCGACTAGTGGGTGAGTGGTCTGGCTCGGTTGTTACTTTTGGAACGGTATCCGTTGCTTCAGCTCCAGGACAAGTCGCAGTTAAAACGCTTGTTGAGGGGTTAGAGACAATCCATACATTGTATAATTAAAAAGGACCATAAGTGTGGCGCTCATGTGTGCACTTATGGTTCTTTTTTTGATTTTTCGTGTCTTAAGTACTTTTAAACTAGTCAAATAGTCAGAAAATTTAGGGGAGCTCATGAACTTTGTAACATAAATGTAATACAATTAAAATTTGCCTGACACCTTTAAGTGTTATACTAGCGTCACTGAGGAAAAATCAATGAAGGAATCTTGGTAACGATTACAAATAAAGGTTCTGCTATAAATAAATCACAAAAATACTTAATAGAAAAGAGTGAATGTCTGTGTTTGGTAAAAAAATCCTTGTAAGTCTTATTGTTTCATCAAGTCTACTTGCTGCTTCACCTCTCTTAAATGAAGACGTTTCAGCACAAACAGAAGAAGAGTTAAGACAAGAGCGTGCAGCGGTTCAAACCGAACTTGCTGAAAAAAGAGAAGAATTAGAAGCACTTCAAGAAGAAATGGTTGCTTTAGAAGATCAAATTGATCGTACGAATGAAGCAATTGAAGCAAACGAAGCAACAATCACAGAAACGACAGAAGCGATTGATCAAACAAAAGCAGAAGTCGCCACTTTAGAAGAAGAAATTGCCGATTTAGAAGAAGATATTTTAAAACGTCGTGATATTTTAAAAGACCGTGCAGTTGCTTTACAGAAAAATGGTGGAACTGTAAGCTACATCGAAGTTATTTTCGGTGCTGAAAGTTTCTTAGATTTTATTGATCGTGTGACGATGATTAATAAAATTACCCAATCTGATCAAAGATTACTTGAGCAAATTGCCGAAGCACAAAATGAAGTAGAAGCTAAAAAAGTAGAGGTTGAGGAAAAGTTAACAACACTCGAAGCTACAATGGAAGAATTAGAATTAATGCAAGCACAGTTAAAAGAACAAAAAGAGCAACATCAAGATAATATTGATACATTAGAAGAACAAAAAACTAAAAGTGAAGCTATTGTAAGTGAGTTGCAGTTAGAAGCAAGTGAAATTAATCAAATGATTGAGGATATCCGTGCGCGTGAACGCGAAGCAGCAGCAGCTGCAACAGCATTATCTAGCCCATCTCAATACACACAATCTTCATCAAATGCATCATCAACGCCAGCACCTACAGTAAGTGCAGGAAGTGGAAATAGGAGCAATATTATTTCAGTTGGATACCGTTATATTGGAAATTCAACATATAAATTTGGGGGCGGACGCTCTCAATCAGATATCGCGCGTGGATTGTTCGACTGTTCAGGTTATGTTTCTTGGGCATTTAGACAAGAAGGCATCCATATTCCAAGCAGCACATCAGGACTAGCTGGTACAGGAACAAAGATTTCTTATAGCCAAGTACAACCAGGTGATTTAGTATTCTTTAACACATACAAAACAAATGGTCATGTTGGTATCTATGTTGGAAATGGTAAATTTATTGGTTCACAATCATCTACTGGTGTTGCGATCGCAGATATGACATCAGGCTACTGGGCAAACACATTTAGTGGTCACGTACGTCGTGTAAACTAACAATACAGACATTTTACCGTGAGGATACTTCCTCACGGTTTTTTAATGTGCGTCTGGCATAGGTAGTAACTTGGTGGTGAAAGTCGACTGCAGGTTTGGCAGCAGGAACTGTTAGCCAATGGTAAAGGTGTCTTCTGTGAGGGAGAATCTAAAGGAAGCTGGACGCAAACACTTGCACTGACAAACAGAAACTTCATATGAAGGCTCGGTGGAATGGATAAACTTACGTAACAAAGTGAAGTCCAATACTCATCGAAATTCCATCGAGTATATAAAGCAGTGACGTGAATCGAAAGTGACTACCCTTACCTGGGAAGGTCGCTATCATTATACTTAACCTTTATAGTGATATGAAACGGAAGGTAGAGAAGTCAGCAGCCGTCATAGTAGAAACGTAAGTTCAGAAGGGCTGAACAATAACAACTTTGGAATACAAAGAGGTCGATGTATCCCTGTCTGTATCATAGAAAAGACTGGAAACATGTGAGAACGAGATATAGAAAACGTCGTGGATATGGGGTATGAAAAGTTTAAAACTGTACTTTTAGGCAAGTCAATTCAGGCGCGCTCATAAATGAAAAGATACTTACATCGCTGAAACGCCTTATTAGGACTCATACATACGGTGGCGTGAGAGACCGATAGCTGAAATAAATTACTTATCTCCTAGTTGATTGGTGCGACTGAGACCGATTCTTTCTGTTTAGAGCGCTCAATGGACGATAGGAGTAAACATTTTATACTTATACTCATAAGGACATCACATGCAAGAAATACCTTAGAATGAACGGAGTAAAGGATAGAGAAAAACCCTAGCACCGTGGCTAGGGTCAATAAAATATGAAAATAAGTGCTAGTGAATCGGTTTGCTAGGGAAAAAGATGGCGATAGTACCAGGACCCGTGTGTGATCCAATGGCAGCACCAATCATTCTAATGTCCACTGTTTTAACGTGAAAGCGTGATTTTATCTCATCAGCAAGCATTTCAGCATTTTCTAAACAATCACTGTGGCTAATGCCGATGATCTGGTCTTTTAAATCTACACTGCGTTCTTCCATCATATCAAGTAAGCGCTTATACGCTTTTTTAGTACCACGTATTTTTTCCAATGGGATTAATTTTCCTTCTGAGACATGTAAGATCGGTTTAATTTTTAGTAAGGTACCCATAAAAGCAGCCGTTTTAGAAACACGGCCACCGCGGTATAGATATTCTAAATCATCTACCGTGAAAATATGCTCCATATGCTCTGCATAATAGCTACTTTGCGCAACCACTTCATCAAGGGTATGTCCTTCATTAGCGAGTCGGGCTGCTTCTCTAACGACTAATCCATAGCCAAAAGAAGCAGAGAGTGTATCAACAACGCGAATATCGGCATCTGGATATTCATCAAGGACAGCTTGGCGAGCAATGGTGGCTGATTGATAAGTACCAGATAAAGCAGAAGAAAACGCTAAGTATAGACACGGTTCGTTGTTCTTCGCGTAGTCTTTAAATACACGTTCAAATTGATCGGGTGTAACTTGTGAAGTTTTTGGGGATTTCCCACTACGCATTTCATCATAAACATAAATTGGTTCGATATTTTCACCGTCTGAATAAGTTTGATCGTCAAGTATGACGGATAAACTTACACGTGTAATGCCAAGCGATGAAAAATCTTCTTTGTTCAAATCACTGGCAGAGTCTGCGATAATGTGAACTGTCATATAAATTCCCTCCTTGTAGGACAAATGAAAAAAGATTTGCATCCTATTACTATCTAGTTTATAGTGTAGGGTGGTGTTCGTCAAAGGTTTTTCAATGAATGATACAAATGTGTAATAAAAGGCTTCTTGGGGTACCGTATAATAACCATAGGTCTTTTTTAATATTGATATTTATTTAGGGGGTTATCGTGTGTTTTTATTTGAAGTTAAACGTATAGTGATTGTGATAATTGGGGCACTTATCAATGCGATTGCACTGAATTTCTTCTTTATTAGTGCAGACGTCTATGCGAGTGGTTTTACCGGTATCGCTCAATTATTATCAACAGTTTTTAGTCAATTTTTTGGTATTGATTTTATTTCGACAGGTATCTTGCTGTTACTCTTAAATATTCCTGTGTTTCTGATGGGATGGTTTAAAGTTGGTAAGCATTTCACCCTATACAGTATGCTATCAGTCGGTATGTCTACATTTTTCTTAGAAATTATTCCGGTGTACAGTTTTTCAGATGATATCATGTTGAACGCGGTATTTGGAGGAGTACTTGGTGGATTTGCTGTTGGCATCACTCTAAAGTGGGGGGCGTCTACGGGTGGCTCAGATATACTAGCTATGATACTTTCTCGGATGAAAGATCGTCCAATCGGCCTTTACTTGATGATCGTCAATGGTATTATTATCTTCTTCGCGGGTGTTTTAAATGAACCAGAAAATGCGCTTTATACTCTACTCGCTTTATATGTAGCAACCAGAGTCATCGATGGCATTCATACACGCCATGAGAAGGTTACCGCAATGATTGTGACAAAGAAGACAGAGGAACTCTCAACGGCCATTCACCAACAAGTCGTAAGGGGCATCACCATTTTACCTGCTAGAGGAGCATATACAAAAGAGGATAAATCTATGCTTGTTGTCGTTATTACTCGCTATGAGCTATATGATTTAGAACGGATTATATATGAAACAGATCCTGAGGCATTTACGAATATTGTTCAAACAGCCGGCGTTTTTGGCTTCTTCAGAAAAGAACAATTGGATTAAATAGAGTTAAAAAATTGATAAAATGGTAAACCGACACCACGTGGCGGAATGTTATTACATGTTGTCGGTTCTTCTTAAAAAAGATTATGTTACACTATAAAAGAAGTAAACACTATGTCACTACATAGGAAAAACATTACCTCCCCTAATGGCTATATTTCGACAATTCGGTAATGTTAAGGTAAAAGCTCGTGACGCTAATGTCCGAGCTTTTTTTCTGCATTATTTTAATCTTTTACCTGCATTACATTTAATACGCGTTATAATAGAAGAACTACGCGTTGTGATTGGAGCGATAATTTATATGAAAAGGCGTGTTTTAATTACATATCCTCAGTTGATGATAAAGATTACAATCATTTCGATCATCATACATAGCTATTTGTTTTTTAATAATTTAGATCCGTTTATTGGTATTACACTTGAACAACAGGAAATAAGCAATTCTTATGCTGTTTCTGATTTACATCGACTAGGATGGGCAAGGGCGGTTGGTATATTAGAAGGAGATGTGATTGTTTCTATTGATGACATAGAAACAAGTAAGTTTCCAACGGTTATCCGCAACATGAAGATTGAAGGCGCTTCAACACTGACAGTTGAGAGAGGTTATCGTCTTTTATCTTATCGTGTGCGTTATGTTCCGGACGTATTTTTGCAATATTTCTTTTATTTAATTCTTCCAACACTTTATTTTCTTATTAGTCTACTGTTTGCTTATTTAAATATTAAGCGTAAAGAACATGACTTAAGTACGGTGTTAATTACATTAACGATGTTTGTCATTAGCATCGCGTATAATGCATCCAGCCTTGAGATTAAGTTGAATATTTTAGCTGAATTTTTACTCGTGACGAGTTTTTTAATTGCACCAAGTCTCTTTTTTCATTTTGTTTACGAGTTTTTCAAACAAAAGCAAGCGGTTTGGTTTAACTGGTGGATGGTGCAATCTCTCTATTTATTTAGCGGAATTACGATTGTTTTCTCATTCTTTGTCTATGACCAATTAGATATCAATGATTTGATTTTACCGGCTTTTAGTATCAGTGTCTTTTGGATTCTTGTTCAGATGGTTAATGGTTTAACGCAACTATCAAGAGAATCGGATAAAGACACATTATATGGTTTGTTTTATGCGATTGGTCTTGGCGTCGTGCCGTATATCCTTTTTTACATTATCCCATATTTCGTGATTGGTGAAGGCATCATTCCTTTTGAGTATGTGAATATCTTTGTCTTCTTTATACCAGCAGGCTTAATGTATATGATTTTAACTAATCAGCTGTATTTATTAAGAGTGCAAATTAAAAAGTTACCTTACTATTTTATTATCTCGACTTTTTTATCAGCTGTGTTAACGTTACTGCACCTAATGTTGTTTGAAAGCTCGTTTCAATTTAGAAAAGAGTTCAGCTTGTTTTCTTATACTTTAATGGTCATTTTAGGGTTGTTCTTTGTGAAAAAACAAATAGAACATTATTTTAAACCGCAGTTATTCGTTTCAACCAATGATTTTCAAGCCAGTTACTATCGTTTCAGTACGCATTTACAAACACATCATACGCGAGGTGATGTTATTCAAAGTTTTGTAAGAGAAGTCAAAGAAGTTATCCCTTTAGAACATTTTAAGATACTTAAGCATCAAGCGATGCTGATGCCTGATAAAAATAGTTTAGTCCTTCCAGATCGCTATATACCATTATTAGACTACTATGGACATTATCGACTGGATGTTGGGAAGTTAGTTGGACGTTTTGGTCTTTATGCGATTCCGATAAATAATTATAAAGGGGAATTATTTGTTTTCTTCTTTCAGCCAAAACAACTATTGAATCAAGATCAATTGAATTATGTCTCTACACTTGTTCAATTTGTTAACTTAGCGTTAGAGAACAGAACACGTATTGAAGATTTGTTAGAAGAGCTAGAACAAGCAAAGCACCATGAGAATATGGAGTGGCTGTCGCGGTTGCTTTTTGAATGGTCTGAAATTGAAAGAAAGCAACTGGCGTTAGATTTACACGATACGTTTTTACAAGATTTGATTGTGTTAAAACGAGATTTAGAAACGTTGAGGAAATCTAAAGCGGCTACGAGTAGCGATTATTTAGCGATAGAAGAGCGCCTGCAAGATGTTATCTATGATATTCGTGAAACAACGAGACATTTATATCCTACGATTCTTGATGAGGTGGGGCTTTTAGAAGCAATAAAAGAACTGATTGAAAAATTCGAATTACAATGTAATAGTAAACTCTATTTAACAACAAACATTGATGCGTCTTTTCATCAATCAAGGTTTATGAAGCTATTAATTTATCGTGCTGTACAAGAGTTATTAGCCAATGCAAATAAGCATGCGAAAGCGAGTACAGTTAAACTAGATATTATGAATAAGAAACAAGGGATTACTATTGATTATTTTGATGATGGGGTTGGTGTGGATATAACCCAACAAGCGACCGATGATGACCACCATCTTGGTTTGTTTGCTTTAAATGAGCGAGTGAAAAGTATTAAAGGAAGCTTTGATTTTAAATCAGCAATTGGTGAAGGGGTCACCATTCATATTTATATTCCATATAGTTAGGAGTGATAGGATGCCTTATCAGATTTTACTTGTAGATGATCATAAAATTGTCGGACAAGGAACGAAACGTTTATTAGAGGAATCAGGAGATTTAACTGTAGATTATGTATCATCAGGTGCGGAGGCGCTTGAGAGAGTGAAGTCCCATGACTATGATTTATTTATTGTGGACCTGCATATGCCTAAAATGAATGGCATTGATTTAACGCAAAACATTAGAGAGTATCAGTCAAATGCACGAATCCTTATTTACACAGGTTATGATACGACGGCGTATTTTAATAAACTTGTTCAATTAGGGGCAGTTGGCTTCATCAGTAAAAACTTTTCGAATGATCAATTAATTTATGCGGTAATGTGTGCCCTGCATGACTTAGCTGTTGTGCCTCAAGAGTGGCTAAATACACTAAAACGAGATGACCAAAAGGTTATGATTGGTAGTGGGCAACAAGTGTCCTTAACAGATGTTGAACATGAGGTGCTTCAATATGTAGAAAAGGGTCATTCGAATGATGAAATTGCTGCTGAAATTCATGTGAGTAAACGAACAGTTGAACGTTATTTAACGAAAATCTTTCAGAAATTACATGTCACATCTCGAGCGGATGCGATTACAGAAGGAAAACGGTTAGGAATCCTTGTGAATTTAAACTATTAATATGAAATGACCGCCGTCTAAAATTCGTATGTATTTTTGAGAAAGAGGTCTTATCACCCAAAATGACAAAGGAACTGCAAAAGTCATCCGGAGATGTTTGCGGTTCCTTTGTTGTTTATAGTTGGTCATAGCCGTAGTGTGTCATTATATTTTTGACCTTAGGCGTCAGGTCTTCCCATGATGTGTGAGTGTCTTTAATAATGGTGACAAAATACTGATAACCAAAGACATTATCTACCCCATCTATGACTAATAAGTCATTTAATATAGCGTAATTACTTGTCTCCCCTTTGTGTAAAGGATAACTACTATTACCAGCAAACATTTGTTTAGGAGAAGTGAATTTCTTCGCCTGTGGGTTTGGCGTTGGTTCAACTAGAATGGTCATGTTAAGCCTCCTTAAGTAAAATCAAAATATGTTTCTAAAAATTTAGCGACTCCATCCTCATCATTTGTCGCCGTTGTTTCATTAATAACGGCATCAAGACAGGCATTGCCGTTTGCCATTTTCACTCCTACCCCAGCATAGTCAAGCATTTCCAAATCATTATCTTCATCACCAAATGCCACGACATTTGCTTGGTCGATGTGGTAGTAGTGAGCGATACGCTTTAAACCAACAGCTTTATTCATCCCTTCACGAACAATTTCAATCATATTCCAAGGAGCACCCCACTTACGATGTTCAATTACATCAGCATGATCATCATCAAGTTTTTGACGTAATGCCTCAACATGTTCATCCTTCGGATGAATGAGTAAGGATGTGGGGTCATGTTTAAGTGTATTTTTTAAACTGCCGATTGTAATAGGATCTTCTTCTTTTTGCGTGTGCAAAATGGTCAAAATCTCTTCATCATAGCGATCTAGAAAGACGTCATCTTTAACTTCTGCCATAATGTTCTTTACTTCAAATTCATAACAGGTCTGAATAATTTTTCTTGCGGTACGTACACCGAGTGGTGAATGTAACGCTTGCCACTTTGGATTGGTTGGGTGATGCAGGAGCGCCCCGTTGAAATTTACCATAGGTGTATCAAGTGCTAATTCATGATAATAATCAATACTTGCCCGGTGTGGACGCCCTGTTGCGATGACAACCGTATGACCAAGTTCACGGACTTTTTTAATAGCCGCTTTATTTCTCTTACTAATTGTTTGAGTCGATGTTAATAATGTGCCATCTAAGTCTAAGGCAATTAAATGTTTTTTCATGTTTTCACTCTCCAGTTCTAGATATAAGTTTAAAGAAAAAATGACGAGATGTAAAGTAAACATCATGTCGACGATCCCTGACTGACGTTGCGTGGGTTCTCGCCCACTTCCTAACGCGCATAGTAGTGGTAGAAATTCACTTAAAATGTTAAAATAAACAAATGAAGCGTATGTTACATACTAATTTAGAGGAAAGAAGGTAGAGGGATGCAAGTTAAAAAGCAAAAATTGGATGACCAATGGTTGACGATTTGTGAACCAGAACTTAATCATGAAAAACCGCAAGAGACGATTGTCTACTACCACGGTGTAGGTGGTGAGGGTATTGATGAGCTCCCGCTCGCGTATCAGCTTGTTGAAGCTGGATTTCGTGTGATTTTACCTGATGCTTATTGCCACAGCAAATCAGATCGATTATCAAGAGAAGAACAAAATCGACGTTTTTTTGAAATCATTGATGTGACAAGT
Source organism: Halolactibacillus alkaliphilus (assembly GCF_900115465.1). Classification (GTDB taxonomy): domain Bacteria; phylum Bacillota; class Bacilli; order Bacillales; family Amphibacillaceae; genus Halolactibacillus; species Halolactibacillus alkaliphilus. The sequence continues at coordinate 24,408 of NZ_FOWN01000013.1, forward strand.
CAAAAATTATCGAAAATCTATCAGTGGTATTTGGATACCTATGCGCCATCTGCCAATCATTTATACGTAGGTGGGACGAGTATGGGAGGGATTATAACAGCAATTGCTGTGAAAAAGTATCCATACATTAAAAAAGCGGCGATGTTGATGGGTACAGCTAAGCTGACAGATTTTTACCACTATATCACGGCTGATATGAAAAAAGATGACTTTCCATTGACAGAAGCCGAAGAAGCACGTTTGTTAGAACATATCGAAACGCTTGATCTAAGTCAGGATTTGACCACTTTAAATCATCGAGACTTATTCATTTGGCACGGTGAAGTGGATAACTATGTCCCGTTCCATTTGACAGAACAGTTTACAGAAGAATTAAGACAGAGCAAAGACTATCAAGGACACGTGCACTTCATTAAAGAACCTGGCACAGGGCATAGAGTAAGTCGTTTGGCAAAGGATACATGTTGTGCTTTTTTTAAAGCCAAATAAGAAATAATTTTACCCCTTACCTAAAATTCTTTTTTTACATGGAAGCGACTTTTTCGTCCAAAACGATAAATAAATGAAAATCATTTAACTTTCTCTTGAAATTGTTTATACTAAGAATAGGTTTTTAAAACTAAATGTTAAAAAAGATGGAGGGGTGTTAAATATGGATGAAGCATTACAAGAAAATTTAATTGGTGCATTAGAGAATGTAATTGACCCTGAGTTAGGCATTGATATTGTCAACTTAGGTCTCGTATATGGTGTTGATTTAAATGATGAGGGTACAGCCATTGTTACTATGACGTTAACAGCGATGGGATGTCCACTTGCAGGGCATATTGAAGCTGATGTGAAGCGGGCTTTGATGGATTTACCAGAAGTAAAAGAAACAGAAGTTAATATTGTCTGGTCACCACCATGGAGTAAAGACCGGATGTCGCGTTACGCAAAAATCGCCTTAGGTATTCCGGATTGATTGAAACAAACATAATCAGCGACATTCGTTTGGCGCTATGTGGACAAAAAAAGAGAAGCTTTTACGGCTTCTCTTTTTCGCATGTTAATTAATAGTGCAAAGCACAATAGGACATTGATCACAATTAATGGCTTCCTTTAAATAATTTAGATCATGGATGATAATGTGCTGGTCATGATAACTAATGATATGTTGTTTTTTTAAATCATTCAACAAACGATTAACCGACTCACGAGAGGTTGCGCAAAAGTTTGCAAGCGCTTGGTTTGTGAAGTTTTTAGTAATGATGATACCTTCAGTCGTTTGCTTGCCATAACTGTTGCTTAAACGAATCAACGTCGAATAAAGGGCACCTTTTTTACCGTGAAGGACAAGGTCTCTAAACTTCGTTTGATCTTTTCGGTACATCAGTTGAGTATAGTTTAATAAGTCAAGCAATGCCTCAGCATCTGTCTTTAATGTTTGTTTTAATGCATCTTGCCGGAATACTAAAAGCGTCACATCTTCGATCACTTTCGCATCAACGAGATATTGAATCGTTGAATCAATCACAAGCACTTCACCAATCAAGTCACCCGGTCCTAAGAAGCGTAACGATAATTCCCTGCCATCTGCTGTTGTTTTAGTAATTAACACTTGTCCAGTTTTAATCAGGTAAAGGTCCGTTGCGGGGTCGCCTTGCCTAAATAAGAATTGATCTCTTGAAAGCTCTAACGTATAATCTGGTGAGGCAAAGTATTTAGCTGTAGTGGCATTTAGATGTTTAATTGGTAAGTTACCCATACGAAGTGCCTCCTCTATATCATATTCACAACAAGTCCATGCTTAAGATATTAAAGAATAAGAAAGGCGAATGTTCCAACAACAAGACAATAGATAGAGAAATAAATCAAGTTACCTCGTTCCATAATGTTCATGAACCAACGCAATGAGAAATACGTAGCGATAAGCGCTGTAATAAAAGCGACAGTATATGGAATAACAAGCGCACTGGAACCAGCATCGAAGATATCTGATACTTTCAATAAGAACGTACCTAGAGAGACTGGTATGTACAATAAGAACGAAAAACGCAGGGCAGTTTCTTGTTTCATCCCAAGTAGCATAGCTGCAACAATCGTTGCGCCTGAACGGCTAATCCCAGGTATAAGTGCAACAGACTGACTAAGTCCTACAATAATGGCATCTTTTAAAGAAAGTTCACGGTCTGATTTTTGCCCTTTAAGGTTTCGGATAATAAATAACGCAATACCTGTAATAATAAGCGTGATACCAACCATTTTTGCGCCGGCAAATGTTTCAGCAATTAGATCTTCAAATAAAATACCGATAATTCCTGCTGGGATGGTCGCAATGATTAAATAAACAATAAACATAAAATCTTGTTTCATGGCTGGTGTTTTTTTAGCTTTTGAAAAAACAAAACTAAGACCATTAGTAGCTAAACGGATGATATCGTTTCGATAAATTAAAAGCACCGCAAGTAATGAAGCAAAATTAACTAATACCTCAAAAGTTAAACTTTCCATCTTCAAATTAAATAAATCTTGAAAAATGACTAAGTGGCCACTCGATGAAATCGGGATAGGCTCAGTAAAACCTTGGACAAAACCAAAAAACAAATAAAACAACACTAAAGTAATAAATGACATATTTTTTCCTCCATATCTTGTCACATGTTTTCTTCTACACCATATCCTAGCTTATAGGAAAGGAGTGAAGAAATATGCATTACTATTCTAAAAATGAGTTGCATCCATATATTAATCGTTATGTATGGGTTGAGACGAATGAAGGTGAAAGGATACAAGGGTATATTGCCTCAGTAGATGATCAGTATGTACAATTAATTCTGACGGATGAGGCAAACCAAAGTATGTGGGACCGAAGCAATCGTCCACCTCAATATCAGCCGTGGCCATTACCACACCGCCCACCTTACGGTCGCCCACCTTACGGTCGCCCACCTTACGGTCGTCCACCCTACGGCAGACCTCCTTACGGCAGACCACCATATTATCCATACCAACAAAATCCATTTACACCGTTTCTATTACCGCTAGCTGCTCTGACAGCCATCGGCTTATTGTTTTAATCAACTAGGCCAAAGCCAATGTGGCTTTGGCCTTTCACTATGATTATGAGAATTATTACTCTTCGATATAATTTTCTCCAATAAAGAAACCGACAAGCGTAAATACAGCTGTTAGTATAAGGACGGGCCACCATTCAAATGAACCGCCTGCCATGCTGGATAAAACATAACCAAGGAGAACCGATATGAAAAATGACCAGACGATTAAAATGACAACGCGCATGTGCTCACCTCATTATTTAATATTAAGTTACAACTCATTCATTCTAGCAAATTTTTTAAGAAATTGAAATGTTTCAAGTCGATTATCTTTAGATAAACGAAAAAGAATCGCGAGAATATGAGGAAAAGACTTGATTTAATGATGATTTTTTTATATATTAGTACCAAGTCTTAATATTTGATTATAAAAGCAAGCGAGGAGTTAATAAATATGGCAGCAGGTATTTTAGGGGTAGGGCATTACGTGCCGAAACGGGTCATGACAAATCTAGATTTAGAAAAAATAGTGGATACATCAGATGAATGGATTCAATCACGCACAGGCATTGAAACACGACACATTGCGGGAGATGATGAGGAGACATCTGATTTAGCTTATGAAGCAAGTGTGCGTGCACTTGCTGATGCAGGGATTCAAGGGCATGAGCTTGAGTTGATATTAGTTGCAACCATTACTGGAGACATGGCGTTTCCATCGGTGGCTTGTCAGTTGCAAAATCGTCTAGGCGCTAAAAAAGCGGCAGCAATGGACGTTGGTGCTGCATGTGCCGGGTTTATGTATGGCATGATTACAGCGCAACAATTCATTGAGAATGCGGAATATAAAAAAGTACTTGTCGTAGGTGCAGAGAAGTTATCTAAAATAACTGATTGGACAGACCGCAATACGTGTGTACTCTTTGGTGATGGTGCTGGGGCATGTGTGATGGGACCTGTTGCAGATGGGTATGGCATTAAATCATTTGAACTCGGTGCCGATGGTACGGGAGATACGGCTCTTTATCAAGAGAATGAACTGATACGGATGAATGGTCGTGAAGTTTTTAAATTTGCGGTACGTCAAATGCCAGAATCAAGTGAAAATGTCGTATTAAAAGCTGGGCTAACGAAAGATGATGTAGACTTTCTTGTGCCGCATCAAGCGAATGTCCGCATTATGGAAGCAGCGCGGATGCGTCTTGATATACCGAAAGAAAAAATGGCTTATTCAATCAATAAATATGGCAATACTTCAGCAGCCTCTATACCAATTGCTTTGTCAGAAGAGGTAAAGAATAATAAAATTACACCTGGAGATAATGTTGTCTTAGTGGGATTCGGTGGCGGATTAACTTGGGGAGCGGTCTTATTGACTTATGGAAAAGGTGAATAAAACCTGGCAATAGCGTTAACCTAAGTTGACATTTTTTAAGTAATGAAAAAGATAAGTCCTTATAATTTATACTATATATTATTTACGTAAAGGGTGAAGTAATCAATGACAAAACAACGTGTAGTAGTAACTGGTATGGGTGCTGTAACACCTATTGGCTCAACGATTGAAGTATTATGGTCGAATTTACTTGCTGGTGTAAGTGGTGTTGGACCACTAACGAAAGTAAACCCAGATGATTTTCCCTCCAAAGTAGGTGCTGAATTAAAAGATTTTGATCCAACACAATATATGGATAAAAAAGACGCGAAGCGGATGGATTTGTTTACTCAATATGCATTAGCTGCAGCAAAGATGGCTGTAGAGGATGCACAATTATCGATAGACGAAACGAATGCTGAACGCGTTGGTGTTTGGGTAGGTTCTGGTATTGGTGGTTTAACAACATATGAAGAGCAGTTTCATAAATTTATGGATAAAGGCTATCGCCGTGTTAGTCCTTTCTTAGTACCTATGCTTATTCCAGATATGGCGGCAGGCCAAATTTCAATCCATTTAGGGGCGAAAGGTATTAACTCGTGTACGGTAACGGCTTGTGCAACGGGCACGAACTCGATTGGTGATGCGTTTAAGGTCATTGAACGTGGAGATAGTGATGTTATGGTTACAGGAGGTGCAGAAGCACCGATTACTAACTTGGCAGTCGCTGGATTTGCGAGTGCAAAAGCTTTATCTTCAAATCCAGATCCAAAGACAGCCAGTCGTCCATTTGACCAAAATCGTGATGGTTTTGTTATTGGCGAGGGTGCTGGGATCTTGGTGTTAGAATCCTTAGAGCATGCCGAAAAACGTGGGGCTAAAATCTATGCTGAAATTGTCGGTTACGGTGCAACAGCAGATGCTTATCACATTACGGCTCCAGCACCTCATGGTGAAGGGGCTGGTCGGGCAATGCTTCAAGCAATAAATGACGCTGGTATTACACCAGAAGATATTCACTATATTAATGCTCACGGTACAAGCACACCATTAAATGATAAGTTTGAAACAGAAGCAATTAAAGGTGTATTTAAGGAACATAGTAAAGCGTTGCTTATCTCGTCGACAAAATCGATGACGGGTCATCTACTTGGTGCCGCAGGTGCTGTTGAAGCGATAGCGTCAATTAAGGTAATTACCGACCAAGTTGTCCCACCAACGATTAACTTGGAAACTCCAGACCCAGAATGTGACCTTGATTATGTTGCGAACGTAAAACGAGACCATACTGTTACGTATGCTTTGAGTAATTCATTAGGTTTTGGTGGACATAATGCGTGCTTAGTCTTTAAACAATATCAACAGTAAATATTTATTAAAATTAAATTGATATAAATTATCACTAACTGCGCCATATGGCACCTGATCTGTAAAGTCGAAACGAACTTATCGGATCATTGCCAGGTGGCGCTCTTTTGCATAGAGTCATAACCTGAACATAAACTAAAATAAGGTTAAATAAATGAGCAGTGCTTGATGGATTTCTCTATTTGTTGCTATTCTCGCCAAAAATAAAAAAGGGGTCATGACGGTGTTTTTTTTCTTAGTAGGCTTTGGTCTAATGGTTCAAGCGGGTGTGATGGCTATTTTATATTTAAATGTCATGCCACAACCATTTAATCTCATGACGTATGTGTCGTTTATCACTAAACAAACATCCTGCCAATTATTTGTTGTCGGTGTATGCTTTGTATTTATTGGTATAAAACGATTAGAACATTACTTCATTGATTAAAAACCTCCAAGTTGTCGATACTAACTGTCAAAGGGAGGAATAAAGCGATGTCTTGTATTCATCATGTTAAAGTGAATTGGTTCGAAACGGAAACAGAAACGTTATCCATTTGCCCATTTTATGAATGGCGTAAGAGGGATTTTATTGATACTTATCAAACGGTACCGATTCTGTGTCTAGAAAAAGAGACTTTTTCAATGATTGAATCCACGTTATCAGGTTTACCTCAAACGTTTTTTCTGAAAATGCATCAAAAGAGCATGAAGCATCATCATCGCTATGATTATTGTGCTGTCTTAACGGATAAACAATCTATTCTCGCCATTGACACATTAGGTTATGATTTTCCACTGCTTAAATCGCGACTTACGCCAATCAAAGAACAACAAGTGTTAAAAATTTCAGAGACACTACCTATATGTGACGGTGAATTAAAAGTGGTCAAACCAAAACATACCCCGTATACTTTAACCAATCAGCAACTTATAGGTTTAACGAGACAAGAACGTGAATTAAAGTATTTATTGATGTCGATGTTTGAACAGTTAGAGAAAAACAAACAATATCAAGCGATTGATTATTTTATGACCGTCTATTATCGACTTATCAATCGTCCGGTAGAACGTGGCTACCAGATATTCTTAAAAACAATTGCCTGTGGTTTTACAAAAGCACATCATGAACTAATCAAAAATATGCTGCCCCTTGACGCTTGTTATCAAGAGCTTTATTTTGAAGCAATTACGGATGAAACGATAGAAAACTATATGCACTACTAATATTGCAAGAGACGTTCAACAAAGCTCAGCACATATCTATACAAAAAAGACACACCTTCTGTATTTATAAAAGAAGAGGTGTCTTTATTTTGTGTATATTATTTCTTACGTTTTACTACACGACCAAGACCCATGGCTTTTTTTGCTTTTGCTAGTGTTTTATTTGCAACGATACTAGCAGCGTCACGACCTTTATCAAGAATAACATCCAGTTCTTCAGAATCGATAATCTCTTGATAGCGTTGTTGAATAGGTTCCAATACGTTAACGACCGCATCTGCGACGTCTTGTTTAAATTGACCATAACCAACACCGACATAGTCAGCTTCCAATGTTTTAATCGGTGTGTTTGTTGCGCTTGAGAGAATGGTTAATAAGTTAGACACACCTGGTTTCTCTATCGGATCATAACGTACGATCCCATCAGAATCGGTGACAGCACTTTTAATCTTCTTAATGATTTTTTTAGGATCATCTAACATATAAACAGTTGCCTTTTGGTTCTCATCAGATTTACTCATTTTCTTTGTTGGTTCTTGAAGTGACATAATTCGCGCACCGACTTCTGATATTTTGACTTCAGGTACGGTAAAAACATCATTAAATTTTCGGTTAAAACGCTCGGCTAAATCGCGTGTGAGTTCTAGGTGTTGCTTTTGATCATTACCAACTGGTACAAGGTTGGTATTATAAAGTAGAATATCTGCAGCCATTAATGGTGGGTATGTGAGCAATGCAGATGAGACACCCTCTTTACCTGCTGATTTATCTTTAAACTGTGTCATGCGCTCTAGTTCACCAATATAACTTTGAGTTTGCATAATCCAACCGAGTTGTGTGTGTGCCGGAACTTCTGATTGGATAAACAGTGTTGCTTTGTTTTGATCAATACCACTTGCAAGGTAAAGCGCTGCGAGTGAACGAATGTTTTCACGCAATTTTAAGCGGTCTTGTGGAACAGTGATGGCGTGCTGATCGACAATACAAAAATAACAGTCATAGTCTTCCTGTAATTCGACAAATTGCTTCATTGCCCCTAAGTAATTACCTAGTGTGAGCGTGCCACTCGGTTGAATGCCTGAGAAAATAGTTTTCATAATATCTTCACCCTTCTTTTTAAAAATACCCATAAAAAAACATGCCTATCAGTCCAAGGGACGGATAAACCGCGGTACCACCCTTGTTACCTCTAATGCATGAGATCACTTTCTCTGTTAACGCCAGAAATACGGTATAACTTTCGTTATACATGTTCAAAAGTTCCCATAATATTATCCCGAAACATCTGCTTTCACCATTCAGACTCGCTCTAGATTCTTATGATAATATCCCAACTTCATCATGACATTGTTTAGATGCTGTTTTATAAGAAAATTATAGCATAAGAACGCTAAAAAGAAAATAACAGAAAAATCATTGTGATTGAACTACCCCCACCTAACATTCTCACGAATGTTAGGTGGGGGATTCCATAAGGGCACCCTAAAGGGGACCCATGCTCGTTCAACTAAGCATAGGTTTTTCTACTTTCCAACCGCCGCAAACCTATTTGCTCAACATCTGTTAAAGCCTCTTGAGGAAGGTGTCTTCTCGCTCTAAGACGATAAAAAAGAAGAGTTTAAAAAACTATAAAACTAAAAAAGTAGTTGCGTTATCATCCGCATGATGTTATATTTACAAGTGAAAGAGGGGATGAGTAAATGAAAGAACAACATGTCATTAGAAATCAGCACGTGTTAGATACGACGTTCCAGAACGGTTTAAATTTTTTACCGAAGGTCTTAAATGATAGTGATCGTATACTTTACGCAGAAGTATTTAAGGCGTTTGGCGACGAAACGCGTCTTAAACTCATAAGTTTTTTAACACAAGCGCCCGCGTGTTTATGTGAAATGGTGGATGCATTAGGTGTTGCTAACTCAACATTAAGCCACCATCTTAAACTTCTAGAGCGTGGAGATGTCGTGAAAAAAGAAAAGATAGGGAAATACACCGTTTATCAGTTAAATGATACACATACAGTACAAGTATTGCTAACATTACTTATGCGCGAGGAGAATGAAAAGAAATGAGTTTTTTTCAATTTATAAATAACCATTTATTTAAAATGGATTGGTTATATCAGTTAGTCGAATTATTGGTTGAAAATATTTTTGGCTTAGAAATGTCATCGCGCATCGGAGAAAGCTTACACTTCTTCATTTATGACACGATTAAAATATTTATTTTACTTACAGTTGTTATATTTATTATTTCTTATATTCAAAGTTACTTTCCACCAGAACGCACAAAACGTCTGATGGGAAATGTGAAAGGCTTCTTTGGTTATATAACTGGGGCACTACTAGGTACTTTAACGCCTTTTTGTAGTTGTTCGAGTATTCCTATATTTATTGGTTTTACATCGAGCGGATTACCAGTTGGGGTGACGTTTAGTTTCCTTATCTCATCCCCCATGGTGGATTTAGCATCATTTATTATGTTGATGAGTTTCTTTGGTTTAAAATTCTCAACTATTTACGTTATTGTAGGACTCATCCTTGCAGTCGTTGGAGGATTTATTATTGATCGCTTTAATTTAGGTAAAGATGTGATGCGCTATGAAACGACACGTGATAAACCGTTAGAAGAGTTGACGGTGAAAGATCGGTTTGACTTTTCACTTCAACAAGTAAAGGAAATCTTTTTACGCGTGTGGTTATATGTGTTAGGCGGGGTCTTAATCGGTGCACTTATTCATAACTGGATTCCGGAAAGTTATATATCTGCTTTATTAGGCGAAGATAATCCATTTTCAGTTGTTATTGCGACATTAATTGGCATGCCAATCTATGCTGATATTTTTGGAACATTACCCATTGCTGAAGCGTTGATACAAAAAGGAGTAGGGGCTGGAACGGTAATAAGTTTTATGATGTCGGTGGTTGCATTATCACTCCCATCACTTATTATGCTAAGCAAGGTAGTGAAGGGAAGGTTAATGGTTGCTTTTGTTACCATTATGTTTGTAGGCATTATTATCATCGGTTATTTATTTAACTATTTAACATTTTAAACAATTTCGTCAAAGGAAGACCACGGCTTGAGCTGTGGGAGTAGTTAGACATGTTCACCTCATCGCTTTATAAAATAAGCGATAGGGTCATATAATAAATTAATTAAAGGAGAATGACATGATGCACATTAAAATCTTAGGTCCAGGGTGTAAAAACTGTAAAAAACTTATGGAGAATACTGAACAAGCTGTGAAAGAATTAAGTATCGACGCAACATTAGAAAAAGTCGAAGATTATGGTGAAATAGCAAAGTTAGGCGTACTTAAAACGCCAGGGCTCGTCATTGATGATGTTGTTGTTAGTGAAGGAAAAGTCATAGCAGCGAAGTCGATTATAAAGTTAATTGAAGCTAAAAATTAAACAGATTAAACAACTAATGGTTAGGTTTTTATACTATTAAGGAAAGAAAACAATGCGTCTATCTTATCAGGTAGACGCATTATTTGATTAGTAGCATAAAATTTCTAAGACTTTAGACTTTTTTTTACAACATTTTTAAAGAATGGTTTCATTTCATAGATGAATCAGCTAGAATAAAGAGTAGAAGCAATAAAAATACGGGGGTAATACATAATGAAACAATTAAAATGGTTTGTCGTATTAATGTTAAGTGCACTAGTATCATTGACGTTTATGGGGCATGCAGTGGCTGCAGAAGACTCGGAACAATTAGCAGTAAGCTTTAGTGAAAAGCGTTCAATTAAGCTCGATTTATCGATCAAGCAAGCTGGTTTAAAACGTTTTCGTTTTGATTCTGGTTATACATTTAACTATCCTGATGCTGTTCGGGGGATTTATTTAACTGGTCATTCTGCTGGAGGAAGCCGTTTTGAGACGCTTGTTAACTTACTTAATGAAACAGAATTAAATGCGATGGTTATTGATGTGAAGGATGACCACGGTAACCTGACATTTAAACCGGATGAGTCTTCACCATTTTACGATATTGCGAAAAACTATATAAATGATCCAAAAGAAATGATGGCCGTTCTAGAAGAAAATGAGATTTATCCGATTGCACGGATTGTTGTGTTTAAAGATACTGTACTAGCAACAAAGCGACCAGACTTATCATTTAAAGATGGCAATCAAGTATGGAAAAATAATCGTCAAGAAGCATTCGTTAACCCGTTCATGAAAGAAGTTTGGGAGTATAATGTGGCTATTGCTAAATATGCGGTTGAAATGGGCTTTATGGAAATCCAGTTTGATTATGTGCGGTTCCCTGAAGGGTTTGAGCGTCGGGATGATCAATTAACATACTCACAAGGTGATTATGAAAACCATGAACTTGATAATGTGAAAAAACGTGTGGAAGCTGTCACAAACTTTGTAGAGTATGCGAAAGATGAATTAGCCGATTATGGTGTCGATGTCTCTGTTGATATTTTCGGTTATGCAGCGACGGTGGAAGAAACACCAGGTATTGGTCAAAATTTCAGTCGAATTTCTGAACACGTAGATGTCATATCATCGATGATTTATCCGAGTCACTGGACGAATAACTATTTTGATATTCCTGTACCAGATAAAGAGCCTTATCGCCTAACCGTTGAATACAGTAAGGTAGAAAATGAGGTATTAGCGCAGTTAGATCATCAGCCGACATCACGCCCGTGGATTCAGGACTTCTCAGCCCCTTGGTTATATAGTGGTGCTACTTTTATTTATGGTAAAAAAGAAGTAGAAGATCAAATTCGTGCGCTAAATGAAAACGGTATTGATGAATTCTTGTTATGGAATTCAGGCAACGTTTATACTGAGGGTGTTGACTATACACCACTTAACTAGACGGTTATAGTCAAACGTCATTTTAAGTAATTAATAGCAATTCAAAGAAAAGCTCTACTTTCTTAAGTGAAAGGGAGCTTTTTTGCTGCCATTGTGAATATTTCACGTTTAATCGGGGTATATCAAATGAAACTGTATTTTTTAAATGAGAAAGCTTTTGTTATAATACAAAAGCATAGTAGAGAGGGGATGTTTTTATGGATTGGTTTGAAAAACTAAATGATTATTTTCCAGTACATGAAATGAAATCAAAAGATCATATGGAGACTTTATTAAAGGAACGCGGAGATGTTTATTATAAAGATGAGTCCGATGATCACGTGATGATGTATGCAGAGTTCGATGAATTCATTTTTATTGATTACCTTTATGTTGCGGGACATACAAGAGGAAAAGGTGTGGGTCGGCGGTTAATTAATAAATTAAAAGAGAAACAAAAACCGATTATTTTAGAAGTAGAACCTGTAGATTATTCAGACACAGATACGAAAAAACGGCTGCATTTTTACAAGCGTGAAGGCTTTACACATGCCTCTTCCATTGGCTACAATCGTCGTTCACTTGCGACAAACGAAGATGCACCACTTGAAATCCTCTTTTGGTCACCGTCCAATCAAGATGAAGAAGGTATCTATAAGCAAATGCGTCATATGTATGAACATATTCATACTTACAAAGATGCTGAAATATATGGAAAAAGTTATCAAAAGGCAGATGAGGTTTTGTCCTATGATGATGTGAAAAAACCGAATATACTTGAGGATTTAAAATAATACAAACACCTTGTTCAGTTAGATGGACAAGGTGTTTAACTATAAGAAGTAAAAATGGCCGAAAAAACATTTTACCTTGAATTCAAGATATTTTCTTGCTATTCTCAACTAAAACCTTTATAATAAGAAAAGGTTAAGAAAGTATATAAAAAAATATGTTTAACAGCTCACATTGTTGGGAATAGATATACCAGTATACATTTAATATACATGGTTTTGTGTAATTTTCATGTAAAGTGAGGAAAAAACCTATCCAACCCTTGTTATTTTATTGTATACTAGAAACAAGAGGATAGATTATAATGATTTTAATCTAATGGTAGTTGTAACGTACATGATTGACAATATATAAATTTGAGGAGTGATGGTTGATGGTAACACTATATATCTCACCAAGCTGTACCTCTTGTCGTAAAGCAAAAGCATGGTTAGAAGAACATGATATTCCTTACCAAGAGCGCAATATTTTCTCGGATAACTTATCTGTAGATGAAATTAAGGCGATATTACGAATGACAGAAGATGGTACGGACGAAATTATTTCTACGCGTTCAAAAGTTTTTCAAAAACTTGATGTTGACATTGATCAAATGCCATTAAAGGATCTTATTGATGTCATTAAAGATCATCCTGGTATTTTACGTCGTCCGATTATATTGGATGAAAAGCGTCTTCAAGTAGGTTATAATGAAGATGAAATTAGACGATTCTTACCACGAAAAGTAAGAACGTTCCAATTACGTGAAGCACAAAAAATGGTTAATTAATCAAGGGTTTTAACAAGACGCTACCTTTTTGTTGGTGCGTCTTGTTTTTTGTGTGTATCGGGTGACAATGTAGTAAAAATGCGATAGAATAGATATTCAATAAGTAAAATCAACAAGCTTATGTTAGTTTTTTTTCGGGTATGGTAATATATAGACATGTTTTTACCAACACCTTTTCAGAAGGGAGAGAAGAGATAATGAAAATAGAAAGAATTAACGACAATACGATTAAATTTTATATTACGTACATGGACATCGAAGATCGAGGTTTTAACCGTGAAGAAATTTGGTATAACAGAGAACGTAGTGAGCAGCTCTTCTGGCAGGTGATGGAGGAAGCTGATCACATTGAGGAAGATTTTGAAATTGAAGGGCCATTATGGATTCAAGTTCAAGCCCTTGAAAAGGGTTTAGAAATTACTGTGACTAAAGCGCAGATGTCGAAAGATGGTCAAAATCTTGAAGTGCCAGTTGATCAGATTGTGTCACAAGATCAGATACAAGAAAAAATTGAAAGTTTACTTGATCAAGATCGTTCGGAAGAACAATCGAACCAAGATCCTCACGATCAAGAAGAGTATCAAACGTTGCCATATCTCGTAAGTTTTAAAGATTTTGAGGACGTTATTTCGCTTAGCCATGACATAGAGGCTGAATTCATAGACCATGCTATATATCACTATAATGATAAATATCTTATGATTTACACGTTTGATGATGTTCATTTAGATGATATGGCACAAGATGGATTAAATAGTAAAATTGAAGAGTATGCGACAAAATCGAAACAATCGATTGCGATGATTTTAGAATACGGCAAACCAATCTTTGAAGAAGATGGTTTGACAGAAATCAAACATTTATTTACACTTTAATATTAAAACAGACCTTTTCTTGGTCTGTTTTTTCTTTTGGTGTTTCGGTCGTTCTCGCTCGAATAATTCTAGACAAGTTTGTTATAATAGTAAAATAAGATAGAAATTAAAGGAGTGAAAATCGATGAGTCATAAACTAATAACAAGAGATCAGCAACAAGAACAAGACACATGGCGTCTAGAAGATATTTTTCCAACGGACGAGATGTGGGAAAAAGAGCGGCAAGCATTGACCGAAGAAATCAAGACATTTAGTCAGTTTAAGGGAACGCTTAATGAGTCACCGGAACACTTGTACCAGTTATTGGTGTTTGACGATGAGGTATCGGAACGCCTAGGTAAACTGTATACATATGCGCACATGCGTTATGACCAAGATACTACAAACGCACTTTACCAAGAGTTAAATCAAAAAGCGCAAATGTTATTAACAAAAACAATCAGTGAGACCAGCTTTATTGTACCTGAAATACTAACGATTGAAGAAACTAGGCTAGCTTACTTTATTGACAATCATCAAGGGTTAGAAGGGTACCGAAAGGTATTATATGATATAAACAAAAAGCGTCCGCACACGCTAAAAGAAGAAGAGGAAAAATTATTAGCCGCAATGAGCGAAGTGACAAATGGTGCTAGTCAAACGTTTGGTATGTTAAACAATGCAGATTTAACATTTCCTGAAGTAATCAATGAAGACGGTGAAGCGGTTGAATTGACGCATGGGCGCTATATTAACTTTTTAGAGTCTGAGAGTCAACAAGTAAGAAAAGACGCTTATACAGCGATGTATGAGACTTACGGCAAGTTTATTAATACATTTAGTGCCACACTTAGTAACCAAGTGAAAAAAGATAATGTCTATGCCAAGATAAGACATTTTAATTCAGCAAGAGAAAGAGCCTTACATGCCAATCACATTCCAGAAACTGTTTATGATCAACTTGTTGAGGCAGTCAATGAACGACTTGATTTATTGCACCGATATGTGCGTTTACGTAAACGTGTGTTGAAGTTAGATGAGGTGCATATGTATGATTTATATACTCCTCTCGTGTCTGATGTAGAAACAACGTACAGCTATAAAGATGCTCAACAACTCATTATTCAAGCTCTTCAACCGATGGGAGAAGAGTATGTGGCGCGATTAAAAGAAGGTTTCAATCATCGTTGGGTCGATGTCTATGAGAATAAAGGAAAGCGAAGTGGCGCGTATTCTTCTGGTGCTTACGGGACAAATCCGTATGTGTTAATGAATTGGCAAGACAATTTAAATAATGTTTTCACGTTAGCTCATGAATTTGGCCATTCATTGCATAGTTATTATACGAGAGAAAATCAACCTTATCGCTACGGAGATTATTCTATTTTTGTTGCGGAAGTTGCTTCTACTTGTAACGAAGCACTACTTAATGAGTATATGTTGCAAGAGACAGATGATTTAAAACAGCAATTATACTTGCTTAATCACTTTTTAGAAGGCTTTAGAGGCACGGTCTTTAGACAAACTATGTTTAGTGAATTTGAACATTTAATTCATACGTTGGACCAACAAGGCGAAGTGTTAACAGCCGAACGTTTGTCTAAGGAATACGATCAATTAAATCGCAAATACTTTGGTGATGAGGTCGTTTATGATGACTACATAGCTAAAGAGTGGGCTCGGATCCCTCACTTTTATTATAACTATTATGTCTACCAGTATGCGACTGGGTATAGTGCAGCTCAAACATTGGCCGACCAGATCTTAAAAGAAGGAGAACCGGCTGTTAAGCGTTATTTAAATTTCTTAAAAGCAGGTAGTTCTCTCGAACCGATTGATGTGTTAAAACAAGCTGGTGTTGATATGACGCAAAAAGCACCTATTTTACGGGCATTAGAAGTATTTGAGGAAAAACTGGATGCTTTTGAACAGTTGTTAGAAAAGGTAGAAAAATCTTCATTATAATTAGCAAACTAATCGATAAGAAAAGCTCCGCTATCCCTCGCCTTTTTTGGACGAGAAGTCAGCGGAGCTTTTCAATGCTTTTAATCTTCTTAATTAATATCTTCTTTGGACTCTTTGTCATTCGCATACTGTACTGCTAGCTGTATGTTGTTTTTTTTCGCCTTCAATTATTATATAAAAAAGTCGGATATGGTTAGTGAAACCATTGACGCCCTCTTTTGTGACTTAAATATAGAAAGATGACAAAACTATGAATAAAGAAAATGGGTAGGGTAATAATTATGGGGAAGATGTGTAGTAAACTGATAAAGTAAAAAAACAAGGTGAAAAGTAAGAGGCATAACAAAATCATCAAGACCATGACTGTTTGACCTCCTTTCCCTCGTATATGCTATCATATGAAGAGGGAAGAGAAGTATGACAATTTTGTGACAAGTAACAGAAACGCTTGCACAACGAAGTAATGGTTGATATAGTAGTTTGTGAGATGTTTAACAAACAAAACCCCTTTGTTTGATCTAAAACTTTCTCCCATCCCCCCATGACGATTGTCATGGCATCATACGCACACATAGTGTGCGTTTTTTTATACGCTATTTTAGAGGTTAATCGAGCATCTTTGCGATGTCAGTTATAATTTTTTCATCGTTGATAAGGCATTTAAGTTTTCTTTTGCAGCTGTCTAAAGAAGATGAATCGACAAAAAACGCCCCTGGCATAAAGTACACTTTATGCCAGGGGCGTTCGTCTTAATTATCAATATAGCGCCAGTACATACCGTGCTTTACTGGTACATGTTCGACAATGCGCTGGAGTTTAAGTTTTTTCATTTCTTTACATGCCCTCTCAACAGACCAATCAAAAATAATAGCGACTTCAAGAGAACTTACAAATTTAAAATAATGAATAAATTCAAGTAACGACGGTTTTTCCATCGGATAAACATCATGTTCTAGTAGTTGTTTAAGGACTTTGACATAGATTTCATAAGGGTAAGCACCTGATAGTTTTAACCCTTCATCTTCATCATCTTCGTTAAAGAAAACAAGTGAAGGTGTATGATCAACATCCATTTCTTTCGTTAACTTCAGGTCACAACTTAATGCTTTTTTAGCTGTATCTGAATGTAAATCACGTTTAAATTCTTCGATATCTAGCTGGACTTCTCGGGCAATCTGAATCAATTCGTCATCAGTGGAGATATCCATTTTGTAGAGAAATAATTTCTCCTGTACATGCCTTAAATAGCGTCGACCTGCTTTTATGCCTTGTAATTCAGCGGTTTTAATGGCAATTGATACGTTGATTGGGTAACTAACGGGGTTTTCAATCCATAAATCACCATCACAACATATACCTGTTACACAGGCTGTTTTTTCCCACTGTGCTTTTAATTTTTTTGGTGTTTGTAAATCGTCTTGATATATATAAGACCACTTACCGGTAAGAATGGGTCTAATTGTGAAAAAACGACCGTATTCTAATTGTAGTTTACGAATAATCGGATCAAGTGACCAAGCCTCTGGGCAAAGTGGGTCAGTAAACATATATATTTCAATGGGTTTCTTTAAGAGATCAAAGAAGCTATACTGTGCCTCTTTCGGTTGAGTATGGTTAAGCTTAGGCCCAGTGTGGTTTACGCTCACATCGATTCTCCTTTCCTCTCGTGTTCTAACTAAACGCAACGGTTTAATAACCTTATTGTATCAGTCTCAATGAAAGATAGGCAACTGATATGATTATGCATGCGCGTTTTTTTCTTCTAGTGCAGCATAAAAGCGGGCAATTTTATTCGGTGTCGGCTTTTTACTAATTGAGAAGTGGCTTAGTAAATTTTCTAATCGCTCTTCAGTAATCGCGACTGTTGGCCCTTCAATTTCTAATTCATAATCAATATAAGTTAAGTAATGGCTCTCATCTAGTACAAGTAGCACATGATCTTGTTTAATTTCTAATCGATGTGTTTTTAGTGTGCCACCAAATGTTAGTTGTGTTAGATCAACGCCCAGCGATTCAAGCGCATCAATGATGGGTTTTTTTAATTGTCCTTGATTCTCGATTAAATGTGTAGCTTCTTGGTGGGTAAGCGTTGCATGTGTTTCTAAGAGTGCATCACCCTGCGGTTGTTTTAATGTAAGGGTAAAGGTCTTGTTTTTTTCACGTATGCGCAGCGCAGCCCCGTGTGCTTTTAATTGAAAGTCAGGCGTTTCGAAATAATGATTAACCTGTGTTACAGGTGTTACTTCAGCTAATCCAAGCTCCTTAACGAGTAAATCATATTCTTTTTTTGTTAGTAAATTTTTTCGTTCAATTTCTAATTCCTGCATCGTGTCATCCCTTTGTGCTTTTTTTTAAGTATAAGTAATATTTTTCGATCTGTCGAGATTTACAGCTTGAATATATGGAATATGGTACAATAAGGGTAGAGATACTGTAGAAGAGGTGATGGGCATGACAGAAGAATTAAATTGGTATCAGACACTTGTTCCATATACTCAAGTAGTGGATGAGCTAAAAGTGAAATTAAGAGGGATGAGAAAGCAATTTGAAATTGAAAATAAACACTCACCAATAGAATTAGTGACTGGAAGAGTGAAACCTGTACAAAGTATGTTAGATAAGGCTAGACGGAAAAAATTACACGACGATGAAATAGAAGACGTCTTACAAGATATTGCGGGAGTAAGGGTGGTCTGTCAGTTTGTAGATGATATCTATACCATTGTTGAGTTGTTAAGAAAACGGGACGACTTTGATATTATTGAAGAGAAAGATTACATACAACACAAAAAGGAAAGTGGCTACCGTTCTTATCATGTCATCATAAAGTACCCAGTACAAACGATTCACGGGAAGAAATATGTCACTGCAGAAATTCAAATTCGGACACTTGCGATGAATTTTTGGGCTACAAATGAGCATTCACTCAACTATAAGTATAAAGGTCAAATACCGGCGGATATCCAAAAAAGACTTAAAAGAGCAGCAGAAGCCGCTTTTCAATTAGACGAAGAAATGGCAAAAATAAAAGATGAAGTTCAAGAGGCGCAGTGGATTTTTAATCAAATACGTCCGCAAGTAAAGGAAGTGGGGGAGCACAGATGAAACGTTTTGTTGTGACATCTAAAGGTGATGCTAAGTCCAATGCAATCAAAACCATCCTTGATCAGTTTTTGAGTGATTTTGATTTTATTATGGATGAAGAAAGTCCAGATTTAGTTATTACTGTGGGAGGAGATGGCACATTTTTACATGCTGTACACCAGTACTTCCATCGTTTAAAAGAGACCGCTTTTATCGGTGTGCATACCGGGCATTTAGGTTTTTATGCAGATTGGTTGCCTGATGAAATTGAGAAATTGGTCATAGAAATATCAAAAGAGACTTTTGATATCGCAGAATATCCGTTGTTGGAAGTAAAAGTATTTAAGAAACACATTCAAGGTTATGAGCGATATTTAGCGTTAAATGAAGCGACAGTAAGAAAGATTGAAGGTTCTGTCGTCATGGATATTGACATTAACGGAGAGTTATTTGAGCGTTTTAGAGGGGATGGTTTATGCATGTCGACGCCATCAGGTAGTACCGCTTATAATAAAGCATTGGGCGGTGCAATCATTCACCCTTCACTATCTACGATGCAATTAACTGAGATGTCATCGATTAACAACCGAGTGTATCGAACAATCGGTTCGCCACTTATTTTCCCGAGTCACCACTTGGTTCAATTTAGGCCGGTGAATGAAGCGCAAAGTTTTATCATGACTATTGATCATATTACAAAATCAGTTGATCATGTGGAACTGCTTGAATTTAATGTGGCGAAAGAAAAAATAAAATTTGCGCGTTTCCGCCCATTTCCTTTCTGGAAACGTGTCCATGATTCATTTATCTCTGATGAACGGTAGGCTAGTAAAATGATACGATTTGTAGTAGAAAAAGATGGTTACAATGTTCGTGATTATCTGTTGTTGGAAAAAAACATTTCCAGACAGACACTGAAGAAAATTAAATTTCATGGTGGAAAACTCCATGTGAACGAGTCGGTTGTCAATGTCCGTCACCCGCTAAAAACTGGTGATGTTTTAGATGTCTATTTGCCGGAAGAAAGTCGAGCAGAAAGTCTCTATCCTGTCGATATGCCTTTAGATATCCTTTATGAGGATGACTTTTTACTGGTCGTTTGTAAACCTGCAGGATTAGCCGTCATGCCTAAGATTGGTAACAGTGAACCAACATTAGCTCATGGATTGATTCATTATTATGATCAACATCAGTTGCCCTACACGGCGCATATTGTCACAAGGCTAGATAAAGATACGTCTGGTCTTGTACTGATTGCTAAACACCAACTCGCTCATGGGTATTTTCGAACGATGCAAATAGAACGTAAGTACCTTGCACTCGTTGAAGGTATACTTAAGAATAAGTCAGGAATCATTCGTGCCCCTATTGCGCGAAAGCCAGGCTCAATTATTGAAAGATGTGTATCGGAAGAAGGAAAGTATGCGGAGACACATTATCGCGTGATAGAGGAACAACCAAATAGGAGTTTAGTGGATATTGTATTAAAAACGGGACGCACGCATCAAATTCGGGTGCATTTTAGTCATTTAAATCACCCTTTATTAGGGGATACCCTCTATGGTGGTCGTAAGGTTGATAGTAAGCGTCAAGCGCTACATTGCTATCACTTATCTTTTCAGCATCCGTATACAGAAGAATTTATTCGTATCATGGCACCATGGCCGGAAGATTTGCCTGAGATCAAAACCATACTTCCTAAATGATTTAATGTCTTGAAAAATAGCCAACGAGATTTAAATCTCATTGGCTATTTTCACGTTTTAAAATCGGTGAATCGTTCTGGTTGATAAGGCTGTTTAGAAGGGACACTAACTTCCGTCTGTTCAGGTATTTGAATAGCCATAAGTTTATTACCAAAAACACAGCCGAGGTCGATGTTTATCGTACTATTCGATTTATACGGTTTAAGCACAGGGGTATGACCATATATAACAAGGGTGTGTCCCTTATGATATGGTGTCCAATCAATACGAACGGGACGACCGTCTGGATGATACTCTTTTGATTTAGGCCCATAGAGTACAAAAGCTTTTACATGACTATTATTTTGGCCAATCATACTATCTAAAATTCCGGCGTGGCTGATGACGACATTTAGAGTTTGATCATGGTAGTAAAGTGGTGCTTCCTCATATAATGTCATAAACTTATTTCTAATGATCTGTTGCTCTTCTTGGTCTTGTTTTAAATATTCAGCAACGGTTGTTTCTAGTCCGTGCTTAATCTCTACATTATTTCCGAGGAAATACCGGTACAATTTGTTGCAGTGGTTTCCGGGGACATAGATTGCTACTTTATCGACAATGACGAGTTGGTAAACAAGCTCAATCACTTTGAGAGAAGCGGGACCTCGATCTGTTAAATCACCAACAAATGCAAGTTTTCGCTGATCTTTATGTTTGTAATGCCCGTGCATCTTTTTGTAACCTAGCTTCTTGATAAGTGCACTTAATTCTTCGTAACAACCGTGGATATCTCCTATTACATCAAGCGCCATGATGATCCCTCACTTTAATATATTAACTTCTCATGTATTTTACCACGAGTAGCATGAAGCATTCATAAGTCATGCTCAAAAGTTAGGTTTAAGTAGGATTGAAATAGGGAAAAGCGACTATACTTAACAAACATGTTTTTACAATATATAATGGTTTTGTTAATATTTTTATGTCAAGAGGTTACGGGGGGCACATATGGAAACTATTACACATGAAACACTTTATCAGAGCTTAATTAATGGTGCAAAGGAAGTTATGCATAATCGCATGTTTTTAAACAAAATCAATGTATTTCCAGTTGCGGATGGGGATACGGGAAGCAATCTCTTTTCGACCATGCAAAGTATCGTATATCATGCTGAATTAAAAGAAGATGCAAAATTAACATTAGAATCAATCGCAGATTCCGCTATTATTGGTGCGCGAGGTAATTCAGGTTTAATTTTCGCGCAATATTTTCAAGGACTAAGTGAAGCGATAGATGCTCAAACCTTGGTAACAAAAGAATCTTTTATTCTCGCAAGTAAAGCTGGTATGGACTATGCTTATCAAGCGCTAGAAAAGCCCGTAGAGGGGACAATGTTAACAATTATGCGGGCATTTCATGATGCGCTTCATGAAGCAGCTCATACTATCGCTTCATTTGATGCGCTGATTGAGAGTGCATTAAAACAAGTAGATATTGCTGTTGATCATACGACAGATCAATTGAAGATTCTAAAACAGTCATCTGTTGTTGATTCGGGTGCGAAAGGTTTTGCTTATTTTGTTAAGGGGTTTTTAGATGGTCTAAAAGGTAAGTTGATTACAGATGATGCGCTTACATCTGAGGAAGTTATTCCGGAAATTGATCACGAGGATGGTGAATCGCTTCATTATCGTTACTGTACGGAAGCGTTAATTGAAAA
This sequence comes from Halolactibacillus alkaliphilus, assembly GCF_900115465.1. Lineage (GTDB taxonomy): Bacteria > Bacillota > Bacilli > Bacillales > Amphibacillaceae > Halolactibacillus > Halolactibacillus alkaliphilus. The sequence continues at coordinate 47,095 of NZ_FOWN01000013.1, forward strand.
ACACGCAGATTTACCCGATCTAAAAGAATTGCTCCATGATTTAGGGGATTCAATTGTTCAGGTAAATGGTAAGCATAAGGTGCGTGTTCATGTGCATACAAATGAGCCGAGTGACATGTTTAAACGATTAAGTGGCTACGGTAAGATACTTGAACAAAAAGTTGATGATATGGTTGGACAATATAACCGAATACACAACCGTAAATATCAAACCGTAATTGTTACAGACTCTATTGCTGATTTACCTCAAGAGGTCATTGATGATGAACAAGTGCATGTCGTAAACTTGTCTATTCTAGTAGGCGAAGAGGCCTATTTAGATAAATTAACGGTTACGAATGAGCGCTTGTTTGAGTTAGCGAGTGAAAAACAGACACATCCTACGTCTTCACAACCGACAATTAAGCATATAGAAAACAATTACCGGTATTTATTGAGCTATTATGATCACATCATCGTATTTACTGTCGCTAGTGCGTTAAGTGGCACATACAATGTATTTATGAAGGCTGCAGAAAGTTTTAATAGAGATAAAAATAAAATTCATATTATTGATACAAAGCAAAACTCAGTTGCGGAAGGTTTAATTGTTTGGGAAGCTGTCCAACAATTAAAAGACAATCAACCGTTAGATGCGCTCATTCAACGAGCAAACCAATCGATCAGTGATTCGAAAATACTCGTAAAAATCAATACACTGGACAATATGATTGCGTCTGGAAGGTTGAGTGTTCGGGCGGGGCAATTGGCGAAAAAAGTCGGATTACGTCCGATTGTGACATTAGATGAAAAAGGAGAAGGAGGTATATTTAAAATTGCCTTCCATCCTGAAAAAGCACTGAAAAAGATATTAAAGCATTTAGCGAATTTAAACCGTACAAAAGGAATTAAGTATTACGCTGTGACCTATGTTGATGATCCATCATTAGGACAAGCATTCAGCGAATCACTCACACAAACGTTAAATAAACCACCGGTTTATGTCACAAAAAGTTCAGGTATTATCGCAATGGGTGCAGGAAAAGGTGCCGTTGCTGTTGCCTATATTACTGAATAGTTGTTATTAGAATTAATTAGTAAGCATTATGGTATTAAGTCAAAAGAATTACTCCATGTTCAATGAAATTTGAGCGCGCTTATTTTGTACTTTCGACGTTATTATATGAAATTATCCAGGAACAAAAGAGCTTATTTCCAATTTTCCCACCCCGTGGGGGTGTCCTCCAATCACTAATTAGTGATTGAAGAGTTAAGATCAAATCCGAGATCTTAACGATAAACTTATTATACAAGGAGGGATAGGATGAAATTTTTAATTGTCTATTTTATAACTTTTGTAGTATTTATTGTGATTGATTTGATTTGGCTTGGCTTTATTGCGAAGAATTTATATCAAGACCAAATTGGTTTTATTATGAGTAAAAAGCCTAATTGGACAGCGGCGATAATCTTTTATCTCATTTTCATTTTTGGTTTGGTTTACTTTGTAATAAATCCAGCACTTGAGTCGCAAAGTATTATTGATGCGCTACTTAGAGGTATGTTGTTTGGTTTTATTACTTATTCAACATATGACTTAACCAACCTAGCAACATTAGAAGGTTGGCCAATTAAGATTACGATCATTGACTTGATTTGGGGAACGTCTCTAGGAGGCTTAGTCGCAAGTATTAGTTATTTCTTCTCGCAATTTTTCGTGTGAATAAAAAGCCATTAGTCAAGCTATGATGCCTGACTAATGGCTATTTTTCATGTTCATTAAAAAAACAAAGGTATGCAGGGATGTATTACTTGCTAATATTAAGGAGAGAAACTAAATAAAAAGATAGGCTGATTTTTCATACCTATTATCTTGTGGTAAAATAAAGTGTTAAGTAATGTAGGGATGGAGGGGTTTTTGTGGAGAAGTTAGATCAAGAAGAAAAGGCACCATTATATAATGAAGTTGAAGAAGCTTTAGCAGGTCTAGATATGCATCGTTTTAGAGATGAGTTTTTAGAAATGCACCCATATGATCAATCTGAATTATTTGAGGAATTACTTGAGGATGAACGTCATTTAGTATATAGTTACTTATCGCCTGAAGAGATGGCTGATGTGATTGAACATATAAATGAAGATCGTGTAGGTGAATTTATTACGGAGATGAATCCAACATATGCAGCTGAGGTACTTTCAGAGGTTGCAACCGATGATGCGGTGGATATATTAAATGATTTAGATAAAGATAAAGTGGCGAGCTATTTAACCATTATGGAAGAAGAAGCCGCTGATGAAATTAAAGATTTATTGCACTATGAAGAAAAAACAGCTGGTAGTATAATGACGACTGAGTTTGTAGTTGTTACGACTGATATGAGTGTCAAAGAAGCCATGCGCCATTTGCGCCAAGAAGCACCTGATGCAGAAACTATATACTATATCTATGTTGTTGACCAAGAACGTAAACTTGTTGGTGTTATTTCATTACGTGATTTAATTATTGCTGATGGACAAGAAATTATTCAAGATGTGATGAGTGATCGAGTCGTATCTGTGTCAGTTGCTGATGATCAAGCTCAAGTAGCGCAAATGGTTAGAGATTATGATTTCTTAGCTCTACCAGTCGTAGATTTTCAACATCATTTACTCGGTATCATCACAGTTGATGATATTATGGATGTAATGGAAGAAGAAGCAAATGATGACTATTCAAAACTAGCCGGTGTCGATGTTGACTCAGCAGATTTAACACCAGTGCAGTCAGCAAAAAACCGCTTACCGTGGCTGATTATTTTAATGTTTTTAGGTTTATTCACTGCCAGTATTATTAGTCGATTTGAAGAAACGTTAGATCAAGTGGCTTTACTAGCTATCTTCCTACCACTTATCGCCGGTATGGCTGGTAATACAGGTACGCAAGCATTGGCTGTTGCTGTTCGTGGGATTACTACGGGGGACTTTCAAGCGCAAGGGATTCATAAGATTGTGATGCGTGAATTAACAACAGGCGCCATCATCGGTTTAACGTGTGGTTTATCGATTTGGGGGATAATATATATTTGGCAAGGGACGTTCTTTTTAGGTTTTGTCGTTGGTTTAGCTATTATGACAACGTTATTAGTAGCAACGGTCTCAGGAGCCTTAGTACCTCTACTTATGCATTACTTTAAAGTAGATCCCGCAGTTGCTTCAGGGCCTTTTATTACGACAATTAACGATATTATTTCCGTTGTGATATATTTTGGTCTTGCCACGGCCTTTATGCAGTTTCTTATTTAACTGCTAATGAAAATGAAACAAACGAAAGATTGAGTAATGACGTCTATAACCGAAAAATAGTATGAATGATATATGATTAAAAGATAAAGCAGAGGCAGTCTTGCCTCTGTTTTTTAAAAAAAGATTGCCAAAAGTTTATTTATTCGTTAATATAGTACTAGGTACTAATAACAAGTGATAAAACCGGAGGTTATTGAATATGAATTTTTCTTTAGAAGGTCGTACGTATGTCGTTATGGGTGTAGCCAATAAGCGTTCACTTGCTTGGGGGATTGCTAAAGCGTTAGATGAAGCAGGGGCTAACCTTATTTTCACCTATTTAAGTCCGCGTTTTGAAAAGTCTGTTCGTGATTTAGCAGCTACTTTAAATCAAGAGGTAACGCATTTTTATGAGTGTGATGTAAGTGATGATCAATCCATTGAACAAGCTTTTGCATCAATAAAAGAAGATGTTGGCATCATTCATGGATTAGCGCACTGTATTGCCTTTGCGGATAAAGATGATCTAAAAGGTGAATTTAAAAATACAAGCCGTGATGGTTTCTTAACAGCACATAATATTAGCGCGTATTCGTTAGTGGCTGTTTCACGTCAAGCTGAACCACTCATGACTGAAGGTGGAAGTATCGTTACTCTAACGTATTTAGGTGGCGAACGTGTGGTTCAAAATTATAATATTATGGGCGTTGCAAAAGCGAGTCTAGATGCTTCAATGAAATACTTAGCAAATGACTTAGGCAAAGCAAATATTCGAATCAATGCGATTTCTGCTGGTCCGATTCGTACCCTTTCAGCGAAAGGGGTAGGCGATTTTAATAGTATTTTAAAAGAAATCGAAGCTAAAGCACCGCTAAGACGGACAGTAACACAAGAAGAAGTTGGTTCAAATGCGTATTACTTACTAAGTGATTTATCAAGTGGAGTGACAGGTGAGATAATTCACGTTGATTCAGGCTATAGCATTTTAGGGCTAGTATAAATTTGAATTTCCAGCGACTTCATCCTTTTTTAAGCTGTCTGAACGCAGCTGTTTTAGGCGAAATAAGCGTTGAAATATAACACAAAAAGGCTTAACCAGAAATGGTTAAGTCTTTTTGTGTTAAAGACAAGCAAATGTCATATCTATTGTTTATTGGTCATATACATAGCCTAAGGAGGGATTTCAATGCCTAAGCGAAAGATAACTTTAAGTAAATTAGAGACGTTAGAAGAGTATGTATCGCAAAATGATAAACAGCAAACAAATGAGGATATTCCGTTACGTGCATTATCAGATCCGCTACTAGCAAGCAACACGTTAATAACAGATATCGATGCTTTACTAAAACCATCGATGCTTAGTATTAGACATGAAATTAAAGTAGTACTAAAAACAGGGGACTATTATGTAGGCATACCGGTACAACGTGATGATGATTTGCTAACAATTGATACAGGAAGAAAAAACACAGTGCTATCAATGACTGATATTGACAGTTTTCAGATTATTGGGATTAAATAACCCCACAAGTCACTTGCTTGTGGGGAGATTAACTTATAGGGCACGTATGGCAGGTAAACAGGTGATATGGCAAAAACACTCAGGGTCGACAGTAATACATACGCCTGTTCCGCGTAGTTTACCGGTCTTTTGTTCGATTGGTGATGCTGGGTCAAGTGCTTCTTGACAGTGATCCCGTAACAGTTCTAATATACAGCAGTGACGATCAACCGATTTGACTCGGAAATAGTAGCTCGAAAAGACTTGTTCAATTTTTTTTGGTTTAGCTCCGTAACCTTTGAACGGTTGGCAATTGCGACAATAGAGCAAAACGGGTACTGTATCGAAATGGCTGCCTTCTTGACATGATCCAAACAAATCAGAAATAGACTGTTCGCAACTTGAGTCACATTGGCAAGGGCCAAGCTTTTTTTGTGCTTCAGCAATCTCGCGTAAGACATTGGTGACGCAATGATTACCCTCAAACGAAGATCCACAAGTCATAAGAAAACTCCTCTCATTTATCAATTAACCAATTTGGTTACTGATAGTATATGAAGAGAAGATGAATGTGTGAGGTCAATCAAGAAGGTTTCTTTTTTCAACAAAACGGGTATAATTATATTAATAGATAAACCCTAAAAACGAACGTATGAAAGGAGATAAGGGACATGGGCTATGTACTTCCGATAGATCAGTATGTATATCAAGCATATCATAACCGGGTAATCGGCAATGAGGTAGAGCCATTTAAGCTTGACCAACTTGAGCGTGTCCCATCAATTGAATCCAAGCATCATTCGGGACAATCGATTGATTCACATCTCTTTCATTCATCAAAAAGAGAAAAGTCAATGGCACCGCCTAAAGAAAAACAGTCACCCTTACAAAAACTTCAACAAGAATTAACAGGCAAAGGTTACTATATTGATGCATTTGTATAGGTGAAAATTAATATAAAAAATGAGCCTAGCGCCATTGAATGGCTAAGGGCTCATTTTTTGTGTATTCACAGCTGAAGATTGCCGATATATCGGAGGCATTTTGTTTTTTTAATTGTTCTTTTAACCAAACGTCATCCTTGCCGATCACTGTTAAATTATTTGTAATAATTTCACCATCATTAATTAAATTGACAGGTAGCGCCTCTAAAGGATCTGATTTTTTTAATACAGAGATAGTTCCGTCTGTCTCAAGTATGGCTACATTGACGTCTTTTATTTGAAAAACGTCCTTCATTCTAAGTAAATGCTGTAGCTGGTTAAAGTCTAAATGGTTTCGTTTCATCATCTCGCGATCGATGATGCCGTTTTCAATGATAATGTCTGGTTTTCCTTCAAGTAAATGTCTGGTTTCTTTAAATTTCTGCGTTGTAATTTCAATAATCATCATTAAACTACCCCATATGAATAATGTAAAAGTCACGTGTAGAAGATTTGTCTCCTTATCATAGAGAGCATTTCCTACGAATTCACCGAGGATAAGCGCTGAAATAAAATCAAAAGCAGTAAGTTGACGGATTTGTGTTTTTCCAAGCACTTTTGTAACAATCATTAGCAAGATAAAGCCTATGACAGTTTTAAAAAAGAGCTCGATCCATGAATGCATAATAACCCCTCCTGTTCATTTAACATGGCCAAAACAGGAGGGGTTTATACATATTATAAGTTTTTTTCCATCGCCACATGGGCGATATTTGCTTCTAAGAATGGTTTAGAAACCTTTGTATAGCCTAATTGTTGATAAAAGCCTGCCGCATGAGTTTGTGCATGTAGAATACTCTTAGTGAACCCTGCTTGTTTCATATGAACCTCGGCTTCTAACATCAGTTTTTTGCCTAACCCTTCCTCACGATGTGCTTTTATTACTGCCATCCGTTGAACTTTAGCTGCTTGACTGTATGATGTGAATCTCAAACATGCTACCGGTGACTGATTTATGTAGCCAATGATGTGTGTAGCGGTATCATCAAGCGCATCTCGTTCGATTGAAGCATCAACGCCTTGTTCGTTGATAAATACGGCTTCTCTGACTGAAAATGCATCCTCTCGCTCTTTATGTGTTGTTGCTTTTATAATATCCATAACATTTCCCTCCAGTTTTTAGCGGAAGTCACGCCTATCGTTTAGCGATATGTCGTTCTGCCCGCTTGTGTATTAACAGATGGTTTCTTTCGTCCAGATACATTTATTAAAATCCCAGAAGCAAGCATCATAAAGACAAGGGATGTTCCACCATAGCTCACAAACGGCAAAGGTATTCCTGTAATTGGCATGAGGCCAGACATTGCGCCTAAATTGATAACGGCTTGAATAATAATCTGGAAAGTGATACCGATCGCAAGTAATCGGTAATAATCATTCGAGGCTTCATTGGCAATCTTAATGCCTCGAAATAAAATTACTAAGTAACATCCAATAACAATCGCCATACCGATAACACCTAATTCTTCAACAATAACGGACATAATAAAATCGGTATGTGCTTCTGGTAAATAGCCTAGTTTTTGTACGCTATTACCAAGACCGGCACCAAATAACCCACCGCTTGCCATCGAGACGAATGAACTCGTTAGTTGATAGCCGGAACCTTGTAAATCTTCAAAAGGGGCTATAAATGATGTTAATCGTCTGAATCGATAGGGCTCAATATAAGCTAAAAAACCAGCAAGTCCGGCGCCGGTGATGGCTAACCCAATAATGTGTAGTTTTTTAACACCACTAAAAATAATGATGACACCACAAATAGCAAGCAGGTGTATGGTCGTACCTAAATCGGGTTGTAAAATAATCAAAAAAGCAATACCGGCGAATATAACTAAAGGAGGTAAAACACCGTATAAAAAGCTATCAAAATGTTCTTTGCGTTTCGAATAAAATCGAGCGAAGTAAATAACTAAAAATATTTTTACGATTTCAGACGGTTGAAACACGATCCCTAAATTAACCCATCGTTGTGATGAGTTACGTTCTACTCCAAATTGCGGTGTTAAAACCATGATGAGTAGAATACCACTTAGAAAGATAAGCAGTGGACTCATTCTACCAGCAAATTTAAGTGAGATGAAGCTACTGACGGTCATAACAATCAACCCTATACCAAGGAAAGCGAGCTGACGTTTAAAGAAATGTAACCCATCGTTGTAATCAAGTACACCTAGTGTATAACTTGATGTGTAAACCATGATTAAGCCGAAAATACATAAGACAAGAATTGTCCCAATTAAAATATAATCAAATTGTTTTATTCGCTCGCGCATCATCAATCCCTCTATTCATCTTCGTCGTTTCCAAACATGTAAGACTTCGTCCTTAGATGAACACTTGTTACTAGGCCAATTGCCATCATATTTGTCAATAGAGCACTCCCGCCGTAACTAACAAACGGTAACGCGAGTCCTGTGATAGGCATTAACCCAATCGTCATACCGATGTTTTGGAAAACTTGAAAAGTTAACAATGAAATAACACCAACACATATATACATGCCAAATAAAGAATTAGCTTGTAAGGCAATGGTGATAATGCGGTAGATTAATAAGAAGAATAAAACAACGAGAATACTTGTCCCAATAAAGCCGAATTCTTCACCGATTACCGCAAAAATAAAGTCTGTGTGTGCCTCAGGTATATGTCCACTTTGTACTTGATAGCCTTCCCGATAGCCCGAGCCAGATAATTGTCCAGAACCAATCCCAAGAAGCGCTTGTTGGAGTTGATAACCAAAACCGCGTGAATATGTTTCGGGATCTAACCAACCATATATACGCGCCATTTGGTGTGGCGCAACAAATTCATCTAAAATATCACGTCGATACATAAATAAGTAGACTAGTGTACCCATTCCAGTTAGACCTATACCTGTAAGTATCCCTAATAATTTTAGTGAGAGGCTAGAAATAAGTAATAACGCTGCGACTGAAAATAAAATCATAAGCGTAGTGCCTAAATCTGGTTGTCGCCAAATGAGGTAAAGGGGAATCGTCATATACACCATGATTTTCATAAATACAAAAAGACTCTCTTTAAAGTCTAAGCGGTATTTACCAATCTTACTTAGAATCATAGCGATGTGCAAAACAAGAAAGATTTTCATGAATTCTGACGGCTGAATTTCTGTGACTTTTAAGTCAATCCATCGCTGCGAACCGTTGCGTTCAATCCCGATTACTTCAACAAGCGCAAGTAATCCTAAGCCAGCTATATAAAAAAGCCATGTCCATTTCTCTAATAATTCAAAATCAAACATTGCCACAACCATCATAACGATAAAGCCTAAAACAATAAAAACTAATTGACGCTTAATGAAATAAGTAGGATCATCAAAGGCATACTGACCTGATCCGCTATAGATAGCAAGTAAACTAATGACAAATAAACATCCTAAAATAAAAACAATCGTATAATCGATTGGTAATTTTTTTTGCATAACCATTCCTCATTTTCTTCTAAAGAATCTGGTGACCCAAAAATGAGCCTTATCTTATCATACCAAAAAACGAGAAGCTTGTGGGGTGTATTCTGAATCATTTTTGATAAAAACTTATTGACAAATAGGCTACTTTTTATATATGATGTAATTACGATTTTAACCAACCTTATACAATGACTTCGTAGCTCAGTTGGGAGAGCACCACCTTGACAGGGTGGGGGTCGCTGGTTCGAGACCAGTCGAAGTCACTCTTAAAAACGCTTATCTATAAAGAGATAGGCGTTTTTTGTCGTTTTTTAAAATATGTGGATGATTTTTTTAAAAGCTTTTCTAATACTTAAATAAGTGACTACAAGTTGGTCTAGTTTAGAGTTCCTTTAAGTTAAGTGCGTGCTTTGTTATTAACAATGGGGTTATTAATGACATTGTTTTTCGTCTATTTTTAATAAAAAAATCTATTATCTCAGAAGAAATTTATAAGCTTTTGCCTGGTAATTGAGAAGAAAAACGATGTATACTAGTGAAAAATACGCCTTATAGCTTTTTAAAGATAAAGAATAGGAGATAGGGCGAGAGATTAAATAGGGGGAGTTTAGATTGGAGAATTGGGGATGGTTTAAAAAGCTGAGGCGTAAAAATGATCGACTGGTACATGAACGGGGATTGAAGATAGATGATCCAATAAAATATGCCGTCATCACTTTTTTTGCTTTAGTCATATTATTTAGTAGTTTGATCTTTAATACACCTGAAGAAATCTATATAGGTTTAAAGGCGATTATTGTTAGTCCGAGTATTCTTATAACAGATTATATGGTTGTCGGTAATATTGGGGCCAGCTTTTTTAATGCAGGCGTATTAATGCTTTTAACTATTTTAGTGTCATATCGCAATAATGTGCATATGAACGGTCCAATTATTGCGGCCGCTTTTACTGTGATGGGTTTTGCTTTTTTTGGAAAGAATCTTTATAACGTTATACCGATCGTACTTGGTGTTTATTTAAGGGCAAAGTACCAAAAGTCGGTACCAGGGAAATTACTTCTGCCTGCTTTATTTGGAACAGCACTGGGTCCGCTGGTTAGCCAACTTTCATTTGGCTTTGATTTCCCACTTTATTTTTCAGTGCCACTAGGTATTGGTTTTGGTTTGTTGGCAGGTTTCATTTTACCACCTTTGGCGAATCACTTTATTCCGTTTCATCAGGGATTTAACTTATATAATGTTGGTTTTACTGCAGGAATGATTGGTATGTTAATGATGGCGATTTTTCGCTCATTTAACCTTGATACACCCATCGTACATTTAGTTTTAGAGGGGCATAATGATATCTTTCTTATTTATTTTTCCTACTTCTATTTCTTTTTATTATTAATTGGGGTATTATTTAATCACTTTAGGAAAGCGTCTTATAAGAAATTGTTACGACAGTCTGGTCGTCTTGTCACAGACTTTGTCTCAATGAATGGTTTTGGGATTACATTGATTAACATGGCGCTATTAGGGTATTTGTCACTCGGTTATATATTACTCGTTGGTGGAGAGATTAATGGTCCTACAATAGGGGGGATGTTTACCGTCGTCGGTTTTGGGGCATTTGGTAAACATATTAAAAATGTTTGGCCTATTTTAGTTGGGGTATTCTTATCTTCTCTTCTTAAAGTATGGGATGTCTCCTCAACAGGGGCTGTTTTAGCTGGGCTATTTGGAACGACATTGGCACCGATAGCTGGAGCTTATGGACCTGCATATGGAATCATTGCAGGGTTTGTTCATATTTCGATGGTGATGAATGTAGCAATGCTTCATGGTGGTTTAAATCTATACAACAATGGTTTTAGTGGTGGATTTGTCGCAGCTTTACTTGTTCCTATCTTTGATTCAATTAATCGAAAAAGCAGGAGGAAATAGACATGACACATGAGCGAATGAAAGTGATCAAAATTGTCAATGAATTACTTAGTTATTTTTTCATGCATCATATTGTAGATGTACAGATTGATGTTCAGTACGGAAAGCAACATGTCGTGATCACAATTGTAGGCCAAATCGATCAAAAGCCAGACGATGTTGATGAATTGTATCACTTGTTAAACGCTGAGCGTCAAGTCGAATACGAAGATTACTATTGGTCGCTGTTGGGAGAGCATCGCAATCACTTTGAACTTAATTTATTGGGGTCTCTCGTAGATAAAGGTGAAGTAAGTTATAAAGATAAACATTTAACTGTGAAAGTATATCGCGCCCGCGATTAACTATAAATTACGAAGTAAGGCTTCATTTGGAGGCGAGACAGATGAAACAACGTGTGTTGATTACCGGTGGTGCAAAAGGGATAGGTGAGGCTATTGTCCGTGCTTTTCATGAGGCAGGATATGCGGTCGTATTTGTCGATTGTGACCTAGATAAGGGCCGCTTGTTAGAAAAAGAACTGGGTATTGTCTTTAAGCAAGTAGATGTAAGTGACCGGCAACAAGTAGAAGATTTTTTTAACCAGACAGACGAGGCTAAACAACCTTTTACCGTGTTGGTGAATAATGTTGGGATAACCCAGGCCGAACCTTTTTTAGACTTAACATATGAAGCATTTGATCACGTATTGAAAACAAATCTATATAGTGCCATTCTTTTCACTCAACATGTCGTCAAACGAATGGATAAGGGTGGCCGCATCATAAATATTGCCTCGACGCGTGCCTTGATGTCAGAAGCAGGTAATGAAAGCTATGCAGCTTCTAAAGGCGCCCTGTTGTCATTGACTCATGCGTTAGCGATGAGCTTGCAACCTTATCATATTACAGTAAATGCGATAAGCCCGGGTTGGATTGAGACGGGCGATTATCATGCATTATCAGATGAGGATCACTTGCAACACCCGGCCAATCGTGTTGGTAAACCTGAAGACATAGCTCGGGCCTGCTTATTTTTAGCGGATAAAGATCAGGATTTTATTAATGGTGAGAACGTGGTGATTGACGGCGGGATGACAAAGAAAATGATGTACCTAGAAGATTAATAAGCCGGTTAGGACATGTTGACATGTCTTAAACCGGCTTATTTTTAACTGTTATTTTGGGAGGACTTTCGTTTGTTTTAAAGAAAGTTCCATTTGTCGCTTAGTTAAAATTTTATTAAATAAATAAAAGAAGACAGTCACTGTAGTGACGACTGAGATAAAGTCGGCAATTGGTTCACTTACAAGAACCGCAAATGTTTTGTTTTCCATAAACCGTGGTAAAATTAAAATAAGCGGAATCAATAAAATAATCTTTCGAAGTAAGGCTAAAAAGAGCGATACGCGTGCTTGTGATAATGCGATAAAGGCTTGTTGACATGAAATTTGTGCGCCAAACATAAAGACAACAGCCATATAAATACTTAGCGTGTATGTTGTTGTCTGTATAAGCTCAGGATCGTTGGTGAAAAAACCAATAAATATGTGTGGGAATAACCTTAAACTTAGCCAAAAAAGAAACGAATAGCCGAGTGATGTGATAAACAATAAGTTAAATGTTTGTTTCACACGCTCAATATGGCCCGCGCCGTAATTGTAGCTCATAATAGGTTGCGCCCCTTGACTTAAGCCCATCAATGGTAAAATGAGCATTTGCATTAAGCTAGCTGTAATGGTCATTGCCCCAACAGCTAAATCGCCCCCATACAGTTGAAGAGACCGATTGAACGTTATATTGAGTAATGATTCGGTACTTTGCATGATAAAAGGAGAAATACCAAGTGTGACAATCATGATTAAGTAGGTAGGGTTGACTTTTAAGTATGATAACCTAATTTTGAGTCGTGTTTTCTTACCTGTTAAAAAGATCAGTACCCAAACAGCAGAAACGGCTTGTGAGATAACCGTCGCAATCGCAGCACCCGTCACGCCCATATCAAACACAAAAATAAAGATCGGGTCTAAAATAATATTTAACCCTGCCCCAATCAAAATCGTGACCATGCTAAATAGTGCGAAGCCTTGGGTAGAAATATACGGATTCAAACCAAGGGCAAATTGAATAGTAATTGAACCGAGCGAAATGATTTTTAAGTAATCCCAAGCAAACGGTAATGTGTCATCACTTGCGCCAAATAGTTGCAGTAACTCTTGACCGAAGGTGAAGAAAATCACTGATAGAGTAAGTGACAATATGAGTAATGTCGTCACCCCTGTCCCAAGAATTTTCTCTGCTTCCTCATGCTTACCTTCACCCATTTTAATTGCGGCTTGCGGTGCACCACCAATGCCAATTAGTGAACTAAAAGACATAATAATGATGAAAATCGGAAAAGCAATGCCGACCCCCGTTAAGGCCAGTGGTCCCACTTCAGGAATCCGACCAATATACATACGGTCGACAATATTGTAAAGCATGTTGACCACCTGAGCAAAAATATTTGGTAGCGCTAATGTGAATAAAAGTTGACCAATGGGCGCTTTGTCTAATTGCAATGTTGTTGACATCTGAATTCACTCCTATAGTTAATAATTCCTTGTATACAAGAAACCATTTTACCATATTTATCTTCTGATTCGGTAAACAAATTTTTTGTGATAAACATGTGGAGAAAAGGGAATGAAATAAGTAAGGGTATAAAGATTTGAAAAAATGAACGACAAATAAAATAAAGCAACGGGGAAGGAGCAAAGGGTAAATGTTTAATAACAGAAAAGGTGTGAAACTTGTCGTGTTGAGCCTATGCATCATACTTTTAGGCTGTACGAATGACCAGCTAGGTGAAGTTAATGAAGCGGATCTTTTTAGTCGAATTGAACAAGGTCAAGCAATCGATGATGGCTACTTACCTTATTTAAATCTGAGTCAGCAGCCAACGGAACTTGGCAAGTTACTCGGTGAAGCAGCACTGACAGGAGAATGGTTTTTACATGACGGTCTTGGTCAAGTCGGTTATTCTATTATTTCCGGTTACCAAGCACCCGGCAGTCAGGTAGGTGTCTCCTTATTTAGTCAAAGCGGTCAAGTGACAAAAACGACGCCGCTCGTGTTGTCAGTTGTACCGCTCATTGTTCGTAATGGAGATGTGCGTCAAGGAAATCCCGTGATAGAAGTATCTTTTGATCAACTCATGATTGAACAAGAAACAGAGCTGACAACTTTAACATTACCAGAAGATGAAGGGGTTTACTTGTTGAAGTTAGAAAGCTTAAATAATGATGCTGTTGTGACAGATCGCTTACTCTCTGTTTTCTATACCGTTCAGCCGAAACTGGCCATGTCACTTAACGTTGTTAACCAAACGTCCGATGAGGCAGTATGGGAGATGCGTAATGAAGGGCAAGTAGCGTTGACATTTGGTGTTGCCTATCGAATAGAAAAATATGTGGATGGTCATTGGCGAGATGTCCCTCTTGATTTAGCATTTATTGAGATTGCGATAGAATTAGCAGGTGGAGAGTCGTATAAGAATGGCTTTTCTCTATCTGGCTTAACAAAAGGAGAGTATCGGTTAATTAAAACAGTCCATGCAGGTCATGATTATTCATCTCATACACTACAAGCACCGTTTACTATTCAGTGATTTTTTAAAAAAATAAGAGAGAACACTCACACAAAATACGTTAATCTGTTTAAATAGGAGATAGTTTAACTCTGTAACAAGGCTAAGTGAAAAAGAAGTAAACAGTCCGCATACAAAAATAAGACAAGCGAGGGCTTGTCTTATTTTAATTGAATGCCCTGTTTTTCTGCAACGGACCTAATGTAATCACTTGCCAAATCATAGCTTGCCTCGTCGGGGAGGTGTTCGATGATTACAGGTAAATCAGGATCGAGTTGATCGAGTTTTTGCAGTAAAACAGGATAATTGAGACCGCCTGTTCCTGGTGTTACTTCTTTTAA
Organism: Halolactibacillus alkaliphilus; assembly: GCF_900115465.1. Lineage (GTDB taxonomy): Bacteria > Bacillota > Bacilli > Bacillales > Amphibacillaceae > Halolactibacillus > Halolactibacillus alkaliphilus. The sequence continues at coordinate 62,125 of NZ_FOWN01000013.1, forward strand.
ATGAAGCGTTAAATCATTTAAAAGAAGAATATCTTTTAAGTGCACGTTCACTAAAAAATCCCCTAATTCATCGATGAAATCAGCCATAACTCTGCCGTTTTTATAATAGCGCTTCGGATTATTGATCATGTTCACTGGATCATAATGAATCTTAAATGCTTCTCTGTCAATCATATCCATCAGTTGTTTATAATCCCACACATCGCTTGGAGGTGTAAAAGGCATCATTTCTAAACTATACGTTGTTCGCTTCGGGGCGACATCATCAATAATCTCTTGAACCGTACGAGCAATTAACTCGAAAGTCGATTCTTTATAGTGATCATGATGTGGTCCATTCCATACGTTGCCGAGTGAACCTGCAATATTTACGCATGTTCTAGCACCGATTTCATCACTGAAGGCAAGTTGTTCCTTTATGTAGTCGATGGCGCGTTTTCTTTTTTCAACGTTTTTACTAATGGGGTTACTCCATGCGCCTACCTCACTTAAAAGTACATCGTGCGCTTTTGCGAAAGAAACGTAGTCATGACGCTCTGTTTTCGTACTGGTGTGATCGATTGGTAAAACGGCACTAGTAAAACCTTTTTCTACATGTTTCTTTACCCATACCTCTGGGTTTAATTGTTCAATAAATACATAACCACCTAAACGCATCGTTAGTCTCCTCATTATGTCACCGCCATGGCGCCGTTTGGACATCGTTTATTTCTTCTGCCATGAGAAGAGGAACTGCATCGCTGCAGTTCCTAGTTATTACAAATCATGGATCGTTTTTATAACTTTATCATGGTGTTCATCTAACATATTCTTATCAATGCAAGCATTGATTGGTTTATTCATTAAATCCTTTAGTTCATGCGTTTCTTCATGTGGTCCCACGAGGTAAATGTATTCCCATTCACGGTCTTTCGCAAGTTTATCTAGCATCGGTGTAATTGATTTATACCATCGCTTACGATTCTCTTCAAACCGTGCAATAAACTGTTCGCGTAAATTAATGCTTTTACCAGATGTTGCACTAGCGGATGAATGATTACGACTCACCGCTGAGTGTTTGCGCCAGTCTTCGGTATCAAGGTCTAATTCATAGACAACGGTATCCACAAGTTTACCAAGCTCAGTCTCGACTAAGCGAATCGCTTCTTTTTGAGTTAATATGACGCCAGCTTTAGGGTATTCTTGGTGCAACCTTACAAGCTGATCGACTTTTGCGATTTCTTCCCAGAAAAATTCTGTGTCAACGGGGATTTGTAAGATGTCACTATAGACAAATTCATCCGGTGTTGCAATAATAACAACACTTTTCTTTAAATCAAGTTCATTTTCTTTAAAGAAATCTTTGACAGCTTTTTTAACCTTTTGGAAGTTTTTTAACTCGCTTTGGTTACCGTCTGTATCTAAGTATTTTTCAAATCGATTGAGTCCATTTTTTAAGTGAATTCGCCATTCGCCGCCTTGTTGATCGGGATCAGCCGGATCGGTGTTTAAGTACATAGTAAAGATTTTTTCAGGCGTTTCTAAGTATAAACTTTCGAGTTTTTTGATAGTTTTCTTGATGGTCATATAAATTGCCTCCATTCAATCATATTTTCTATCCTTATCCTGTATCTAACCGAAAAGTGTAAGCGTTAAACATGTTATCGGTAATCTCTTAAATCTTTTAATGAATGATTTAAATAGGGCGAAGGTGAATGGGGTAAAGTTTAAATTCAGGAAAGGAAGAAGTGATTTAGGGGGAAAGATAGCTTTAATAATCTCAACGTATATTCAAAGATGGCACATATATAACCTATACCTGTATATTGCCTTTACAAAAAGTATAGCTATGTTATAATATGTAAAACAACTACATAAGTTTTTATCATGAGTGAACGAGAGATCTGGCTCTTTGACTTCACGGCAACCTACATTGGTAAGGTGCCCCGACCAGCAAAGCGATGGCTTTGAATGATGAATGTCTGTTAATGGCTAAGTTAGCACGCGTTCACTAAGTGAATGGGTGTTTTTCTTTTTTCATCTTTTCAAGCCGTCAATTGCTATAGTAAGAACTTATCTGCTTGGAAGGAGAGGAAAACATGTCAATGCTTCATCATGCGTTATACCACACGCAAAATGGCTCTTTGGATGCTCCAAAAACAAATGCTGCGTTTCATCTGATTGATCGCCATCTAGATTTAGGTAAGGGGGATGATATATGTCATTTAGCTTATTTAAAGGGAAATAGCATCCATAAGACATTTCACACGTTTAAATCAAAGGTTGTTCATTATAGTCAGGTACTAATGTTAATTGGTGTAAAGGCGGGAGATAAGATACTCGTCTATGTCGATGATAGTCTATTGTTTCAACAAGCATTGTTAGCTGTTATTCGATTAGGTGCAGTAGCCGTAATTGTGGACCAGCCATCGTCTGACATTGAAGAAATTTCAGAAACAGAACAGGTGAAAGTACTGATCACGACTTATCGGTTACGAAAAACGGTCGATGTTAGTAAGATGAGTGGACTTGAGCAGCAGCTATGTGTTGAACATATGAATCAATTAGCTCATGAACGTGCTGCGCTTGATGTTACATGGGTGAGCCCTAACATGCCGATGGTTATCCTTTACTATAAGCAAGAACGTTACCTGTATCAACATAAGCATATCACTTTAATTGAGCGACTAGCAGACCAACATTTAATTCAATCAGATGAAACAGTCCTTTTACCTGATGTTGCACACGTTCACCCATTATTTTACTGGTTAAGCTGGATAAAAGGGGCAGCGATCTTTACTAGTCCCATCACGATAAACAGTGTAAAAAAACTCGCGGGTTATGTTGCGCTTATCGGACAGGACTGTTTTAATCAAGTGATAAAAGCAGACAGTGAACTCGAAGCATTAGCTTTTAATAAAGAGGCCATATATCAAAGTCTTTATGAGATAGGTGATACGGATGGTGACTAATCAGCGAGGAAGCTCGCGCTTCAGTTGACTTCTTAATTCGACCAGTTCTACTGCGATGGAAGAAGCATCAGTTTCTTTGATCAGCGTTTCTACTAGTCATTCAATTAAATAAAGCGGACCAATCATGGAATGATATTCATGTGGTTTGCCTCGATCAGTCATTAACGCTAAGTTAATGGCTTTTTCGTGGTGCGCCCGGCATGGGTAGTAACTTGGTGGTGAAAGTCCATTACAGACTTGGCAGTAGGAACTGTTAGCGAATGACAAGGGTGTCTTCCGTGAGGGAGAATCTGAAGGAAGTCGGACGCAAACACTTGCACTGACGAACAGAAACTTCATACTAAGGCTCGGTGAAATGGATAAGTCTACAACACAAGATGAAGTCCAATACTGCCCGAAATTTCATTGAGTAAATGAAGCAGTGACATGAGTGGAAAGTGACTACTCTTACCCGGGGAGATCTCTATCTTTATTCCAAACGTTCGTAGTGATATGAAACGGAAGGTAGAGAAGTCAGCAGACGTCATAG
>NZ_FOWN01000025.1 GCF_900115465.1 Halolactibacillus alkaliphilus
ATGTTTCAGCTCTTTTTATGCAGCTGAAACATGTGTTTTATTTTGTGGTTTTTTCTTCTGTGGTTCAACTGGTTTGTACGCAAAATGTAAAAGAATACGGTTCTTATAGTTTTTGAAATTACGATAACCATAAGCCACCCGATTTAAGACTTTGATTTTATTATTAATGCCTTCAAAGCGGCCATTATTGTAGGTATAGTTAAAGCTGTTTTGAATGTGTGGTAAATGTTCACGTAACGTCTTTATACTCGTTTTCATATAACTAGAAATATTTACGTCAAGTTTCTCCTTCACGATCTCTTCGAGATCGTCAAAGTTTCTATCACCAAAGGCTTTAAAGAAGCGTTAGAGTAAATCATAATTCGCTTATAGTTCATCAGAATAATCTAACATGGTATCCACAACGGATTTAGATGGCAGTTGCCCAAACAGGGTATAGTGCTTGTACGCTGTACTTGAAAGATCTTCGTTAGGTTTCAGTATGAGTCGCCAGTATCGCTTGAGTCGACGGTATTTCTTTTGATCTTCACCATTTGATGTGTTAAATGCTTGAACGATCTTGATGCGCGTTTTATTCAACGCACGTGTCATTAATTGAACAATATGAAAACGATCAATAATGATTTTGGCGTTAGGAAACAAATCCTTAATCACCCCTTGATAACTGGCATTCATATCAATCGACACTGTCTTTACTCTCTTGCGCTGTTTAAAGGTATAGTACGTCGTAAAGTGGTTACGGATTGTCCGCCCATCACGTTGTGGAAGGATGTCTAAGATATTACCCGCAGCGACATCGATATAGATGAAGGCCAATTGACCTTTTGCGACCTTAAATTCATCGAAAGAAAGGTTTTCAGGTAACGGTCGATTGTATGTTTGAAGCGCTTGACTCGCCTTGTTAATTTCACGTTGAACCGTTGTTGGAGAGACAGCACAATCACGTGCAATATCCTTTATCGAACGAGCTTCAGCTGTCTTTATTACCGCCTGAAGGCACGTATCTTTCGAGATAAAACACCCTTTATTAACTAGCGATGTTTTCGCTACGAACGTTGTCTGACATTGTTTACAATAGAAGCGTTGTTTTCTTAATTCGAGATACGTCTTTTTCGTTCCTCCAGCAGGAATAACAATCGTTGATGTCTTCGTGCCATTTTTTATAATGGTGTAGTCTTCATTTTCGGCGTGACAGCGGTCACAGTGTGTTGGAGTATACGTGAGTGTACCCTTTAGGGAATGTGCAGGCATGACCGTTCTTTGTGCCCGTGCGGGCACAATCCTCTTTAAAAATAATATTTTCATCTTGAATATCAAAAGCAATTCTTATAGTATGAGATATAGACAAGTGAGTTCCCTCCTAAGGATGAGTTTTGGTCGACTTCAATTCTACAGGAAAACTCACTTGTTTTCTAAATTTAGAAAGAAAAAAGGTGCTAGCGAGTTATTTTAGTAAGCAATCTATGCCTCACTTAAAATCCCTTCACCAACACCAAATGTAAGAGGCTATTAGAAAGTAGCTGTTAATAAGAAATGTTTAAGTCGTAGATCGCAGAAAGCAAGCTGTGGTCCACGACTTTTGCTTTTTAGGGGAGTACAACGTTTAGGCGTAAGGGGTATTTAAAACAGGGTATAGTATAGTGAAAGGGGTGATTATTATGCTTCATTCTATCACGAAACTTGCCCCTCATATTCACATTGTACCGATATCAGAAGAGACCGATACTATTCATGTTATAGCATTTATTGAATCAAAAAGCGCCTCATGCCCGCATTGTCGTTACACAAGAGTGATTGATGATTTACCTATTCAAAATAAGGCGGTACGTATTTATCTTAATCGCATAGAGAAAGATACGCTGGAAAACATATCAACACCACAAGAGATACCATTAACTAAAAGTGAAAAAGCTCGAGTAGGAAACGCTAATAAAAAATGGGAGCAGGCTTGTCATATAAAAGAATTGAAAAAACAAGGTTATTCTCTTCAGAAAATTAGCGATATCGTGAACATAGACCGACGAACGGTTAAGAAATACGTTGAGATGACAGAACCACCATCTCTCAAGCGCACAAAACATTCAAAACCTTTAGATGCTTTTCAACAAGAGGTTATACAGTGGGAGACCGACGGTCTCACCATTCGTGCTATGTATCATAAATTAAAAGAAAAAGATTATACCGGAACCTATGGTGCTTTAAAATGTTATGTTGCGAGTATACGCAAAAAGAAAAAGGCTGACCAAACATTACAGTCTGATAGCTACTACGATAGAAAAGACATTAGAAAAATATTATGGCAAAATGATTTAGAAGATGAGAAGAAAAGGAAAATAATGAATGAGATACTAACGGAATATCCTAAGCTTAGACCGTTTTATGTGTTCATCATAAGTTTTCGACAAGCACTAAAGGACAGAGATAGTCTTGAGTTTCGCGAACCCATTTTATATGAGAAAGACCGACAGGATCCATTAACTACACACTTCATTTCAAGACTATTATCTGATTTCCCACCTACTTTAAATGCCATAAACTTGATGAAAACAATGGCTTCCTAGAAGGTAAGGTTAATCGTTTGAAAACAATTAAACGCATGTTGTGTATGGAAGAGCAAGCTTTCCTCTCCTACGTCTAAGAATTCTCTATCAACCATAATTTCAAAAAATAGACAGCCTTATATTTATTAGGCGCATGAACTACCCCGAAAATTGCGTAATAACCATTTCAATTATGCCGTATACACGGTGAGGTTCCCCAAAAGCCTTGTTATGTATGGTTTTTTTCTTTGTACATCACAGTGATGCACAAATGATGTTGCGATAAAATGGGATGAAAACGGATACAAAATTAAAAATAACGGTGTTACAATCAAAATATAAAGAGGTGAGCTACCATGCAACTTGATGATCGAAGTAGTTTATTCATTAACGAGTTAATTAGTAATCCTAACATCAAAACAAAAGATTTAGAAAGGAAATATAACGTAACGAGACGACAAGTAGATTACAGTATGGAGAAAATTAATTATTGGTTAACTACAAAGAACCTACCTGAAATTGAGAGAACAAGACAAGGTGTTTTTGTGATTGATCCAGTTATTATAAAAACTTTTCTATCAAATTCTGAAGAGGAAGCAGTGTCAAAGGTATTAAATAGCGATGACAGAGCTAATATTATCTTGCTAATTTTAGTTAGCGCTTTTGATGAACTATCGATTATTCACTTCACTTCAGAATTAAAAGTAAGTAAGAACACGGTACTAAGTGATCTTAAAAAAGCTAAGGATGTTCTTAAGGAGTATAACTTAGCTATACATTATTCGAGAAAAGAAGGTTATCTGCTAAAAGGTAAAGAGTTTAACATAAGAAAATTGTTAATTTTTGTAATTGATCAATTGCTTAGGTTAAACAATGGGGGGAACATCATTGAAGATATTTCTGATATGCAATCCAGTGAAATAGAAGGAATAAAAAAGAGTATTGAAAAAGCTGAAAATGAATTAAATTTAAAATTCACAGATGAAAAAATTATAAGTATGCCTTATATATTTTCGATTGTATTAAAGCGCATACAAAAAGGTAAGGTTATTAATCAAACAGCAATTAGTTATAAGGAACTCTCAGACACAAGAGAATTCTTAGTAACCGAGAATTTATTACAAAGCTATCCATTTATTCCGATGGTTGAAAGGTTGTATATTACTCTACATTTATTAGCCACTAATGTTTATTGGTCAGAACAGTTAACAACAGATGATGTGCCAGACCTAAGAAGTGCCGTGGATGAGATGCTATTATTATTTGAAAAATCAGCTTGTATCACCATTCAAAATAAAGATCAACTTATAGAGAAACTACTCTTGCATATTAAACCCGCTTATTATCGAATTAAATATCGATTGACCGAGGTTAATCAAGAGGATAGCTTAATCACCAAAAATTTAAGAGAGCTCCATCATTTAGTGAAAAAATCAGTTAGCCCGCTTGCTAGGTTTATTGGTATTGTGATTCCTGATGTTGAAATAGAGTACTTGACAATGTTAATAGGCGGTTGGTTAACCAAGCAGGGGGAAAAGATTGAAGCTAAAATAAAAGCGTTGGTTATTTGCCCGCAAGGTATATCAGTTTCACGTCTTATGTTCGGGGAATTAAAACAACTTTTTCCGGAATTTATTTTCCTGGATTCATTATCAATCCGAGAGTTTAATAATTATCCACTTAATTATGATATTGTATTTAGTCCAGTTTATTTAAAAACTGAAAAGAAATTATATATCACCAGTACTGTATTAGAAATGGAAGAAAAGATCGCATTAAGAAAACAAGTGATGATTGATTTTCATGGCGTTGCATCTCAGGGATTTAAAATTCACGGCATTAAAGATATTATCAATAAACACGCAACTATTCATAATGAAGAATTACTTATCCGTGATTTATATAACTATATAAATGATATTAATCAAGTTTCAACAGATATCACAGATGATAAACCGAGTTATCTGTTACGAGATTTGATAAACGAGGCAACCATCCAATTGGTAAATCATCAAGACACGTGGAGCACCGCAATTAAGTTTGCATCTGAACCTTTACTAAAGAAGGGTGATATAGAACTGCGTTATGTTTCAGCAATGATTGAAAATTGTAGTGATGATCCGTATATCATTCTTGGGAATGGGGTAGCAATCCCACATGCCAGTCCTGAATACGGTGTTAATAAAACATCAATGAGTTTGTTAAGTATTAAAGACGGTATTCATTTTTCATGTGAACACAAAGTGAATATAATCGTTATCATCGCGGCTGTAGATAAGGAACAACATCTTAAGGCACTTATGCAGTTAATGAAATTATCGAACAGTAAAAAAGATGTTAAAAGAATCATTGAAGCAAGGGAAAAAGAAAGCGTAAAAAAAATAATCGAGAAATATTCAAAAGAAAAGTAGATAGAGATAAATATTGGGAGGGACACTACTATGAGTCAGTTAAATTTTAATGAGTCACTTATTTTCACAAAATTAAAGATGGATTCAAAAGAAGAAATTATTCGACATATGGCAGAGAATATGGTTGAAAAAAAATTGGTAAAAAAAGGTTATACAGAAGCGGTTATTGAAAGAGAAAAAGAATTCGCCACCGGTTTACCTACGGGTAGCCTATCGGTAGCTATTCCACATACTGATGTAAAGCATGTGAACAAGAAGTCTATTAGCATTGCCACATTAAGAGAACCTGTGTTATTTGGTGTTATGGGAGACGATGATACTACGCCGGTAAAACTTATATTTATGTTGGCGATGGATGAAGAGCATTCACAACTAAGTCTTCTTCAAAAGCTTATGGCAATCTTTCAAGACGATGAGCTGTTATCAACGATACATCAAGAGGATAATAAAACAACAATTAAAAATATAATTGAAACTAAATTAGATTTAACAATGCAAGAGGGTGAATTAAATGTCTAAACAAAAACAGGTCTTGGTTGCATGCGGTGCAGGAATTGCAACATCGACAGTTGTTAATAATGCAATTGAAGAGATGGCGAAAGAAAATAATTTAAAATTAGATCTTAAGCAGATTAAGATTGCTGAAGTTGGTGGCTATGAAGATTCAGCAGATTTACTTGTTACAACCGCAATGACAAAGAAAGAATACCGCTTTCCAGTCATTAATGCACGATCATTCTTAACAGGTATTGGTGTAGAAGAAACAAAAAAACAAATCTTAGGGGAGTTATTAAAATAACAAAGTAAATAGAAGTAGACAAATGGAGAATTTTAATTGAAAGGAGGTGAATTAAATGTCTAAACAAAAACAGGTCTTGGTTGCATGCGGTGCAGGAATTGCAACATCGACAGTTGTTAATAATGCAATTGAAGAGATGGCGAAAGAAAATAACTTAAAATTAGATCTTAAGCAGATTAAGATTGCTGAAGTTGGTGGCTATGAAGATTCAGCAGATTTACTTGTTACAACCGCAATGACAAAGAAAGAATACCGCTTTCCAGTCATTAATGCACGATCATTCTTAACAGGTATTGGTGTAGAAGAAACAAAGAAACAAATTTTAGATGAACTTATTAAATAGGGGTAAGAGAGCGTCGGGGGAAAGTATTAAAAAGACGTAAAGGGGAGAGATAAAGATGGAAGGATTTGTAGATATTGTACAGGGGTTTTTAGGTTTAGGAGCGACAGTTATCTTACCGGTAGTTATATTTCTATTAGGTTTAGCTTTTGGTCAAAAACCTGGTAAAGCTTTTCGCTCAGGTTTAACAATAGGTGTAGCATTTGTGGGTATATTCTTGGTTGTTGATCTACTTGTTAATAACCTAGGTCCAGCTGCACAAGGCATGGTGGAAAGACTAGGTGTAAACTTAAACGTTATTGATGTTGGGTGGCCAGCAAGTTCTTCAATCTCTTGGGCATCATCAGTAGCTGCATTTATTATACCGCTAGGCTTATTAGTAAATGCGATAATGTTGGTTACAAAAACTACAAAATGTATGAACGTTGATATTTGGAATTACTGGCATTATACATTTACAGCGGCGATGATTTATGCTGTTTCAGGTAGTGTTGTCCAAAGTTTAATTGGAGCTGTATTATTCCAAATTGTTTGTTTGAAAGTAGCGGATTGGACTGCGCCAATGGTTCAAGATTTCTATGAAATGCCAGGTGTTTCTGTGGCAACGGGCAGTACAATTTCTTATGCACCAGGTATTTGGTTAGTTAAGCTATTACAGGTGACACCGGGAATTAAGAACTTAAATGCGGACCCAGATTCAATTCAAAAACGCTTTGGTATTTTTGGAGAATCAATTTTTATTGGTCTAGCATTAGGAGCTGTTATTGGTATCTTAGCAGGCTTTGGCATTGGTGATGTAATTGAAATCGGTATGGCAATGGCTGCAGTTATGGTCTTAATGCCTCGTATGGTAAAGATATTAATGGAAGGATTAATGCCTGTATCAGAATCAGCTCGAGGATGGTTGAATAAACGTTTTGGGGAGAGCGACATCACGATAGGCTTAGATGCCGCTGTGTTACTTGGTCATCCATCAGTTATCGCAACAGCACTAATTCTCGTTCCAGTGACTGTGTTGCTAGCTGTTATTTTACCAGGAAATGCCCTCTTACCATTTGGTGACTTAGCAACGATTCCATTCATAGTTGCGTTTATTGTTGGGGCAGCAAGAGGTAACATTGTTCATTCAGTTATTGTTGGAGCCATTTTAATTGCTATATCATTATATGTTGCCACTGATGTTGCGCCTATAATGACGCAAATGGCTCAAGATGCAAACTTTAATATGCCAGAAGGATCGGCACAAATATCTAGTATTGATCAAGGTGGAAACGTGGTTAACTATATTATCTTTAAGATTTTCGATATTTTTAATTAAGAAGTAATGCTCAATTAGCTTTTCAGTATACCTACCATTTAAAATGTTTTAAAACATAGATAATCAAGGGGGACAAAACCATGAAAGCGTTAGTGAAAACAGAACTTGGGTTTGGTCATTTAGAAGTGTTAGAGGTTGAAGAACCAATTGTTGGAGCAGATGAAGTGAAAATTAAAGTTGAATATGCGGGTGTCTGTGGCTCAGACATCCATACTTATGAAGGACATTATAAAGTGAAAACACCTGTAACATTAGGCCATGAATTTTCAGGCGTGGTTGTAGATACAGGTGAAAATGTAAAAAAATTTAAAATAGGTGATCGTGTTACATCAGAAACAACATTCTATATTTGTGGAGAATGTGAGTATTGTCAAACGAAAGATTATAACTTGTGCAACCATCGAAAGGGATTAGGTTCACAGCAAGATGGAGGATTCACAAAATATTTGGTAGCTCGTAAAGAGAGTGTGCATCATTTACCTGAACATGTGGATTTTCAATCTGCAGCATTAACGGAGCCGTTAGCATGTACATATCATGCTGCTAAGAAGGCGAATATTAATAAAGGTGATGTCGTTGTTGTTTTAGGACCGGGACCAATCGGGATCTTACAAGCACAAGTTGCCAAAACTTACGGGGCAACCGTTATAATAACAGGCTTGGATAATGATAAAATCAGACTAGATAAGGCTGAAGAAATTGGCATTGATTATGCTATTAATATACAACAAGAAGATGTAAAAGAACTTGTAAATACGTTGACAAATGGTTACGGTGCGAATGTAGTATTTGAGTGTTCAGGAGCAGTTCCTGCAGTGAGAATGGGATTAGATCTTTTACGGAAAAAAGGTCAATATGTACAAGTAGGTATTTTTGCAAAAAGTGAAATTCCATTTGACTTTGAAAAAGTCATTCAAAAAGAATTGAGCATTAATGGTAGTCGTAGTCAAAAACCTAGTGACTGGGAACCGTCATTAGTACTTATGAATAATCAATCAGTAAATGCTAAAGCATTAGTAACGCATAATTTTGATATTACAGAGTGGGATGATGCCTATAATGCAATTAAAGGTGGCGAGGCTATCAAAGTAACCCTTACGACTAAAGAATGAGTTGGAGGAGAATGCAGATGAATAAGAGCGAATTTATTGATAAGCTTGACTACACATTATTAACTCCGACAGCAAGTAACAGTGATATCGCAAAGTTTTGCAATGAAACAATTGAGTATGGGTTTAAAACGGTATTTGTTAACCCTTACTATATAAAGCAAGCTTATAATTCCTTGGCGGATTATCAGGTCAAGGTTGGAGCACCAATTGGGTTTTCTCTAGGTGGTATGAGAACAGAAATTAAAGTAGCTGAGACGAAACTAGCGATAGCTGATGGGGCAAGTGAAATAGATATGCTGATTAATTTAGGGGCATTGAAATCGAAAGACTATCAGATTGTAAAACATGATATTTCAGAAGTAGTAAAAGCTTCCGAAGGACTCTTAACCAAGGTTATAATCGAAACGGGTTTACTAACAGAGGAAGAAAAACGTGTAGCCACGGAACTTGTAAAAGAAGCGGGTGCTGACTTCGTTAAAACATCTACAGGTTTTAACGGGGGAGGCGCTACGGCTGAAGATGTAAAGCTATTACGAAGTATCGTTGGTCCAGAAATGGGAGTAAAAGCAGCCGGCGGCGTAAGGTCCAAAAAAGATGTAGAAGCAATGATTGAAGCGGGAGCAAATCGAATAGGGACAAGCAGTGCGGTACTCATTATTAACGGTGGCTACTCCGATAAAAAGTATTAGTTAGGAGAGAACAAAGTGAAAGTATATATTGGGTGTGACCATGGTGGAGTATATTTAAAAGCGGCGGTAAAAGAACATTTAACAGAAGAACACATTGAATTTGAAGATTTAGGTGTTCATGAGACTGTTTCAACCGATTATGGTCCAATCGCTAAGCGTGTAGCCGAGTTAGTCGTGGGTGATGTTGAAGCTTTAGGGATATTGATATGCGGAACAGGTATTGGCATGTCGATCATGGCGAATAAGGTAAATGGTGCTCGTGCAGCAGTGGTACATGATACTTTTTCGGCCGCAGCTACCCGAGGACATAATGACTCGAATATTTTATGTATGGGAGAGCGAGTTATAGGGCCAGGGCTAGCTATAGATGTTGTTAAGACGTGGTTAAGTACAACTTTTGAAGGCGGACGTCATCAGAGAAGAGTAGATTACATTAATAATTATGAAATAAAAGCTTGAGGTAATGTTGTTAGTTTAACGAGAGAACGCTATATCTCAGGGGAGGGGATAACATGATTGAAGCATTTTTAGATTATGCGCTGGGTCCACATGGGAGAGCAATCGGTAATTTTTATTTCGAAAACCAAATGATATTGAATGCTATTGTGGTAATTGGTGCATTGAGCTCAATGGTGCTTAAAAGAAGAGTCACATCAAAAACATGCGAGTAGATATTTTAGGAGGGAATCGGATGATGAAATTAGCGCCGTCAATCCTAGCTTCAGATTTTTCTAGACTAGGAGAAGTTATAAAAGAAACGGGAGATAGTGATGTTGATTTAATTCATATCGATGTCATGGATGGACACTTTGTGCCTAATATTACATTCGGGCCAGATGTAATTAAAGCTGTTCGATCGTATACCGATATACCGTTTGATGTGCATCTTATGGTAGAAGAGCCAGATCGTTATATAAAACAATTTGTTGAAGCTGGTGCGGATATTATCACGGTGCATGTTGAAGCCTGTAAACATCTGCATTCGGTTATTCAACTAATTAAATCTTACGGAGTAAAAGTAGGGGTAGTGTTAAATCCAGCAACACCAGTTGATGTCGTAGACCCATTTTTGGCAGAGTTGGATATGGTTTTATTGATGAGTGTTAACCCTGGATTTGGCGGTCAAACATTTATTAAGAGTACATTAGAAAAGATAAAGCAGTTAAGAAGAAAAATAGCTAATCAGTGCTTAGAAGTCGATATAGAAGTTGACGGTGGAGTGACGACAGAAAACGTAAAAGAAATATTAAATGCAGGAGCTAACGTTATTGTAGCAGGCTCTGCTATATATAATAAAGGAAATATTAGTGAGAGTGTTCGTGAATTTAAAAAACACATATAAAAATAAAGTTTAGTGTTGAGTTTTGGGAGTGATTTATATTGTATACACTGAAACTATATGGAAAAAGAGACATACGTTATGAACAAGCAGAAAAGCCACAAATAGAAAGTTCTGATGAGGTCATAGTAAAAGTGAAAGCGGTAGGGATTTGTGGCTCAGATATATCGCGTTATATGAAGCTAGGTCCATATGTAGAAGGCATGATATTTGGACATGAGTTTTCTGGAGTGATTGAATCTGTTGGGGAGACTGTAAATCATTTAAAACCAGGAGATCGAGTTGCTGGGTGTCCAGCACTTTATTGCGGTGAGTGTGATAGTTGTAAAAAAAGCGAATTTGCACGATGTGAAAATCTAACAGTTATTGGTTCGATATATCCGGGGGCATTCGCTGAATATGTGAAGTTACCAGCGGAAAATTGCGTTAAATTACCAGACAGTGTTGATTTTGATACTGCCGCTATGCTGGAGCCTTCAGCAGTTGTTCTTCATGGTTTTTACAAAACCGCTATACAACCTGGAGCTGATATTGCGGTGATGGGTTCTGGTAATATAGGTTTATTAGCGGTACAGTGGGCGAAAATTTTCGGGGCAAAGAATGTCTATGCAATAGATATTGATGAAGAAAAGTTGACATTAGCTAAGAGACTTGGTGCTAATCAAGTCATAAATTCTAAGGATGGTTTAGTGTATGACCAGATTATGGAATTGACAAATGGAAAAGGTGTGGATTTAGCATTAGAGGCCGCCGGATCAGTTATAACATCTGCACAAGTATTCTCATTGTGTAAAAAGGGAGGAGCCGTTGTTTTTCTTGGTATTCCTTATGGTGATGTAAAAGTTGAACGTTTTTATTTTGAAAAAATTGTTCGTAATGAATTAAAGGTTTACGGATCATGGAATGCAATCTCAGCCCCTTTTCCTGGAAGAGAGTGGGAGACGTCATTACAGTTTATGGCGGAAGAAAAAATATGTGTAAATGAAATGATTTCACATTGCTTACCATTAAGTAAAGGCCCGGAAATGTTTGAAGCAATTGCTAACAAGAGTGAACCAATTGATAAAGTGATATTTTATCCTGAGTTAACACGTTAGCTAAAAGTGACTAAGCTGCATATTTTAATATATCTAAAGAGGAGAATGTAAAATGAATCAACAAGTGGATCAGTTAGCGATAAATACAATTCGAACTTTAAGTATCGATGCTATTGAAAAGGCAAAGTCTGGTCATCCAGGCATGCCAATGGGTGCTGCGCCGATGGCCTATGCTCTCTGGACTAAACATATGAAACAAAACCCATTCAATCCGTATTGGTTTAATCGTGATCGCTTTGTATTGTCGGCAGGGCATGGTTCAATGTTGCTGTATAGTCTATTACATTTATCAGGCTATGATTTAAGCATGGATGATATCAAGTCCTTCCGGCAATGGGATAGTAAAACACCTGGACACCCCGAGTTTGGTCATACAGCAGGAGTTGATGCGACGACAGGTCCGTTAGGGCAAGGGATTGCGAGTGCAGTTGGTATGGCAATGGCTGAAGCGCATTTATCAGCAAAATACAATCGTGAAGCATTTGAGGTAATTGACCACAATACCTATGCTATTTGTGGGGATGGCGACTTGATGGAGGGTGTGTCATCAGAAGCATCATCATTAGCAGGTCATTTAGGTTTAGGGAAATTAATTGTATTGTACGACTCTAATGACATTTCTTTAGATGGTGATTTAGATCGATCGTTTTCTGAGGATGTTGCGAAACGATATGAGAGTTATAATTGGCAAGTCTTAAGAGTAGAAGATGGTAATAATATTGAAGCATTAAATGAAGCAATCACACAAGCGAAAAATAATAAAAATCAACCAACGATGATAGAAGTGAAGACTGTTATTGGTTTTGGTTCACCAAATAAAGGCGGAAAGTCTAGTTCACATGGTGCTCCATTAGGTAGTGATGAAGCAAAGTTATCTAAAGATACCTACAAGTGGACATTTGATGAAGATTTTTATGTTCCTGAAGATGTATATGCTCATTTTAAAGAAGCAGTAAAATTAAAAGGTGAAAAATATGAGGAAGAGTGGGAAAAGCTTTTTGGTGAATATAAAGCTAAATATCCAGAATTAGCAGAAGAGTTAGAGGATAATATTGATGATGTTCTACCTGAAGGTTGGGTAAATAACTTGCCAAAATATGAAGCAGGTGCATCTGTGTCTACACGTGAAGCTTCAGGGGAAATTATTAATTATTTATCTGAAGTATTACCTAACCTTTTTGGAGGGTCGGCTGATTTAGCAGGCTCTAATAAGACGGCAATTAATGATGAAGCGGACTTTTCAAAAGCTGATTATGCCGGAAGAAACATCTGGTTTGGAGTTAGGGAGTTTGCGATGGGTGCTGCTTTAAATGGTATTGCACTTCATAGTGGTTTAAAAACGTATGGAGGGACATTCTTCGTTTTCTCTGATTACTTGAGACCAGCCATTCGTTTGGCAGCATTAATGAAACTGCCGGTTACGTACGTATTTACACATGATAGCATTGCTGTCGGAGAAGACGGACCAACACACGAGCCGATAGAACATTTGGCTTCACTAAGAGCTATGCCAAACCTTTCGATTATTCGTCCAGCAGATGCTAATGAAGCGAGTGCTGCTTGGCAATTAGCGATAGAATCAAAGGATAAGCCAACAGGATTAGTTTTATCAAGACAGAATCTTCCTGTCCTAGCAGGGACAACAGAAAAAGTTTTTGAAAATGTATCCAGAGGGGGGTATGTTCTATCAGCATCTCAGCATGATACTCCAGATGTTTTACTGCTTGCGTCAGGTTCAGAAGTGCACCTGATAGTTGAAGCGCAAAAACAGTTGCGTGAACATGGAATAGATGCATCTGTTGTCAGTATGCCTTCATTTGATTTGTTTGAGTCGCAAACACCTGATTATAGAGAACAAGTCTTACCACGTGTAGTGGAGAAACGTATTGCAGTAGAGACCGGTGCGTCATTTGGTTGGGACCGGTTTGTTGGTTTAGACGGTAAAGTGATTGGTATGGATCGCTTTGGAGCATCAGCACCAGGGGATATTTTAATGAAGAAATTCGGTTTTACAGTTGATAATATTGTTAATGAAGTAAAAGATATTATGAATAGCTGATTTTTATTTAAAGTACTTGTCTCTAATGAAGCAGAGATAGATTACTAAAATAGCTTAAATACACTATTTTGATTATAAAGAAAAACACCCTGAATTATAAAGCCAAATGATTATATTATATAATTATGAGGCCTTGCGTCCCAATGGTTTTGAAGCATAAAAAAGGAAGTACCTCCCCGAGTCTTGTAATAATGGTAAGTAGCCAAACGACTGGGGGAGAACTTCCTATGCCTATTATACGACAAGAGAGTTTATTTGGCATTAATGAATGATATGCAAAGGAACCTGCACAATGATATGACGCTATCATTGCGGTCATTGATATTGACCGCATTTCCCGTGAGGTAAGTAAAAAATCACGTCTTGTAGTTCAGTAGGAGCTTAACTACGCTGCTATGATTATTTCTGTTTTTATAAGATATGTTGAGCGTATTCCTACAATTAAAGACTTGGTCAAACGCCTAAATGAAGATATAGCTTTCAAGATTAACTGTGGATTTCTTGTGTCTGATCATATCCCATCCGAGGCTTCATATTCACGCTTAATGACCAAGCTGAGTGATTCTCATTGTCTTGAAGAGATTCAAGAGCGTATTGTTCTATCTGCCATTCAAGAAGGTTTTATCGTCGACCATACTGTGGCGATTGATTCTACGCACTTTAATGCGCGAGATCAAGCACCACCTAAAGAAGATAAACCTAAGCCAGCCCCTAAGAAACGTGGGCGAAAATCAAAAGAAGAACAAGAAAAGTGGTTGCGAGAGAAAACTGAAAGAGAAGCGAAGCTTTCTCTTTACGAAAAGAAAATTGAAGAACAATTAGACGTTCCGAAGTGACTCAAGAACCTCGATAGGGTGTCAAAAAGAATGAACGCGAGCTCGTAGGGTACGATCAACACTTTGCTCCAACATGTTTCCGTGAACATTCATATCGTTACGACGGCTATGATCCAAAGAATAAAACTTAAAGTACACACGACCTAAAGAATGTAGTGACTGCCCTTTAAATGTCGAAGGCATTTGTAAAAAAGTGTACAAGGTTAAAATAACAACAGGTCTTCAGAAATATTCAGCTTCTGCTCGTCATTCACAGGCATAGAGAACGATTTCTAAACGTTATAGTTCTGTTGAAAGGATAAACGGCTATCTTAAGGTGTTTCTCCAGCTTAATAATGTTCGTTACCGTACAGGAAAACGTACAAAAGTTCACATTGATTTAGTGACGCTTATTTATAATGCATCAAAACTAGCGACAGATTGTTTAGGTTCATTCCTAAAGTAATTTCAAATAGCAAAAAAATTATTTAAGGTAAATATTAAAATTCTGGTCGCACTTGATTATAAAAAAGGAATTGTGAAATTGATTCATTTGAAAGAAAAATAATGCATTTTCCGTTTGTATACGTTAACATAGTAGACAATAAGTGAAGAAGTGAGGTAAGAAGGATGCAGAAAGTAGTTTTTTTTGTTGGGGTTGCAGGAACAGGTAAGACAACGGTGGCAGAAAAAGTAGTCAAAGACATACCTGCTGCTTTTTTAGATCGTGATACGGTAGGTGGACGCTTTGTTGAAGCGTTCTTAAAAAAAGAAGGACTAGACCCAGATGATCGTGATTCAGGCTTTTATAAGGAGCATTTGCGCGATTTAGAATATGACGCAACAAAAGATATTTGTATCGAAAATATTCGGGTTGGCCAAAATGTCTTTATGATTTCACCTTTCACATCAGAATTAAAAAACAGTGACTGGATTGAAGAAGTATTAGCATCAGCAGGTAAAACAAAAGATGATGTCGACGTTAAAGTAGTTGTGGTGACATTAGATGATGTTGACCAACAAAAATCTCGGATTCAAGGCCGCGGAACAGAAAGAGATACGTGGAAATTAGAGAACTGGCAAAGTTATGAGGCGCGTGTAGATTTTGTTCCTGAAATTAATTGGTATATCAGTGAGGATGATATCCTTATTTTCGATAATTCTGGCGATTTAACGGATAAAAAAGTGAAAACACTCGTTGATTTCATTGGTCGATAAAAAAACGCTCTTTTTTCAACATTCAATTAAGTAGAAGTGTTGCTTTTTAGTAATACTACCCATATAATGTACTGGTGGTAAAGCAACACACATTTTTTAGGCTAACTTAACGCATCATTAATAATTGAAATAAAGGGAGTGTACGACGGTGAGTGAACTAAATATCAACCGTGAACAACTAGAAAAGTATTCAATGATTGAACTTGCAGTGACTTTGTTAAAAGAAGAGAAAAAAGCAATGAACTACCGCGATATTTTTGAAGAGATTACAGCACTTAAGCCATTAGAAGGTGCAGAGCGTGATGATGCTTTTGCGCAGTTCTATACAGACTTAAATTTAGATGGACGCTTTTTATACTTAGGTCAAGGTATCTGGGGATTAAAAGTATGGTACCCAGTTGATCAAATTGATGAGGAAATAACTGAAGAACCTAAAAAGAAAAAGAAGAAAAAAGCAAAGAAAAAAGAGATTGAGCCGTCAATCGATAATCCAATTGAGGATGAAGAGGAAGACTTAACAGAAATCCCAATCGATTTCATCGTTAAGAGTGATGATACAGATGATGAAGACGAGGACGACCTGGAACTCGAAGATGACGATCTTTTTGATGAAGATGATGAAGATGATGAAGAGTATGATGAAGATGATGAACTCGATGAAGATGAAGAAGATGAGGGCGAAGAAGAAACAAAGTAGTCTTTCGTTTTTATCTTAACGAAGTGAGCCAATGAAGGGACATGTTTTTTTAAAAAAAGCATGTCTCTTCACTTTTTTATGATGCAGCTACTACACTACAGCCATTAGCACAAATTGCGATTGTTTTAAGCTGAAAAAAGTATAACAGAAACCTTGATTTGATTGGCTTTTACCCGTAAAATTTTACTTGGGCTCAATCAAGATCTATTTTTTCGTCTCCCGTAAGTTGGGAGGCGCTTTTTTTGTTTTATGACGCTGTAAATAGACAATAGAATGATTAATGGAGGGAATAACTATGACAAAGTATATTTTTGTAACAGGTGGGGTTGTGTCATCAATTGGAAAAGGAATTGTGGCTGCATCATTGGGTCGGTTATTAAAAAATCGCGGCCTAGAGGTCACGATTCAAAAATTCGATCCTTATATCAACGTCGACCCAGGCACGATGAGTCCATACCAGCACGGAGAAGTATTTGTGACAGATGATGGGGCAGAAACAGATTTGGATTTAGGGCATTATGAGCGCTTTATAGACATTAACTTATCAAAATTATCGAATATTACAACCGGTCGGGTTTACTCAAGTGTCATTAGAAAAGAACGACGTGGGGATTATTTAGGTGGAACGGTACAAGTTATTCCGCATATAACGAATGAGATTAAAGATCAGGTGTTTCGAACGGGAAAACAAACCGGTGCAGATATTGTCATCACTGAAATTGGTGGAACAGTTGGAGACATTGAATCGTTACCGTTTCTAGAAGCCATTCGTCAAATAAAATCGGATGTTGGAAGAGATGACGTGATGTATATCCATACAACGCTTGTGCCGTATATTAAAGCAGCAGGTGAGTTGAAAACAAAACCTACGCAACATTCAGTAAAAGAACTGCGTTCCTTAGGTATTCAACCAGATGTGATTGTTCTACGTTCAGAACATGAAGTGACAAGAGAGATGAAAGAAAAAATTGCGCTGTTTTGTGATATTAATGAAAGAAATGTCGTCGAGTCACGCGATGCTAAAACATTGTATCATATTCCATTAATGTTGAAAGATCAAGGATTAGATGATATTACGTGTGAACATTTTAATTTAACGACCAATGAACCAGATATGGATGAATGGATGCGACTGGCTGAGCGTGTGGCGAGTTTAAAAAAACAGGTGCGAATAGCGTTAGTCGGAAAGTATGTTGAATTACCTGATGCCTATTTATCTGTTGTAGAAGCATTAAAACATGCCGGGTTCCCAAATGAGGCTGATATCTCGATTGATTGGGTTCATGCCGATATTGTCACACGTGATAATGTGGCTGCTTTACTTAAGAATGCCGACGGCATTCTTGTCCCAGGAGGATTTGGCGATCGTGGTATTGAAGGGAAAATCGAAGCGATTCGCTATGCAAGGGAAGAACAAGTGCCGTTTTTAGGTATTTGCCTTGGTATGCAGCTTGCAACAGTCGAATACGCAAGACATGTCTTAGGTTATCAAGATGCCCATTCAGCCGAAATTAATCCTAGTACGACTCACCCAATGATTGACCTTCTCCCAGAACAAAAAGATATTGAAGATTTAGGTGGTACACTAAGGTTAGGTCTTTATCCGTGTCAGTTAAAAGCAGACACAAAGACAAAAGCAGCTTACGGACAAGACTTAATATATGAACGCCACCGCCATCGCTATGAATTTAATAATAGCTACCGTGCTGAGATGGAGGAAGCGGGGTTTATATTTTCAGGAACAAGTCCAGACGGTCGGCTTGTTGAAACGGTTGAGCTGAAAGATCACCCATGGTTTGTCGCGTCACAGTTCCACCCGGAGTTTAAATCTCGTCCAACGAATCCTCATCCATTATTTAAAGGGTTTATTGATCACGCGATGGTTTATCAACAGAGTTATACGAAAGAGTCATAGTATAATGATAAAAACTCTCTTTACGCTATTGCGCGAGGAGAGTTTTTATAAATACATAGGGGAAAAAGGGTTAATTTTAAATAAATTATGAGAAAAATGAAAAGAAAAGCAGGGAATTTCAAGTTGGCAACGAATAGTAAGTGTAGAAGCAATCATACATCTAAAGAAAAGGAAGCTTGAATAAAAGGAGCGAAAGGTGGAGAAATAAAGTGGCACGTGTACTAATTGTGGATGACCAAGCAGGTATTAGAGGGATGTTGAAGATGTTGTTCCAACATCTAAAGTATGATGTTTTAGTATGTGATAATGCAAAAGAGGCGTTAACGCTTATGCATGACGTCGATGTGATGATCACAGATTATCTCTTACCAGAGTTAACAGGCAATGAAATTGTCCAAAAGGTAAGAGAAGAAAGTCAGTTACCCATCGTTGTTATGAGTGGTCTTATTGATGAAGTGCGCGCGAAAATTGGTAAGACACCACATGTGTTTTATATAGAGAAACCATTTAGTATTATCGACATGGAAAATATCGTAAAAACAGCATTGGCTGGATGTGCAATTTCTGAACAATAAGAAACATTATATAGTGAAAAGTATGAGACAAAGGTCGAAAAATATCGTCAATTTTATGAAAAATATCATAGTAAACGCTTACAATATCAAGCTTTGTGTTGCACCTTTGTCGTGAAATTGGTATGCTTGTAGTGTAACCAATCAAACGTTGTAATTGACTGGCTATACAAGCATGTTTAATTTTGTCTTTTTAGATATGCTTTATACTAAATTTATTTCTTACTATTTTAAGGAGGAACAATTCATGCCATTAGTATCAATGACAAAAATGTTGCAAGACGCAAACCAAAACGGGTATGCTGTAGGACAATTTAATATCAACAACCTTGAGTACATCCAAGGAATCCTTCAAGCAGCTGAAGAAGAAAAATCACCAGTTATCTTAGGTGTTTCTGAAGGTGCAGGACGTTACATGGGTGGTTACGGTGTTGTAGTCGCTATGGTTAAAGCGGTAATGGAAGCACAAGGTACGACAGTACCAGTGGCGATTCACTTAGATCACGGTTCAAGCTTCGAACAATGTGCGAAAGCTATTCATGCTGGTTTCACATCAGTTATGATTGATGCTTCTCACGATCCATTTGATGAAAACATCGCGACAACAGCTAAAGTTGTTGAATTAGCACACTTCCACGGCGTATCAGTTGAGGCTGAGCTTGGAACAGTTGGTGGACAAGAAGATGACGTTGTTGGTGACATTATCTATGCTGATCCTAAAGAGTGTAAAGAAATGGTTGAGCGTACAGGTATCGATACATTAGCGCCAGCACTTGGTTCAGTTCACGGTCCTTACAAAGGTGAACCAAACTTAGGATTTAAAGAAATGGAAGAAATCAACAATCTTGCAGGT
The DNA here is from genome assembly GCF_900115465.1 of Halolactibacillus alkaliphilus. Taxonomy (GTDB): domain Bacteria; phylum Bacillota; class Bacilli; order Bacillales; family Amphibacillaceae; genus Halolactibacillus; species Halolactibacillus alkaliphilus. Next base: position 19,775 of record NZ_FOWN01000025.1, read on the forward strand.
GTTCCTTTAGTTCTTCACGGAGGTACAGGTATTCCAACGAAAGATATCCAAAAAGCGATTTCTTTTGGTACGTCTAAGATTAACGTAAACACTGAAAACCAAATCCAACAAACGAAAGTGGTACGTGAAGTATTAGCGGCTAACCCTGATATGATCGACCCTCGTAAATATTTAGGACCATCTCGTGATGCGATTAAAGAAACTGTTATTGGTAAAATGCGTGAATTCGGTTCTTCAAACAGAGCATAATAGATGTTAAATATAAAGAACACTTATCCTTTTAGGGTAGGTGTTTTTTGTTGTGGGTAAGCTAAAAGACTGTAAAGGATATGAATGAAAAAGAAGCCTCTTTTTTATATTCAAGCTAGCAATGTCGATGAGCCTGTAGTAGACTATGAGTGATTCTGTGTACGTTTATATTAAAAGGAATCAAAAATAAACGAGCGTCATATATACCGCTAAAGAGGTGAGGAGATGAAATTAAGGAAATTCGAAACCAAAATAAGAAGAGATTTATTAAGGTTTTCATTTCTCATTATTTTCGTTATGGTAATTATTACTTTAATTACGGTCTTCTTTTTTAATCGCCATCTACAACATTATCGTGTGAATGTTACGATGGCGAAATATGAAGAAGAAGTAACGACCTTGTTTGAAAATCAAAACGAGCAGTTGTATGTAAACGAAGCAATGATTTTTCAGCGGTTTTTAAATAATGAGCTTGATGCAAGCCATTTATTTAGTGCCTTTTATCGATATAATGCGAACCAAAAAATTAAAAGTGATTTATTGGTGTACGATCCCCAGTTTAAGTTGCTTCTACATACTAATCCTGTATTTGAAAACGATAATCGCCTCGTGTATTTTCTGCAATTAGTTATGACAAATATGAGTGCTAATGAAGCTGAGGATGCAATCCGTGTGTTTCAAGGAAGAGACCAGACGTACTTACTTCATTTACAACCCATTAAGCAAGATGAGGCATTACTCGGATACAGTGTAGCACTGATTGAAGGGAGAGAATTTCAGTTGCTGCGTGAAGGGGTTATCGCGGATTTTGTTATGACGGATCAATACCGAAATATCTTAGTATCTAGTCAACCGAAAATAAAAGACGTTGTGACAGGAAAACTAAATGAGGAAGAGTTAATGGATGAAGGGCATTTATTTAAGAAAAGTAATTATGTGCACGCGATAAGCAATCCTGTTGATCACATATTTATCATTACCTACATACAAAAACAAAACTATACGGTTGTTTTTTTAAGTAGTCTTGTCGTCTTGTTTGCTTTTTCTGGAGGTATTTTCGTGCAGTCAGGTATTTTGGCTAAAAGAATTTCTACGAAGATCGGACGTTCGCTCTATTCATTATATGATGAATTAATGTTAGTGAGAGAATCCTTTCCTCATGAGATCAAACTTCAAACAGATGATGAGTTTGAGGACTTAGCAGACTACATTAACGATGTATTAAATGAACTTGAAGAAGCACATAAGCGTAACTTAGATTTAAAAGAATTAAACATGATGTCTGAACGAAGAAAGCTGGCGGCACAATTTCATCCGCATTTCTTGGCGAACACTTTAGAAACTATTCGATCAGCAATCTATATCGACCCGCATATCGCGGAAGAATTGTTGATTCGCATGAATGATATTTTAAGGTATAGTATTACAGATAGTTATGTGGATTTACCCCTGTCAGATGATTTGGTTTACATTGAGAACTATTTAAAAATAAATCAACTGCGGTATGATGAGTTTAATTATCACATTCACGTCGATGCTGAAGTGAATCAGTTGATGATACCTAAACTATTATTGTTGCCGTTGATTGAAAATAGTATCAAATACGGTTTTAAAACGCGAAGAGATTTAACCATTAAACTATCCATACGAAAAAGTAAAGCAGATACAGTGAAAATCAGGGTAATTGACAATGGTAATCTCTTATCAGCTCAAGCCGTGAAAGAATTGAATGCGTATTTAGCACATACGAAAGAAATCACGCGTCATCACGGGTTGTTAAACACGAAGCAGCGTATTGAGTTACTTTACCCTCATTCAACGTTTAGACTCAAAAGTAAGTGCGGGTTTACTATTGTAGAGATGACCATTCCAGGAGGTAAGTATGTATAAATTGCTAATAGTTGAAGATGAATCACTTATTAGAAAAAGATTAGTCTATGGGATGGATTTTGAATCCCATGGCTGTGTCGTTGTAGGAGAAGCAAGAGATGGTCAAGAAGGTAGCGAGTTGATTAAAAAATTAGATCCGGATATCGTTTTAACGGATATCAATATGCCCATCAAAGATGCATTTGATATGTTGGAGGAAACGATTGACTTTAGTTACTGTACGATCATCTTATCAAGTTATAACGAATTCGCTAATGCCCAGCGTGCCATAAAGTATGGTGTAACAGAGTTTATTGTTAAACCCATTAATGAAACAGAACTCTATCAGGCCATTGATCGGGCGGTTGAACAGGTTAAGCAACTACACTTAGTTAGAAGACTCTCGCATACAGAGCTTATTTTGGAAAAAAGTCAGCTGCAAGTCAAAGCTTCTTCCGAAGCTTCAGATGAAGTCGTGCGTCAGATGTTGCGTTATGTGGCAGAGCATTACAGTGAGAAATTTATTTTTGAAGATGTGTCTCGGGCAATTGGTTATAGTGCAGCTTTGTTACATGACCGATTCAAACGCGAAGTCAATACGACATTTAATGATTATTTAAATCAGTACAGGATTAAAAAATCGATTGAATTACTTCTAAAGGGTGACAAGAAGCTTTACGAAATTGCCGAGTTATGTGGTTTTAGTGAGTATAAATACTATAATAAAGTGTTCAAAAAATATATTGGGATGAGTACGACCGAATTTATCGAACAATTATAGGATTGTCCCCTTTACTATGTAAAAATCGGATATGAAAGCGCCGTCATTCCTATATAATTTACGTATAACATATTAAAGGGGCGATGAAAAATGAAAGCGTTTAAAAAGTTGGTTGGGCTTACGTTAGTAAGTATGAGTATGTTTTTAATTTTAGTTGGATGTTCACAAGACAATGGTTCATCACCGGATCGATTGGTTATCTATTCTCCGAACTCTGAAGGGTTAATTAATTCGACCATTCCAGCGTTTGAAGAAAAATATGGTATTCAAGTAGATTTAATTCAAGCAGGAACGGGAGAATTATTTGCGAAGTTAGACAGTGAAAAAGATTCCCCTGTTGCCGATATTGTCTTTGGTGGAGGGTATACACAGTATTCGATGCACATTGACTTATTCGAAGAATATGTCTCTCCTGAAAATGACAATGTGATTGCTGCTTATCAAAACACGACTGGTTTTTATACGCCATATACATTAGATGGTAGTGTGTTAATAACAAATCCAGATATTTTAGGTGACATTGAAGTGAATAGCTATGAGGATTTACTAAATCCAGAATTAAAAGGAAAAATCTCTTCAGGTGATCCATCGAACTCATCAAGTGCTTTTGCGCAGTTGACAAATATGCTTAAAGCAAAAGGTGGGTATGAGTCTGAAGAGGCATGGGCGTATGTAGAAGCTTTGTATACAAACATTGATGGTAAAATCAGTTCAAGTTCAAGTAATGTTTACCGTGCGGTAGCAGATGGAGAAATGGCTGTTGGCTTATCGTATGAAGATCCTGTGGCTAAATTGATTGAAGATGGCGGTAATGTTGAAATTGTTTACCCTGAAGAGGGGGTTGTATTCTTGCCAGCGAGTGCAGCAATAATTAAAGGGGCGAGCAATCAAGAATATGCTGAGAAATTTATTGACTTCATTATTTCTCAAGAGATTCAAAATGTTTTATCAACTACAACAACGAACCGACCTGTTAGAGAAGATGTAGAGACGAACGATGTCATGAAGCCTTTTGCTGAAATTAATGCCTTAGAAGAGGATATGGACTTTGTTTCAGAAAACAGACAAGACTTTGTTAATCGTTATAACGACATCTTTGTAAAAACACAATCAAATTAGTAAAGGGGTATACTTATGACACAAATCAACATTTCCCACGCTAAAAAAGTATTTGACGATGTGACGGTCATTCCTGACCTGAATATTACCATTAACGAGGGGGAGCTTTTTACCCTCCTCGGCCCATCGGGGTGTGGAAAAACGACACTTCTCAGAATGATTGCCGGTTTTAACTCGATTGAGGGTGGCGACTTTTATTTTGATGCCGACCGAATCAATGATAAAGACCCGAGTAAGCGAAATATCGGCATGGTTTTTCAAAATTACGCTATTTTCCCACATTTAACTGTGCGTGAGAACGTAGAATTTGGTTTAAAACAACGCAAGTTAGATAAAAAAGTCGTGCGTGAAACAGCAGAAAAATACTTAAAACTTATTCAAATGGAAAAATACATGGACCGTAAACCGGAACGGTTAAGTGGTGGACAACAACAGCGTGTCGCTCTAGCTAGAGCATTAGCGATTAACCCTGCTGTCTTACTTATGGATGAGCCGTTAAGTAACCTTGATGCTAAATTGCGGGTGGACATGAGAAAAGCAATTCGAGAAATTCAGCGTGAAGTAGGAATCACGACGGTTTACGTGACGCATGACCAGGAAGAAGCAATGGCTATTTCAGATCAAATTGCGGTCATGAAAGACGGAATCGTACAACAAGTCGGCTCACCAAAGGCGCTTTACCACCGACCAGCAAATGAGTTTGTCGCTTCCTTTATTGGACGGACAAATATTGTCATGGCGGAATTAAAGCATAGTAATGAAGGTGTGGCTGAATTACATTTACAAAACGGGCATGTGGTTGTCTATCCTAAGTTAAATCATTTATCTGATCAAACGGTAAGGGTAAGCATTCGTCCTGAAGATTTTATTCGGGTTGAACAAGAGGCAAGCCTAAATACCTTTGTTGGTAAAATAGAGGACAGTGTCTATCTAGGACTAAACACGGAATACGTTGTTGCATTGTCAGACGGGCATTTAGTGCAAGTGACCGAGGAATCAAGTTTTGAAGAAGATCTCACAGTAGGTGAGCAAATTGCTTTAACAATTAATACAGATAAGATTAATGTTTACTGTGCTGAGGGGTTAACGAACCTATCGGAGGTGAAATAATGAAGAATGATAAACGTCTTCGCTTGGATATGTGGGGAATTGCGGGCATTGTCATTCTTGTGACGTATATCTTATTTCTGATATATCCGGTGGGGAATATATTAAAGCAGTCTTTTTACTCAACAAGCATGGGGTTCACTTTAGATAATTTCACGAAATTCTTTTCTATGAGTTATTATTCCAATACCTTATTAAATAGTTTTAAAGTATCAATTACAGCGACAATCTTTGCGTTTATTATTGGTACGTTACTGGCTTACTTATTCGCTATGTTTGATTTTAAAGGCAAGAAGTTACTAAGAATTTTAATCATTATTGCTTCTATGTCAGCGCCATTTATCGGTGCGTATTCTTGGATTTTGTTACTTGGAAGAAGCGGTGTGATTACGCGATTTTTAAGTCAGTTTCTAGGTGTGCAAACTCCTGATATTTATGGATTTTCAGGCATCGTGTTAGTATTTACACTCCAGCTCTTCCCGTTAATTTTCTTATATATTAATGGTGCCTTTAAAAACATTGACCAATCTATCTTAGAAGCAGCAGAAGGCATGGGTGTAACGGGAATCAAACGTTTTATGACCGTTGTGTTACCTTTATTGATGCCGACGGTGTTAGCGGGTTCACTCCTTGTTTTTATGAGAGCATTTTCAGATTTTGGTACACCTATGCTGATCGGAGAAGGCTACCGAACGTTTCCGGTTCTCATATACACAGAATTTATTAGTGAAGTCGGAGGGGACTCAGCCTTTGCTTCAGCGCTAGCCGTTATTGCTATTGTGATTGCCCTATCGATTTTCATGTTGCAACAAATTGTATCATTACGCTTTGCTTTTTCTATGAATGCACTTCACCCGGTAAGTACGAAAAAAGTAAAAGGGCTTAAAAAATTCTGGGTATATGTTATTAGTTACGGTATTGTTTTCACAGCTGTTTTACCACAACTGTATCTTGTCTATACGTCTTTTCAAAATACAAGTGGGATGGTATTTCAGTCAGGCTACTCATTAAATAGTTATAGAGAAGCTTTTTCAAGAATGGGTAATTCTATTTTTAATACATTAAGAATTCCATTTTTTGCGATTATCATTGTCGTCTTGTTTGCAGTATTTATTTCGTATTTAGCCGTTAGAAAGCGGAATACAGTGACCGCAACCATAGACAGCTTAAGTATGATACCTTACATTGTTCCAGGGACAGTATTAGGTATTGCTTACTTAACCTCTTTTAATACCGGGGTAGGTGGTACTGGATTTTTAAGTATTACTGGAACAACGGCCATCTTAGTTATTTCTTTTGCCGTGCGCCGATTACCTTATACGATTCGCTCATCAGTAGCGGCGTTACACCAAATTTCGCCGTCGATTGAAGAGGCAGCTCAAAGTTTAGGAAGTAGTAAGTTAAATACGTTCTTTAGAATTACGGTGCCTATGATGATGCCAGGTATTATTGCGGGGGCTATCTTAAGCTGGATTACGATGATTTCTGAATTATCAACATCGATTTTGTTATACACAGTTAATACGCGGACAGTAACCGTTGCTATTTACACAGAAGTTATTCGAGGTAATTATGGTATTGCAGCCGCACTGTCGACTATTTTAATGATCTTTACGGTTCTTTCGTTACTGCTATTTATGAAAGTCAGTGGCAAGGATGATATCAGTTTATAAACAGGTGCTAGTCATGTTTGATTTACAAGCGCGTCCCTTCAATGATAACTCTATTATTGAAGGGGCGTTTTTTTTGATGTTGTAAAACGTTTTGTTGGGTGTTGATTAGGGGGGTTCTCGCTAGTAATGTACTTGGCCGTGTAGTAGACTTAAGATAGTTAAACTTATTAAAAATGTAACGAGTAAGTCAAAAAGTAATGAGAGGAGACATCATATGCTTGATTCTTTTGAAATTGAACTGATCGGTGTTAGTGGGCACGCGTTTTTCTTTGAACAGCAAAAGCGAGAGATTTTAGTGCGAGCAGAAGATCCGATTGATGCTTATTCTGTTGCGATTTTAACATATGATCGAACGACACAAATGGATATGTCCACACTCGCTATACGCTACGTATTTAAAGAAACGATAGAAGAAGATCCAACCGCTGATATGACCGAGTATTACTTACTCCGATTTGAAGATAATGCGATTCACTGTCAGGTGAAAATGAGTGATGTGTATCAGACGACGCATGTTTTGGGTGAAGAAGAATTATTTGATTTTTTATACGGTCTTATTAAAAAGCTCTATTTAGAATTTCCAAATGAGAAGCCATAAAGTGGCTGAATATCACTATTAATAAACGTCTAAGACAAAAAGAAATGAGGGTCTGTTATGTGTACGGTTATAACATGGGAGAGTCACGGTAAATATTTCGGTCGTAATATGGACTTAGATTATCATTTTGGAGAGACAGCGGTTGTTGTTCCTAGACACTGTCCGTTACATTTTCATCTAGCAAAAGCCCAGCCAACGCATTATGCATTAATCGGCATGGCGAGTATTGTTGATCACACGCCACTCTTTAGTGAAGCAATGAATGAATATGGTGTGGCTATGGCGGGACTTAACTTTCCATCTCAAGTATTCAAAGAGCCAAATCAAGATTATTTAAACTTAACCCCTTATGAAATCATTCCGTATTTGTTAGGGAAAGTTACGTCAGTGAAAGAAGCTAAAACGTATCTGAAGACACTTCAATTTGTGTCTATACCATTTAAAGACGGCTTACCTGTGCAACCACTTCACTTTATTCTAAGCGATCGTTATGAAAGTATTGTGATTGAATCAACATTAAGTGGCATCCAAGTGCATGAAAATACGCTAGGTGTGTTGACTAATGAGCCGGATTTTTACTTTCAGTTAGCTAATTTAACGCACTACATGCAGCTGAGTCCAAAACAACCAGTGAATACATTTGATGAAGCGTTACCCTTAACGCCTTTTGGTCAAGGCGCTGGTAGTATCGGATTACCTGGTGATTCCTCACCGACATCACGCTTTGTCCAAGCGGCTTTTTTGAAGGCGCATGCGAAAAAGACAGCCAGTGAAGAGGGAGATATCACACAAATGTTTCATATGTTAGACCGGGTGAAAATGGTTGAAGGGACGGTCGTTCTACCGAACGAGCGCTTAGATTTAACCACGTATAGTTCTGTGATGGCATTAACAAGTCAGACGTATTATTTTAAAACATATGCGAACAATCAACTACAGGCGATTCGATTACAAGGTGAAAACCTTGATGGCTCCAATTTAATCACATATGAGCTAACTCAAGACCAAGCGATCCGGTTTTTAAACTAAAGGTCTATGCGCGAGGGAAGGGTTCCTTTATGTAAAAATCAAAAAAATGTCATAAAATGATGAAATAAATCATTAAAAAATCATGAGAAAGACTAGATTTACTAGCAACTTCCCCTGTTTATTTGTATAATGAAAATGTCATGGATTTTTCTGTGTCGTATGAAATTAACTACAACGTAAAAACTAATAAATGACGAAACAATTGAACTTAAAGGGGAATATACAGATGGAAAAATTATTTGTTGAAGGTGGGAAGAAACTTAACGGCCGAGTGCATATCGGTGGTGCGAAAAACAGTGCAGTTGCACTGCTTCCAGCAACAATCCTTGCGGATTCTGAAGTAACCATTGAAGGATTACCGGATATTTCTGATGTAGAAACGTTAAGTGCTTTACTCGAAGACATTGGTGGTGTTGTCACTAAGGAAGATCATGCGATTAAAATTGACCCAAGTCAAATGATGGCGATGCCGTTACCGAACGGAAAAGTTAAAACATTGCGGGCATCGTATTATTTTATGGGCGCCATGCTCGGTCGGTTTAAAAAAGCGGTCGTTGGTTTGCCGGGTGGTTGTCACCTAGGTCCACGTCCGATTGATCAACATATTAAAGGATTTGAAGCGCTTGGTGCTGAAGTATCGAATGAACAAGGGGCCATTTATTTAAGAGCAAAAGAATTAAAAGGTGCCCGTATTTATATGGATGTTGTCAGTGTTGGGGCAACCATTAACATTATGTTGGCAGCTGTGCGTGCAAAAGGCAAGACAGTCATTGAAAATGCCGCAAAAGAACCAGAGATCATAGATGTTGCGACGCTGTTAACAAGTATGGGCGCAAAAATCAAAGGTGCCGGAACAGACGTGATCCGTATTGAAGGTGTTGATCAACTCTCTGGTTGTATGCATACGATTATTCCAGATCGTATTGAAGCAGGTACCTACACGATTATGGCAGCTGCTCAAGGTGAAGAAGTCTATATTGATAACGTGATTCCTCAACACTTAGAACCACTAATCGCAAAACTGCGTGAAATGGGTATTGATATTACAGAAGACGAAGAGTCGTTAATTATTCGACCGAAAAAAGCACTCAGTGCTGTCGACATTAAGACACTCGTTCACCCAGGCTTCCCTACAGATCTACAACAACCGTTCACCTCACTTTTAACAAAAGCAGAAGGCACAGCGATTGTGACAGATACGATTTATTCTGCCCGGTTTAAGCATATTGATGAATTGCGCCGGATGAATGCAAAAATTAAAGTCGAAGGTGCCTCAGCGATTGTTCAAGGTCCCGTTCAGTTACAAGGGGCAAAAGTGCGCGCGACAGACCTACGCGCAGGGGCAGCATTAGTTGTTGCGGGATTGATTGCAGATGGTGTCACAGAAATTACCGGTCTAGAACATATTGATCGTGGTTATGAAAACCTCATTGAAAAGTTGGAATCACTCGGGGCAAAAATTTGGCGTGAATCAATGACCAAAGAAGAAATGCTAACGTATCAAAATAATTAAATGTGTTAACCTATGTGCAGAAGGTCAACGGTGATTGTTGTTCGTTCTAAAAACCATCTCTGACGTGTAAAAAGATAAAACCTCATCTTGTGTGAGGTTTTATTCTGCGCATCCTTTACAAACACTATGTTATTTACTACAATGTAAAGTGATAGCTTCGCTATGTATTAACTAACCCTTATCCTCACTTGATTAAACACTCTCCTAGTCAGCGTTCTCAAAAAAAAGTTGCGTTACGAATAGCTTTTCAATCATTGATAATCGCTTGTTTGTGGTTTTTTAAACACTAAGTCTTTAGGATAGTAGATAAGTGTGCGCAGTGACAGAACGTTTAACAGATAAACGAAAGGTGCTTGAACGTTGCTTTAGAAGCTATGGACAAAACAAGTAAAATTCCATACATAACATAATTTAAATAGAATAGGTGATGATCAATGTGCCAGAAGTAACAATTTCAGAATTAGAAACAATGACGTTAAAAGATTTGTATGCGCGTGCACGGGAATTTAAAGTGTCTTATTATGCGAAATTAACAAAACGGGAGTTGATTTTTGCGATTTTAAAAGCTCAGGCAGAAAAGAGCGGCTTTTTATTTATGGACGGTGTGTTAGAGATTATTCCATCAGAAGGCTTTGGTTTCTTACGTCCCATTAACTACTCACCAAGTGCTGAAGATATTTATATTTCTGCTTCGCAAATTCGACGATTTGATTTGCGTAACGGTGACAAAGTTTCAGGTAAAGTCCGTCCGCCAAAAGAAAATGAGCGGTATTACGGGTTACTTCATGTGGATGCAGTGAACGGTGAAGACCCAGAAATGGCAAAAGAGCGGGTGCACTTTCCAGCGCTTACGCCCCTGTACCCAGATCGCTTAATGCATTTAGAGCTAGAACAAAAACAGTTGTCGACGCGCATTATGGACGTGGCAACCCCGGTTGGTTTTGGTCAACGTGGGTTAATTGTGGCCCCACCTAAAGCTGGTAAGACAGTGTTATTAAAAGAAATTGCTAATAGTATTAGTACCAATCATCCTGACGTTAAGTTAATTGTGTTACTTATTGATGAGCGTCCTGAGGAAGTAACGGATATCGAGCGTTACGTCGCTCCGGGTGTAGATGTTGTGGCATCCACATTTGATGAAGTACCAGAAAATCATATTAAAGTATCAGAACTCGTTCTAGAACGCGCCATGCGCCTCGTAGAGCATAAAAAAGATGTCGTTATTTTAATGGACAGTATTACCCGCTTAGCTCGGGCTTACAACTTAGTCATTCCACCAAGTGGCCGTACGCTCTCTGGGGGGATTGACCCAGCGGCTTTCCACCGACCGAAACGTTTCTTCGGTGCTGCCCGTAATATCGAAGATGGTGGAAGTTTAACGATTCTAGCGACGGCGCTTGTTGAAACAGGCTCGCGTATGGATGATGTTATTTATGAAGAATTTAAAGGAACAGGTAACATGGAATTACACTTAGACCGCAATTTAGCTCAGCGCCGTATCTTCCCGGCAATCGACTTGGCGCGATCAAGTACACGAAAAGAAGAATTGCTGTTAAAAGAAGATCAACTAGAAGCGATGTGGATGATCAGAAAAGCAATCCAAGATTCACCAGACTTTGTTGAGCGGTTTATTCGTCGCTTTAAACAGACAAAAGACAATACTGAATTGTATCAAAGTATTTTTGACGAACTTAAGCGTAAAAACAAAAACTAATCTTTTTTGTTTTTATATTGCATTGCGTACTTTTGGCTGTTATAATCTTAACGTATGAAAAAATGCCGTTTGGAGCACTGAGGTGTTGTAAGCGAGCGAAAATTTAACTCTGTTTCTAAAGATTCAGGGCAAAAGGAGTGTAAGACACATGAGAGAAGGCATTCACCCAGAATACCGAAAAGTTGTATTTCTTGATACAAGCTCTGACTACAAATTCTTAACAGGCTCAACTAAGTACTCTGCTGAGACTATTGAGTGGGAAGATGGTAACACTTACCCATTAATCCGTGTTGAGATTAGTTCAGATTCTCACCCATTCTACACAGGTAAGCAAAAAGCTGACAAAGCTGGCGGCCGTGTGGATCGCTTCAAGAAAAAATATAACCTTAACTAATCACGCGACATGTTCGCTAGAGATGAGCCATCCTTATAGGGTGGCTTCTCTTAACTTAAATGGATGAATAAACAGGCAGATCACACTTTTGCCTGTTTTTATTTTTTATAAATGAGCGTATGTAAGGTCATGAACATGGCAACAAGATAATTTAGGAGGCAACCGATATGTATATTATGAAACAAAGTGGTTGGGTAGAACTTATTTGTGGCAGTATGTTCTCAGGTAAATCAGAAGAGTTGATTAGACGAATTAAACGGGCAACGTACGGTAATTTATCTGTCCGTGTCTTTAAACCGGCAATTGATAATCGCTACCATGAAGAATCGGTCGTCTCACATAATGGTCATTCTATTCTTGCGCGCCCAGTAAACAGCGCAATTGAAATATTGGACCATATTTCTGATGATATTGATGTCATTGGGATAGATGAGATTCAATTTTTTGATGATGCGATCGTCTCCATTGTTGATCAATTAGCAGATTTAGGTCACCGTGTCATTGTCGCAGGACTTGATACAGACTTTCGCGGGGAACCGTTCGGTGTCATACCTGAGATGATGGCCATGAGCGAAATGGTCACAAAGCTTAATGCGATTTGTCCACAGTGTGGCTCACCAGCGTCCCGAACACAGCGGTTAATCGATGGTCAACCGGCGTCGTATGATGACCCGATTATTCTCGTAGGTGCTAGTGAATCGTATGAACCGAGATGTCGTCATTGTCACGAGGTACCAAACAAACCGGTTGAACATAAAATTATGCGGGAAGAAACAAAAACGAAGTGAGAAGTAGTGCTAACTCACGTTCTCTAACGAAAGTCTAGCCTGTTTAAAAGCCATACCAAAACACCGGTTAACGAAGGTCGCCCTTTGTTAACCGGTGTTTTTTATAGCGTAGACGCAGGGTGGAATGTGTTTAATCATTGATAATTAGAATGAGGTCGTAATGAAAGAAGCGTCTATTTCTTTTTTTATCGTCTCTATAAATTAAGGATAATGGGACCACACCAAAGCCCTTGGTTATCAAGAATTACTAGTTATGCTACAAGACTAATGAACGAGAGATTGCCGTGAGAAATTAAAGGGATCAGTGTCTGTTGTATAACTGAAGACTAATTCTAAAAAGATGACTAGCTAAATTTAAGACGCTATTTTCAGTGACAAGAAAAACACACACGTCATCAGGCCTCTGGTCATATGTTGTCGATGTGTGGTACTCGCTTTGATGATTGTATTAAAGTCAATGTTTATCTAATGGAGAATGGCATACTTTCATGATATGCATAATGTGTATCAACTATATTTAATGTGTCATTCCTAGTAAGCATGTGTGTGGCCGTGTATGAATGACCACTACAAGTGCAAATATTATAATGCCCAATCACGGCATAACAAATGATCCAAATCTGTGATGTTCATTACATTAAAGGCGCCTAGAGTCATCGACAGACTGGAGTGGGAAGAAGGCAATAAAAAAAGTTTTTAAAAGGTGTTGACAAATAAAAATACATCGTTTAATATATACCTGTAACCGATTACACCTATTTTTTTAAACCAGTGAGTAACCGATTACATATTTTTAAACTGAAATGAGTAACCGATTACACATGAGGGAGGCGTTGTTGTTGGCCACAATCAAAGAAGTCGCAAAACTTGCAGGAGTGTCAGTCGCCACTGTCTCTCGTGTATTAAATAACCAAGGATATGTTCATTTAGATACACGTGGAAAAGTAGAAAAGGCGATTAAGCAATTGAATTACACACCAAATGCGGTCGCTCGTAGTTTGTTTAAAAAAGCTTCTAACACAATCGCACTCATTATACCTGATATTGCGAATCCATACTTTCCGCAATTAGTTAAATGGATTGAAAAAGAACTAACAGAAGCTGGTTACGATTTATTATTATTTAACAGCAACAATGATATAGACAAAGAATTAAGGTTGCTTTACTTACTAGAAGCAAAATACATTGATGGTTTATTGCTTGTATCTAATTATTTAACAAAAGAAGATGTAAAAAAAGTGACGCTACCTATTGTCGCACTCGATCAATTTCTTGATGAAGAGATTCCGTCGGTGACAGTAGATAATTATCAAGGAGCTAAAGAAGCGGTGCGTCATTTAATTGATTCGGGCTGTCAATCGATTGGACACATCGTTGGTCCGCAGGATAGTTATACGTCCAAACATCGATTAAGAGGTTATCTTGACGTGATGGAAGAACAAAATAAAACGCCGCGCATTGTTGAAGGGGAGTATGACCTAACAACAGCGATGGAACAAACAGCGCTTTTATTAGAGCAATATCCAGACATTGACGGCATTTTCGCTGGGAATGATGTCATGGGGATTGGTGCCATTAAAGTGATTCAATCACTCGGTCTAAATGTACCAGAAGATATCGCCGTCATCGGTTTTGATGGTATTGACTGGGGAACAGTGATTACGCCAGAACTGACGACAATGGCACAACCGATTCAATCACTTGCACAAGCTGCCACCCAGCTCGTATTAGATTTGATTAAGAAAAAGGAAACAAACACGCATTATCAATATAAAGCAACATTAGAAAAGAGACAATCAACACATTGAAGGGATGGGGTATGACGTGATTACAGTAGTCGGAAGTTTAAATATTGATTTTATTACGATGGCTGATCGCTATCCGCGATTAGGCGAAACAGTTATTGGTCAGAACTTTAGTCAGGCATATGGAGGAAAAGGGGCAAATCAAGCCGTGGCTGCGGCTAAGCTTGGTAGCCCGGTTAACTTAGTAGGTGCTGTTGGTCAAGATGCATTTGGTGATGGGTACTTAGCTTATTTGAAAGAACAGTCTGTAACAACAACCAATGTGGAACGGGTTACACATCATACAGGAACAGCATCGATTACCATTGCACAAGAAGACAATGCGATTGTTGTCACACCAGGTGCTAATTATAGTTTGTCACCAGAAGATATAACGAAACATCAAGCAATCATTAAGAAAAGTAAACTCATTTTAGTTCAATTAGAAGTAAAAAACGAGACGATTGAACGCACGCTAGAAATTGCGCATCAAGCAGGGATTCCGGTTATTTTAAATCCAGCGCCTTATCGCCGTTTTCCTGATACGTGGTGGTCGATGGTCACGTATTTTACACCGAATGAACACGAACTAGAGCTTATGCTTAAAGAAACAACATTAGATGCTGAGAAAAAGAACAAACTGATTACGACGCGCGGGGAAAAAGGTGTGACGTTTTATGAGCAAGGAAAAGAAGTTGCCATTGCACCGCCAAAAGTTAAAGTAGCTGATACAACAGGTGCAGGGGATACATTTAACGGGGCGTTAGCACATTTCTTAGCACAAGATGCTCCACTTAAAGAAGCTATAAAAATGGCGGTCTATGCGGCGAGTATGGCAACGACAAAGCTAGGTGCTCAAAGTGCAATGCCATCCTTTGACCGGTTAGAGCGTTTCGTGAATCAACATGATGCTAACTGATCACTACCGTATCGTTAAACAAGCGCTAACCCCTGATATTTATTGCAAGCTAAGAGAAAGCGTTGGATTTCAACCGTATGCTTATGAAGATGTGGCCGTGGCGCTAGAAAATACGCTGTTTTCTGTCGTGATCTTCGATCGCGATCAACCAGTCGCTACTGGCCGTGTAGTAGGCGATGGCCGGATTTGTTTCTTTATTAAAGACGTGGTGATTGCCCCTGACTATCAAGGGCAATCACTCGGTAAGGTCGTGATGGCTGAGATCGACGCCTACATTGAGAATGTAGGCTGTGACGGGGCCTACATTGGCTTAATGGCAACACCAGGTACAGAAGGCTTTTATGAGTGTTGTGGGTTTATTCAAAGACCAACAGCGTCATTGGGTGCAGGTATGGTGAAATTTTTACACAAATCATGTGTTTAAATAAATTTAATGATTATATTAGGAGGAATTACAATGACAAAAAGACCAATTATTATTGATACGGACCCTGGGATTGATGATGCAGTCGCGCTTGCGATCGCTATGTTTAGTGAAGAGCTAGATGTAAAATTACTCACGACTGTTGCGGGGAATGTTGGTTTAGATAATGTAACAGACAATATGTTAAAAATACTTGATTATGTTGAAAAAGATATCCCTGTGGCAATGGGTGCTCATGAGCCACTTTTAAAAGAGATGAGCGATGCGAGTTCTGTACACGGGTTAAGCGGTATGGAAGGATTTGATTTTAAGCCTGCATCGAAGCGCTTATTATTAGAAGAACATGCAATTACGGCGATGAGACGGGTTATTTTAGAAAGTGATGAGCCGATTACGTTAGTGCCAATTGGCCCGTTAACGAATATTGCGTTACTATTTAAAGTTTATCCTGAGGTTAAAACAAATATTAAAGAGATTGTTTTAATGGGTGGGTCTATTACGCGAGGAAACAAAGGTGTGATGGCTGAATTTAATATTTACTTTGATCCAGATGCGGCGAAGATTGTCTTTATGAGTGGTTTACCGATTGTCATGGCAGGATTAGACGTTGGTATGAAAGCACTTGTCTTACCAGAAGATAGCGCGAAAATTAAAGATATGAATAAAACAGGTACGATGATTTATAGTCTATTTAAACATTATCGTGGTGGCAGTATGCAAACAGGCCTAAAAATGTATGACAGTTGTGCGATAGCTTATTTGTTAAAACCAGATCTATTTGAAGCTGTTGAAACATTTGTAGATGTTGAGACAAAAGGTGAATTAACAGAAGGCTGTACAGTCGTTGATTTAAAAGGTTATCTTGGAAAAGAGCCAAATGCGACAGTGTTAACGGATATTGATAGTGACGCTTTTAGACGCTGGTTTGTTGAATCAATCAATACGTGTATTTAATAATAAACTAAAAATAGAATGGAGTGTTTAACATGACAGATATCATTATGTACCTTTCGGCCATCGTTTCTGTTGCTTTAGTCATTTTTATGCTTGCGAAAAAAATGGATATTAAAATTACCTTGTTCTTCATGGGAATCCTTTTAATGATCATCGCTATGCTTTTAGGTAAAGACATTGTCGGTATTGAAGACGGAACAGGCTTTAAATGGATTGATCCTATTTTAGCGGTTGTGGAATCATTTAAATCAACGCTTACAAGAGCTGGATTTATTATTTTAATGTTAGGTGGTTATGCTGCCTACATGTCGCACATTAAAGCAAATGATGTGACGGTAAGTGTTCTTACTAAACCGTTAGGCAAAATTAAAAACGTTTACATTTTAGTGCCGGTTGTTTTTCTAATTGGTAACTTGCTTTCACTCGTTATTCCGAGTGCGTCAAATTTAGCGATTATTTTACTTGCGACACTTTACCCTATTTTACGTGCGGCGAAAATGCCAACATTAACAATTGGTGCATTAATCGCAACAGCTGCAACAATTATCCCTACACCGTTAGGTGGAGATAATGTTGCTGTTGCCAATGAATTAGCAACATATGCAGATTTTAGTGGTTTAACAGTAACAGAATATGTACTAAAGTATCATGCCATTGTCTCAATTCCTACATTACTGTTAATTGCTGTCGTTCATTATTTCTGGCAAAAACACTTAGATATGAAAGAGCTTAATAAAGTAACGGAAACAGACGATGTTGAGATTAAAGAAGTAGCGGCTATTGAAGGTGGTAAGCTATATAAAACAGTTTATGCACTTCTGCCAGTACTACCGATCATCTTGTTAATTACCGTCTTTGTTTTAGATGTCACAGCGAATATCCAACTTGCGCTGAGCGTTGAAATCGCAACGATTATTTCACTGATTGCAGCTATTTTATGTGAAATGATCCGCGTGCGTAAAATTAAGCCTGTACTTGATGGCACAGAAAAGTTCTTTACAGGTATGGGTGGCGCGATGCCAATTGTGGCCTTGCTTGTAGCGGCGTCTGTCTTTGTTCAAGGTTTACAATCTATCGGTTTAATCGAAGCACTTCAATCAGCGATGCTTGGTGCTGATGGTGCGGGTCAAGGTTTTGTCTTACCACTAATTCTTGTTGCTTTAACAGCGCTTATCGTTATTATTAGTGGTAGTGGTGTCGCCCTGTTTTATGCGATGGTACCTCTCATGGTCCCACTTGCAGACGCTGCTGGAATTAACCCAATTGCGATTACTGTCCCGATGGGCTTAGCAGGTAACTTATTACGTGCGGTATCACCTGTTGCTGCTGTCATCATGATTATTTCTGGTTCATTAAAAGTAACGCCACTCGCGATTGTTAAAAGAACAGCTGTCCCAATGTTAAGTGGTGTTGTGTTTATGTTTATTCTCTCGATGATCTTCTTCTTATAAGTAAGATATAAAGAAGCAGACCTTTAAAATGAAAATGGTTTTAAGTAGATATTTTTACTTAAGACCATTTTTCAATTTAATGATTTCTAAAAGTCAATCAGTGACAGTCTCTTACTGGATGGCCCTTTTTATGTGACAAAGTCTAGACAAGCTTTGACGTGACACGTGACCTGTTATATAATAAAGGGTAGACTTAAAGTCAGTGACTTAAATAAGATGGGGTGAATCACCGTGTTAGATAAATTACAAGCATTAGAAGCACGCTATGAAAAATTAAATGAACTATTAAGTGATCCAGATATTATTTCGGATATGAATAAACTGCGAGAATATTCTAAAGAGCAGTCAGACTTATCGGATATTGTCGCAACATACCGCGAGTATAAAGATGTCAGTGATCAATTGGCAGATGCCAAAGACATGTTGGAAAGTGAATCAGATCAAGACATGCGTGAAATGGTTCAGATGGAGATTGATGAATTAGCGCCACAAATTCCGCTTTTTGAGGAAAAACTTAAAGTGCTGATGTTGCCAAAAGATCCAAATGATGATAAGAACGTTATTATGGAAATTCGCGGGGCAGCTGGTGGTGATGAGGCTGCGTTATTTGCGGGTGACTTATTTAGAATGTACAGCCGTTTCGCAGAAGCGCAAGGCTGGAAAGTCGATGTGATGGAAAGTAGCTTAAATGGTGTGGGTGGTTATAAAGAGGTTATTATGATGATTAATGGTCGTGGGGCCTATTCTAAATTAAAGTTTGAAAACGGTGCTCACCGCGTGCAACGTGTACCTGAAACAGAATCAGGTGGCCGGATTCATACATCAACCGCCACTGTTGTTGCGCTCCCTGAAGCAGAAGAAGTTGAAGTCGACATTCACGAAAAAGATATTCGTGTCGATACATTCACCTCAAGTGGACCAGGTGGACAAAGTGTTAATACGACCATGTCAGCTGTTCGATTAACGCACGAACCAACAGGTATTGTTGTATCGATGCAAGATGAAAAATCACAGATTAAGAACAAAGAAAAAGCGATGAAAATCCTGCGTGCCCGTGTGTATGATAAGTTTCAACAAGAAGCGCAAGCTGAATATGATTCAACGCGTAAATCAGCGGTAGGAACAGGAGACCGTTCTGAGCGTATTAGAACCTATAACTTCCCGCAAAACAGGGTAACGGATCACCGTATTGGTTTAACGATTCAAAAGCTTGATCAAATTCTTGAAGGTAAGCTGGACGAATTTGTTGATGCGTTAGTTATGGAAGAACAAACGAGCAAGATGGAACAGCTAGGTGATTAAGATGAAACAGACAATTCAAGAAGCCCTTCACTGGGCTTCTCTTTTTTTAAAAGAACATGGTCGAGAAGAAAAAGTGGCGGAAATTATTTTGATGGACCTCTTAGCTGTCTCGCGCCTTGAATTTTTAATGCGCCTTCCTGAAGAACTTTCTGTTTCTGATGGGACGCGCTTTAAAGATCTGATTCAGACACATGCGACTACGGGTGTCCCGGTTCAACATTTAACTGGGAAAGAAACATTTTACGAACGATCATTTAACGTAACGAAAGATACGTTGGTGCCACGTCAAGAAACAGAGGAACTTGTTTACTATTTATTGGAAAAATTAGCGAAGCGTCCAGAGCTAACAGATGTGGTTGATGTCGGGACGGGTACTGGTATTTTGGCCATTACGTTAGCTTTAGAGAATGACGCTTTGAATTTAACAGCTGTTGATATTTCAGAGGCGGCGCTTGCGGTTGCCGCAATGAACGCAAAGAAGCTTCAAGCAGACGTGGCTTTTTGTCACAGTGACTTTCTTCAAGCGTTAAAAGAGGAAAATCACCAAGTGGATGTGATTGTTTCTAATCCCCCATATATTCCATATAGTGACTTAGAAAAGCTTCAAGATACGGTGAAAAACTTTGATCCGCATTTAGCGCTCTTTAGTGAAGAAGATGGATTATATAGTTACCGCCAGATCATTACCCAAGCAAAAGACGTCTTAAGGCCTCACGGCCTGCTTGCCTTTGAAATTGGCTACAATCAAGCGCGTGCTGTTACGGCCTTGATTAAGGAAGCCTTTCCTCATGCGGTTATTGAAACGAAACAAGATATGTTTGGTAAAGACCGGATGGTCTTTGCGGACGTCTGTGTTTAAACTTCAATGCCTTTGGTCATACTGCGACTATAAATGATTATAGGAGCGTGTATGACCATGAAAAAACAATCTTTAGCTATAATGCATGATAAAAATAAGAATAGAAAGCGTCAGCGCGCTTTAAATATAGGCATGGTGCTCTTAGTCGTTCTTCTTATGCTTGGTCAATTGGGTATACCAAATAAGGACAACGTATTAAGTTATGATGTGAAAATACCAGAACAAGCCATTCGATTAAGAATTCTCGCGCACAGTGACGCTGATTTAGACCAACAAATAAAGCACGTGGTTAGAGATGAGATCTCTTTATATGTGTCTGGATTAGTCGAAGGCATTGAGACGATTGACCAAGCAAGGGACACAGTCAGGGCTCACGTGTCGTCTATTGAAAATAAAATCAACAGCCTGTTAGAAGAAAAAAGTTATCCCCATCAAGCAACCGTGATCTACGGTGAAAATATTTACTTTCCAACAAAAGTATATGAGACACACGTTTACCCACAGGGAGAGTATGAAGCAGTGTTAATTACGCTTGGTGAAGGTAGGGGGGGAAATTGGTGGTGTGTTTTATTTCCTGCGCTGTGTTATATAGATTTTAACGGTGATATGACGGTTGTGCCAGAAGAAAAAGTGGAAGAGCTAGAGAATGAAGAAGAGAATGCGCGTGAGTTAGAAGAAACAGCCCACAATGATCAGCCAAAACTAGAGCCGCGTTTTTGGCTCGTTGAACAAATCTCCACACTTATACACAAGTTCAGTGGATAAGTGTGTGGGTAACTACGAGATTTATCCATAGTCACACTAGAAATAGTGGATAAGCCTGTGTATAATTTAAAAGGTAAGGGTAAAAAGGTTAGATGTGGATAAGTGGATAAATAATGCAAGACTAACTAAATACTAGATGAAAACGTTGTCCACACTCTGTGGGTAACGTGGGGATAAGTTGTTTATATTTTTTAAAGTGAGGTGTATATATGTCAACCGCATTTTTACTCTGGAATGATGAGAACATTAAGAAAGCAAGTGAATGGCTAAAGAATGGGGACGTCGTCGCATTCCCGACGGAAACCGTTTATGGATTAGGGGCAGATGCGACGAATGAACAAGCGATTCAAAAGATATTTGAGGCAAAGGGGCGACCGAGTGATAATCCCCTCATTGTCCATTTAAGTGATGTTGAACAAATGACGCGTTATGTGACGGAGATCACGCCAATGGCTAAACGATTGATTGATGCGTTTATGCCAGGACCATTAACGGTTATTCTTAAAAGTAATGGAAAAATCGCGAAAAATGTCACCGCGGGATTAGATACGGTCGGTTTAAGAATTCCTGATCATTTAGCTGCCCGAGAATTAATTAAAGCAGCGGACTTACCAATTGCGGCTCCAAGCGCCAATCTTTCTGGTAAACCATCACCAACGAGTGCTGTCCATGTATATCAAGATCTTGAAAATAAGATTACTGCCATTTTAGACGGTGGACCGACAGGGGTAGGCGTCGAGTCAACCGTCGTTGATTGTACGGGAGACCGAGCGATTATCCTTCGTCCCGGCGGTATTACTAAGCAGGATTTAGAAAGTGTACTTGATGTGCCAGTAGAAGATGCGACCATCTTTGAAACAAAAGAGACACCTAAATCTCCTGGTATGAAATATACCCATTACGAGCCTGAAGTACCCATGATTTTAATTGAGGGCAGTGCGGATTACTTTAGAGAAAAAATGACTCAACATGCTTTAGAAGGAAAAAAAGTCGGCCTGTTAGTAAGTGACGAACTTGGGCGACAACTAAAAGCAGATACCGTCGTAAGCGTTGGTTCAAGAGAAGATATTTCATCGATTGCTAATCAGCTTTATAATGCATTACGTAGTTTTAGAAAGCATGATGTGGATATTATTTTAGCTGAAACTTTTACTGAAGAAGGTGTCGGTCAAGCGGTAATGAACCGCATGAGAAAAGCCGCAACCTATATTGATCAAGAACGAGAAGTGTAAAAGAGTAACTAAAAACTAAGCGATAGCCTGAAAGCATTTTTTTAACGCACTTCCGAAAGAAGTCTCCCTCTTCAAGCGTGTGAAGGGCGTAGCCCAACGATAAGGGGGAGATGAATGTCGGTTGGGCGACAGCCCAAAGGTTTTTTATTTTGTCTTTTTTCTTATTATGGTATAATCAGTCTTATTAAGTATAAGGATTGAGATAACAATGAAATTAGACAGTAACAATCATTCAGTATTTTTGATGCATTACCATCTTGTGTTAGTTGTGAAGTATCGAAGAAAAGTAATAGATGATACGATTTCGGATTATGCCAAAGATAAATTTGTGTCATTGAGTGAAAAATATAATATCACATTAGTTGAATGGAACCACGATATTGACCATG
>NZ_FOWN01000002.1:0-152501 GCF_900115465.1 Halolactibacillus alkaliphilus
GACTTGCCTTGTTAATTACACGTTGCACCGTTGTTGGAGAAACAGCACAATCACGTGCAATATCCTTTATCGAACGAGCTTCAGCTGTCTTTATTGCCGCCTGAAGGCACGTATCTTTCGAGATAAAACACCCTTTATTAACTAGCGATGTTTTCGCTACGAACGTTGTCTGACATTGTTTACAATAGAAGCGTTGTTTTCTTAATTCGAGATACGTCTTTTTCGTTCCTCCAGCAGGAATAACAATCGTTGATGTCTTCGTGCCATTTTTTATAATGGTGTAGTCTTCATTTTCGGCGTGACAGCGGTCACAATGTGTTGGAGTATACGTGAGTGTACCCTTTAGGAATGTGCAGGCGTGACCGTTCTTTGTGCCCGTGCGGGCACAATCCTCTTTAAAAATAATATTTTTATCTTGAATATCAAAAGCAATTCTTATAGTATGAGAGATAGACAAGTGAGTTCCCTCCTAAGGATTAGTTTTCGTCGACTTCAATTCTACAGGGAAACTCACTTGTTTTCTATATTTAGAAAGAAAAAAGGTGCTAGCGAGTTATTTTAGTGAGCAATCTATGCCTCACTTAAAATCCCTTCACCAACACCAAATATTATACAACCGGTTTTAATCATAGATGATTAGAGCCGTGTTTTTTGTAATGATGTATTGTTTCTTTTAAGCCATTTTTAATTGAGAGTGTTATAACTTGATATTAAGGTTAACAAAACCAGCTTCTTTTGCAGAAGTAAAGGCGATAACGACGAGTGGTCCAATAATAAAGCCAAGTAAACCAAGAAGTTTTAAGCCGACATACATCGCAATGAGCGTAGCTAAAGGTGATAAACCGATGTGTTGTCCCATGACTTTTGGTTCAACCGTTCTTCTTATAGCAAGTAAAATAATGGCTAATACAGCTAATTGCACGCCCATCAGTGTATTGCCAGCAATAAACATGTAGATCGACCACGGAGCGAGTATAGCGATTGACCCAACGATAGGAATAAGATCAACAATCCAAATGATAGTCGCCATTATAATGGCGTATTCTGGAATGATGATAAATAATGCCACTAATGTGACAGCGAGAATAACTAGACTAACTAAGAATTGTGCTTTTAAAAATCCGACAAGCACGCTTTTTAATCGCGCATTCATAAACTGGATACGTTCCGCAGTTTCATCAGAAAATAACAAGTAAAATTTACCCTTTAAACCTGGGATTTCAAGCATAAATAGAAATAGCGCAATTAAATATACGATAAAACTCACAATATAGTTAGGGACAGCTGCCACAATGCCAGCCAGTCTGTCGACACGTAAAACGTTTCTCAATAGTTCTGTACCTGATTCTACCGAGCTTTGAATGCTGTTGTTTACTTCTTTTACAAATTCATTAGGTAAGTCCGCCATGATATTTTCTAAATCGCTACTCCAATCGAGTAACATATTGTTAATTTGTAAAATATAATCTGGTGCATTCTCAACCAATGATATAAGCTGAGTGACTATGACGGTAATAACGTAAGCTCCCAATACAACAAAGAGGATTAAAAAGATGAGATAAATAATAATGGTGCTTATTTTACGGTTGATTTTAAGCCGTTGTTCAACAAGTTTAATCAAAGGGTTTAAAAAAAGTGCCGTAATAAAAGCTAAAATAAGTGGCAGTGATACTGGCATAATATAAAGTGCGAACACCAGTAAGAAAACCCCAAGAAATATATATGTCCATTGGCGCTTTGATAATAATTTTGTCAACAAAATTCCCTCCATCATCTCTCTATAAAATATTCTATCTGTTTGAAATATACCACGACTTAAACCATTTGAATAGACATTTGTTTAGTGTTTCGTTTAAAATAATGTAAAGGCTTCAACATACTCTGTAAAGCTGACATACCTTACTTCTAGTAGTATAGCTTCTTTGTGCGTTGTTAAACAAGAAATTGAGAGAATGAGATTTTGAGCTATACCTTTTCAAGTAGAGCATTTACTGATATAGTTAAATAGTGGGGGTGTTTTAAGTGATAATATCAACAGAAACGATGGAGTTATTAGATAAAACCAATCAAATCGTCACAATGATTAAACAATCAATGACGTTCATGATATATGAAGATAAAAGACAAGAATTAAAGCAAGATACTGTCGCTCAACAACTCATTCGTCAATTCGAACAAAAAAAACAAGCATATGAAGAAGTAGAGCGTTTTGGGCGTTATCACCCAGATTACAGTAAAGTGTTGAAAGAGACGCGGTTACTAAAACGTGAAATTGATTTAAATGAATCCGTGGCAGCGTTTAAAGTCGCTGAGCGCAAATTACAAGCATTATTAGATCAAGTTGCTGAGACTTTGGCCTTTGCTGTAAGCAAAGATATTGTCGTGGAAAAAGATGGTGCACTATTTACGGAACATAGTAAAGGTTGCAGCACTGGCGGCGGCTGTGGTTGTAGTGCTTAAGTAGGTGGGATGAAAGATGATTAGAACTGAGAGACAAGCGATTATCGTCTGGTTTCAACATATGAAAAATATTAAACAACTAAAACGTTATGGTCACTTAATTAGTGTGTCCAGAAAGATGCGTTATGCGGTTATTTATGTTGACCAAGAGAACATAGAAGAAAAGGTAGTAAAAATTGAACGTTTGCCATTTGTATCAAAAGTGGATGTGTCATATAAACCTTTTATTCGAACAACGTATGAAAGTAAAAATAAACAAAAAACAAAAGAGTATGAGTATGAAATGGGCATTTAATGACTACCTGCAGCTTCACTGCAGGTCTTTTTCATGAATTAACTAATAGAGAGGTGATTTTCTTGCGGGTAGTTGCGGGTGAACACAAAGGGCGCAGGTTACATGCGGTTCCAGGAAAAGAAACACGTCCTACGTCTGATAAGGTAAAAGAATCATTGTTTAATCGTATTGGTCCCTTCTTTCAAGGAGGGCGAGCGTTAGATCTCTTTGCAGGTAGTGGAAACTTAGGGATTGAAGCGCTAAGTAGGGGCATCGATGAAGTTATTTTTGTTGATCAACAAAAACAAGCGATTCAAACAATTCAACAAAACTTAGCAGATTTAAGACTTGAAACACGTGCGGAAGTGTTTAGAAATGATGCATTTAGAGCTTTAAAAGCAATTAGTAAGCGGGAGATCGTGATGGATTACATATTTTTAGATCCGCCGTATAAAAAAGGTTTTTATGAAAAACTATTAAAAGTTATTGATGAATTGAATATTGTCCACCAAGACACGTTACTCGTTTTAGAACATGATACAGGGCTCCAGTTGCCAGAAGAAGTATCAGGGTTTGTTCAACAGCGTAGTGAGAAGTATGGCGGCATTACGGCGATTACATTATATAAAAGAAAGGAAGAGGCCGTTGACTAAATTAGCCATCTGTCCAGGCAGTTTTGATCCTGTTACTTTTGGACACTTAGACATTATTGAGCGGGCAAGTAAAGTATTTGACCATGTGATCGTTGCTGTCTTTCACAATGAGGGGAAGACGCCGTTATTTAACACCAATGAACGTATGGCATTATTAAAGGAGTCAACGGCGCATTTAAATAATGTATCGATTGACTCTCATGGCGGATTGTTAATGGACTATGCACGAGAAAAATCGGCTTGTGCCGTTGTACGGGGATTGCGGGCAGTCAGTGATTTTGAATATGAACTTCAAATCACGTCGATGAACCGTAAATTAAATAAAGATGTTGAAACGTTCTTTATTATGTCAAACAACAAATACTCATTCCTTAGCTCAAGCATGGTAAAAGAGGTAGCAAAATATGACGCTAATGTATCTGATTTAGTTCCTACTTGTGTAGAGAAAGCCTTGAAGGCGAAGTTTAATCGCGGATAGCTTAGCTTACCCTAGATTTTTTTGATTGATGATAAGTGATTAAGGAGTAGCTGAGCATGAACAGGAGTAAATAAAGAATACTGAGCCCAGAGATAATCGCAGATGGGCTCGGTATTTTTTTAATTAGCTGAACAGGAACAGCAAAGTGGCTTACATGAGTTGGGTATATATATTTTAAGTAAGTATAACTGTAGAACAAACTAATAAAAACAGCTGATAAACGCCCGATTAGATAGCTGAAAATCGATAGACCACTTGATCTGATCAAGCTATAGATTTGTAGATGGACGCTAAATCCATGGAAGTTAATCAGGGCATTTGCAATGAGAAATAACAGTGGAAAGCTTAGTGTGATTTTTTCAATAAGTACAATACCTTGTGTGAGTTCTAAGCTGGCTTGGAGAAGGTATTCTATATCTGTAAGACTTAACGAAAGTGGTAGCGTATGATTTATAATTTTAGCGAGAAATAAATAGCATTTTGTTTGTAGTAACAAACGATTGATAAGTTTTGCGATTAGCATAACACCTAGTATAGTCACAACACTACGCGCACTATTTATGATGATGTCTTGTAACGATGACGTAGTGACGTGTTGTTGATGAAAATGTGCAGCGATTGTCTTGGATTTGGGCATGAAATACTGTCCAAAAAAACCGATAGTCATATTTGTTAACCACTGAATAGTGATACAAACAACACCTAGTTGAGGTATTTGGAGTAAAAATCCAGATACCATCGCGGTAATAAACGCAGGGCTTGCTTGATTTGTGAACATAAGTAAATGTTCCGCTTCTTGTTTGCTAATGGATTTATTTAAATAAGCATCATTAATCATCCATGCGCCAATAGGAAAGCTAGACAAACTGCTTAAGCAAGTTATGAATGTACCTGTCTTACTCGTTTTAAATATACGACGAAAGAGCGGGTGCAAAAAATTTATGAGTTTTGTCTTTTCTGGTTGTTGAAAGACTATATTTAAGATGATTAGAAAAGGAAATAGAATGGGGAATAATTGTTTGTTGAAAAGGTCAATCGTTTCTAACATGTCTGTGGCCATTATCTCTGTATGATAAATGAAGAATCCTAGCAAACCAAGATAGAAGATGATTGTGAGTTGTTTTAATTGTTTCTTTACCATAACAGACCTCCAAATGACGACGTATCTTTTAAACCTAAACTATGGACGATTAAATGCTTAATTTCAGAACCGAAAGTTATCTGGTAGCAGGAAGTGTATAAGTTGAATAACTGAGATAAGCTCGCTATAGTATATTTAGATAAACTAAGAAAGAAGGATGAAACGGATGAAATTAAAACAACAATGGCTAACAGCCATCCTTATAATGTTCATACTTTTAGGTGCATTTTTACCGTTGCCTTATTATATTTATCGCCCTGGAACAGCAGATGCACTTAATGAAGTTGTTGAAGTTGAAAATAGAGATGAACAAAGTGAAACAGGCGACTTTCACTTAGTGACTGTCAGAGGGGGGCGGGCAACGTTATTTCAATTAATAGGATCCTATTTTAACCCTTATCACGATATTTACCACATAGAGGATGTTTTTCCTGATGGTTATGACCGAGACAATTATATGAGGCAGCAACTACTAATGATGGAAAATTCTCAACAAGCAGCCGCACTTTTGGCCTTTGACCTAGCTGGTGTTGACTATGATATAGATTATGAGGGTGTCTATGTTGTAGATGTTATTGAGGATATGCCCGCAGCTGAATTTTTAGACATGGGTGATAAAATATTAGCTGTTGAAGGAGAGCCTGTTTTAGATGCAGAACATCTCATTAACATTGTCGACCGCTATAATGTTAATGACCAACTTAACTTTCAAGTCAAGCGAGAAAATGATACTTTTGATGCAACGATTTCGCTCGCGCCATTTACAGAGGATGAAGATACCTTTGGAATTGGTATTCAGCTCGTGACAAATAGAGAAGTTAATCTTTCTAGAAATGTTTCGTTTTATAGTGGAGAAATTGGCGGACCAAGTGCTGGCCTTGTTTTAACTTTAGAATTATACGATCAGTTAACAGCTGGTGACCTAACAAAAGGATTGAAAATTGCCGGAACAGGTGAGGTAGACTATGAGGGAAATATAGGGCGTATCGGAGGGGTAGATAAGAAAGTCATTGCTGCGGATAAAGAGGGTTGTGTTATCTTTTTTGCGCCGAACGAAGGTGGAAGGGACGATTCGAATTATCGAGTCGCTAAAGAAACAGCTGAAGCGATTGGTAGTGACATGAAGATTATCCCTGTTGATACGATTGACGATGCGCTTAAGTACTTGGAAAATATGTAGAGTTATAAAAAATGGTTTTTAAAAGAAATAAACCCGGGTCATAAGCTTCCCGGGTTTAGCGGTATCTAAATGGTGGTTTTAATTCATTCTTTTGCCTGTTAACATCAAATAAGTAGTAGACAGCGGAGGCGCGAAGATCAACGTTTAGATACTCAGGCATATCTTTTTTGATTTTGGATAAGACACTCAGCTTCTTCGTTTGCTTAACTATTTTTAGATACTCTTCACCACATGGTGTTTGAGCGAGGCATCGTACAGCTTCTAAATCATCAATCGTCAATATCGCTTGATCAATTGTTTCAGTAGTGATGTTTAGCAGTAGATGAATCAATAATCGTTTAATACGTGTCGTTGTATATCGCTTAGTTGTGACCATATTTAAGAAAAAATCAATCGAGGTTGCTTTTTTCGCTGCATCAATTAAACGGTGTTCAATTCCTTCTGTCATTCCATGAATAGCCTTTAAGGCTTCAGATGGCGTCGTGAGAAGCTTGTACTGAATAAAAGGGTAATAGTCATTAAAGTTCGCAAACGAACCGTGTGTCTCTTTATATTGTTGCATGAGCGCGCTAACAGTCGAGGGCATCGTTTTTAATATGTGATCTGAGAAATGATTGTCAGCGATACTTTTACGTATGCTTGTAGCGCTAGCAATAGGTGTACTTAATACTTTCTGGTGATAAGCGGCCTGTTTTCTTTTTATTGTATCAATTGTAATGTTAGAATTGATTTTCTTCACGGCTCTAACATAACCGATTCCTAAACTGTTGTTTGGTAAATGGTCATCAATCGAGGAGAGCTTTAAATCGGCTAATGTTTTTGAGTATGCCCGCGGATAACTTTCCCCTTGTTTTAAATAATGTTTCACTTTCTCATCAATCTCTTTTTTGTAATCTGTTTCATTAGCGATAAAAGTATTAAACGGTTCGATTTCTCCAGTTTCAGAACCGAAAATAATTGTATTAACACCTAATTGGTTGAGTATACTAACAGCGCTATAACAAAACAAATCACGGTGTTGAATAGCATATATGGTTGGTAATTCGATGACTAAATCACTGCCGTTCATTACAGCCATGCGGCTGCGTGTGAACTTATCTACAATTGCTGGCTCTCCGCGCTGTAGAAAATGCCCACTCATAATAGTAATGACAACATCCGCATTTGACTTATTCCGGGCTTGTTCGATATGATAGAGATGACCGTTGTGAAATGGATTATACTCGACGATTAAACCGAGGATGTTCATGGAACCACTCCTTTCTTTACCGGTATTGTATCATATCTTTTTTTATACGAAGGTAACTTTTATGAAAAAAGATATCAGGTGTAAAGAAAAAATATTGACAAATAACGCATTTGCTTTTAAAATAAAGCTTGTGCTTTCTGAGGTGATTAACATGAAATTATCAATTCAAAAAATCCTTCAACAAGCGCCATATTCGTTTGAAGGAGAGACTGATGTTTCCGAGTTGGTGTCATTTGATAATGACATTAGACAAGTTGGATCAGTTCAGGTATCAGGGGTTGCATCGATTCAAAACAAAACAATTACGGTAAATCTCTCAATAAAAGGCGTTATGGTTCTTCCTTGTGCAAGGTCACTGGTAGACGTTGACTATCCTTTTGAGGTTGATACGATTGAAGTGTTTTCGATTGATCCATTCTATACCGAAGAAGATGAGTCAGAAATTCATCCGATTAAAGGAGAAATACTTGACTTAACACCTTTTATAAAGGAAAATGTATTATTGGAGATTCCTTTCCGTGTCTATGCAGACAAGGAAGCAATCGAAAAATACGCCTTAACAGCAGGTGATGGTTGGTCTGTTGTTGAAGAAGACAACGTGGAAAAGAAAATTGATCCGCGCTTGTCAAAATTACAATCATTATTAACTGATGATAAAAATGAAAATCCCAAAGAGTAAGTGACCACTCACTGATTCTCTTGATTATAAAGATTTTCGTTTCGGAAGTGAAGGAGGTGTAAGACATGGCAGTACCAAAAAGAAAAACGTCTAAGAAAGTTAAGAATCAACGTCGTACACATAAAAAATTACATGTACCAGGTATGGTAGCTTGCTCAAATTGTGGTGAGCTTACAAAACCTCACCATGTTTGTCGCGCATGTGGACATTACGATGGTAAGCAAGTAGTTGAAGCATAATAACTACATGTTAAATACTAGCCAATTGGCTAGTATTTTTTATTTCCTTTTTTTTATAGAGTGAATATGGAAGAAAGCCCACTGTTATAGCTGTGGGAGCAGTTGGTGATGGCATGAGAGGCCTGATTGTAATTTAAAAGAGCTGTTAGTAGGAAATATTAAAAAGTCTTTGACGTCTAACAATGTCTAAGCTATATTGGTATTGTTGATCTATGACGAAAGTGAGGTGCATAATGTTGGATATTGCAATCGTTGGGGCCGGTTCTGTTGGTTTGCTGTTAGCTGCGTATTTGTCTGAAAAACATACGGTGACTCTTTATACAAAGACGGCTGAACAGGCGACTTTGATTAATCAAAAAGGTGTCACGAATCTAACGATAAAAAAGACCGTTTTCCCGCGTGCTGAGATTATTGATAGACTAATTCCTCATGAGTATATAATCGTAGCGGTGAAAAGTTATCATATACAATCATTAATGCCCACTTTAGCTAACGTCTCAACGTGTTTTATTTTTATTCAAAACGGTATGAGTCACGTCAAAGAAGTTGAATTTGGACTTAAGCAATCTAGTAATTGGTTTGGTATTGTTACACACGGCGCCAAAAAATACGCTCCAACAGCAGTTGCGCACACGGGTGTAGGGGAAATAAAATTAGCGCCTTCTACAAACAATCTCCCAACGGAGGCTGGTATAAAAAGGTTGAAGTCTCTGTTTCGTCCGTTGAACATACATATTGAACATGATTGTAAAGCAATGTTACATAAGAAATTACTTGTAAATGCTGTCATTAATCCTTTAACAGCCCACTATAATATCAAAAACGGTCAACTATTGTCTGCCGTTTATGAAGATGAAGTAAGGGATCTTTGCAAACGCGTAAGCAAACTATTAGATTTAGATTATGATGAGGCCTATCGTGACTTAATCACAATTATCACTAAAACAAAAGAAAATGAGTCATCGATGCTACAAGATATAAAAAATCAACGTCGGACAGAAATCGATGCCATCTTGGGCTATCTATTGACACTAGAAAACGATTATCGGATGCGTTTTCATTATGAATTTATAAAAAAAAGAGAGGAGGCGCTGATGTGACGACGTTTTTTTCTAATATTGTTGCCATCTTTGTCACTTTCCCGCCATTGTCTATGCTTGCTTTTTATTATTTTTTTAAACTAGTTCATCATCATAAAAAACGTGCGTTTCATTTAAGTGTTGAGGCGTCTAGTGTTATTTTTATATTTGCTAACCTAGCGATACTAAGTTATGCGTTTGATTTCTCCTATACCTGGCTTGTGATTATTGGTTTAATGGTATTGTTTATTGCTTTTTTAGTGATGCAATGGAAACTTGTGGGCGATGTTCTAATAAAACGATTAACTAAATTGTACTTAAGGTCTTTATGGCTTATTGGTGTGGTCGCCTATATCGTCCTTGTGACGCTTAGTATCGTTTTTAACATACAAGCTTCATAGGTGTAAGAATTCTCAGTGCAAAAAAGGAAAAGTGCTGTGGTGAAAAACATTATTAATAACAAGCTAAAACTATACTAAAACCAAAGCGTAGCCAGGTGTTCGATAAGTGTAATCACGAAGAACCATCCTTAAATGATAGACTCCCTATTAGATAGACAGATTAAACGGTAAAAATCTGTCTACTTAAAGGGGAGTTTTTTTGGTTTATCGTTTAGGTTGAGAAAAAGCCTACTCAAAAGTGGGAGATAGGGATTGTCCGATGCTTTTAAATAACATAAATAGGGCAATATAAGTCTTAGGCGCTTAAAAAAACAATATGTAACAAGAGTTGAAAACACCATTGTTATAGCCAAAAGGCGAACATATGTACTATTTACCATTTTTTCTAATCGTATGCCAAAAAAATGTGGTGACAAGTGGGGGGATGTGGTAGACTATAAGAAAAGGTGGGCGATGATTATGTTTATGGGTGAATACAAACATAATATTGATTCAAAAGGTCGGTTAATTATGCCGGCTAAATTTCGTGATGACTTAGGCGAAAGCTTCGTCGTAACACGTGGTTTAGATCAGTGTTTATTTGTATACCCAGACAAAGAATGGCGCATATTAGAAGAAAAGATTAAGAAATTACCCCTAAATAAAAAAGATGCACGTGCGTTCAGTCGTTTCTTTTTCTCAGGTGCAACGGAATGTGAAGTAGATAAACAAGGACGTATTAATCTTCCGCAAACTTTAACAACCTATGCCGCAATAGAGAAAGCGTGTGCAATCGTTGGGGTTTCTAATCGTATTGAAATATGGTCAGAAGAACAATGGGAAAATTATATGGAAGCTTCTGCGGATACGTTCTCAGAAATAGCTGAAAATATGATGGACTTCGATTTTTAAATAGACAAGTAAAACATTATGAGATGATAAATAAAATGAGGTGAATATTATGTTCGAACATGAGAGTGTATTAATGAAAGAAACGATTGAGGGGTTAAATATCCAGCCAGATGGTACATATGTAGACGGCACATTAGGTGCAGGCGGACATTCACTTCAGATTGTAAAACAATTGACAACCGGAAAATTGATTTGTTTTGATCAAGATTTAGAAGCCTTATCGGCTGCTAAAGAACGATTAAGGCAATATGATGACCGTATTATTTTTATTCATTCTAACTTTAGGCATATGAAGCAAGAGTTGATTGCACGAAATATCCACTCTGTGGATGGGTTTTTATTTGATTTGGGTGTATCTTCACCGCAACTAGATCATGGTGAAAGAGGTTTTAGCTATCATCAAGATGCGCCACTTGATATGCGCATGGATCAAACACAGACACTGACTGCGCATGATGTGGTAAATACATGGGATTACAATGAGCTAGTAAAAATATTCTTTAGTTATGGAGAAGAGAAATTTTCAAAACAGGTGGCAAGAGCCATTGAAAGAAGACGGGAATCACTACCTATTAATACAACGGATGATCTAGTTGACGTGATAAAAGAAGCTATTCCTCATCGGGCAAGAAGAACAGGCGGCCATCCGGCTAAACGTATTTTCCAAGCTATTCGTATTGCGGTGAATGATGAACTTAATGCCTTTTATGATGTGCTACATCAAGCAGCTGAAATGACGGCAATTGGTGGAAGAATTGCTGTTATTACTTTCCACTCGCTTGAAGACCGGATTTGCAAACAGGCATTTAAAAAGTGGAGTACGACACCACCTTTACCAAGAAATATGCCGGTTGTTCCTGAAGGAAGCCAACCGCCGTTTAAAATGGTTAGTCGTAAGCCGATTATAGCTAATGAACAAGAGTTAACTGATAATCGTCGCTCGCGTTCTGCTAAATTACGTATCGTTGAAAAAGTTAAAGCATGGGACGAACAATTCTTTTATCAAAAAGGACGGGATGAAAAATGAGCGTAGAAAAAGCGTTTGTACATCAACATGTTCCACAAAGAAAACAAACGAAAAAAGTAAAAGTTGTTGTTAGATCTAAACGTTTTACATCAGGTGAATACATATTAATGGGTCTATATGCTTTTGGGTTTTGTGTCGCTCTTTTCTTTATGATTCACATCAGCGCAGAAATTGACGGATTGAATCGAAATATCGAGTCGATGAAAACGCAAATTAGCGAACAAGAAACAATTAACGACAATTTAGCTTATCAAAAAATGGAGTTATCTAATCCAGAACGAATTTTGGCTGTCGCAAAAGATCATGGATTAGATATTCAAAATACGAAAGTTAAACAAGCAACAAAAGTGAATTAAGTGAAAAAGAAAATGAAAAAACAGAAGACATCAACAATCAAAGCGTATCATCCATTGTTAATACTCATCGTTATTTTCTTTATTGTGTTTTCAGGAAAGATAATGTTTATTCAGGCGACAGGTGAATGGGATGGGTTTGATTTAGAACAATGGGCAAATCAACAACGAGAAATAAAGGCTGTTACAAAAGCGGCGCGCGGTTCGATTTATGATCGCAATAATATGGTATTAGCACAAGATTTACATGTGTACCGACTCTATGCGATTGTAGATGAAAGTTTTTCTCCTAATCCGGAAAAAAGATTGAATCATGTTGCTGATGCCGCTTATACGGCAAAGGCGCTTGCGCCTATTATTGGTATAGATGAACAAGAGGTTCATAGTATTATCGAAAATGGTCGTTCCGATGGTCGATTTCAAGTTGAATTTGGTCGGGAAGGGACAAACTTAACAAGAGAGCAAAAACTGCAAATTGATGCACTTGAATTGCCTGGGATTCATTTTATTGAGGAAGCTAAACGCTATTATCCCAATGGGATTTTTGCTTCGCATGTGATTGGGTTAGCGCAAACAGATGATGAACAAGTGATTACCGGTATTACAGGTATTGAAGCACAGTTAGATGATCTCTTAACCGGAGAAGACGGTGCAATAAGATTCTTGCAGGATAACTATAAAGATCCTTTACTGAATGATGAAGCACAAATATTAGAAAAAGCAGATGGCTACAATGTACATCTCACATTAGATCAAAAAGTACAGACAATACTTGAAGATGCACTCAGTCAAGTTGAGACAGAGTTTAATCCTAAAAGAATTACAGCCACCGTTATAGATCCTAAAACAGGTGAAATCCTTGCGATGGGCTCTAGGCCGAGTTATGACCCGAATAATTTAGGTAATGTAACAAATTGGTTTAATGATATTGTATCAACGCCAATAGAACCAGGGTCAACAATGAAAATTTTCACTTTGGCTGCGGCGATTGAAGAAGGGGTGTATAACCCCAATGAAACTTATCAATCAGGTGCTTATAAGATTCCAGAAATAACCCGACCTGTACCAGATTACCGGAAACACTGGGGAACGATAAGTTATGCTGAAGGGTTTCAGCGGTCTTCTAACGTTGCGATGGCGAAATTAGTGTGGGAGAAGATTGGTACAGATAATTTCTTATCCTACTTGAAAGCATTTCAATTCGATCAATTAACGGGTGTGGATTTGCCACGTGAAACGATGGGACGTCTCGTCTATCGTTATCCAATTGAACAATTAAATGCAGCATTTGGACAGGGGACTACTGTCACACCGATTCAAATCGTCAAGGCGGCAACGGCTATTGCAAATAATGGTAAAATGATGACGCCTTATATTATTCAATCGATCACAGACCCTAACACAGGCGAAGTGATTCAATCAAGTGAGCCGACAATTGCTGGTGAGCCGATTTCACAAGAAACAGCAGCGCAAGTATTAAAAGCAATGGAGTCTGTTGTCACAGAACCGACCGGAACGGCTAACGGTGTGTTTGAATTACCATCTTATACATTGGCTGGTAAAACAGGAACAGCTCAAATTTCTGGTGGTGCATCAGGTTATTTAACTGGTAGAGAAAATTACATTTTTTCATTTATTGGTATGGCTCCAAGTGAAGATCCAGAATTGCTTATGTATGTAACGGTTCAACAACCAGAGCTTGAACCAACCGAAGCGGGATCAAAGCCAGTGTCATTTATATTTAATCATGTGATGGAGAATGCGTTGCATTATCAAAATATACAACCTGATAAGGACGAAATCACTGTGGTAAAGGAAATGGTGATGCCTGTTCATATTGGCCTTGATACAAAAACTACGGTTGAGAAATTAGAAGCTATTGGTATTAAGGTAACAGTCGTTGGTGATGGCCAAGTTGTTTCAGCAAGCAATAAACAAGCGGGCGAAACCATTCTTTCTAGCGATCACGTCCTATTAGTGACAGACCAACCGATCATGCCGGATTTAACCGGCTGGTCACTGAGAGAAGCTGTACAACTAAGTCAATTGTTACAATTAGATCATGAGATTGTGGGACAAGGCTTTTTAATAAAACAATCGATCACACCTGGAACATCTATAGACCAAGGTGACTATATTTTACTTGATTTTACCGAGTTTAACCCGGAAATCATGGAGGAAGTAGAAACAGAAGATTAGATAAAAACAGTGCATGATGCGCATGTTACGTTCATAGGGTAAACTACATTGATCCTTAAAGAAAGAAGGAAGCCCTATGTATCGTTACCGAGTGAATAAACGCATTCGCACTGTTTTTTTTCTGTTTCTATTTTTATTTACTGTTGTTTGTTGTCGCTTACTGTATCTGCAGGTTGTGCGCTACCCATCGCTACGGGAGATGGGGGAAGATTTGTGGTTAAGAGATTTAAAACTTGAAGCACCAAGAGGAGAAATAGTTGATCGTTATCAGCGGACAATTGTAACAAATAAGCGAGTAAAAACACTGTTAATAGTGCCAAGGCAGATAGAAGATAAAGAGCGTGTAATAACAGCACTGGTCAGCGCCTTAGATTTAGATCGGGAAGAGCTCGAGAAAAAACTTAGTCAAGACATTTCAGTCATTAAATTACGTGAAGCAATAAAGTTGCCAGAACATATTTCTACACCTCTGCAAAAGCAACACTTATCTGGTCTTTATTTCGTGGATGATTATGAGCGAGAGTACCCATACACCTCTTTATTAGCACACGTATTAGGATTTACTGGTGTTGATCAACAAGGACTGCTCGGAATTGAGCACACATATGATGATATGTTAAAAGGTGTTTCTGGACGTATGCGCTATTATACGGATGCAAAAGGGCGAAGGTTACCGCAAGAGACAGATCAATTCACCATGCCGACTTCTGGTAGCGCGTTAACATTAACAATTGATTTAGATACTCAGAAAATTGTTGAGCGTGAACTTGATCAGGCAGTCGCTACTTATCAACCAGATCAGGCACTCGTCATTGTCCAAAACCCACAAAATGGTGAAATACTAGCGATGGCTTCTCGACCAACGTTTATTCCAAACGACTATCAACACGTGTTGCCGACTGTGTATAATCGAAATTTGCCGATTTGGTCTACATATGAACCGGGATCAACCTTTAAAATTATAACGTTGAGTGCCGCGCTTGAAGAGGGTGTCGTTGACCTCGAACATGAGCATTACTATGACAGTGGATCAATAGAGGTGTCTGGCCAACACTTGCGCTGTTGGAAAAGAGGCGGACACAAAAATCAAACGTTTTTAGAAGTTGTGGAAAACTCTTGTAATCCGGGGTTCGTTGTATTAGGTCAAAGGATTGGAAAAGACCAACTCTTTGATTATATTGATCGTTTTGGTTTTGGTAAGAAAACGGGTATTGAATTAAATGGTGAGGCCCATGGTATTTTATTTAATCTTGAACAAGTAGGACCAGTAGAACTTGCGACAACCGCATTTGGTCAAGGTGTTGCGGTGACGCCAATCCAACAAGTGATGGCTGTCAGTGCGGCGGTTAATGGCGGTAAATTATATCGTCCAACAATAATTAAATCACCTAATGGCCTTTCGGCCAAAGATCGCTTTATTAGACAAGTCATAAGTGAAAGTACATCTGAAAAAGTGCGCGGCGCATTAGAATCAGTGGTTGCCAAAGGAACTGGTCGGGGTGCTTATGTCGAAGGTTACCGTGTAGGCGGCAAAACAGGCACGGCACAAAAAGTAGGTGAAAAAGGGCGTTACTTAGAGGATAACCATGTAGTATCATTTATAGGTATTGCACCAATGGATCAACCAGAAGTTGTCGTATATGTGGCCATTGATAATCCTAAAAATACGGTACAATTTGGTGGTGTCGTTGCTGCGCCAATAGCTGGACGAATTATCGAGGACATTCTCACGGTTAAGGGTGTTGAAAAGTCAGACGGCATAACAAAAGAAGTGGATTGGCCCGAAAAGCAATTTGTTGAGGTACCAAACTATATCGGACTTTTAAAGTCGGATGTGTTAAATAGCTTTGATTACTTTGAATTATCAATCAAAGGAGAAGGCGATCACATTATAAATCAACGACCCGAACCTGGCACAAAAGTGAGAGAAGGCAGTAAAATTGAATTATTGTTAAGCGGTGATAATTAATCATGGCATCAGCCGACATTTTTGATATAATAGGAAAGAATGAATGAAATTTCACAGACATTCATAAAGGATGTCTTTTTCTTATGGTGTCAATCATTTGCCTTAAGATGCCTAAATTAAAGAGAAATCTAGAAGGGAGGTTATGAGTAGGCGACTAAAGAGCAGCTACTCATGACAAAAAAATATGCATTTACTTAATTTATTAGATGATTTTCCGTTTGTTTACGAATTTATTAATAAACAAAACCCTAAAATAAATATGATTACAACAGACTCGCGCGGTGTCGTGCCTGGTGCGTTGTTTGTTTGTGTTAAAGGCTATACAGTCGATGGACATGACTTTGCGAAGGATGCTGTTAAAAAAGGCGCTGTCTGTTTATTAGTTGAACGCGAATTAAGTGAAGTAGACATTGCTCAAATAAAAGTAAAGGATGTCTTCCGTGCGTTAAGTTATTTAGCAAATAAAATGTATGATTACCCTACAAATGATTTGCATACGATTGGTATTACGGGTACTAATGGTAAAACATCAATCACATATATTCTCGAAGAAATATTCCGTAAAAACAAAGAAAAAACAGCGTTAATTGGAACCATTCAAATGAAAATTGGCGATCAGATCTTCCCTATAAAAAATACGAC
The DNA here is from genome assembly GCF_900115465.1 of Halolactibacillus alkaliphilus. Lineage (GTDB taxonomy): Bacteria > Bacillota > Bacilli > Bacillales > Amphibacillaceae > Halolactibacillus > Halolactibacillus alkaliphilus. The sequence goes on from NZ_FOWN01000002.1 coordinate 16,915, forward strand.
GCCAGAACCATCGTATTTATTTAATAGCTTTCAAACGATGCGTAACGAAAAAGTTGACCACTGCATGATGGAAGTTTCGTCACACGCCTTAGTTGAAGGGCGGGTAAGAGGCATTGATTTTGATGTGGCGATCTTTACTAATCTTACGCAAGATCATTTAGATTACCATCCAACAATGACAGATTATCGTCTAGCCAAAGAGCGGTTATTTCAACAACTAGGCAATCGTTATGACCCGAAACGTCCGAAGTATGCAATTATTAATCGTGATGATTCATATGCTGAATTTTTTATTGATGCAACAAGTCAACCTGTTGTTACTTATGGCATGACGTCAACAAGTGATTTATATGCATCAGATATTCAGTTGTCAGCTACCTCAACAACCTTTACTTTAAACGGTATGGTAGATGAAGTGACGATAAAATCTAAACTTATCGGGAAATTTAATGTTTACAATATGTTAGCAGCAACCGCAACAGCGCTTGTGTGTGGTGTGGAAATTGCCGTGATTAAAGCAGCATTAGAGGCAATTCCAGGAGTAAAAGGGCGGTTTCAGCCGGTTCAAACAGCTCGTCCCTATTCCGTTATTGTAGATTATGCTCACACACCGGACTCCTTAAAAAATGTCCTTGAAACGATTAAATCGTTTGTTCATGGTAAAATTTATTGCGTTGTAGGCTGTGGTGGAGATAGAGATAAAAGTAAACGGCCACTTATGGCCGGGGTAAGTGATACGTATAGTGATTTTACTATACTAACGTCTGATAACCCACGCAGTGAGGAGCCACTTGCTATTTTACGTGACATGGAAAAAGGGATGACGACTAAGCGTTATCTCATTGAAAGTGACCGTAAAAAAGCGATTGAACAAGCCATTGATTTAGCAACAGAGGAAGATGTTATTTTAATTGCTGGTAAAGGTCATGAAACCTATCAAATTATCGGCAATGAAACGCTACCATTTGATGATTATCAAGTAGCAAAAGATTATCTAGACAAAGGTGTGAAATAAACAAATGATTAATCGAGCATTAATAGAACAGATTTCTAATCGAGTAGCAGGTGGCCCAGGCCACGATGTATTCGGTGTGTCAACAGATAGTCGCAGCAATCTGAAGGGACAATTGTTTATTCCACTGATTGGCGAACGTTTTGACGGCCATGATTTTCTAGAGATGGCTATTAAGAACGGTGCCACAAGCTGTCTGTGGCAAGATGATCATCCTTTACCTGATGTTGACTGTGGGACATGTACCTTTTACATCGTGACTGACACATTAACAGCGTTGCAGGATTTGGCAAAGCGCTACCTCCAAACGCTTGATGCAATGGTCATTGGCATAACGGGTTCCAATGGAAAAACATCAACAAAAGACCTTGTTGGTGCGGTAGTCAAGCAAAAAGGTCCTACACACATTACAAAGGGAAATTATAATAACCATATTGGTTTACCTTTAACTATTCTAAGCGCACAACCTGATACAGCCTTTCTTGTGCTCGAAATGGGGATGAGCAATTTCCATGAAATAGAGTGCTTATCAAAAATAGCTGAGCCTGATATCGCCATTATTACTAATATTGGTGAATCCCACATAGAATTTCTAAAAACGCGTGAAGGCATTCGTGATGCCAAATTAGAAATTTTGGAGGGCCTTAAGGTGGGTGGTTGGTTTATATATGATGGTGATGAGCCGTTGTTAGTAAATGATTACCCTTATGAAGTAGCGACGGTTAGTTTGAAAAAATCCGGAACAGTAAATGTTGAAGTTGTAGAAATGGACTTAACGGCGACGACGTTTAAAGAGCGTGCTCATCCTCAGTTGTTTAAAGTGCCATTTGTCGGTAAACATCATGCGAAAAATGCGATGTATGCTGTTATAGTGGGACGTTTGCTCGGTCTTACGGATAGGGCCATAGCAAATGCCTTTACGTTAATTGAAAAAACAGGGATGCGATTTGAACAAGAAACATATCGAGAGCATTTGTTAATCAATGATGCTTATAATGCTTCGCCAACATCGATGATAGGGGCAATATCTATATTAAAGGATTTGTCAGATACACGTAAAAAAGTATTAGTACTGGGCGATATGTTTGAGCTAGGAGATGATAGTGTAGCATATCACCGTGAAGTTGGTGTGGCTATTGCGTCGCCTATTGATTACTTGATCACCGTAGGAAAAGATGCAAGATATATTAGTGAAGCAGCATTAGTGACTGCTACGCATGTTGAGACGAATACCGAGGCGGCACAGTTATTGAAATCATGGCAGGAGCCTAGCGTTATTTTATTTAAAGCCTCGCGCGGGATGCGTTTTGAAGAAATTATCATACAAATAAAACAATAATCTAAGACAGTGGACTTCTTATACATTTGAAGATCATGTTTCATTATGGAGGATCAATATGGATTTACTGTATATTATCGCAAGTATTCTTGTTAGTTTTTTAATTGTCGTTGTGAGCGCACCGATGATTATTCCTTTTTTAAGACGATTAAAGTTTGGCCAAAGTATTCGAGAAGAAGGGCCGAAGTCTCATCAAAAGAAAACTGGGACACCAACAATGGGCGGAGTTATGATCATTGTCAGTGTCGTACTTGGTAGCGTCATTTTGCATTACCTTGTATTAGGTCAGTTCTTTTCACACACATTACTGCTCTTGTTAACTGTTTTTGTTGGCTTTGGCTTGTTGGGCTTTATTGACGATTTTATTAAAGTTGTACTTAAACGAAATCTAGGTTTAACATCAAAACAAAAACTCATTGGACAATTATTTGTTAGTGTTCTGTTTTATTTTATGTTATTGCGAGGGGAAGTGGATACGCGTTTAATTATCCCCGGCACAGAACTGTTTTTAGATGTTAGTTTTCTTTATCCACTATTTATTGTTATTTTGCTCGTTGGTGCATCCAATGCAGTGAATTTAACCGATGGGCTTGACGGCCTTGTCGGTGGCTTAGGTACGGTTAGTTTTCTTACCTTTGGTATTATTGCTGTGACTATGTCCGGATACCCAGTTGAAAGTATTGTGAGCTTTAGTGTGGTTGGTGGATTATTAGGCTTTCTTATATTTAATGCACACCCAGCCAAAGTTTTTATGGGTGATACTGGTTCGTTAGCGCTTGGTGGTTTGCTCGGTGCTCTTGCCATCGTGTTAAAGTTAGAAATTCTACTCGTATTAATTGGTTTTGTATTTGTCGCAGAAACACTTTCTGTTATGATTCAAGTGATTTCCTTTAAAACACGTGGTAAGCGCGTGTTTTTAATGAGCCCTATTCATCACCACTTTGAGTTAAAGGGTTGGTCTGAATGGCGTGTCGTTGTATCTTTTTGGTTCATTGGTATTGTGGCAAGTCTGTTAGCGATTCTTATTCAGGTGGTGTTGTAAATGGTTAATCATATTGAAGGTTTTCCGTATCAACGTATTTTAGTATTAGGCTTAGCTAAAACAGGTACAGCTGTCAGTCAAGTGCTAAAAAAAGAAGGGTTTAAGGTTTTGGTCAGCGATTTGAGCGCAAAAGAGACTGATGAGAATGTTAAGGTATTAAAAGATCTCGGAGTGACTGTACATTTAGGTGAACCTTCTTTGCAATTACTTGAGGATGTGGATGTAATTATAAAAAATCCTGGTATCCCTTACACAAATACATTACTTGTAGAAGCAGAAAAAAAACACCTACCAATATTGACGGAGATTGAGTTACTTGCATACATGATTGATGTTCCAATCATAGCTATTACGGGTTCCAACGGAAAAACAACGACAACAACGTTAACTGAAAAAATGTTGGCGAAAAGCAATAAAAATGTTGTTGCCGCAGGTAATATAGGGAAAGTTGCTACTGACATCGCGTATGAGTTAACGCAGGATCAAACACTTGTATTAGAACTGTCATCTTTTCAGTTAATGGGCGTTAATAATTTTAGACCAACCGTTAGTGTGTTACTTAACTTATTTGAAGCACATCTTGATTATCACGGTGATTTTTCGGCTTATCAAGAAGCAAAAGCACGGATATTTAGGGCGCAACAATCGACAGACTATTTAGTATATAATGCTGATAATGAAGCCGTATCACATGCAGTAAAATCAGCTCAAGCAACAAAAATCCCTTTCTCAAGTAAACGGCTATTGAAAAACGGAGGCTACATTAAAAATCAAGCATTATATTTTAAAGATACGAAGATCATCGATATTAAAGATATTAAGCTCGTCGGTGACCATAATTTAGAAAATATACTGGCGAGTAGTATCAGTGCTTTATTGACAGGAGCAACCATTGAAGGCATTAGGGCTGTCTTAACTACTTTCACAGGTGTAAAGCATCGCTTGCAATTCGTTGATGAAAAAAACGGTGTAAAATATTATAATGATTCTAAAGCGACAAATACTCTCGCAACAATAACAGCTCTTGAAGCTTTCCGTTCACCAATAAGATTGATAGCTGGGGGATTGGATCGGGGAAATGGTTTTGATGACTTGATCCCGCATTTGAAAAATGTGTCAGGTATCTATTTGTACGGTGAAACAAAAGATAAATTAAAAGAGACAGCTACAAAAGTACCTGTCCCGCACATAGTGACAGGTGAGTCTTTAGCTGAAGTGACCTTAGAAGCTGCAAAAGATGCACAACCTGGAGAAATTGTTCTTTTATCACCAGCATGTGCAAGTTGGGATCAATTTAGTAACTTCGAAATTCGCGGGGATATATTTATAGAAGCAGTGCATACACTCTAACAAGAGCTTATTGTTAGGGTGTGTTTTTTTATGCTAAAAAAATATTCAAATACCTCACTGTTTTGGCCTGTATTTTTCTTGTCTATTATCGGTTTAATCATGGTTTATAGTGCCTCGGAAGTTATTGCTTTAGATCGATATGATGATGCTTATTTCTTTGCGAAAAGACAAGCAGTTTTTTTACTCCTCGGTTTTATGGGGATGTTTATTGTAGAAAATATCCCGTACACTTGGTATAAAAGATGGGCAAGATTACTCTTTTTAGGTTCGCTATTTCTACTGATTATTGTTTTAGTACCTGGTGTTGGTTTAGTAAGGGGAGGTGCAAGAAGTTGGATTGGGTTAAGTACTATCAATATTCAACCAGCGGAGATTATTAAAGTATCGCTGATCATATACCTTTGTGAGGTAAATGAGCGACTCAAATATCCAGTGAGTCATTTTTCACGTGGTATGATGCCACGATTGGTGGTTATTTTATGTTGTTTTTTTCTCGTTATGCTTCAACCTGACCTTGGATCAGGATTAATTATTGTGTTAGGTGGATTGGCGGTTGTTTACTTTCAAGGGGCGCAAATGAAACATTTTTACGGCTTATTTCTAATAGGTGTTATTGGTCTTACTGGCTTAATTCTGGCAGCCCCCTACCGAATCAGACGTTTGACCGCCTTTTTAGATCCGTGGCAAGACCCTTTAGGCAGTGGTTTTCAATCAATTCAATCATTATTAGCGATAGGGCCTGGCGGCCTACTAGGGAGTGGGTTATTTAACGGAAAACAAAAACATTTTTATTTACCTGAACCGCACAATGATTTCATCTTTGCTATAGTTGCAGAAGAACTTGGCTTCTTTGGGGCCTTAATGGTTATTCTATGCTTTATAGTCTTTTTTTCTAGAGGGTTACGCATGAGTTTATTACTAACAGATACGTTTGCGCGCACACTATGTTTAGCTTTAATGATGATGATGATAAGTCAAGCTTGGATTAATTTAGCGGTTGTTACAGGACTTTTACCAGTAACAGGTCTCACCTTGCCGTTCTTGAGTTATGGGGGTTCATCATTAGTGATTAATTACATGGCGGTAGGTATCTTGTTAAATATTGAAAAACATACCGTTTGATTTTCCTGGTTATTTCTTTTAATAGAAGTAAAAACCATTCAATAGTCATATGAAAATTCCCCTCATAAGCAGTGGAAATATGCTATAATTTAGGTTGAAGCGTGCGGATTAATTTATAGATAGAAGGCGTTAATGATGACAGATGAAAAAAAAGTTGTATCAATAGAAGAACGGATACCGAGATTAAGAGAAGCGCGCCGGAAGAAAGCGAATCGGCGCTTTATTTTTTACCTTTCCTTTTTGCTCTTTTTAATTGCGATTGTCGTATACCTTCAGTCTCCTTTAAGCTATATCCGACAGATTATGGTTGAAGGTAATGAATTTGTCCCTGAAGAGAAAATTGTTGAAGCAAGTCAATTATCGACTACAACTAGTATATGGGCATTTAGAGTAGAAAATATAGAAGCGGCTATTGAAAAAATACCCGAAATTCAATCAGTCAAAGTCGTACGTCAGTTGCCGCACGATTTGGAAATAAGTGTGATTGAACATAAAAAGATTGCGTATGTAGATAGGGGTGAGTCTTTATCACCGTTATTGGAAAGTGGAGCTACACTAAAAAAGGTGAGTAAAAGTAAATACCAAGGTGATGCACCGATTTTAATTGATTTTTCCGCAGATGAAGTACTAGCCTTATTAGTAGATGAATTACAGGCATTACCTACCTATTTGTTAAGTCATATTTCTGAGATATATTATGCTCCAACAGAATCAAATCCATATCAAGTACACTTAAATATGATAGATGGTTTTGAATTGTTAACGTCAATTCGAGGCTTTAATGAACATTTACGTGTTTATCCATCAATAGTAAGTCAATTAAATCAAGGAGAACCTGGTTTAATAGAGATTGATCACGCGGGTGCGGTATTTAATAAATTTTCAAATCAAGAAGATTCCCTAGATCCTGATTTAGAAGTCTATGCTGAAGGTGAGGAGAATCAACTTAACGTAGAAGAGGATGAACAGTAATATGCATGTGAAGGGAAAACACGTGATTTTATCACTTGTGTTGTTTGTATTTGGGTATTTGATTGCTGTTAGCTATGAACAAGCCCAATACTTATTAGAGGAGAATGAAATAGCTGAAGACTGGGATCGAGCATTTCATTACCGTCAACAGCTGATTGACTTTGAAGAAAGAAATAATGAATTAGAGCGTGAAATAAATAGTTTACGACTTGATTTGCTAGAAACTGAAGCACAGTTAAGTGAAGAACAGGCGACGTTAATGTCAGCTGTAGAATTAAAGCGTAAACTTCAAGCCTATGTCGGAGAATTAGCTATTAATGGTCCAGGTGTTTTTGTTACCTTAAAAGACCAAGAATATGTACCGAGTGATGCCAATGTGAATGATTATATCGTTCACGATCGGCACGTACAACTAGTTATTAACGAATTACTTAGTGCAGGTGCAGAAGCGATTCAAGTAAATGGTCAACGGATATTCCAAGATAGTCATGTCTACTGCGTAGGCCCGGTAATTACGGTAGATGGTACAAGTTATCCAGCGCCTTTTACAATCGAAGTGATAGGTGATAGTGATGTCTTACTTGCTGCACTTACTTTAGAGCAAGGGGTTATTGATCAATTAGTAAATGAAAGAATAGAAGTCGAGTACGGCACAAAACAAATCGAGATGGAACCTAAGTAAGGATGAAAAGACATGAAGAGACAAACAGTACTATTTGCGCTAGCGTCATTATTGATTGGTGTAATGATTAGCTTGCACTTCTCAATTGAACAAGATACACCGGAAAGGGATACGCGAGATTTATGGGAAATTAGAACCGCACTTCTAGAAGAGCAAGAGCGTCAACAAACGCTGCAAGAGGAGTTAAATCGCTTAAAATCAATTGAAGCGGACTATCAAGGAAACCATATTTTCAATCAAATTCATACGTTGCGTGACCAGATTAGTCAATTACAAGACCAAGCAGGCCTTACAGAGCTTTCAGATGAAGGCATTGAATTAACCTTAACGGCAAATTTTACAGAAGCAGATCAAGATGAGGGATTTCCTCAGTTAACAGCAGAACTATTGAACCGCTTAATCAATGAATTAAACGTTTATGGTGCGAAGCATCTAGCGGTTGGAAACGAACGCATTGTCCAGCACACGGCTATACGGGATGTAACCGGTCAAGTGTATGTGAATCGACGCCCCATATCAGATTTACCCGTCACCATAAGCATTTTAACTGATAATCCAGACAGATTAAAAAACTATATGGAAGTAGGGCAGTCAGTGAGAGATTTACAATTGCATAATATTAAGCTGGAAATGGATGTGAGAGACAACATCACACTTGTTCCCTATACTGATAACATTGTCGTAGATTATGCAAAAATATCAGACTATAATGAAGAAGGTGAATCGTGATGTGGTTATCACTGTTATTTTTAGCCATTGGAATTGGCTTGGGTTTATTATCAAACTTTTCTATACCCGCAATATATTCGAATTATATATCGATTGCTATTTTGGCGGCATTTGATACGTTGTTAGGTGGTATACGTGCGCATTTTGAGCATGTGTTTAATCAACACATTTTTGTGACAGGCTTTTTCTTTAATATTACCCTTGCTATCTTCTTAACGTTTATTGGTGAACAATTAGGGGTAGACCTGTATCTAGCAGCTGTGTTTGCTTTTGGTTGGCGTTTGTTTCAAAATATCGCCATTATTAGACGACGTTTATTTGATCGTTGGGAACAGCGTAAGCTTGCTAAAACAAATAAGCCGGTTTAAAACCTTGATTCACAAGCGACTCATTTAACCACGATTTGAGAAAAATGTTGAATTTATAGTGAAAACGTTAGAAGTTTCATGGTAAAATCATTAAAAAGATGATAATTTTTAATAGACTATTAAATGTCTGTCAATTAAATGATATACTTACGATAGTGCATAACTTTTTAACAGAAAATAGCGAGTGCGACAAATGCGATGACTGTAAAAATGTGTACCAATGGCAAGAGAAAATATAATGTAAACATATTGAGATGAAAGTATGAATGAAAAAAGTTGGTAAAGTGAGTTGCATCACTTTTAGGAGGTGCCGGTATTGGCTAACGAAGTGTTAGTAAGTTTGGATATAGGAACATCCCAAATTAAAGTTATTATTGGTGAAATTGCTGAAGACAGTTTAAACATTATTGGCGTTGGAACAGCTAAATCAAAGGGCATAAAAAAGGGCGGCATTGTTGATATTGATCAAGCGGTACAATCAATCCGCCAAGCTATTGAATCGGCTGAAAGAATGGTGGATATGCACATTCATACAGTTATTATTGGTTATAACGGCAATCAGGTAGAACTCTTACCTTGTCAAGGTATCGTGGCCGTTCCGAATGATGATAAGGAGATTAATGACGAAGACGTCTTACGCGTCATCGACAATGCAAAAGTCATATCTTACCCACCTGATAGAGAATTTTTGGATTTAGTTATTAAGCAATTTATTGTTGATGGTTTACAAGGCATTAATGACCCAAGAGGGATGATAGGGGTCCGTTTAGAGATGGAAGGTACGATTATTACATCTTCTAGAACAATGATACATAATACAACGAAATGCGTTGAACGTGCACAACTAGATATTCAAGATCAAGTTCTTCAACCACTAGCAGCAGGAGCTATTGCGCTATCAGATGACGAGAAGGAGTTAGGCGTAGCTCTGATTGATATCGGTGGTGGAACAACAACGGTATCTGTTTTTGATGATGGCGAACTAAGAGGGACACGCATCATTCCAATCGGTGGTGAAAATATTACAAAAGATATCTCTTATGGACTTAAAACAAGTTTTGAGGAAGCCGAGAAAATTAAAATCAACCATGGCTACGGTTATTTCCCTGATGCAAATGAAGACGAGCAATTTGATGTCAAAGCAATTGGAACAGGTGACATGTCAACATTTAATCAAAAAGATTTGTCGGATATAATTGAAGCGCGCTTAGAAGAGGTGTTTGTTCTCGTAGCAAAAGAAATCTCTAAGCTCGGTTATCGTGATTTGCCCGGTGGATTTGTTTTAACCGGTGGCACAATGCTTATGCCAGGGACCTTAGAACTTGCAAGAGATCTTTACCAAGGGAATGTTCGAGTGGCTGTGCCTGATTATATTGGTGTGAGGGAACCGCAGTATACAGCTGGTGTTGGTATACTGAAATTTGCTTATGACAATGCGAAAGTGCAAGGAAAGGTGCTAGCTGATGCTGTTTCAGATCAGGCGCACTATGAAGAGCGTCCTGAAAAAAATGTCAAACCAAAGCAACCAAAACAACCAAAACAACCGAAACAGAAAAAACAAAAAAACGAAACGAAAGAATCGAGTGTCGCAAAACTATTCAAAGTGTTTTTTGATTAAACTATAGATAATTGTTGTGATTAGGAGGAAAGAGAATGTTAGAATTTGATACAGAGTTAGACCAACTAGCAAAAATTAAAGTCATTGGTGTCGGTGGCGGAGGAAATAATGCTGTCAACCGCATGATTGAACATGGCGTTCAAGGTGTTGAGTTTATAGCAGTTAACACAGATGCGCAAGCACTTAATTTATCAAAGGCAGAAGTGAAAATTCAATTAGGTACAAAATTAACACGTGGTTTAGGAGCTGGTGCAAATCCAGAAGTAGGCCGCAAAGCAGCTGAAGAAAGTAAAGAGCAATTAGAAGAGGCATTACAAGGTGCCGATATGATTTTTGTTACAGCTGGTATGGGTGGCGGTACTGGTACTGGTGCAGCACCTGTGATTGCTCAAGTCGCAAAAGAAATTGGGGCTTTGACAGTCGGTGTTGTGACACGTCCATTTATGTTTGAAGGTCGTAAACGTTCGACGCAAGCTATTCATGGTATTGATGGGTTAAAACAAAATGTTGATACGCTTATTGTGATACCAAATGATCGTTTACTTGAAATTATCGATAAGAATACCCCGATGTTAGAAGCATTCAGAGAAGCGGATAACGTGTTGCGTCAAGGTGTGCAAGGAATCAGTGATTTAATTGCGACACCAGGTATTATTAACGTAGACTTTGCCGACGTGAAAACCATTATGCAAGATAAAGGCTCTGCTCTTATGGGAATTGGTATTGCAACTGGAGAAAATCGGGCAGCTGAAGCAGCTAAAAAAGCTATTTCTTCACCATTACTTGAGACGACTATTGATGGTGCACATGGTATTTTAATGAACATAACTGGTGGCGCTGGTTTTACGTTGTACGAGGTACAAGAAGCGGCAGCTATTGTGACAGATGAAGCAGACCAAGAAGTGAACGTCATTTTTGGTGCGGTTATGAACGAAGAGTTAAAAGATGAGATTGTTGTGACGGTTATTGCTACGGGCTTTGATGAAACGAAGAAAAAAACGGATAACCCTCGTCCAACACAAACGGCTCGTCCGCAACAAGAACAAAAACAAAAATCGGAACAAAAAGCACCTGAAGAAGCCGATTTTAACGAAGATGATACATTAGATATTCCGACATTTTTAAGAAATCGCAACCGTCGTCGCTAGCTAATCGTCGATTGAGCGAGTCACTATTTATTATATAATTAACGCGCATTCCCTTAATTCTCATTAAAAGGGAAATGCGTGTTTTTTTATACCTCTCTCAGAAGGAATTTGGGTCTCTATACTAAATGTGGTGGTCCCCCTTAATCTGACAGGGCTTTAGCTTATATCCTAAATTAGGAAACGTCAATTTAACGGAGGATTATTTTATATCCGATAAACATGCCAGTGTGCCAGTCACTCTAAAAGAATAAACCGCAGCATCTTACAACCCAAAAAATGCATCAACTGTTGATTTTTAAGTGACAAAAAAACAACTTATCAAGGCTATAGTGGTTAGCTGGTTGAGTGAATAAGCGCTGATGGCACAACAATTGACCACTGTGCCTTTCTGATTTTTGGAGGTAGTCTGTCACCGTCAAAATCTTTTGAACAATTTTCCCTTGTTAATTAAATTTGACAAAACTTATAAGGATAAATTTAAATTCGCTTCGTAAAGTGACAGGATTTTACGTTCGATATTGATAGAATAAAAGTATCGAAAATTAAGGGAGTCACGAAGGCATGTATATTGATATCGTTTTTATTCATACGTATGTGATTCACATGTTTCTTATTAAATTAATCAGTCATGTGATAAAGAAAAAGTTAACGACATTGAAAGTAGTTTGCTTTCCCTTCCTCTTTAGCTTCATCAATATTGCTCCAATGTATTTAAATATGCCGTATAAGCGTTGTATTCAGGGTGGGCTTAGTTACATCTTACTGTTATCTTTATTTAAGAGAAGACAGTCGAATAACTGGTGGTTATTTCATCAAGTATTATGCCTCACTACAACATTCTTCGCGGGATTCTTACTCATTGTATTAAATTTTGGCACATTCAATCTTCTTGGTTACTTAGCCTGTTCGGTCATATGTTATCGTCTTTTTCTGCGATTTTATCAAGCCGGCATTAACCAGGAAATAAGCAGGAAGCAACTATATACCCTTGTCATCACACATAATAAACAAACGGTCAGCGTCTCCGCTTACTATGACACAGGACACCAACTGAGAGACCCTATCACTCATGCGGCCGTACTCTTCATTGATAAAGCGATTGTCGAGCGATTGAAAATAGACACTGCTATAACTACAGGTAAAGAAAAACAATTGTATTACCACGATATTAATCAACATATACAAAAAGTCAGATGTATTAAACCTGCACGTGTTGAAATGGTGGAGGGGGAAAAGAAAAATGTGGTTGATCATGTTCTTTTAGGTCTTAAAGATCATAACTTTACTAGCGAGGAGGGGTACAGTGCACTATTTGGTCCGCAATTATTTACGCTGTTAAAAACTGACTAATTTAAGGGGGAAGATCAATGATAAAAATGTACCGTCTCATCGTTTCGTGGACAGCTAATTGGCTACGTAAGTATGGATTTAAAAAACAAAGGGTCTATTATATTGGTGGAAAAGAGGCTTTACCTCAACCATTAAATCGAGCGGAAGAATACCAACTGTTGGAACGACTAGATGAGGGGGACCAAGCCGCAAAAGCTACACTAATTGAACGGAATTTACGTTTAGTCGTTTATCTGGCAAGGAAGTTTGAGAATACGGGTGTACATATAGAAGACCTTATTAGTATTGGTACAATAGGATTAATTAAAGGTGTGAATACGTTTAAACTAGAAAAAAATATAAAATTAGCTACCTATGCTTCTCGTTGTATTGAGAATGAAATATTAATGTTTTTAAGAAAGACAAGTAAGTTAAAAACAGAAGTCTCTTTTGATGAACCCTTGAATGTTGACTGGGACGGTAACGCTTTACTATTATCGGATATACTAGGGACAGAACCTGACGTGATTGAACGGGACATAGAGCAACACGTAAACCATACTTTACTAAAAGAAGCTTTAAAAAAGTTGTCATCACGTGACCAATACATTATGACACTTAGATTCGGACTCAATAAAAAAGAGGAACTCACTCAAAAGGAAGTCGCTGACTTATTAGGTATTTCACAATCGTATATTTCTCGTCTAGAAAAGAAAATCCTTTTTCAACTTCAAGCAAGTTTTCAAGAGACGCTATAAAATTAGAAGATACTTCCTGCATATTACTGATTGACTTGGTGATACTTCCTAGTAGACGTAAAAATCAACTAGGAGGTTCACAATGGCCAGATTTAAAGTTGACTTATGTGGTGTGGATACACAAGCATTACCCGTATTAAAAAACGAAGAAATGCGTTGCTTATTTAAAGAATTAACAAATGGTAATCAAGCAGCACGTGAAAAACTGATTGGTGGCAATTTGCGTCTAGTATTAAGTATTATTCAACGATTTCAACATAGAGGAGAATCGGGTGATGATTTGTTTCAAGTCGGTTGTATTGGCTTAATTAAAGCGATTGATAATTTTGATTTAAAACATAATGTGAAATTCTCTACGTATGCTGTACCGATGATATTAGGTGAAATAAGACGTCATTTTAGAGATCATCAACCTATCAGAGTATCGCGATCGATTAAAGATTTAGCCTATCAAATCATGAAAACACGCGAGGCCTTAATGAACGAGGAGCATGAAGAACCAACGTTAAAAAGAATCAGTGAGACATTAGGTGTGAAGTTAGTTGATGTGGTATTTGCCCTAGATGCCATTCAGGAGCCGATGTCACTTTTTGATCCCGTATATGATGATGGTTCTGACCCAGTTTTATTGATGGATCAAGTGACGAATGAAAAAACACCCGACCATGAGTGGTTAACCCAATTGGAATTGAGCCAGTCATTAAATCAACTCCAACAACGTGAAACGTATATTTTAACAAAACGTTATTATGAGGGTTTAACCCAGACAGAAGTAGCAGAAGAAATAGGTATTTCCCAGGCCCAAGTATCAAGGCTTGAAAAGCAAGCTCTTAAAATGATGTATCAGCGCATGAAGGAAGCAGAATAGCTATTTCGTTTAATTTCTAGTGAAGACTACTTGTAAAGCAGGTGAATAATGCGATATTCCGAATTAAAACAACGTGAATGTGTCTCTGTTGAAACAGGCGAACGCCTCGGTTATATTAGCGATTTGGTTGTGGATGAAATTAAAGGTGAAATTACCGGTATTGTGATTAGTGAGAAAAAGAAAATACCTTTAAGAAAAGAGGAGACAGAGCAAATTATTGATTTAAACATGATTTTAACTGTAGGAGAAGATGTGCTCATTATCAAAACCGATAAGTCTTAATTAATGATAAAAAAAGAATCATTTCTAACTAAAAAGGAAATGATTCTTTTTTCTTTGGCTAAATATGATAAAATAAGCTAAAAAGGAAGAATTCATATGGATATATTTCAGAAGCAATCAAAGTGTCGCTATCATGTGACGTCTCTTGAACGACAATATAGTCTTATTCTAGGCATATCAACACGTCAAGGTGGCTTTTCAAATGGTCATTATGCGTCACTTAATACGGGTTTACATGTTGGTGATAACGAAGCACAGGTGATAAAAAACCGAAACAAAATTTTAACAGAATGTGGCCAAGCGCTCAATCAGTGCGTTTTTGCGGAACAAGTCCACGGGAATAAAGTTAAAGTTGTAACAGAAGAAGATCAGGGAAAGGGCGCTTACACATTAAGCGATCATATACCGGGTGTAGATGGCTTAGTCACAATGAAAAAAGGTATAGTCCTGGCTGGATTTTATGCGGATTGTGTCCCACTGTATTTTTTTGATGCGGTTAAAGGTATTATTGGTATAGCCCATGCAGGTTGGCAAGGAACGGCTAAATGCATCGGAAAAACAATGCTAGATACGTTTATTTCTTTAGGTTCTTCAGTTAAAGATATCCACGTCGTTATTGGACCTGCTATTGAAAAGGCAGCTTATCAAGTGAATCAAGCTGTCGTTGATCAAATGCCTGTTCATCTTAAAAGCGAAGCTATAACAGCTATCAGTGATGAGCAATTTTTATTAGATTTAAAAAAGGTGAACCAAGACTATCTTGAAACGCTTGGCATACTAAATAAGCATATATATGTTTCATCAATCGGGACATATAGCCACCTAGATTTTTATTCTTACCGAGCGGATAAAAAGACTGGTCGCATGATGGGCTATATTATGCAATAGAGAAAAGGCGCGTAGGCGTCAATATTAGGAGGAATGATTGTTGTCGCTAGTATGTAATTATAAAGAACTTACAAAAGAAATAAATGTTGCTTGTGAAAGAGCAGGGAGAGACCCCAGTGAGTTAACGCTCATAGCTGTCACAAAATATGTTACAATAGAACAAACACGTGAAGTGTTTGATTTAGGTATTAAAGATTTGGGCGAAAATCGGGTCAATGTTGCGCTTGATAAGATACCCTTCATAGAAGCAGCAACATGGCACTTTATTGGGCCGTTACAGTCTAGGAAAGTAAAAGATATTGTCAATGACATTGATTACTTTCATGCGTTAGATCGTTTAAAAGTCGCAAAAGAGATGAACAAACGTTTAAATAAGCCATTAGATTGTTTTGTTCAAGTGAATGTGAGCGGTGAAACATCAAAAGGCGGCATCACACCAGATGCATTATTCGATTTTATTGATGCATTAAAGCCATTTGAACATATTCGTGTTGTTGGTCTCATGACAATGGCTCCGCATATTGATGATCAAGATAAAATCCGGGCTGTTTTTCGTCAGTTAAGAGAATTAAGAGACAAAGTGATGGCGTGTGGTTTTAATCACGCACCCTGTCAATTTTTATCTATGGGTATGAGTCAAGATTTTACTTTAGCCATTTTAGAAGGAGCTACCCATTTAAGAATTGGCTCAATATTAGTTAATCCCGAAGGGTAGGAGATTATGATGAGTATGAAAAACAAATTTCGTACGCTCTTTTCAGTTGATGAAGAGGAATACTACGAAGAAGTCGTGGACGAAAGTTCTGAAGAACCTATAAAATCGCGCAGTAATAAACATGACAAGGAACAGATGAAAAACAAAAAAGAAAATGTTGTCAGTTTACAATCTGTCCAGTCGCAAGCGAAAGTAGTACTTTCAGAGCCGAGACGCTACGATGAGATCCAAGAAATTGCTGACCACGTTGTCAATAGGCGATCGGTCGTTATTAACTTACAACGCGTTTCAAAAGAAGAAGCGATGAGAATTGTTGATTTTTTAAGTGGGACAGTCTATGCAGTATCTGGAGATATTCAAAAACTCGGCCCACACACATTTTTATGTACACCTGATAATGTTGAAATCCAAGGGGCGATTTCTTCATTAACAGACGAAGACTATGATGAACAAGGTAGGTATTAGAATGAGTGGATTAATATTACAATTATTTGACGCATATCAATTTGCGATTATAGGCTATATTTTAATGTCCTGGTTCCCAGGCGCAAGACAATCATCGATCGGTCGGTTTTTAGGTTCAATTGTCGAACCTTATTTAGAACCTTTTAGACAAGTGATTCCACCGTTTGGAATGTTAGATATCTCACCTTTAGTTGCTTTGTTTGTGCTTCGTTTTGCACGACAAGGTCTGGTGTTTGTCTTACAGCTATTCTAGGTGTTAGTAATGGATATTTATCAACACTTTAGACCAGAAGAACGCACTTTTGTAGATCTTATTTTAGATTTGCGAGACCAAGTAGATCGTCAGTTTATTACGAAATATACTGATTTTTTAGATCCAAGGGAGAGTTACATCCTTGAGTCGATTATCGGAGAAGATGAGCGATTTAAAGTGCATGTTTTGTTGGAGGATAAAAAGACTGAACGGACGATGTATGCATTAAGTCCTTATTATGAGCAGCTAAATGATACGGATTTTCCAGTACAACTTTTGGAAGCGACTTACCCGACAAAGTTTGTTGAATTAAAACATCCTGATATATTAGGTAGTTTTATGTCGTTAGGCATTGACCGTAAAAAGTTAGGTGATCTCGTAATTAATGCTGATAGTGGCACAATTCAATTGCTTGTCCATCGAGATATAGCTTCATTTGTTGTTGAGCACTTGACCCAAATTAAACGAGCAAATGTGCGCTTTGAAAAAGCACTGATTCAAATGTTTGAGCCTGGTGTGTCAACTTGGGTTACACACCAAACAACCGTGTCATCACTAAGATTGGATGTATTGGTAAAAGAGATCTACAAGATGAGCCGAAGCGATGCTAAAATGTTGATTGAACGGGAACATGTGAAAGTGAATTTTAAAATAATTGATTCACCTGCATTTAATGTTGAACCGAGCGATTTAATCAGTGTAAGAAAAAAAGGGCGCGCTAGGCTTCAATCTATTGAAGGTCAAACAAAAAAAGAAAAATGGCGCATTTTGTATAAACGTTTGGTACAATAGAAGAAAGCGTTTAATGATTCTAAACACTATTTCATATTATCTTAAGGAGGAATACATATGGCATTGACACCGCTTGATATCCACAATAAAGAATTCACCCGAGGCATGAGAGGTTATGACCAAGATGAAGTGAATGAATTTTTAGATCAAGTTATGAAAGATTTTGAACTTGTGATTCGAGAAAAGAAAGAATATAAGCGAGAAATTGAATTGCTTGAAGACAAGCTGGCGCATTTCACCAATATTGAAGAAACGCTGAATAAATCCATCCTTATTGCGCAACAAACGGCTGAGGAAGTCAAGGGTAATGCGATAAAAGAATCAAAGTTAATTGTAAGAGAAGCTGAGAAAAATGCTGATCGAATTATTAACGAAGCGTTGGAAAAAGCGCGTCGTATTGAGATAGAAGTTGAAGAGCTCAAAAAGCAAGGTAAAGTGTTCCGTACGCGTTTGAAAATGTTAATCGAAGCACAGTTAGAGCTAGTGGAAGCTAATGACTGGGATCGATTATTAAACCTAGAGTTAAATGATTTAGAGGAAGATGATCAATAAATATTGTTCAGCACTTGACGGCATCTGAAATATTGCCTATAATTCATGAACAGAGGTATTATGATATAAATATAACAATAAAGCGATGCGAAGAAGAGTAAGTCAATGACTATCATAAAAGCGAACTAGGGGCGGTGAAAGCCTAGTATGATCACTGATTGACTGAAAATCACCTTCAAGCTTTCATTCTGAAACGTCTAGTAAGAATGAACGGGATCTGTCACGTTATGACATTTGAGTGGGCTGTGACAAGCTAACTAGGGTGGTACCGCGAGTTCTTCTCGTCCCTTTTGGGATAGAAGGACTTTTTTTGTTGGAAAATTTAAAGGAGGATGAACAATGGAGTATAAACAAACGTTATTAATGCCAAAAACTGAATTCCCGATGCGTGGGAATTTACCAAACAAAGAACCAAAAATGCAAGAAACATGGGATGAAGCAGCGCTGTATGATAGGGTCCAAGCACGTACGGCAAAACGACCATTATTCGTTTTGCATGATGGACCTCCGTATGCTAACGGTGACCTTCACATGGGACACGCGCTTAATAAAATTTTAAAAGATTTTATTGTTAAGTTTAAATCGATGTCAGGTTTTAATGCCCCATATGTACCGGGATGGGATACACATGGTCTACCAATTGAAAATGCCTTGCAAAAGAAAAAAGTGGATCGTAAGAAACTATCAAGTGCTGAATTTAGAGAAAAATGTGCGGAATATGCGCTCAAACAAGTTGATAACCAACGAACACAGTTTAAGCAATTAGGTGTACGTGGAGATTGGGATAATCCTTATGTCACGTTAGATAAAGAATATGAAGCAGCGCAAATTAAAGTCTTCGGTGAAATGGCTAAAAAAGGCTATATTTACAAAGGGTTAAAGCCTGTTTATTGGTCTCCATCATCAGAATCAGCATTAGCTGAAGCAGAAATTGAATACCAAGATAAGCGTTCTGCCTCGATTTATGTTGCTTTTCCAGTAAAAGATGGGGGAAGTTTATTAGATGGGGACGAACAATTTTTAATCTGGACAACAACACCATGGACGATTCCATCTAATTTAGCCATTGCTCTCCATGCTGATTTAAATTATGTCGTTGTACAAGTAAATGATGAGAAAATCATTGTTGCTGAAGCGTTACTTGAAAAAGTGAAAGAAGCGCTTGAATGGACAGATTTCACAGTTGTTAAAACGTTTAAAGGAAAAGAAGCCGAACATCTGGTTGCTAAACATCCATTATATGACCGCGATTCTTTAATCATTCTTGGTGAACATGTGACAACTGATGGGGGTACTGGGCTTGTGCACACAGCGCCCGGTCATGGTGAGGATGACTTCATCGTTGGTAAGAAATATGGTCTAGATGTTCTTTGTCCGGTGAATGATAAGGGTGTCTTTACTAAAGATGCACCCGGATTTGAAGGCTTGTTTTATGATGATGCCAACAAACTTGTTACAGAAAAACTAGAAGAAGTGGGTGCCCTTAAGAAATTAAACTTTATTACGCATGCCTACCCACATGATTGGCGAACAAAAAAACCGGTTATTTACCGAGCGACAAATCAATGGTTTGCTTCTATCAAAGATTTTAGAGATGATATTCTCGCTGAAATTAACCGGGTAAATTGGATTCCTAAATGGGGAGAAACACGTCTGTTTAATATGGTGCGTGACCGTGAAGACTGGTGTATTTCGCGCCAACGCATTTGGGGTGTTCCAATTCCTGTTTTTTATGGAGAAGACCAAACACCTATTATTACTGATGAAACAATTGCGCATGTGGCAAATTTATTTAAAGAGCATGGCTCTAATGTATGGTTTGAGCGAGAAGCAAAAGAATTATTACCTGAAGGCTTTACATCTGAACACAGCCCAAATGGTGAATTCACGAAAGAAATGGATATCATGGACGTTTGGTTTGATTCAGGTTCATCACATGAAGGTGTCTTAGAAGCACGCCACGATTTACGTCGCCCAGCAGATCTTTATTTAGAAGGATCTGATCAATACCGTGGCTGGTTTAACTCATCATTATCAACGTCTGTTGCTGTAACCGGGCGCTCACCATATGAGTCCGTTTTAAGTCACGGTTTCGCATTAGATGGTCAAGGAAGAAAAATGAGTAAATCAGTAGGTAATGTTGTACTTCCTTCAAAAATTATGAAGCAGTACGGAGCGGATATTTTAAGATTATGGGTAGCGTCAGTGGATTATCAAGCAGACGTAAGAGTATCTGATGATATCATTAAGCAAACAGCTGAAGGTTATCGTAAAATCCGAAATACTTTCCGTTTCCTACTAGGTAATATAAATGATTTTGATCCAATGAAAGACAGTGTAAGCGAAGAAAACTTACATGAAGTTGATCGCTATATGCTAATTAAATTGCAACAGTTAATTAAAACTGTGACAAAAGCGTACAATGATTATGACTTCCAAAAAGTATATAATCGAATTCATCAGTTCTGTTCACAAGAACTTAGTGCGTTTTATCTTGATTTCGCTAAAGATATTCTTTATATCGAAGCGGCAGATGATCAGCGCCGTCGTGCTATTCAAACCGTTTATTATGAAACAGTTGTAAGTCTGACGAAATTAATTACACCAATCTTAACGCATACAGCTGAAGAGGTTTGGCCTTACATTCCATGCCAAGAAGCAGAATATGTACAGTTAACAGACATGCCAGAAGCGAGAGAAATTGCTGGAGAAGAAGCGTTACTGACGAAATGGGATCATTTCTTAGCCGTAAGGGACGATGTCTTAAAAGCTTTAGAAGAAGCTCGTGCAGAAAAAGTCATTGGTAAATCACTTGAAGCGAAAATCACAATTCAAGCAAAAGATGAGAAAACGCAGCGCGTATTAATCGAGATTGATCGTTTAGATCAACTCTTCATTGTGTCAAAAGTAGAATTGGTTAATGATCAAGTGCTACAAAAAGGTTATGACTATGTAGCAGTTTCTGTTGAGAAATACGAAGCAGATAAATGTGAACGTTGTTGGGTAGCCGATGATGAAGTAGGCAAAGTTGAAACTCACTCAACCCTTTGTCCACGTTGTGCAGAGATTGTCTCAAAGCATTACCAAGATATTGAATAAAATCTAACTTAGAAAACGTCTCCAGTGAGTTTGTTCTTAATCGAACGCTGCTTGGGGGCGTTTCTTTTTAATTATATGAGAAATTACTGATGAAGTATGGTAAAATCATTAAAGAGTCAAAGGAAAGTGGAGGATATTTTTATGAATTATTTGATTGCGTTAGTCGTGATAATTTTTGATCAGTGGACAAAGTATTTAGTTATTGAAAATATGGCAATTGGCGAGAGTATTCCAATCATTGATAATCTCATTTATTTAACATCGCACCGCAATCCAGGTGCTGCGTGGGGAATACTGGCAGGACAGATGTGGTTCTTTTATATCATCACGGTTATTGTGATTGGAATTATTATTTACTATATGGAAACATATAGTAAAGGTCATCGCCTACTTGGTCTGAGTTTAGCGCTTGTCTTAGGTGGTGCCATTGGTAACTTCATTGACCGTGTTAGATTCCAAGAGGTCGTCGATTTTGTAGATGTTTACATTTTTTCTTATGATTATCCCATTTTTAATGTAGCAGACTCCAGCCTAGTGATAGGTGTCATTTTAATTGGTATTATTACACTATTAGAGGAAGTTAGAAAGGATAAAAAAGTATGACAGATAATTATCATGTAACACAAGAAGAGAAAGGTCAAAGAATAGATAAATATTTATCAGATAAAAGAGACGATCTTTCAAGAGCACAAATACAGACGTGGATTAAAGAAGGCTATATTCAGGTAAATGAATCACAAACAAAAGCAAATTATAAAGTACAAGTAGATGACCTCATCACATTAACAGAGAAAGAACCAGAGGTTCTTGATATTCAACCAGAAAATATTCCATTGGACATTGTTTATCAAGATAAAGACGTTGTGGTCGTAAATAAACCAAAAGGCATGGTCGTACATCCGTCACCAGGGCATCCAAATGGTACGTTAGTGAATGCTTTAATGTATCATATCGATGATTTATCGGGAATTCACGATGTTGTGCGTCCAGGCATTGTTCACCGGATTGATCGTGATACGAGCGGTTTATTAATGGTTGCAAAAAATGACCATGCGCACCAATCATTAGCAAAACAATTAAAAGATAAAACGGTTAAACGATCCTATGTGGCACTTGTCCACGGTGATATTCCCCATGAATATGGGACAATTGATGCGCCGATCGGACGTGATACAAAAGACCGACAAAGAATGACGGTTGTAACAGGTGGGAAAGATGCGATAACGCATTTTGAAGTACTTGAGCGGATTGGTCAACAATATACGTTAGTGAAATGTGTCTTAGAAACTGGTCGAACTCACCAAATACGTGTTCATATGCGTTATATTGGTTTCCCGCTAGTAGGTGATCCAAAGTATGGTCACCGTAAAACATTAGCGACAGAAGGTCAGGCATTACATGCGCAAGAAATTGGTTTTCATCATCCTACAACCAATGAATGGCTTGCCTTTGAAGTGGACCCACCAAAGATTTTTACAGAGACGTTAGAAAACCTTCGCCAAAGTTATTGACATCTTAGACTAACTCCGGCATAATGGAGACAGAATTAAATATCACCTTTAAAGACAGTCCCGTGAGACTGAAAAGGCTTCGTATGAATGATTAGTGAATAATACTAATCCCTTTTCTCTGTGCGTGGAGAAAAGGGATTTTTTGGTTAATCATCCTACTTCATAGGTGAAAAAGATGAAGGGAGGCATAAAAGATGAAAGAAAAAGCAAAAATTCTTGATCAACCCGCAATTAATCGAGCGTTAACACGTATTGCTCATGAAATCCTTGAACGTAATAAGGGTGTTGAAGACCTTGTGTTAATAGGGATTAAAACACGCGGTGTCCCACTTAGTGAAAGGTTAAAAGAAAAAATTAACCAGATTGAAGGAGTGGAAGTGCCGACCGGTGAGATTGATATTACACTCTACCGTGATGATTTAACGCATATCTCTAATAAAGAGGTACCTAAAGTAAATGATGCAACGATTGATACAAATATTGACGGTAAACGCGTAATTTTAGTCGATGATGTTCTATTTACCGGACGCACAGTGCGTGCAGCAATGGATGCCCTTGTTGATTTAGGACGTCCTGATCAAATTCAATTAGCTGTACTCGTTGATCGTGGTCACCGAGAATTGCCTATTCGCGCAGATTACATTGGCAAAAACATTCCTACCTCACAAGACGAAATTGTGAACGTTCAATTAATTGAACAAGACACACATGATTTAGTCAGTATATATGAAAAATAAATAAACCTTTAATGTAAGTCCAGAGAGGCTTCGAAGGTTATAATTAGGATACGTGTACCCTAGGATGGGCACGTCTACCTCTTTATGACGTCGAAGCGTCGTAAAGAGGTTTTTTTATGGTCAATTAATAAAAAGATATAAAAAAAGAGAGATTAAAAGGAGGAAGTCATATCCTATGGAAAGATTAGATATGGTCATGGACGTCAGAGACGTTCCGAAAAAATCAAAATGGTTTATGCTAAGTTTACAGCACTTATTCGCAATGTTTGGAGCAACTGTTCTTGTTCCGTTTCTTACAGAATTACCAGCATCAGTAGCCCTTGTATCAAGTGGTTTAGGAACATTGAGTTACTTATTAATTACAAGAGGACGCATTCCAGCTTACTTAGGTTCAAGTTTTGCGTTTATCGGACCTATATTATCTGCTCGCGCGATAGGTGGCGTAGAAGGTGCGATGATGGGAAGTTTTGTCGCTGGTCTTTTATACGGCCTTATCGCCCTTCTCATTGCATCATTTGGTCTTGATTGGATCATGAAGGCCTTACCGCCGGTCGTTGTCGGCCCTGTCATCATCGTGATTGGACTTGGTCTTGCACCTACGGCAGTAGATATGGCGATGAATGTAAATGGCAGCTACAGTGGTATGCATTTCTCGGTCGCGATTTTGACGCTAACGGTCACGATTATTGGCTCACTATTTTTCCGCGGGTTCTTTGGGCTAATACCAATTTTAATCGGCATCATCGTCGGTTATGTGTATGCCCTTATTCTTGGCATTGTCAATACAGATTTCATTGTCGCAAGCTTTAACCAAATAACGTCAGCCAGTTCATTTGGAGAGTTTTTCAGTGCCATCTTTGTCGCACCTGAGTTCGTTATCCCATTTGTACACTATCAACCGCTTGATGTATTGAACTTTAACATCCTAGCGATTATGGTACCTGTTGCCCTAGTGACAATTGCTGAACATATTGGGGATCAGATGGTGCTATCAAAAGTAGTTGGACGCAACTTCTTAAAAGAGCCTGGATTACACCGCTCGATATTGGGTGACGGTGTCGCAACAATGATTGCATCCGTCCTCGGTGGACCACCTAATACGACGTATGGTGAAAATATTGGGGTTCTAGCTATTACGAGAATCTTCAGTGTGTTTGTTGTAGGTGGAGCGGCAGTTTTAGCCATTACTTTTGGATTTATCGGCATTGTTTCGGATGTTATCACATCAATCCCAACACCTGTAATGGGTGGGGTTTCTATCTTACTCTTTGGTATCATTGCCTCGAGTGGCCTTAGAATGCTCATCGACAATCAAGTCGATTTAGGCAATAACCGCAACTTGATTATCTCATCGGTTATTCTTGTTATCGGAATTGGTGGAGCAATGGTTCAATTTTCTGTAGGAGACTTAGGTTTCAAAGTAGAAGGGATGGCGTTAGCGGCCATTATCGGTGTCATTTTAAATCTTGTCTTACCAGGAAAAGAAGCAGCATATGGTAACGGAAAAATGTTTGGCGAGGCGGATACAGATAGTAATGAATAAATGAAAAGACTAGCTTTTGCTAGTCTTTTCAAAAACAAACTTTTACATACACAAAGAAAGGGTGATGAATCATGAAAGATTTTGTGTCGATGAAGTCAATGAGTAAAGCGCAAATCCTTGATTTATTGAAAAGAATTGAAGCGATTGAAACAGGCAAACAATGTCCAAGTTTTCATAATCAAAACGTATTTATCGCGAACCTATTTTATGAACCAAGTACACGGACTAAAATGAGCTTTGAAGTAGCGGAGAAAAGGTTAGGCATTCATGTGCTTGACTTTCACGTGGAATCTTCCAGCGCGCTAAAAGGTGAAACGGTCTATGATACAGCGAAAACGTTTGAAGCCATTGGTGCTCAAGCAATCGTTATTCGTCACCCGAAAGAAAATGAAGTGCAAAAGCTAGCAGCCTCACTTGATATTCCTGTCATAAATGGTGGCGATGGAGCGGGTGAGCATCCGACGCAATCGCTGCTCGACATATATACGATGTACCAAGAATTCGGATCGTTTGAGGGATTAAAAGTAACAATAGTTGGAGACATTAAGCATTCGCGTGTAGCGCGGTCAAATGCTTATGCACTAAAAACGCTTGGGGCAGATGTTAGGTTTTCAGCAAAAGAGAGTTTTCAAGATGAGACACTTGATTACCCCTATATCGATATTGATGAAGCAGTAGTAGATAGTGACGTTATGATGTTGTTAAGAATTCAATTGGAGCGTCACACAAACAAAGAAGCATTGGATAAAACGGCCTATTTAAAGCGTTACGGACTAACAGTAGAACGCTACTCACGATTAAAAAGTTCAGCGATTGTCATGCACCCTGCGCCAGTAAATCGCGGTGTGGAAATTGATGATAGCCTCGTAGAAGCAGAGAAGTCTAGAATATTTAAACAGATGGAAAATGGTGTGTATAGTCGCATGGCAGTAATTGAAACGGTTTTGCTAGAACAACAACTTAAAAAAGGGGCGATACAGTATGGGTTTCATCATCAAGAACGCATATACAGTTAATAACACACATTCAACAATCGATGTGAAAATTGTTGATGAGGTAATTGAACAATTAGGTAAAAATATAACCGCAAACAAGGATGACATCGTGATTGATGCAACAGGTCTCATACTTGCGCCTGGTTTCATCGATGTTCATGTTCATTTACGCGAACCTGGTGGAGAACATAAAGAAACAATTGAAACAGGAACAAAAGCAGCAGCACGAGGGGGTTACACAACCATTTGTGCCATGCCAAATACAAACCCTGTTCCAAGTGATGTAGCCAGTTTAAAAGTTGTTCAAGATAAAATAAATGAGACAGCTGTCGTGAAAGTCTATCCTTATGCATCAATTACAACAGGATTAAAGGGAGACAGCCTCGTTGATTTTGATG
Source organism: Halolactibacillus alkaliphilus (assembly GCF_900115465.1). Taxonomy (GTDB): domain Bacteria; phylum Bacillota; class Bacilli; order Bacillales; family Amphibacillaceae; genus Halolactibacillus; species Halolactibacillus alkaliphilus. Next base: position 43,482 of record NZ_FOWN01000002.1, read on the forward strand.
CACTATCAACAGCAGGTGCCTTTCAGTTCACAGATGATGGCGTTGGCGTGCAATCTGCAGGTGATATGTTTGAAGCGATGAAGCTTGCCGCAAAAAATAATAAGGCTATTGTTGCCCATTGTGAAGATAACTCACTCATTTATGGTGGGTGTGTACATGACGGCCAAGTAAGCGAACGTTTAGGTGTGAAGGGTATTCCATCGATTTGTGAAGCGACACAAATTGCACGTGATGTACTCCTTGCAGAAAAAGCAAATTGTCACTACCATGTGTGTCACGTCTCAACGAAGGAAAGTGTTCGCGTGATTAGAGATGCTAAACGCGCCGGAATTCATGTGACAGCTGAAGTATCCCCCCACCACTTAATACTTACAGAAGATGACATAAAAACGCGTGATACGAACTACAAAATGAATCCACCTCTGCGCGCAAAGGCTGACCGAGACGCGCTATTAGCGGGATTGCTTGATGGAACGATTGATTTTATTGCCACTGATCACGCCCCACATCATGCGGAAGAAAAAGGTCAACCGATTGAAACAGCTCCATTTGGTATTGTCGGTTTAGAAACAGCTTTTTCATTACTTTATACGCATTTTGTTAAAACAGACGTGATGACACTAGCACAATTGGTAGACTTTTTGGCTGTTAAACCGAGTGAAATCTTCGGTTTAAAACAAGGGAAGCTAGCGATTGATCATCCTGCAGATCTTGTTTTGTTAGATATAGCACATACATCTGTAATAGATAAAGCGACATTTGTATCAAAGGGCAAAAATACACCTTTTGATGGTGATAAAGTTTTTGGTAAGGTAATGATGACCTTTGTTGATGGGAATATAGTTTATAAGGGGGATACACAATGAAACGACAACTTATTTTAGAAGACGGGACGACGTTTACAGGTGAAGCTTTTGGTGATTTATCAGAAAAGCAAGGTGAAATCGTCTTTAATACAGGTATGACAGGCTATCAAGAAATATTATCTGATCCCTCTTATTGTGGGCAGATAGTAACAATGACTTATCCTCTCATCGGTAATTACGGTGTGAATCGTGACGATTTTGAGTCGATTCATCCATCGGTCTTCGGACTAGTTGTCAAAGAGTTGTGTGATGCCCCGTCTAATTTCAGAACGGAGGAAACGCTCGATCATTTTCTTAAAACAAAAGGGATCCCTGCGATTAGTGGCATTGATACACGTAAATTAACTAAAATTATTAGAAAACACGGAACAATGCGCGCAATTTTAACAGAGGCGGACAAAGAAATAATATCAGCACCAACCTTTGTTGATACCATGACAGATCAAGTAAAGCGAGTGTCGACAAAGAACCCTTATGTCGTTCCAGGTAGGGGTCATCGCGTTGTGCTCGTTGATTTTGGCATGAAACATGGCATACTAAGAGATTTAACAAAAAGAAACTGTCATGTGACCGTCGTGCCGTATAATTATACAGCTGATCAAATTTTAGAATTAAAACCAGAAGGTATCATGCTAACTAATGGACCTGGAGATCCCAAAGATGTCCCAGAGGCAATTGACATGATCCAAGCGATTATGCCGCATGTGCCAGTCTTCGGTATTTGTTTAGGGCATCAACTTATATCTTTAGCATCTGGTGCAGATACAGAAAAGATGCGGTTTGGCCATCGTGGATCAAATCATCCAGTAAAAGACTTGACCATAGGAAAAACACATATGACATCTCAAAATCATGGATATGCTGTGCGTCGTGAATCACTAGAAGGAACAGATTTAGAGCTTACACATATAGCCATCAATGATGACTCGGTTGAAGGCGTTAGACATAAGCAATACCCAACATTCTGTGTGCAGTATCACCCAGAAAGTTCACCGGGTCCTGAAGATACAACTTATTTATTCGACCAGTTTATGACTAATATTCAAACCGCAAAACGTATGAATAAGGAGGCGCTCTAATGCCAAAACGTACAGATATAAAGAAAATACTTGTTATCGGATCGGGGCCAATTATTATTGGCCAAGCAGCTGAGTTTGATTATTCTGGAACACAAGCTTGTCAAGCGTTACGTGAAGAAGGCTATACGGTTATTTTAGCAAACTCTAATCCAGCAACAATTATGACGGATCATACAGTGGCAGATACGGTATATATGGAGCCATTAACGGTAGAATACTTATCGAAAATCATTCAAAAAGAGCGACCTGATGCGATATTACCGACGTTAGGTGGTCAAACAGGTTTAAATTTAGCTATTGCTTTAGAAGAAAGTGGTATTTTAGAAAAATATCCAACCGAAATGCTTGGGACGAGCCTGGATGCTATTCAGTTAGCTGAAGATCGTGAGAAATTTAGACAACTTATGCATGATTTAAATGAGCCGGTTCCAGAAAGTGCCATTGTTAATACGGTCGACGAGGCCTTAGCTTTTGCTGAAGAAATCGGCTTTCCACTGATTGTAAGACCAGCTTACACCCTTGGTGGTTCTGGTGGTGGTATGTGTTATAACGAAGCAGACTTACGTGAAATTACGCGGAGTGGTTTACAATACTCGCCTGTAAATCAGTGTCTTATCGAACGAAATATTGCCGGTTTTAAAGAGATTGAATACGAAGTGATGCGAGATAAAAATGATCAAGCGATTGTTGTTTGTAACATGGAGAATATTGATCCAGTTGGTATTCATACAGGTGACTCGATTGTTGTTGCCCCATCACAAACGCTTAGTGATCGCGAATATCAAATGTTGCGTAATGCGTCATTAAAAATTATTCGCGCCCTAGAAATCGAGGGTGGCTGTAACGTGCAATTAGCGCTGGACCCTAATAGTTTTGATTATTATATTATTGAAGTAAACCCACGGGTAAGTCGATCCAGTGCTTTAGCTTCTAAGGCTACAGGCTATCCAATCGCCAAAATTGCTGCTAAGATTGCTATTGGTCTAACACTTGATGAAATTAAAAATCCTGTCACTGAAACGACATACAGTGCTTTTGAACCGGCACTTGATTATGTCGTAACGAAGTTTCCACGTTTTCCATTTGATAAATTCACTTCAGGCAATCGCACATTAGGTACCCAGATGAAGGCAACCGGTGAAGTCATGGCCATCGGACGGACGTTTGAAGAATCTTTTCTTAAGGGAATACGTTCACTTGATTTTAATGATGATGATTTCTATCTACCTGAATGTGAAGAATTATCAGATAGTGACTTATTAGAACAAGTTGTTAAAGCTGACGATCGCCGTATTTTTGTACTCGCTGAACTGTTGCGACGCCAATATGATCTGGAAAAAATATTTGAACTAACCAAAATTGATCGTTTCTTTTTGGTAAAGTTAAACAAGATTATTCAATTAGAACTTGAATTAAAAGAAGCGCAGTTGACAGAAGCGTTGCTTTTAAAAGCAAAACGTATGGGTTTCTCTGATCGTCAATTAGAACGGATTACGTCTTTAACCGAAGATGACATATATGAGATGCGTATGACACATCATATTAGACCAGTCTATAAAATGGTTGATACATGTGCAGCGGAATTTGAATCAAGTACGCCATATTTTTATAGTAGTTATGAAGAAGAACAAGAATCGATCGTGTCAGATCGTAAAAAGGTCATTGTTATTGGCTCAGGCCCAATACGAATTGGGCAAGGAATAGAATTTGATTATGCAACGGTTCACTCTGTACTTGCCTTAAAGGAGATGGGGTATGAAGCCATCATTATGAACTCAAATCCAGAGACGGTATCGACAGATTTTAGTGTGTCAGATAAATTATATTTTGAACCTCTAACCCTTGAAGATGTGATGCACGTTGTTGCATTAGAAAAACCGGTCGGTGTCATTGTCCAGTTTGGTGGTCAAACAGCGATTAATCTTGCGGAGGGGTTAACACGTCGAGGTGTGACTATTTTAGGAACAGACCTTGAAGCGATTGACCGAGCTGAAGATCGCGATAAATTCGAACAATTATTAACGAGTTTGAATATTCCTCAACCTAGGGGTGAAAGTGTTAAAGCATTGGATGAAGCAAAAGCAGTCGCTAGTCGTATTGGCTATCCTGTTCTCGTGCGACCATCCTATGTGATTGGCGGAAGTCAAATGGAGATCGTTTATAATGATAATGAACTGGAACATTATTTAAAGAAAACGACACATATTAAACGCAAGCATCCTGTACTTGTTGATAAATATTTAACTGGTATTGAGGTTGAAGTAGATGCGATCAGTGATACAGAAACGACGATTATTCCTGGAATTATGGAGCATATCGAAAGAGCAGGTGTTCACTCTGGGGACTCGATAGCGGTTTATCCAACGCAGCGACTTAATAAGAGAATTAAAGATCAAATCATTGAAACAACCATTCGAATTGCAAAAGCCCTCGATATAAAAGGACTTATTAACATTCAGTTTGTTGTGCATGAAGATCACGTTTATGTACTCGAAGTAAATCCGAGAGCAAGCCGGACGATTCCGTTTTTAAGCAAAATAACTGATGTAACGATGGCAAATATCGCCACTCGGGCGATCATGGGCGAGAAAATTAAAGATTTAGGGTATGAAGAAGGACTGTTGGAAGAAGCGAGTCACGTATCGGTTAAAGTACCGGTCTTTAGTTTCCAAAAGCTAAAAAGTGTTGATACAATCTTAGGACCTGAAATGAAGTCAACAGGAGAAGCGATTGGGCGAGACAAGACGCTTGCTAAAGCATTATTTAAAGGATTAGTTGCTTCAGGGATTGATATCCCATTCGAAGGATCTGTTCTCTTTACGGTAGCGGATAAAGATAAGGCAGAAGCAACTGAAATCGCATTAGGTTTCCAACAACTCGGTTTTGACATATATGCGACTGAAGGCACGGCCAATCACTTAACTAATCAAGGTGTTAAGGCGATTAAGGTGGATAAAATTGGATCGGATCAAGAAAATGTTTTATCGCTTATTGAGAAGAATACGGTTCACTTTGTTGTTAACACGTTAACCTCAGGCAATAAACCATTAAGTGACGGCTTTAAAATTCGCCGGGCAGCTGTTGAACATGGCATAGCTTCGTTAACAAGTCTAGATACGGCCCGTGCAATTTTAAATGTGATTGATCAAACGACTTTTCAAGCGTGTCCGGTAGTTGTTAATCAGGAGGTTATTCGCTAATGAAACAAGTAGATGCGCTGATTGTAGCGGTTGAAGAAATTGCAAGAAAAACGATAAAAATGGACATTCGTATCTCTAAAGAGATTCTTTCAGAGATCAAACCAGGTCAATTCGTTCATATTAAAGTAGGGGAGGGGACGGAGTTTATGCTTCGTCGTCCTATCTCTATTTGTGATCTAGATATGAAGGAAGAAACTCTTACGCTTATTTTTAAAATCTTTGGTGAAGGTACAGAAATGTTAGCAAGACTTAAACCAGACCAAGCCATTAATTTGCTCATTCCATGTGGTAATGGCTATTCTATCGATTCAATAGAAGCAGATGAGGTGTTATTAATTGGTGGTGGCATTGGGGTTCCGCCACTTTATTACTTAGGGAAAAAATTGCAAGAAAAAAATATCAAAGTGACATCTATTTTAGGTTTTCAATCATCGGCAGATGTTTTTTATGAAGCAGCTTTTCAATCACTTGGTGCGACATATATAGCAACAAACGATGGTACCTATGGAACAGAAGGTTTTGTGACAGATGTGATTGATCACTTTGGTTTAAAAGGGGATTATTACTTTAGCTGTGGTCCTACGCCAATGCTAAAAGCTGTTGAAACAAAACTGCACGATACGAAAGGGTTTCTTTCATTAGAAGAGCGCATGGGTTGTGGCATTGGTGCTTGTTATGCTTGTGTAGTAAAAACACAAGATGGTGAGTCAAATAAAAAAGTTTGTCAAGATGGCCCTGTTTTTGAAGCGAATGAGGTGGAATTATGAGTATGTTAGGTGTTTCGCTACCTGGATTAGCGTTAAAAAACCCCATCATGCCAGCATCTGGTTGTTTTAGTTTTGGTAAGGAGTATAGCCAGTTTTATGACTTAAGCAAATTAGGCTCGGTTATGGTGAAAGCAGCAACATTAAATAAAAGGTTAGGTAATGATACTCCGCGTGTCGCTGAGACGAAATCTGGGATGTTAAACGCGATTGGTTTGCAAAATCCGGGTGTTGAAGCGATTATTACAGATGAATTACCCTTTTTAGAACAATTTGATTTACCAGTCATTGCAAATGTAGCTGGAAGTACAATTGAAGAATATGAAGCGGTCGCATCACATTTAAGAAATAGTAACATTGCGGCTATTGAACTTAATATTTCTTGTCCAAATGTTAAAGAAGGCGGCGTTCAATTCGGTACAGACCCAAACGTTGCGGCAGAGGTAACGCGACGTGTGAAAGCAGCGGCAAGTGTCCCGGTTTACGTAAAACTATCTCCAAATGTGACAGATATTGTTGAGATTGCTCAAGCAGTAGAAGCGGCAGGAGCAGATGGATTAACGATGATTAACACTCTAACTGGTATGAAAATTGATTTAAATAAACGCCGTCCACTCTTGAGTAATGGTGTTGGTGGACTTAGTGGGCCGGCCATTAAGCCGGTGGCCATTCGCATGATTTATCAGGTGTATCAAGCGGTTAATATTCCAATCATCGGTATGGGTGGCGTTAGAGATGCTGAGGATGTCTTAGAGTTTTTACTTGCAGGTGCAAGTGCCGTTGCAGTTGGAACGGCTAACTTTGAAAATCCGCATGTGTGCTCGGACATTATTGATGCCCTGCCATTTGTTTTAAAAGAGTATGGCTTTGATTCAGTAACGGACGCCATCGGAAAGGGGCACATTAATGCATAAACCAATATATTTAGCGTTAGATTTTGAAGATTTCAACACAGCTGATACCTTTCTTACCAAACATGATTTAACGGATATTCCCGTTAAAGTAGGAATGGAGCTCTTTTATAAGGAAGGACCAGACGTCGTAAAAAAACTTAGAGCACGTAATCAAGACGTCTTCCTTGATTTGAAATTGCACGACATTCCAACGACTGTCTATAAAGCAATGAAAAATATTGCGAAGCTAGACGTTCAAATAACGAATGTCCATGCGCTTGGTGCCGGTGAAATGATTCGTCGTGCTAAAGAAGGTTTGGTGGAAGGGTCTAATAAATCCGTTGCTGATTTAATTGCCGTGACACTTTTGACATCACATTCAGAAAAAACAGTAAATGAAGAGCTTCGTTTATCAGGTTCAATTGATGATTCTGTGCTTGATTTGGCCACATTAGCGAAAGTAAATGGTGCTGATGGTGTTGTCTGTTCAGCGCTTGAAGTTCCTCGCCTTAAACAAAGATTGGGAGAAGCGTTTTTAACTGTGACACCAGGTATCAGACTAGTAGATAGTGAGCACGATGACCAACAAAGAGTAGCAACTCCGGCATTTGCAAAGCAAAACGGCGCCGATTACTTGGTTATTGGTCGAAGTATCACACAGAGTAATGATCCAAAAAAACAATACTTAAAGGCATTGGAGGCTTATAATCGTGGCGAATGAACAACAGATTATTGAACATTTATTAAATATTGAAGCGGTCCAAATAAAACCGGATCGCTCATTTACATGGACATCAGGCATTAAATCACCGATTTATTGTGATAACCGATTGACAATGAGTTATCCAGCAGTTAGGAAACTTATTACATCAGGATTTGTCGATAAGTTAAACGATGTAACAGGTGAAATTGACGGGATAAGTGGCTGTGCGACAGCGGGTATCCCTCATGCGGCGTGGTTAAGTGATGCATTACAATTACCTATGTCATATGTGCGTGCATCAGCTAAAAAACATGGGAAAGAGAACCAAATTGAAGGTGTCATCAAAAAAGGTGACCGTATTGTGGTCATTGAAGATTTAATATCAACAGGTGGCTCAGTAATTGAATCAGTTAGAGCGATTCAATCGGCGGGTGCAACGGTTGTTAAAGTACTGGCAATTTTTAGTTACGGTCTAAAAAAGTCAGAGGAAGCATTTAACGCCATTGGCATCCCGTATGAAACGTTAGCTACTTTTGATCAATTAATCGACTTTTTAATATCAGAAGGTAAAATAACGGTTGAAGAAAAAATCGATTTACTTGCATGGCGCAATGAACTAGGTTAATCCTCATTAAGAAAAAAACGAGACGATCCTTCGTTTAGAGGGAATGTCTCGTTTTTTTGCGTGGGCTATCAATCAACGGCGTTTTGTTTCAATTGTGCAACGATTTTAGCCGAAGGGGTTACTGTTAATGTTTTCTGATGACTATAAATTACATAGCCTGGTTTAGCGCCGTTAGGCTTATGCACGTGTCTGATCTCTGTGTAATCAACAGGAACAGAACTTGAAGCTTGAGCTTTACTATAATAAGCGGCTAAAAGAGCAGCTTCTTTTAAAGTTGCATCACTAGGAGCATCACTTCTAATAACAACGTGAGAGCCGGGAATATCTTTTGTATGCAACCAAATATTTTGTTTGCCTGCGAGTTTCATCGTTAAATATTCATTTTGTTTGTTGTTTTTACCGACAAGTATAGTCGTCCCATCAGAAGCTGTAAATACATCAGGTGTTGGTTTATTCGCTTTTGCTTTCTTTTGGTTTTTAGATGGCTTTCTCTTGATAAGGCCTTCTTCTTCAAGTTCTTCGCGAATATCAGCTAAATCTTCTAAGCGTGCTTTTTCAATTTGTTCAATTAATTGATCAAGATAGCGAACCATCTCATGGGCTTTTTCTATTTCAATCTCTAAGATTTTTTTAGATGTTTTAAGTTTCTGATACGTTTTAAAGTAGCTTTGCGCATTTTCGCTTGGTGATTTATTAGGATTAAGTTCTATTGTTAATGACGGCGTGTCTTCTTGATAGTAATCAATGACGTCGACGCACGTATCGCCTTGTTTTATCAAATGCATATGTGCGGTTAGTAATTCGCCTTTTTTCTGATAGTTGGCGGCATGAGCGGCTTTATTTAATGTTTGTTCTTGCTTTTTAATTTTCCTAATGATTTTATTTCGTTCACTTTGCAGTACTCGAATCAAGTCACCTGCGCGTTGTTTAACTAAATCACGCTCAGCTTTCTCGCGATAAAATGCATCAAGACAGGCGTTGATTGAAGCGTAATGTGTGACGTCATCACTAAAATTATGAAGCGGGAATAAGTAAAACCCTTGGGCATCTTGATCGATCGTCGGGTTGACTTGGCCGGTAGCCACATCTGTTAGTATACGTTTAAAAGCTTGAACTTTAGCTGTTACATTTTCACTACATGTGGCTGATAATTCCTGTTCAATTAATGGCGAAACACCCATAAAAGTAGCCATGAAAACATGAGGTGCATCAGAAGCCTGAACATGCGCTAAAATGTCATCCGTTGATAAATCGAAAGGATTGCTTTTATTTTGTGTTGGGGGATAGATATAGGGTTGTCCAGGTAATATTGTTCGGAAGCGATTTTGATAGGGCGATAAGTGTTTCATGGCATCCAAAATATGCCCTTTATCTTCATCAACCAAAATAATATTTGAATGTTTACCCATAATTTCAATGATCAGTTTTTTTCTTATATCATCACCAATCTCATTTTTACCACGGATAATTAATTCAATAATCCGTTCGTTTTCATATTGTGTGACTTGATGTATAAAGCTGCCTTCCATATGTTTACGTAGAAGCATGCAAAACATAGGCGGTTCTTTAGGGTTAGTGAACTTTTCAGTTGTAATATGTACCCTTGCGTAAACTGGGTGCATGGAAAGAAGTAAACTATGGTTTTTTCCATGGGCGCGTATGTTAAGGATTAATTCAGTTTTTGTTGGTTGGTATATTTTTAGTATGCGGCCACTTGTAAGTAACGCGTTAAGCTCTATGCTTACGCGTCGTGTGACCATGCCATCGTATGTCATAGTTATCACCTCGTGACATTATTATAGCATGGAATGTCTCACGATGATACTAAGCCGTCAACAACCGATGACTGAAGTTACGAGGGATCTCGACTATCCCCAAAAAAGAATGAAGCAGCCTAGTAAGTTCAGTCAGTATTTGTTAACACTTAAGCAGGTGTTTCTCGAGAAACATTTACAAACTCTTTCACCTTTGTGTATACTAGGAGTAATGACTGTCCTAAAGAAAAACATATTTAGCATCTTTATGATGATTTTTCTATAGAACCATTCCAAAATGGCGCATTTTATACTATAATTATAAGGATTATTATCTCATTCATAAAATGAGCGGCTATAGTTTAAGGGGGAGCAAAGTTTGAGTTTACGATTAATTAATATCGGTTTTGGTAATGTTGTGTCGGCTAATCGAATTATTACCATTGTTTCACCAGAGTCTGCGCCAATCAAACGTATTATATCTGTCGCAAGAGAGAATAATAAACTTATTGATGCAACGTATGGCAGACGCACACGTGCAGTCATTATTACAGATAGTGATCATGTTGTTTTATCTGCTGTCCAGCCAGAAACGGTTGGAAATCGTGTCGTAACACATGAAGAAGAATTATTAGATTAAAGCAAACGAGAGTGAGCTTGATTGGGGGATTAACGGTGTTATTTAAACAAAAAGGCATTTTATTTGTCTTATCAGGACCATCTGGTGTTGGCAAAGGAACTGTTAGAAAAGCATTATTTAAAAAGGATACCTCATTAAAGTATTCGACGTCAATGACGACGCGTCCAATGCGACCAGGTGAAAAAGAGGGTGTTGATTATTTTTATCGATCAAAAGAAGCATTTGAAGAGATGATAAAAAACAATCAACTACTTGAGCACGCAGAATATGTTGGAAACTATTACGGTACACCTCGAGAGTATGTTGAAAAACAACTTGATGAAGGTAACGACGTATTTTTAGAAATCGAAGTTCAAGGGGCGCTACAAGTAAAAGAAAACTTCCCAGAAGGTGTCTTTATTTTCTTATCACCGCCTAGCTTAGAAGAACTTAAAAATCGGATTATTAGTCGAGGGACAGAGACAGAAACGCTCGTCATGAACCGATTAAATGCGGCAAAGGAAGAAATTGATATGATGGATGCGTATGATTACGTCGTCGTCAATGATCAAGTTGACCATGCGGTAGAAAATGTTCAAGCGATCGTCAAGAGTGAACATTGTAAACGTGAACGTGTAGCAACGGAATACAAGAAAATCTTGGAGGTGAGTCAATCATGATGTTAGATCCATCAATTGACCAATTATTAACGAAAATAAATTCAAAATATACACTGGTGACACTCTCATCACGTCGAGCGCGACAAATTCGAGAAGAGAATATCGTACAAATTGAAGAACCAACCTCAGCAACAAATGTTGGCATTGCGCTAGAAGAAATCTACGCAGATAAGTTGACATATATTTCAACTGAATACAAAGAACGTCGTTAATCAAAATATATGAACCCCCTTGTGCGCCAATTTTGGTGGCTTGGGGGTTTTCATGCATATAGAAAGGGTGACAACAGATGTCTTTAAAAGGTAAAAAAATCTTACTCGGTGTAACTGGTGGTATCGCTGCTTATAAGGCAATCAGTTTGACAAGTAAATTCACTCAATTGGGAGCTATTGTAAAAGTTATTTTAACAAATGGTGCACAGGAATTTGTAACACCACTATCCTTTCAAGCAATTTCTAGGCAGCCTGTGTATCTCGATACGTTTGATGAATTAGATCCCGCTGAAATTCAACATATCGCACTTGCTGATTGGGCAGATTATGTGGTTGTCGCGCCAGCCACCGCCAACCTGATCGGTAAATATGCTAACGGTATTGCTGATGATATGTTATCAACAACGCTTTTAGCCGTGACCTGTCCCATTTACTTTGCGCCTGCAATGAATGTACATATGTACGAACATCCAGCGGTTATAAATAATATGGACACTCTACGCGCAAGAGGTGTGATTTTTATTGAACCTGGTGAAGGCTATCTTGCGTGTGGATATGTTGGAAAAGGTCGTTTAAGCGAACCAGAAACCATTGCTGATGTCTTAGTAGAGGCGTCAAACCGAGCGGCTATACTAAAAGGTAAAAAAGTGTTGATCACTGCAGGTCCAACTGAAGAAAAAATAGACCCTGTACGCGTATTAACGAATCACTCTTCTGGAAAGATGGGGTTTGAGTTAGCGGCAGCGGCCAATGAATTAGGTGCAGAAGTAACATTAATTAGTGGACCTGTCACGCTTGAAACACCTGTAGGCGTTCATCGCATTGATGTAATTAGCTCAGAGGATATGTATAGGGCCGTCATGAATCAGTATGTTCACCATGACATTGTCATAAAAACGGCAGCAGTCAGTGATTATACCCCTTCTGTTAGTTATGATCAAAAAGTAAAAAAAACGGACGGGCCTTTACTGCTTGAACTTAAAAGAACTAAAGATATTTTACAAGCGCTTGGCGAACAAAAAACGCACCAATACCTTGTCGGTTTTGCAGCAGAAACAAATGATGTGCTAGCTTATGGTAAGAAAAAACTAGAAAATAAACAGTTAGACATGGTTGTGATTAATGATATTTCTCAGCCGAATCAAGGATTTAATGCCGATACGAACGCGGTCCATATTTTAACGAAAACTGGCAAAGAAATAAACATCCCATTGAAATCTAAAACAGAAATTGCACAAGATTTATTAAGCATGATTGCTAAGGAAGTTGATCGATCATGACAGATAAAATAGCGCATGTCGTTGTCGATGTGCCATCAGTTAATACCGATCGTTTTTATGATTACCTGATTCCAGAATCACTACAAGGTGCCATCCACGTGGGGATGCGGGTCACTGTCCCATTTGGTAACCGCACTATTATGGGTTATGTGCTTAGCACAGCAAAAGAGTCAAAGGTAAAAGGGCTAAAGCCCATTCAATCCTGTTTAGATGTACAGCCGGTTCTGACGGAAGAGTTAATCTCATTAGGAAAATGGCTAGCTCAAGAGACGATGAGTTTCTTTATTTCTAGCTTTCAAGCAATGTTGCCACAGGCATTAAAAGCATCGTATAAAAAGTCGTTGCATCGGGTGGATACACCAAGTAATCCGACATTAAATGCACTATTTGATGGTCGTGATAACATTGATTTTGATGAGCTTGAAACACTTATACCTTTAAAAATAATTAATGAAGAAATAAAAAGAGAAACCGTCACATGGGAGTATCATGTGACAACAAAAGAAAGTAATAAGACGGTGACGATGGTCAAGGTTGTAGGGGAATTAGAGGCATTCGATCGCTATTTAGCTCATTTATCTAAACAAGCTAAAAAACAGTATCAGCTTACGGAGTACTTTTCAACAATGGACCAAGATCAACCACTTAAAACCGTTCTAGAAAGAAATAAAACGACGAGACAGACGATAAAAAAATTTGTTGAGGCAGGCTTAATTACGCTTTACCAGCAGCAAGTGGATCGAAACCCTTACGCCGGAGATATGACTAAAACCCGCCCACTCCCCCTGCAATCCCAACAATCAGAGGCCCTCGACAAAATAGTGGACAGCATGAAAAAAAAGCGGCCAGACACGTATCTTTTACATGGAGTAACAGGTAGTGGTAAAACGGAAGTATATTTGCAAGCGATTGATTGGGCAATAAAACAGGGAAGAGAAGCGATTGTCCTTGTACCTGAAATCAGCTTGACACCGATGATGGTTGAGCGATTTAAGCGCCGTTTCGGCGATGAGGTTGCTGTGTTACATAGTGCGTTATCTATTGGTGAGAGATTTGATGAATGGCGAAAAATTCAGAAGAAAACGGTTAAAGTAGCTGTAGGTGCAAGGTCAGCCATTTTTGCACCATTTGAAAATCTAGGCATTATGATTATTGACGAAGAACATGAATCAACATATAAACAAGAAGACCACCCCAGATATCACGTGAGAGATGTCGCAATAAAACGAGCGGAATATCATCAATGTCCCGTTGTCCTTGGCACTGCGACGCCAACATTAGAAACTTTTGCCCGCGCGAAAAAAGGGGTATATCAACTGATTGATATGCCTGAACGTATTAATCACACTGCCATGCCGCATGTCACGATTGAAGATATGCGTGAAGAGCTTCACCAGGGGAATCGAACGATGTTTTCACGGCGGTTGAAATTAGCCATTGAAAAGCGTTTACAAAACAATGAACAAGTGGTTCTTTTTCTTAACCGTCGCGGTTATTCAACGTTTGTCATGTGTCGTGATTGTGGTCACGTGGTCGAGTGCCCCTCATGCGATATTTCTTTAACCTATCATCAACGCGAACATCGCTTAAAGTGCCATTATTGCAATTATAGTGAGCCAATGCCAAACGTCTGTCCGCACTGTCAATCAGACACAATCCGCTTCTTTGGTACGGGCACAGAAAAAGTAGAAGAGGCTTTAAATGAAACATTTCCCGAGGCACGCGTGATTCGAATGGATGTTGATACAACTCGAAAGAAAGGGGCACATGAACGACTGTTGAAACAATTCGGTCAAAAACAGGCAGATATATTACTAGGAACCCAAATGATTGCAAAGGGGTTAGATTTTCCAGATGTGACGTTAGTTGGTGTCCTAACTGCGGATGGCTTATTAAATTTGCCAGACTTTCGTGCGGCTGAAAAAACATTTCAACTGCTTACTCAAGTGTCGGGACGTGCTGGTCGTCATGAGTTAACGGGTGAAGTTATTGTACAAACCTATACACCTGAGCATTATAGTGTGTTGTTTGCGAAAGCTTACGATTATCATGGTTTTTTTAAACAAGAGATGGCCTTGCGTAAGGCTTATCAATACCCGCCGTACTATTTCTTGACACTCATTACAGTTACTCATGAACAGCGTCTAAGAGCAGAAGAAGTTACCCGCGTCATTCAAAAGCTATTAGTAAAACATTTATCGGAGGAAGCCATTATCTTAGGACCAAGCCCTTCCCCTATTGAAAGAATTAAAGGTCGTTATCGCTTTCAATGCATGGTAAAATATAAAAATGAACCTGATTTACATCACGTCTTAAAAAAAATATTGGATCATTATCAAAAAGATTACCAAAAAGAGAAATTAATGATTCATATCGATTTAAATCCGCAACAACTTATGTAGAAAGTAGGTAAAATATGAAACGTATAGTATTTATGGGTACGCCCGAATTTAGTGTACCTATTTTAGAACAACTCATCAAAGATCAGTATGAAGTCGTACTTGTTGTCACACAGCCTGATCGACCAAAAGGCAGAAAAAAACTGTTAACGCCACCACCTGTAAAATTAAAAGCGCAAGAACTTGGGCTTTCTGTGTTTCAGCCTGAAAAAATAAGAAATGACTATGATACGGTGTTAAAAACAAAACCTGATTTAATTGTCACGGCTGCTTTTGGTCAAATCTTACCGACACCCTTGTTAGAGGCGCCGCCATTTGGTTGTATTAATGTACACGCCTCACTTCTACCTGATTACCGAGGTGGTGCGCCTATTCACCAGGCGATTATCGATGGAAAAAAAGAAACCGGTGTGACGATTATGTACATGGTTGAAGCATTGGATGCTGGGGATATTTTAACGCAACGTGCACTGCCGATTGAAGAACGTGATGATGTGGGTTCGATGTTTGAAAAACTTAGTCTACTAGGACGGGATTTATTACATGACACCCTACCACAACTATTTAATCAAACGCTAACCCCTGTAAAGCAAGACGATGAACTTGCCACATATGCGCGCAATATTACGCGTGATCAAGAACAAATCGATTGGCATCAATCTAACCAGGTAATCTATAATCACGTCCGTGGCATGCATCCGTTTCCGGTTGCGAGTACATTGATCGATGGGAAGAATATGAAGCTGTGGCGTGTTGAAAAAGATCCGCGACAGACGAACGAGCAGCCTGGGACAATTATTGCGGTTGAAAAAGATGGCGTGATTGTGCAAACGAAAGATCAAGCAATAAAGTTAGTCGATGTTCAATTAGCTGGGAAAAAACGCGTGTTGATCAAGGATAGTTTAAATGGCCAACATCCATTTAACATTGGGAAGGTATTAGGTGAAGTAAATGAGTAAATCAGTGAGAGCATATGCGTTAGATGTCCTCGTAAAAATTGGCGATAATGGTGCGTTTAGCCATTTATTGATTGACCAGACATTAAAAAATACGACATTGGATATACGTGACCAAGCACTTTTTACAGAATTAGTCTATGGAACGCTCAACCGTAAATTAACGTTGGAATACGATCTTTATCAATTAGTGAAAAAACCGGAGAAACTGCAAAGTTGGGTAAAGTGGTTACTCTATTTAGCCTTTTATCAATTGAAGTACTTAGATAAAGTACCAGATCATGCAGTAGTAAATGAAGCGGTTGAAATTGCTAAAAAGAGAGGACATCAAGGCATAGTTAAACTTGTCAATGGTGTGTTACGTCAAGCAGTAAGACAAGGTTTCACGGATTATACTGAAATTAACGAACCACTTAAACAATTAAGCATAAAGACGAGTACACCAGAGTGGCTTATTGAACGCTGGGTAGACAGTTATGGTTTTGAGAAGGCTGAAAAAATCGCTGTCAGTCAATTGGTTAAATCAGATAAAAGCGTCCGTGTCAATCCACTAAAAATGACAAGAACGGAAGTCATGAAGCAGCTTCAAACAGATGGATTTGATGTTAGAATGTCTACATTTTCATCACATGGCTTAGTCATTGAAAAAGGCAATATTCTCAAACACCCTTTCTTTAAAGAGGGGGTCATAACGATTCAAGATCAGACATCGATGCTTGTAGGAGAAATGATGGCGATAGAAGAAGGCCAAATAATATTAGATAGTTGTAGTGCGCCCGGAGGAAAAGCAACAGATATAGCTGAAAGATTATCTAATACAGGATGTGTTTATAGCTTTGATTTACATGAAAAGAAAACAAAGCTTGTTAAAGAAAAAGCAGAACAACTTGGCCTCATAAATATTAAAACACAAGGCATGGATGCACGACATTTAGATGAAGCCTTCGACCAAGAAACATTTGACCGCATTTTAGTTGACGCTCCTTGTTCTGGTTTTGGTGTGATTCGTACCAAACCTGACATTAAGTATTCAAAAACGAGTGAGGACGTCTTTCAGCTATCAATGATTCAATTTGATATTCTGAAGACGGTCATGCCTTTATTAAAAACAAATGGCAAACTTATTTATAGTACGTGTACGATTGACCCAACAGAGAATGAAGCTTTAATTGCCGAGTTCTTATCAGGGCAAACGCGTATTGAAGTAGATCCAACATTTTTTGAAGAGTTACCAGACTTCTTAAAAACGTCCATTGGTGTGACGCCTTTTGGGATACAAATATTCCCTGATGATTTTAACACAGATGGTTTCTTTTTAACGCGTTTACAATATAAACAACATTAAAACGAACAAATTTAGAGGCAATATGTCAGTGAGGTGACAGAATGAAGCATGTATTTTTAAGTGATCAAGGTCAAGTGAGGCCTTATAATGAAGATGCTGGTGGCGTGATTTTACGTGAAGATGGACAAACACTTTATGTTATTGCTGATGGAATGGGCGGACATAATGCGGGCGATGTTGCCAGCAAAATGGTCATTGATTATTTTATGCGGGAGTGGCCAAAGCAATCAAGTTTAACACGAATTAATGAAGCAGAACAGTACCTTATTCAAGCTATTCAATCAGTGAATAAGGAAATATACGATAAAGCAACAGAAAATAAAGCGTTTCGTGGTATGGGCACAACCGTGGTATTAGTTGTTGTAGTAGAAGAAACGGCGGTAATTGCTCATGTAGGTGATAGTCGTTGTTATAAGCTATCACAGCACCAGCTGCGCCAATTGACGAGTGATCACTCGCTTGTTAACGCACTGGTTCATGCAGGAGAAATTACACCAGATGAAGCGGCTGTTCATCCGAAAAAGAATGTTCTGACTCGCGCGGTAGGCACTGATATGCCTGTTGATGTTGAGGTGACAATGGTCACTTGCGACAACAATGATCGCTTGTTACTTTGTACAGACGGATTAACGAATAAACTAACTGATGAGAGGATACAATCTATTCTTAATCAACATGCTGATTTACATGTTGCAGCCGAACAGTTAATCAATGAAGCGAATGAACGCGGAGGAGAGGACAATATTTCGCTTGTTCTTTTATCTTACGATGCTGGAGGTGAGGCATCATGATAGAAGGAAAAGTACTTGGTGAGCGTTATAAAGTAGAATCACTCATCGGTGGCGGTGGAATGGCGAATGTTTATTTAGGTTTTGATACGATTTTAAAACGAGAAGTTGCTATAAAAGTATTAAAGTTTGAATATGCAACAGACGATGATTTTATTCGGCGCTTTCATCGTGAAGCTCAGAATGCGACGAGTCTTTCTCACCCCAACATTGTCACAATATATGATGTGGACGATGAGAATGATATCTATTATATGGTGATGGAATATGTAGACGGGATGACCTTAAAAAAATATATTCAGCTCTATTCACCTATAGACCCGAGTGAAGCAGTGGTCATTGTTGAGCAAATAGCAGAAGCTATTCAACATGCGCATGATCACCATATCATCCACCGGGACATTAAACCGCAAAATATATTAATTACGCAAGATAAACAAGTAAAAGTCACTGATTTTGGAATTGCCTTAGCTTTAAGTTCTACCTCCATGACTCAGACAAATGCTGTACTAGGCAGTGTTCACTATTTGTCACCTGAACAAGCAAGGGGAGGTTTAGCTAATACAAAGTCGGATATTTATTCATTAGGGATCGTATTATTTGAATTACTGACGGGTCGCTTACCGTTCTCAGGTCAATCGGCAGTATCTGTCGCTTTAAAACACTTGCAACAGGTTGTACCACCGGTAAAGAAGTGGGCTGAAGACGTGCCGCAAAGTGTAGAAAATGTGGTGTTAAAATCAACCGCAAAAGATCCACTGAATCGGTACCAATCGATGGATGAGTTTATTGAAGATTTGCGAACGGTACTTGATGAGGATCGTCTCCATGAGGCCCCGTTTATTATCCCAGTTGAGCCTGGGGATGAGACCATTCAGATGCCAATCATGAAAGACGGCGTCTTTCATGGGAAAGTGGAGGAAGATACGGTTGTTCATCAAAAGACCTCCCCAACTCCTGAAGTAAAAGATAAAGTGGTCAGTAATGATCCTAAAAAAGTAGCGTCTAAAAAAAGAAAGCGATGGATAGTCGGTGGTAGCATTGCTGTCGCTGTGTTACTTATTAGTATTTTATTTAGTTTATTTGTCTTACCGATTATCTTACAGCCAGATGATGTAGAGTTAATCGATTTAACGAACCGAGATATCGAAGAAGCTATCCGTTGGCTTGAAAATAATAACCTTTCTTATGAAATTGATGAAGTATTCGATGCATCCATAGCAGAAAATATTGTGATGAGTCATGAACCTTCTGCAGGACGCTTTGTCAAGGAAGATTCCATTGTTGAGTTGGTCGTTTCCTTAGGAGAAGAGCCGGTTGTGTTTAGTGATTACACGGGGCAATCCTACACACAAGTAGAGCGATTATTGTTGAGTAAAGACTATCAAAATGTGCAACGCATCGATGTCTATTCTGACGAGCCCGTAGGTACAATATTGAACCAGGTAGAACCAGCTGCAGGTGAAGCAGTAAGACCGAAAGAAACCATTGTCGTTTTTGAGGTGAGTGTTGGTAAGCGGATGGTGACCCTGGATGATTTAACAGGTTTGAATGAGCTAGAAGCAAGAGAGTATTTAACTGATAAGAAGTTAGTAGCTAATGTAAATGAGACGCACCATGAAACCATTGGAAAAGGTGATGTTGTTTCTCAATCACCAAATGGTGGTACAGAAGTAGAGGAAGGATCGGTTGTTAATTTAACGATCTCGCTTGGAGAAAAGGAAAAACCAATCATCAATCGAGAAGAAGAAGTGATGGTCGAATACACGCTAGATGATTTGCCAAGAAGTGATGAAGAGACAGAGGATAATCCACCGGAAGGTATCCCTCAAGAAATTCGAATTTATATAGAAGATAGAGGGCGTAAATTAACAGATGCTTATCAAGTTCAAATGATTACGGCGGATACAACATTTAGGATTCCGTTAGAAATTGAACCTGGTTCACAAGCCGTATATAGAATTGAACGAGATGACCAAGTTGTCATCCAACAAACAGTGCGCTATCAAGATGTAGAAAGTGGTGAATAAATGGCAGAAGGAAAAATAATGAAAGCGTTAAGCGGCTTCTATTATGTACAAGATAACGAAGGAGAAGTGTATCAATGTCGTGCCCGAGGCGTCTTTCGTAAAAATAAACAAACCCCACTCGTTGGGGATTATGTTGAGTTTGAAGCAGCGAATAAAACAGATGGGACGGTGACGAGGCTGTTGTCTCGAAAAAATGCTTTAATTAGACCGCCCGTTAGTAATGTAGACCAAGCGTTAATTGCTGTCTCAGTTAAGGAACCGGATTTTAGTACCGTACTGCTTGATCGCTTTTTGGTGCTTGTAGAAAAGCATCTTATTGAACCCGTCATCCTATTTACAAAGATGGATTTACTCGAACAAGACGAAAAAAATCAAATTGCTGAGTACCGTAAAATATATGAGGCAATGGGTTATGTCGTCAAAGAATTCTCAACGGCATTAAATTATCATTCGGAGTCATTAGCGCCGCTTCTTGTTGGAAAGACTACTGTGATTGCTGGTCAATCGGGTGTGGGTAAATCAAGTTTTTTAAATCAGCTTAATCCAGAATTGCAAATTAAAACAGCAGAGATATCAAATAGTCTTGGTCGCGGGAAACATACGACGCGTCATGTTGAGTTAGTCCCCATACTAGGTGGGCATGTTGCAGACACTCCTGGATTTAGTTCTTTAGAATTCACGGATATTGATCTCGAAGAGTTGCCTAAGCTATTTGTAGATTTTGAGATGTATAGTGAGGCGTGCAAGTTCCGTGGATGTATGCATATGAATGAACCAAAATGTCGTATCAAAGAAGCTGTTGATGCAGGCGAAATTGCTAAGTTCAGATATGACCACTACCAACAATTCTATGAAGAAATAAAACAACGAAAGCCGAGGTATTAGATATGACGAAAATAGCACCATCTATTTTATCAGCAGATTTTAGTAAGTTAGGCGCCGAAATAAAAGAAGTGGAACAAGCAGGGGCTGATTATATTCATGTGGACGTGATGGACGGACACTTTGTTCCGAATATTACTATTGGACCGCTTATTGTTGAAGCGATACGTCCGGTGACGGATTTACCACTTGATGTCCACTTGATGATTGAAAATCCTGATCAGTACATTGATCAATTTGCAGCAAGTGGCGCAGATATAATTACTGTGCATTACGAAGCTTGTACGCACTTACATCGTACGATTATGCATATTAAGGAAAAAGGAGTGAAAGCGGGTTTGGTCATAAACCCAGCAACGCCAGTGGAACTTATTCGCCCGATTTTACATGAACTTGATTTGTTATTGTTCATGACGGTAAATCCAGGTTTTGGTGGTCAATCCTTTATTCCAAGTGTATTAGACCAAATTCATCAAGCAGATCAATGGCGTAAAGATATGCAGCTAGATCTTGAATTTGAAGTAGACGGTGGTATCAACACTGAAACCGCACGATTATGTAAAGAAGCAGGTATTGATGTTTTTGTTGCTGGGAGTTTTATATTCAATAATGAAGACCGTAAAAAAGCGATCGATGCTTTACGTGTTGCCATTCAGGATTAAGGTTTATTATGACAATTTACGGTATTGTGGCAGGAGGACCAGAGGTACTCTTGCCTGATTTAACGCAAGAAACGATTGATATTTGGATTGGTTGTGATCGCGGTTGTCATTATATCCTAAAGGCACATCTAGCTCTTGACTTGGCGATAGGGGACTTTGACTCCGTGTCTGAAGATATCCTAGAGGAAATTAAACAAGAAGCGAAAAGTGTCATCGTTTACCCAAGTGATAAAGATGATTCAGATTTAGAGTTGGCTATAAAAGCTGTCGATTTAAAGGCCGGGGACCAGATGGTCTTTTATGGTGTGACTGGGGGACGATTAGATCACGCGTGGGTAAATGTTGGGCTATTAAAGCGCCTTGCTATGCAAGGCTTCCAAGTGAAAATGGTAGACGCTCACCATAAGGTGAGCTTTTATTTGCCTGGTCATTACACATTATATCGTCAATCAGAAGACTACCTGTCCCTTTTACCGTTGACAGCTAAAGTGACAGGGGTGAGTTTGACGGGTTTTAAATATCCGCTTAAGCATGCGGTATTGACCGAAGGGTCTAGCCTTTCACTCTCAAATCAACTCATTGAACCTTATGGGTCTATTTCTTTTCAGTCTGGCATACTTATGGTAATAAGCGCAAAAGAACTTTAAGTCTTAATTAAAGAAAGGGTTGAGTTGAGTGCTCTTTTTTACCGTAAAACTGCCTCGTTTTATTGGAAGGTTCTTGCAACACTTCAGAAAAAAATAAAATAAAAATAAAGCGCAGGGCCTAAAAATAGGTCACTGCGCTTTATTTCATCTTAACGTATTATACACGTTCAACTTTACCAGATTTTAATGCACGAGCAGATACGTAAACACGTTTTGGTTTACCGTCTACCATGATGCGTACTTTTTGAACATTAGCTTTCCAGTTACGTTTGTTTGCGTTCATCGCGTGTGAACGATTATTTCCTGCAACTGTTTTACGTCCTGTTAAGACACATTTACGACTCATATTAATCCCTCCCACTTACAACTATCTCATTTCATACTCATATAATTTATCATAGTTGAACAACAAATGCAATTAAATATTAGTAAAAAAATTCTTTTCGAAGCGTATCATTGCAACGTTTTTCAATAGGAATCAAGGATAAACACTTGACAGTGTAAGGTTTTTCATTCAATGTTATAAGCAGAGATAAAAATGAAAAAAGACGATTTATCCGCTTTCTTTTGTTTAATCCTTTTCTAAAGTGAAAAAGTATTGTAAAATGTTTAATGGCTATGCATGTTTTTAAACATTCGTTAATTAAGTCGGTATAATAAAACGTTGAATCCAAAATAGGAGGTTATCACATTGACAATTGAATTAACAACAAAAGACGGTCACGTGACGATTACCAATGATGTCATTGCCACAGTTGCTGGCGGTGCTGCTATTGAGTGCTATGGTATCGTTGGTATGGCGTCAAAAAATCAATTAAAAGATGGTATTGCTGAAATTTTAAGAAAAGAAAACTTTTCTAAAGGTGTTGTGGTGACACAACAAGAGGACGAAATTTCGATTGATATGTACATTATTGTGAGTTATGGAACAAAGATCTCAGAAATTGCGCACAATGTGCAATCACAAGTGAAGTATACATTAGATAAAACTTTAGGTTTACCAATCAAAGCAGTCAATATTTATATTCAAGGCGTACGCGTTCAAGCTGACTAACGTCTATTTATGTAAGGTTTAAGGGAGGAACTCATAGTGGTATTAAAACAACTAGAAGGTGACAAGCTCCAAGAAATGGTGTTAGTTGGTGCGGATCACTTATCGAATAATGCGGATATGATTGATGCATTAAATGTATTTCCAGTACCAGATGGCGATACAGGGACAAACATGAATTTATCAATGACATCGGGTGCTCAAGAAGTCGGGAGATTAACAAACCCAAATGTTAGTGAAGTGGCACAATCCTTTGCTAAAGGATTGTTAATGGGTGCACGAGGTAATTCAGGTGTTATTTTGTCACAATTATTTAGAGGATTTAGCAAAGGTGTTGAAGGGTTAGATGTCTTAACGACGAAAACATTTGCTAAGGGATTAGAAAACGGTGTAAAAACAGCCTATAAAGCCGTTATTAAGCCCGTAGAGGGAACGATTTTAACGGTGGCTAAAGATACAGCGAATAAGGCCCTTGAATTAGCTGAAACCACAGAAGACTTAGAGTATTTCTTAGAGGAAATTGTGAAAGCAAGTAAAGTGTCACTTGATAATACACCAGAATTATTACCTGTCTTAAAAGAAGTAGGCGTTGTTGACAGTGGTGGAAAAGGGCTTGTAGTTATTTATGAAGCCTTCTTAGCTTCACTTAAAGGCGAAGCATTACCAGAAAAAGATGTGAAATCTATCGCGATGGGTGACTTAGTGAATGCAGACCATCACCAATCGCATAACCAAGATTATATGGATACATCTGAGATTGAATTTGGGTACTGTACAGAGTTCATGGTCAAATTTGAAGATGATAAATTAGCGGATCATCCTTATAATGAAGAGACCTTCCGTGAAGAATTATCTGCTTTAGGCGATTCGTTGCTTGTTGTATCGGATGATGATTATGTACGTGTCCACGTCCATGTTGAATATCCAGGCGAGGCGATGAACTTAGCGCAGCGTTTCGGTAGCTTTATGATGATCAAAGTTGAAAATATGCGTGAACAACATAGTGCCATCGTTGGTGATGAGAAAAAGCCAGCTGAAGAGAAACCACTGAGCGAGTATGGCATTGTTGCTGTTTCTGTTGGGGATGGCATCGCTGAATTACTGAAGAGTTTAGGAACAACGGTTGTGATGCAGGGTGGACAAACGATGAACCCGAGCACGAAAGACATTACGGAAGCGATCAAACAAGCGCATGCGAAAAAAGTCATTGTGTTACCTAATAATAAAAATATTATTATGGCCGCAGAACAAGCAGCAGAGCTAGCCGAATGTGAAGTTGTTGTCGTTCCGACGAAAACCATTCCGCAAGGAATGAGCGCGTTGTTAGGATTTAATCCTGATCAGAACTTAAAAGACAATCAACAACAGATGATTGAGAGTGCAAAAGCTGTCAAAACGGGTCAGATTACTTACGCGGTAAGAGATACGCAAATTGACGGATTAACGATCGAAAACGGTCATTTTATGGGACTGCTTGATGGGAAAATCAAAGCGTCAAATAAAGATCAGTTTGAAACAATTAAAGCGTTAATTACAGACCTTGTAGGTGAAGAAGATGAAATCTTTACGCTACTTCAAGGGGAAGATGCAACAGACGAGCTGACAGATCAGATTGTCGATTATTTAGAAACACAATTCGAAGACCTTGAAGTTGAAGTACATCATGGTCAACAACCCATTTATTCATATATTTTCTCAGTAGAATAATGTTATAAAAAATAAGGAAAAGTGTTTCGAAGCTAATTTTCGAGGCGCTTTTCTTTGTATTACTTAATCAGTATAGAAAAGAGATGTAGAAAAATGGCGAAATTTCACTCGGTTTTTGATATTATAGGACCTGTTATGGTCGGTCCATCCAGTTCTCATACGGCAGGAGCTGTAAAAATTGGACGTGCAGCAAAGTTTTTGTTTGACCAAGACATTACTTATGCCCGTTTTCACTTATATGGCTCATTTGCTAAAACGTATAAAGGGCATGGCACGGATGTTGCGCTTGTTGCTGGTATTTTAGGTTATGATACGGATGATGCTCGAATTATCGATGCCTTTACGTATGCAAAAGAAGCGGGTATTCACGTTGAATTTATTGAAGACCATTCAGCGGTACCGCACCCTAATACTGTTCGTATCGAATTAATGAATGGTCATGAAACGTTAGAGCTTGTTGGACAGTCAATTGGTGGCGGGAAAGTAGAGATTGTAGAATTAAATGGTTTCAGATTACATTTATCAGGGAATCATCCAGCCATTCTAGTTATGCATAACGATCGTTTTGGTGCGATTGCCTCAGTAACGGAAATATTAGCTAGATTTGAAATTAATATTGGTCGTATGGAGGTCAATCGAAAAGACGTAGGTAAAGAAGCGTTGATGACAATCGAATTAGATCAAAATATTGAACCTGAAGTAGAGGAAGCTTTAAGAGGGGCCAAACATATTTTAAGGCTTGCTAAGGTAGTTGATTAGTAAAGAGACTAAACGTACGATAATAAAAACAAGAATAGAGAGATGAATAAATATGGGAAGTTATCAATTTAGAACAGTTAAAGAATTAGTTGAAATAGCACAACAAAAATCCATGCCGTTATCTGAGGTAATGATACAAAGAGAAATGGCGCTTTATGAATTGCCACGAGAAGACGTCTTCGGACGAATGGAACAGCAACTTAATGTGATGGAGGAAGCGATTGAGCGCGGATTAAAAGGCGTCAAATCAGTGACAGGATTAACAGGTGGGGATGCAGTGAAAATTAACACGTATTTAAAGGAACATGTTCCTTTATCTGGTCCAGTACTACTTGATGCTGTGAGTAAAGCTGTCGCAACCAATGAAGTGAATGCGGCAATGGGAAAGGTATGTGCCACACCTACAGCTGGAAGTGCTGGTTGTGTGCCAGGCGTTTTATTTGCGGTCAAAGACCAGTTAAAAGCGACGAGGGACGATATGGTGCGTTTTCTTTTTACAACAGGTGCCTTTGGTCTAGTTGTTGCAAATAACGCCTTTATTTCCGGTGCTCAAGGAGGCTGTCAAGCCGAAGTGGGTTCGGCTTCGGCGATGGCTGCTGCAGCTGTTGTTGAGATGGCGGGTGGCAGTCCTGAAGCATCCGCTCATGCCTTTAGTATTACTTTAAAGAATATGCTCGGTCTTGTTTGTGATCCTGTCGCAGGACTGGTTGAAGTACCTTGTGTAAAACGTAATGCACTAGGTGCCTCTCAAGCGATTGTCTCCGCTGATATGGCACTTGCAGGTGTGACGAGTGTTATTCCAACGGATGAAGTTATTTCAGCTATGTACCAAGTAGGTAAACGGATGCCGGTTGCTTTTAAGGAAACGGCAGAAGGCGGCTTAGCTGCCACTCCAACTGGAAAGAGACTTGCTCGAGAAATCTTTTCAAATTAAATAACAAAGTGAGTGTGAGGGTATGTTAGACGATAAAGTCACAGTATTAAAAGGTGTTGGGCAAGCGTTAGAAGAGAAACTAAATACGTTAAATATCTTTACGGTGAATGATTTGTTGTCTACGTTCCCGTCACGCTACGAACATCACCAAGTGTTACCTTTAAGTGATTTAATTCATGAGCAAAAAGCAACAATACAAGGAACAATTGTTGCGGATAGCTTAGTTAGTTTTTTTGGCAAAAAGAAATCGCGTCTAACATTCCCGTTACAAGTTGATCAAGTGATTGTCAAAGTCATTATGTTTAACCGTCACTTTTTAAAGTCACAATTATTAGCTGGCAAAACAGTGACTGTAACGGGGAAATGGGACCAATACCGCCAGCAACTAATAGCAGAACATCACTTTATTGGAGAAAAAGGGGAAGATGAACCGATTGAACCCGTTTATTTGCTGAGACAAGTTATCCCGTCTCATAGATTTAAAAAGCTAATCAGTCAAGCGCTGAATGATTATGAATCACAAATTCCGGAGTTTTTACCAGATACATATTTAGAAAAATATAAGTTGATATCTCGTCAATATGCCTTGCGGCATATTCATTTTCCTGCCAGTTTTAAGCACTTAAAACAAGCAAAACGTCGACTGGTGTATGATGAATTATTACTTTTTCAACTAAAATTACAAGCCATAAAAAAATATAATCGTCAAGTTACCGTCGGCCAAAAGAAGCTAGGGGATAAAGATAAAGTGACGACCTTCATTAATGAATTGCCCTTTCAGTTAACGAAGGCTCAACTGAAGGCGCTGGACCATATAATGACGGATTTAACATCACCATATAGAATGCATCGACTTCTTCAAGGTGATGTTGGATCGGGTAAAACGATTGTTGCTGCGATTGGCATCTATCTGACGCAAACAGCCGGAGCACAGAGCGCTCTAATGGTTCCTACAGAGATATTGGCAGAGCAACATTATCAAGGATTAAGTCAATTGTTTGGTAATCGGTTATCGATTGCGCTATTGACTGGTTCTGTGAAAGGCAAAAAAAGACGAGAGATTCTTCACGAGTTAAAAGAAGGCACGATAGATATCATTGTTGGAACACATGCCTTGATTCAAGATGAAGTGAATTTCCATCAGCTGGGATTCGTTGTGATTGATGAACAGCACAGATTTGGTGTTAATCAAAGAAAAACATTACGTGAAAAAGGAATGGACCCAGATGTGTTGTTTATGACGGCTACGCCAATTCCAAGAACACTAGCAATTACGAGTTTTGGTGATATGGATGTTTCGATGATTGATGAAATGCCTATTGGGAGAAAACCAGTAGAGACGTTTTGGGTAAAGGAAAACATGCTTGAACGCATATTAAATTTCATTAGAAAAGAAGTAGCAACAGGGCATCAAGCCTATATTGTGACACCGTTAATTGAAGAATCTGATCAGATGGACATTCAAAATGCCGTTGACCTCTATCAAAAGTTAGAGGCACATTATCAAGGGGCAGTTTCGCTTGGACTGTTACACGGGCGTTTAATGAATGATGAAAAAGAATCAATCATGAAGCATTTTACAGCGCATGAGATCGATGTGTTAGTATCGACAACAGTTATTGAGGTAGGAGTAAATGTACCAAATGCCACGGTGATGGTTATTTATGATGCGGAACGTTTCGGCTTATCACAATTACACCAGTTACGAGGCCGAGTAGGACGAAGTGATAAACAAAGTTATTGTATTTTAATCGCTGACCCAAAAGGTGACGTAGGTAAAGAGCGGATGCGCATTATGACAGAAACAACGAACGGCTTTGAACTGGCTGAATATGATCTCAAACTTAGAGGGCCGGGTGATTTCTTTGGCCGAAAACAAAGTGGTTTACCTGAATTTAAACTAGCGGATCTCGTAGAAGATTACCGAGCACTTGAGACAGCGAGACAGGATGCTACGGAAATTATTTACGGAGACTTATTAGAGTCTGATCAGCGATATAAAGGATTAAATGAGCATGTAAAACAGATTTTAAAAGCCTATCAACAAGGTTTTGATTAATTATTGCTTGCAAAAATCTTAAAACTCATATATATTACTATTAGTACCTAGTCATAGGATGAAGAAACGGAACGAATGTGGGTGGTGAAATAATGCGATTGCCGAAGAAAATTCGCCAAGAAAAATTAAAAGGTAAGATTGAAGAAACACCATTTATTACAGATGAAGCGTTAGCTGATTTTTTTAATGTTAGTATACAAACAATCCGCTTAGATCGGATGGAACTCTCAATACCAGAGTTGAGAGAGCGTATTAAGTCAGTGGCAACAGATCAGTGGAATGAAACAGTCAAAGCACTTCCGCTGGATGATGTTATTGGTGAAATTATTGATTTAGAACTTGATCACCGTGCCATTTCAATATTAGATATTACGAAAGATCATGTGTTCAGTCGTAATGATATTGCGCGGGGTCACCATTTATTTGCGCAAGCCAATTCGCTTGCAGTGGCAGTAATTGATGATGAACTAGCATTAACGGAAAAGGCTGAAATAAAATTCACACGACAAGTGAAACAAGGTGAACGTGTCGTAGCAAAAGCACATGTGGAAACACTAGAAAAGCATAACCGGACGCATGTGGTTGTTGAAAGTTTTGTTGAAAGTGAACCTGTTTTTAAAGGGCGGTTTACTATGTATCGTCAGAAAGAAAAGTAGGAGGCAATATTATGCGAATTGTATTAGATGCTATGGGTGGTGACAATGCTCCTGAAGCAATTGTTAAAGGAGCGCTACTTGCTATTGAGGCATTTGAAAATTTAACGATTACACTCGTAGGTGATGAAACAAAAATAAAGCCTTATTTAACATCATCTGAGCGTATTAACATTATTCACACAACGACGGTTATTACAGCTGATGATGAGCCTGTCAAAGCTGTTCGGCGCAAAAAAGACGCATCACTTGTCTTAATGGCCAATGAAGTAAAAGAAAAGCGTGCGGATGCTTGTATTTCCGCTGGTAATACGGGTGCACTCATGAGTGCTGGGCTTTTTCAAGTAGGACGAATCAAGGGGATTGAAAGACCAGCCCTAAGTCCGACGCTTCCAACAATTGACCAACGTGGCTTTGTTTTATTAGATGTTGGGGCCAATGTTGAAGCGAAACCGAAGCACCTTCTACAGTACGGTATAATGGGGTCTATTTATGCCGAGAAAGTTCGAGGCGTTAATAAACCCCGTGTAGGTTTACTTAACGTTGGAACAGAAGAAGGTAAGGGGACCGAATTAACAAAAGAGGCTTTCCTATTATTAAAAGAAGCGCCAATTAATTTTGTTGGTAATATTGAAGCGCGTGATTTGTTATTAGGTGTGTGTGATGTTGTCGTAACAGATGGCTTTAGTGGAAATATTGCCCTAAAAACAGTAGAGGGCACGGCGATGTCTATGTTTAAAATGATTAAAGCGACATTTATGTCATCTTTAAAAACAAAACTAGCAGCTGCTGTATTAAAAAAAGATTTAAAAGGGTTAAAAGATCAATTAGATTATGCTGAGTATGGTGGAGCAGCATTATTCGGCTTGCAAGCACCTGTTGTAAAAGCGCATGGGTCATCTAATGCACGTGCAATTTTTAGTGCGATTAAGCAGACGATGACGATGGTTGAACATAACGTGACGGATACCATCGCTCTGACAGTAAAGTCAATGAATGAACAGGAGGCAGCTGAATGAAACGTGTCGTTTTTATGTTTCCAGGACAAGGATCTCAAGATTTAGGTATGGGACACGCGTTTTATCAACACGATGATGAAGCAAAAACTACTGTTGATAATGCGAATGATTGGCTAGGCTTTGATATAAGAGGTTATATGTTTGATGGACCAATCGAAACATTAACAGAAACAAAGCATGCACAACCAGCGCTTGTCTTATCAAGTGGTCTTGCCTTAGCGCAATTAACTAAAGCAGGTGTTCATCCAGTAGCTGTATTAGGTCATAGTCTAGGGGAATATAGTGCACTTGTAGCGAGCGGAAGTCTTTCGCTTGAACAAGCGGTTAAACTTGTTTATCAACGTGGACTTTTAATGGAGCAAGCTGACCCTATGCAACAAGGTGGGATGAGTGCTGTTTTAGGACTTGATGAAGTGACACTTGAACAGGTTCTTGCTGAAACAGAAGGTAAAGTGGAAGTCGCTAACCTTAATTCACCCGGTCAAATCGTTATTTCTGGTGACAAGGCTGCGATTGAGGCAATCACACCAAAAATAAAAATGGCAGGTGCAAAGCGTGTTATTCCATTACCTGTAAGTGGACCTTTTCATTCATCGTTTATGCGTCCGCAAGCAGAAAAATTTCAAGCGGTTTTATCTGATGTGGCCATTTGTTCGCCCGACATCCCGCTTTTGCACAATGTGACAGCAAAAGAAGCGACACAACCTGAACAAATAAAATCATTGTTAATTGAACAACTCTACTCGAAAGTGCGTTTTCAAGAGAGTATAGAACAATTATTAGGCCAAGAAATCGATGCCTTTGTTGAAGTTGGTAATAAAAAAGTTTTATCCGGACTAGTAAAGAAAATTGATCGAAAGGCTCGTGTCTTTCATGTGGAAGATATAGACTCACTTCAGGCCTTTCTTACGTGGTATAAGGAGGAATCCGAATGACAAAAGTAGCACTTATTACTGGCGCATCTCGTGGTATCGGTCGCGAAATAGCTCTGACATTTGCTGAGAATGGTTACCAAGTCGTGATCAATTATAACGGTAATGAAGACAAAGCGAATGAAGTAAAAGAAGAAGTAGAAAAAAAAGGCGCTAAGGCCCTTGTTGTGAAGGCTAACGTTGCTGATGAGAATGATGTTAAAGCTATGATTAAAACGACCATTGATACATTCGGACGTATTGATGTTGTTGTGAATAACGCAGGTATTACTCGTGATAACTTATTGATGCGCATGAAAGAAGCGGATTTTGATGCGGTCATTGATACGAATTTAAAAGGTGTCTTCTTTATGATGAAAGCTGTGACACGTCCAATGATGAAACAAAAAGGTGGCGCAATTATTAATCTTAGTTCAGTTGTAGGATTGTCTGGTAACCCGGGGCAAATAAATTATGTTGCAGCAAAATCAGGTGTCATTGGTATGACTAAAACAGCAGCTAAAGAATTAGCGGCTAAAAACATTCGAGTAAATGCTGTCGCGCCTGGTTTTATTACAACGGATATGACAGATGATTTACCGGAGGAACAAAAAACGTTGTTAATGTCGCAAATTCCGTTGAAGCGATTAGGTGAACCTAAACAAGTGGCTGAAGCTGTGTATTTTTTAGCTTCAGAAAAAGCGAGCTATATAACAGGCCAGACACTGTCTGTTGATGGCGGTATGTATATGTAGTATGAACAATCTATTTTGAAAGGGGGTGAATGACCAATGGCAGATACTTTCGAACGCGTAAAGAAAATCGTAGTAGACCGTTTAGATGTAGAAGAGGAAAAAGTGACACTTGAAGCTTCATTCAAAGATGACCTGGAAGCCGATTCACTAGATGTTGTAGAATTAGTGATGGAACTTGAAGATGAGTTTGATATGGAAATTGCTGATGAAGAAGCAGAAAACATTCAAACAGTAGCTGATGCTGTGAACTACATAGACAGTCAAGCTTAAAAATATTCAAAAAGGTCTCGTTTTTTTAAACGAGACCTTTGCTTTTTTCTATAAATAAAGATAAGATATAGGGAGAAAAAATGGGAGGTGAAGGAATGAATTTTAAAGATTTACAAAAAGAGTTAAACATCTTTTTTCACGATCAGAAAATCTTGGAGCAGGCGTTCACACATTCATCATATGTCAATGAACATAAAAACCGTATCTATCAAGATAATGAACGATTGGAATTTTTAGGTGATGCTGTCTTAGAATTAGGTATTTCACAATATTTATATCGTGAATTTCCCAATAAGGCAGAAGGAGAACTCACGAAATTAAGAGCATCCATCGTATGTGAGCCTGCACTCGTTAAGTTTGCTAAAGAACTTCATTTTGATCAGTTCGTACTATTAGGTAAAGGCGAGGAACGTACGGGCGGTCGTAAACGACCGGCACTTTTAGCCGATGTATTTGAAGCGTTTATTGGTGCGCTATATTTAGATCAAGGATTTGAAGTAGTCGTTTCGTTTTTAAAACAGCATGTCTATCCCAAAGTTAAGGAAGGCGCATTTTTACATGGGCTGGATTATAAGAGTCAATTACAAGAATTAATCCAACAAAATAAACATGCTGAAATTGAATACGAAATTATTGCAGAACATGGACCGGCTCACGACCGTGAGTTTGTGGCACATGTTAAAATCAATAAAGAAATATCCGGCAAAGGCCAAGGACGTACGAAGAAAGAAGCGGAACAACGCGCAGCGAAACGCGCGCTTGATTTGCATACGACATAGACAAAACCGCCTAAACGGTTATCATCACGATAAGCGCTTAGGCGGTTTGTTTACTTTCTTAATGTTTTTAATTCAGCGATAACCGCTTCGTTCTCTTGTAACGATAAGTGCGAGCGCATCTTTATAAAGTTAACCAGCTCTTCAAGTTCCTTTACTTTATCTGGATTAAAATCTTCTGGGTTAAATAAGCCATCATTTACCACATTAATTTTTGCTTTTAAGGTGTTAAGTAAGACTGTTAAATGTTCATCGTTTGTCATTTTATATATCCCCCTTATATCTCATCTTCTAACTCGTTATAATCTATGATAAAATAAAGTCGGTGAAAAAGAAACAAAAGTCTAAAAAATCTTTTGTTTTAATAGAAAAGGTGACGTCTATATGTATTTAAAAAAATTAGAATCGGTCGGATTTAAATCCTTTGCCGAAAAAATCCATGTCGATTTTGTGCCGGGCGTAACAGCTGTAGTCGGCCCAAATGGTAGTGGTAAAAGCAATGTGACAGATGCAATCAGGTGGGTACTAGGTGAGCAGTCAGCGAAGTCTTTACGCGGTACGAAGATGGAAGACATTATTTTTCAAGGAAGTGATACACGTAAGCCTTTGAATATGGCGGAAGTGACGTTGACTTTAGACAACCGCTCTGGTCTATTACCACTTGATTATAATGAAGTGAGTGTAACCCGTCGTGTTTATCGATCAGGTGAGAGTGAATTTTACATAAATAAAGAATCATGTCGTCTAAAAGATATTGTTGATTTATTTTTAGACTCTGGTTTAGGACGAGAAGCATTTTCAATCATTAGCCAGGGGAAAGTTGAAGAGATTCTGAGCTCTAAAGCAGAAGAACGCCGCATTATATTTGAAGAAGCAGCAGGTGTTCTTAAATACAAGCAGCGCAAGAAAAAAGCAGAGTTCAAATTGGTCGAAACAGAAGAAAACCTCAACCGAGTAGAAGATATCCTTCATGAGATTGACCAACAACGTGAACCGCTCCTTGAACAAGCGACAGTTGCTAAAGATTTCCTCAATAAAAGGGATCAGTTAACCGAGATAGAAAAACGTGTACTCCATACGGAAATCGATACAATGCTAACGGATTGGAAGGCGCTGCTAGGAACGATTGATCGATTTAAAGATGACTTAAGAGCGGATCAACTAAAGTTAGATAAGCAAGAAAGAATAAATGATCAGATGCATGACGAGTTAGCTCAGTTGGATGAGGCTATACAAACATCACAACAACAATTATTAACGGTCACGGAGAAACTCGAACAACAAACGGGCGAGCACAAATTGTTGCTGGAACGCGAACGTTATCAAGAGCAATCATTAGAAAAAGTAATAAAAGATAAACAAGCGATTGAAAACAAACTAGAAAGTCAACGCGCATTAACAGAGACGGCGGATGTGAGTTATCAACAGATGCACACGCATTTACAGCGTCTAGATGAGCAGCTGAAACAAATAAAAGAGAAATTAACCGTATCAGTTGAGGATTTAGACCAAGCTATTGAAGATAAAAAAAGCGAGTACATTGATTCTTTAAATGAAGAGGCTAGATTAAAACACGCATTGGAGTCGTATGAAGATGAACAAAATAATTTAGCAAATAAAGCGTTTGATTTTAAAGCTCAGGTAATGGAAAAGGAACGATTGTGTGAAACGTTACGCCAACGTTTAGTAACAATATCTGAAGATACCGTAAAACTTGGCGACAGACTAAAAGACAAAGAAGAAAAAGTAAATGCATTAAAAACACAGTTAAAACATGAAGAAACACAATTAAAAGACATGTATGATAAACGTCGCCATGCAGAACGTCAAATCGATCAACTCCAGTCAAAAAAGGACATGCTTGACGAGTTGAAAGAAAGTTTCCAAGGGTTTTATCAAGGAGTTAAGACAGTTCTTAAAGCAAGAGATAAAGGTGTATTAAAAGGTATATGTGGGGCGGTTATCGAATTAGTGGAAATTCCGCAATCGTATCAACTGGCTATGGAAACAGCTATTGGTGCTCAATCACAACATGTGATTGTTGAGAGTGAAGCATCTGCTCGTGAAGCCATTAGGTACTTGAAAAACGAAAATGCAGGGCGCGCTACTTTTTATCCGTTAGCGACAATAAAGTCACGGTTTTTACCTACAAGTTACAAGCAACAGTTGACTCATCATGCTGGTTTTGTTGCTGTTGCGAGTGATGTCGTTCAATCGGATACGCGTTATCAAACGGTTGTAGAGTATCTACTCGGTCAAACAATTATTGCTAAGACTTTAAAAGATGCGAATGAACTGGCGCGCTTAGTAGACCGGAAATTTCGAATTGTTACCCTTGAAGGAGATATTGTTAACCCGGGTGGTTCGATGACAGGTGGCGCAATGAAGCGTCAGCAGTCGTCGCTATTTTCTCGAGAGACCGAATTGAAGCATGTGTCAGAGAAACTGATTGCTTTTGAGAAGCGCACATACGCCTTTGTACAATCGATTAAGGAAAAGGAAGCGACATGTTTTGCGCTTGAGACAGATGTAAATGCTAGACTAAAAGAGATAGAGAATGACCGTGTGCGTTTAAACGAACGAGAAGATGAAAGAAAAGCAGCCGCGGTTGAATTAAAACACCAAGAAGAAAGTCATCATTATAATGTGAGATTATTAGAGACGTTTAATGTCGATAAAGACCAACTTAGTTCAAAGCAGAAAGAAACAAAAAACAAACTTTCTGCTTTAAGAGTACACTTAGCGCACTTAAAACAATCGATTAATGAATTAGAAGAAGAGAAAAAGCATCACACTGCTTACCAAAAAGACTATGATCAACAACTACAAAAGTTAACGATTGAAAGAGCGGAGCAAGCAAAAGCGTGTGAATACCAACTAGAAAAATTAACGGAAGCTAATACCAAAGAAGCGGAACTCACTAAATCAATCCACGAACTCACAATGACGATTGAAGGACTCACTAACAAAAAACAACAGCTCGCTTCTAAAACAGAGGTGGCTGCTGCTGTAAAAATGTTAGATGTTGAAAAGCAAGCGTTACTAAAAACTATTCAACAGCAACGAGAACAGCGGTTAAACTTACAAACGGTAGTTGAAACAAAAGAAGATGAACAAAAAACCGCCAGAAATCAGTTAACCGCAAAAAAAGAAGAAAAAAACCGCATCGAAGTAAAAGCGAATCGCTTAGATGTTGAATTAGAAAATCGTTTAACTTATCTTCAAGAAACATATGAAATCAGTTTTGAACGCTTAACTAAAGAAACAGAAAAAGTTGATCAGTTAGCGCAAGAAAAAGAGAAAGTTAAGTTGCTTAAACGTGACATCGAAGAGCTAGGTGCTGTTAATATTGGGGCAATAGATGAGTACGAGCGTATCAATGAGCGTTTTGAATTTTTAACGCATCAAAAACAAGATTTGCTTGAAGCTAAAGAGACGTTGTATGATGTTATTTTTGAAATGGACACAGAGATGGAAAAGCGTTTTGAGGCAACGTTTGTTCAAATAAAAGCTGCTTTTGCGGAAGTGTTCCGACAATTATTTGGTGGTGGACATGCTGAACTTATGTTAACGGACCCTACGGATTTACTAGGCACTGGGGTTGAAATTAAAGCGCAACCGCCAGGTAAAAAAGCGCAACAATTGGCTCTGTTATCGGGTGGTGAACGTGCACTTACAGCGATTGCTTTATTATTTAGTATATTACGTGTAAGACCTGTACCTTTTTGTGTACTAGACGAGGTTGAAGCAGCTTTAGATGAAGCAAACGTTGAGCGGTTTAGCCGGTATTTAAAAGACTATAGTGAGAAGACACAATTTATTGTTATTACGCATAGAAAAGGTACAATGGAAGGTGCTGATGTTCTCTATGGCGTAACGATGCAAGAATCAGGTGTCTCTAGATTTGTCTCAGTTAAATTAGAGGAGACAGCAACTATTTTACAAGAAGGATAAGAAAGAGGGAGAAGTATGAGTTTTTTAAAAAAATTAAAAGACAAGTTTTCACAAACAAAAGAAACAGAGGAAATGTCAGATAAGTACAAAGAAGGGTTATCAAAAACGCGTCAATCTTTCTCATCAAAACTCAATGATCTCGTTGCGCGTTATCGCACGGTAGATGAAGACTTTTTTGAAGACTTAGAAGAAGTTCTTATTTCAGCAGATGTTGGTGTGAATACGGTGATGGCTCTCGTAGAAGAATTGGAGATGGAAGCTAAACGCCAAAACATAAAAGATGCTTATGAATTAAAAGGTCTTATATCTGAAAAACTGGCTGAAATATATGCAGGTGATGACTTTGAAGTAACAGCACCATTAAATTTACAAGAGGATGGATTAAGTGTTATTTTATTTGTTGGGGTAAATGGTGTTGGGAAAACAACGTCCATTGGTAAGTTAGCATATCAATTAGCTCAAGAAGGTAAAAAAGTATTACTGGTTGCTGGGGACACGTTTAGAGCAGGTGCGATTCAACAGTTGTCTGTATGGGGTGAGCGTGTAGGTGTTGATGTTATTAAACAAAGTGAGGGCAGTGACCCTGCTGCTGTCATGTTTGATGGTATTCAAGCAGCTAAATCACGTGGCGCGGACGTGTTGCTTTGCGATACGGCGGGACGTCTTCAAAATAAAGTGAATTTAATGAATGAACTAAGTAAGGTTAAACGCGTTATTGAACGCGAAATTCCAGGTGCTCCGCATGATGTGTTACTCGTATTAGATGCTACAACAGGCCAAAATGCATTAATTCAGGCAAAGACATTCCAACAGGCAACAGATGTGACAGGGATTATTCTAACAAAGCTTGATGGAACTGCTAAAGGTGGGATCGTTTTAGCTATTAGAAAAGAACTTAATATACCAGTGAAATACGTAGGTCTTGGTGAAAAAATGACTGATTTAGAACCGTTTGATCCGCAGGCTTTTGTCTATGGAATTTTTAGCGATATGTTATCGGAAGAGTAAGGCTTGACGAGTGTGTAGTTATCGTCTAGTATTCATAATGTAAAGTTTTTTTACTTAACAAGGAGTGATCACAATGATGTTAGAAAAAACAACGCGAATTAACTTCCTGCTGGATTTTTATCAGGCGTTGCTTACAGCTAAGCAGCGAAGTTACATGGAATTATACTATTTGGAAGATTACTCTTTAGGAGAAATTTCTGATACATTTGAAGTCTCTAGGCAAGCGGTCTATGATAATATTAAACGAACAGAAAAAATGCTTGAATCTTATGAAGAACGATTGAAATTGTATGAAAAATTTCTAAAACGACAAACGTTAATAAAAGAGCTTGAAACAAAAGTAACTGACAAAGCATTATTAGCTGATATTCAAACGTTAAAAGAATTAGATTAGGAGGGGATTTCTCGTATGGCATTTGAAGGTTTAGCAGATCGTCTGCAAAGTACAATTAAAAAAATGACCGGTAAAGGGAAAGTATCCGAACAAGATGTAAAAGAAATGGCCCGTGAGGTCCGTCTAGCACTCTTAGAAGCGGATGTTAACTTTAAAGTTGTAAAAGATTTTGTGAAAAAAATTAAGGAACGCTCCGTCGGAGCAGAAGTTATGGATAGTTTAACGCCCGGACAACAGGTAATTAAGATTGTAAAAGAAGAGCTAGCTCTTTTAATGGGTGGTGAACAGAGTAAAATTAAAGTGGCGGATCGTCCGCCGACCGTTATTATGATGGTTGGTTTGCAAGGGGCGGGTAAAACAACAACCTCAGGTAAACTAGCGAACTTATTAAGAAAAAAACATAATCGAAAGCCGTTATTAGTTGCGTGCGATGTATACCGTCCAGCTGCGATTGACCAGTTAGAAACGGTAGGAAAGCAATTGGGGATTCCAGTTTTTAGTCAAGGGACAGAAAAAAAACCTGTAGATATTGCTAAAGAGGCCATTGCTCACGCGAAAGAAGAGCACCTAGATTATGTAATTGTTGATACGGCAGGTCGTCTTCATATCGATGAAAATTTAATGGGTGAATTAACAGAAATCAAAACGGAAATTAATCCAGATGAAATCTTTTTAGTTGTAGATGCAATGACAGGTCAAGATGCTGTTAATGTGGCTGAAACATTTGATCAAACACTTGATGTAACAGGTGTTGTTTTAACAAAGCTTGATGGCGATACCCGTGGTGGTGCAGCGTTGTCTATTCGTGCGGTGACTGATAAACCAATCAAATTTGCTGGGATGGGCGAAAAATTAGATGAGCTTGAAGCGTTCCATCCAGAGCGTATGGCTTCTCGTATATTAGGCATGGGTGACGTATTAACATTGATTGAAAAAGCCCAAGAAAATATTGATGAGAAGAAAGCGAAAGAACTGGAACAAAAAATGCGCTCAGCTAGTTTTACGTTTGATGATTTTCTTGACCAGATGGAACAAGTCAAAAGCATGGGGCCGCTTGATGAAATATTAGGTATGTTGCCAGGTGCAAATAAGATGAAAGGCTTAAAAAATGTTCAAATTGATGAAAAACAATTGGTTCATGTAGAAGCCATTATTCAATCGATGACAAAAAAAGAACGACAAGATCCAAGTGTAATGAATGCAAGTCGTAAAAAGCGTATTGCTAAAGGGTCTGGGCGGCCAATAGCCGAAGTGAATCGTTTATTAAAACAATTCGACGAAATGAAAAAAATGATGAAACAAATGTCTGGTATGCAAGGCGGGAAAAAGGGGAAAAAGAAAAAAGGACTCAATTTTCCGTTTATGTAATGTAAAAACACTTTACAGACGTCAAACAATCTGATACAATCTAAACTTGTGAAATACATTTTTAATGGAGGTGCAAAAACATGGCAGTAAAAATTCGTTTAAAGCGTATGGGGTCTAAGCGTAACCCGTTTTACCGTGTGGTAGTTGCAGATGCGCGTGCGCCACGTGATGGACGTATCATCGAACAAATCGGCACATACAATCCGGTATCAAACCCGGTTGAAGTGAAATTAGATGAAGAAAAAGCAATGAACTGGATGGCTAATGGTGCAAAACCATCAGACACTGTTCGCAATTTATTCTCTAAAGAAGGCATCATGAAAAAATTCCACGACTCAAAAAACCAAAAATAAGGTAGTGTGATCACATGGAAGCCTTGATAACATCAATCGTAGCGCCGCTTGTTGATTATCCTGAAGATGTTCATGTTGAAGTAAAAGAAGAACAAAACAAACTTGTTTTTCATTTAATTGTTAACGAACAGGATGTTGGTAAGGTGATTGGGAAGAATGGACGTATTGCTAAATCAATTCGTACGATTGTTTATGCAGCTGGAACAGATACTAAAAAACGTATTTATCTAGACATCATGTAAAACAGGGGAAGGGTAACCTTTCCCTGTTTTCTGCATCATGTGCTGTTTTATTTTTTCGTCTGAATAGCGAGTGAGGTCGCTCTTGAGATGAAAAAATAAATTAATGAGGTGAAACGATGACAACATATTTTAACGTAGGGAAAATAGTTAATACACATGGCATTAAAGGTGAAGTAAAGGTTGTAAGAATCACTGATTTCGAGGATCGCTTTAAACCTGGTCAGTCACTCTTCCTCTTTCAAAAAAATGCTTTAAAACCGTTAATCGTGACGGTGAAATCCCATCGTATGCATAAAGGGTTTGACATGTTAATGTTTGAAGAGTATTCAAATATTAATGAAGTAGAACCGTTAAAAGAAAGTATACTTAAGATCACCGCAGATTACCAAACACCACTCGATGAACATGAGTATTATTACCACGAGATTTTAGGGTGTAACGTAGAAACAACAACAGGAAAAAAACTTGGCGAGATTAAAGAGATATTAAGTCCAGGTGCAAATGATGTATGGGTAGTGAAACAAGCGGGTCAAAAAGATTTATTAATTCCATATATTGAAGATGTTGTTAAAGTGGTTGATGTTGAACAAAAACGGGTGACAATTGAACCAATGGAAGGTTTGTTGCCGGATGAAGATTGATATTTTAACGCTTTTTCCAAACATGTTTGATGGTGTGCTGCAATCATCTATCTTGAAAAAAGCACAAGAAAATCATGTGTTTTCTTATCAAACACATGACTTTCGGACTTATGCTGATAATAAACATAATAAAGTGGATGATTATCCTTATGGTGGTGGAGCAGGTATGGTGCTTATGCCACAGCCTATATTTGCCGCAGTAGCGTCTATTCAACAATCAACTGAAAAGTCACCGAGAGTGATCTTAATGTGCCCTCAAGGCGAGCGCTTTACTCAAAAAAAGGCGGAAGAACTAGCTGAAGAGGAACATATAATTTTTATTTGCGGGCATTACGAAGGATACGATGAAAGAATTCGAGAACACTTAGTTACGGATGAAATATCGATTGGCGATTTTGTATTAACCGGTGGCGAACTTGGAGCGATGGTCGTTATTGATAGCGTGGTGAGATTATTGCCAGAAGGTTTAGGTAACGAAATATCAGCAAAAGAAGATTCATTCTCAACAGGTCTGTTAGAACACCCACATTATACGCGGCCAGCGGAGTTTAAGGGGTATGAGGTGCCAGAAGTACTTCGTTCGGGACATCACGGTAAAATCGAAGAGTGGCGTAAAAAAGAATCACTTAGACGGACGTTTCTTAGAAGACCTGATCTACTGGAGAGCTACGTATTGTCAAAAGAAGAGCGGGCATGGTTAGAAGAGATTAAACAAGAAGAAAAAAATCAATAATCCAGCTGATTTCGCTTGTTTTTTTTAGTGCAATATGATATAGTAACTGTTGGACTTGAGCAAAAGACTTAAGTGAAAACAATGTTCCGCTTTAAGAGTTCTTCTTTTATGAACATTAGTGAAGAAGGAGTGTATACACATGCAACAATTAATTGCAGACATTACAAAAGATCAATTACGCGATCGCCCACAATTCAAAGCTGGTGATACGGTAAAGGTACACGTGAAAGTTGTCGAAGGTACACGTGAACGTATTCAGGTTTATGAAGGTGTCGTTATCAAGCGTCAAAATGGCGGAATCAGTGAGACTTTCACTGTACGTAAAATTTCTTATGGTGTTGGTGTTGAACGTACTTTCCCAGTACACTCACCACGTGTCGATAAGATCGAAGTTCTACGTCGCGGTAAAGTACGTCGTGCAAAACTTTATTACCTACGTAACTTACGTGGTAAAGCTGCACGTATTAAAGAACTACGCTAATCAAAAGAAAAAAGATCAAAAAAGGAGCTTGAAGTATCAAGCTCCTTTTTTTAACGAAAAAATAGATGTTTTTCTAGGATGAAGGTTCAATTAATGGCTTAGATGTTATAATTAAGAAGAAAAAGAATGTAACTTATCTAAGCTCAACATAAATATTAATCGGCGTGATACACGTATAATAAATGCCGGCGTCTATACGTCTCTTGCGGAGTGAGTATATGAAGAATATTATTAGTAATTTAATGACGATTTTGTTGATAGTGCTAAGCGTTTACCTCTTACGCACGTTTGTATTAACTCCCATTTCAATTGATGGAAGCTCTATGGAACCAACACTTCACAATCGTGATTTTTTAATGATGGAGCAAGTATCTTATTATTTTAATGAGCCAGAGCGATTTGATATCGTTGTTTTTAATGCAACGAAACAGAAAGATTATATCAAACGTATTATTGGTTTGCCTGGTGAGGCAATCGAGTATCGCGACAATCAATTGTTTGTCAATAATCAGAAGGTTGAAGAGTATTTTTTAAGAGATGTAAATCAGTATACGAATGATTTTACTATTGAAGATATTGAGCAGGGACATCAAACGATTCCGGATGGCTATTACCTTGTTTTAGGGGATAATCGAACAAATTCAACAGATAGTCGAACAATTGGTTTAGTAGCAAAAGAAAAGATAACGGGTCGTGCCTTTTTAAGGTATTGGCCATTAGATAATTTTAATTTAATTCGGTAAGGAGTGAAGTATATGCCGATACAATGGTTCCCTGGCCACATGGCCAAAGCAAGGCGACAAGTACAGGAAAAATTAAAACTCGTAGACTTTGTTATTGAATTAGTGGATGCGCGTGCACCCTTTGCATCTGAGAACCCAATGTTAAAAGAAATTCTTAATCAAAAACCGAAAATGCGTGTCCTAATGAAACAAGATTTAGCTGATCCTAAGGTGACGGAAGCTTTTATTGCGTATTTTAATGCGCGTGGAGAGCGAGCAATCAGTGTTGATGTTAATCGTAAAGAAGACATAAAAAAAGTAGTAGAGACCGCTAAACTTATGGCTCATGATAAAATGGAACGAATGCGCAAGAAAGGCATCAAGCCACGTGCTGCCAGAGCGATGATTATTGGTATTCCAAACGTGGGTAAATCAACGTTGATTAATCGTTTAGCAAACAAGAAAATAGCCAAAACGGGTGATCGTCCGGGTGTAACAACGAGTCAACAGTGGATTAAGGTGAAAAAAGATTTTGAATTGCTGGATACGCCAGGAATCTTATGGCCTAAATTTGAAGATGAGGTTATTGGTTATCGTCTAGCTTGTCTAGGGACGATTAAGGATCAAATCCTTCATATGGACGATTTAGCTGTCTTTTTATTACGCTTTTTACAGGAACATTATCCGAGCGTATTAATGGAACGCTATCAAATCGAGGACTTAGACCAAGATATTGTCACTATTTTTGATCATATTGGCCGTCTGCGAGGTGCTTTAAGTTCGGGTAATCAAGTAGATTACGATAAGACAGCTGAATTAATTATCCGCGATTACCGTTCAGGTAAATTAGGGTTGATATCTTTAGAACTACCAGAAGACGCACTTAATTAAAGTGCGTCTTTTGATTACATATTTTAATCTGATATGGGTGAAGTACGCCTGCTTTCGATCATCAGAAGAATAAGGCACAATCATTGAGTAGACCTGAATCACCTTTAAACAAGTAATGGTTAAAGTCAATCAAAAGTTTTTAAACATTTTGTTTATCGGCACGATATATACAGTAAGAGAGTAGGTAATGTGATGACGCAATCGATAAGAGAAATTAAAACAATGTTAAATAATGCCCCAGAGCCACATCTAGTAAAAATGCTTGAACAAGATCATAGAAAAGGTGTCCAGCAATT
Source organism: Halolactibacillus alkaliphilus (assembly GCF_900115465.1). GTDB lineage: Bacteria > Bacillota > Bacilli > Bacillales > Amphibacillaceae > Halolactibacillus > Halolactibacillus alkaliphilus. The sequence goes on from NZ_FOWN01000002.1 coordinate 87,843, forward strand.
GCTTGACCGCTATTATAAAAAACAACGACAATATAAACAAGACAAAGAAACTTACGAAGAAAAGTTTAAATATGAACGACTGATACGTTTAGAAGGTTATCAGCGTATCTGTGGTATTGATGAAGTTGGTCGGGGGCCACTTGCTGGACCTGTTGTTGCTGCTGCGGTTATTTTGCCTGAGTCCTGTGACTTAATGGGATTAACAGATTCAAAAAAGCTTTCGCTTACTAAACGCGAATACTACTTTGAAGCAATTACAGAACAAGCATTAGCAATTGGTGTAGGATTGGTTGAGCCAGCGATTATTGATGAAATTAATATATTGGAAGCATCTAAATCCGCAATGCTACAAGCCATTGACAAACTTTCATTGACTCCAGACTATCTTTTGCTTGATGCGATTGATTTGACCATTGATATACCGCAGCAATCGCTAATTAAAGGTGATTTGAAAAGTATTTCAATTGCGGCTGCCAGTGTTATTGCAAAGGTAACACGTGATAATATGATGAAAGCCTATGACTTCACATACCCGGGGTATGACTTCATTAATAATCAAGGTTATGGAACAAAAAAACACTTACATGGGCTAGAGACATACGGTGTAACACCGATACATCGACGATCTTTTGCGCCGGTTAAAGGCTATCTTTAAAATGGTCAAATGAGGAAGGTGATCAGATGCAGGTCCAGAATCTACAGATAAAGCCATCATTTAAACATGCACAGCCTAATCAAAAAATGTCCTTGACTAAAGGCCAAATTATTAAAGGTGCCATTGATCAACTACATCCGGATCAAATGGCGACAATTAAAATGGGGCAGCAACAAGTGACAGCTAAGTTAGAAGTGCCTGTTGAAAAAGGCCAGAGTTATGTATTTGAAGTCGTCTCCTCTGGGGATACACCAGAACTTAAAATGATTGAACAGCAAACAGTGAAAGGGGAAGCCTCACTCAGTGCTGTCTTAAAAAATATGGGTGTGCCAGTCACAAAAGAGTCGGAGCAATTATTAAGCCGGTTTTTACTTAATAATATACCGGTAAAGCTAAGTCAATTTAAAGAAGCGCTTGTTCTTTATCAGCAACAACCGAATGAAAAAACCGCTCAGGCACTTATGACGTTAATTAAGCATCAGCTGCCATTCTCAAGTGGTATCGTGACAGCTATGTCTCAAATGACGCTAGAGAGTCCACAAGACGGCTTTGAGTTCCTTATGCAACAATTGTCATCTTTAAGTGCTTCGGAGTCAAAAACGCAACTCCTGGAGTTCCTAAATACGATGAAGACAACAATTGCCTCACCAACTGAAACCGTCTCAGTCGAAGCTGCAGACAAATTGCGTGCTTTATCACACGCGTTGATATCAAAGGGACTGACAGTTTCAAGCGAGTCATCGTTGCCGAAACTATTAGCAGAACTACTCAATAATCAACTCGGCCTTGATGACAAAAAAATTATTCAATTAAAACAATGGTTGAGCCAAACTAGACAACCGTTAAACCAGCAAGAACGGGAGCAATTTCTAAATGTCAATCGTGATGCGCTAAAACAATGGTTACCAAAAGAATCCGCTGTACCAAAAACGCACCTAATTACAAAGGAAGCCATACAAGTAGCGCTCGATAAAGTGCCTGATAAAAGTATTAGCTATCCGATAAAAACTGAAGCGGAATTAGTGCTTGGTATGAACCGCCTAAGGGAACAGCTAGAACTGGAGTCATCACTACTAAATAAACTTAATAATCGGTTGACAGATGTACAAGCAGAAACGCTTAGTAAGTTAATGAGCAGGCCGAGTGATTTGTCTCATCAACAAATAAAAGATGCCTTAAAACCTCTAATTGACCAACAGTTAACACAGGCCGAAGTTAAAGTGTTGACGCCATTAATCAAAGGGAGTGGCTTAATAGATACACTCCCAGTGGAGCAACAATTTTTCATTGGGGTGAAAGACTATTTACTTCGGTCAGGATTAAACTATGAGCATCAGTTAATAGAGACATATGATGTGAGTCAAAATCTTAAACAGTTATTACTTGAGGTACAACAATCCACAAAGGGAAATTTACCTGCACTTGATCAATTACTTCAAGGACTAACAGATCAACAGATGAGCATTGTCAGACAAGATGAACATTTTATTCATTACGGCATAACACTGCCAATTGTCACAGATAACGAACAAGCTGTTTACCTTGAAATGTATGGTCAAAAAAGTGAAACGGGTGCGCTAAATCCAGACTATTGTCATATCGCAATTCATTTAGAATTAGGTGCGATTGGTGAAACGATTGTTGATATGGGTGTTCAAAATCGGTTAGTACAATTAACTGTCATTAATAATCAGGACCTTAAACCTCTCATTGAACCATTTAAACCATCACTAATAAAAGGAATGGCGTCGCTTGATTATCATTTAACGTCTATTCATCATCGGCCTTTTAAAGACCATGAGGATACGGTTACACATAAACAGAGCTTTAAGCAACCTCAAGATTATAAAGGGTGGGATGTAAAGGCATGACATCGCAAAAATTACCACACCATCTAAAAAAGGCGATTGCACTTCGCTACGATCAAACGCGTGATATGGCCCCTATTGTCTCAGCGAAAGGACAAGGTTATGTTGCCGATGAGATTATAGAGCGGGCTAGTGAGGCCGGTGTTCCTATTCAGCAGGATCAGAGTCTCGTGGAAATATTATCGCAAATAAATATAAACGAAGCTATTCCAGATGAGCTTTATTTGGCTGTTGCGGAAGTATTTGCTTTTATTTATCAACTTGATGAGGCACAACGAGAAAAATAACTATCTAGGTCAATTGAGAGCAGGTGCTATGATTCCTGCTCTTTTTTCGAATTAAGGGTATAATTAGGTGTTTTTTTAAATATTTCGTTTCTTAGCCATGACGGTTCGCTATCGACAAGTGATCGATCGTCGTTTTACACTGATGAAAAACACTTAAGGAGCAAACTATGCTAAATAATCGAGATTGTTTGATCTATTTGTATGAAGAAACTCGTATCAGTAGAAAGAAGCTACACCAATTGGTCGGAACGGGCCATCGTTCATATTATCATGCTATTCAATCAGACGCTTTGGACCTAGCACGTTTTTTATCAGTTAAACACCGCACCTTGTTAGCAGGTGCTTTAAATAATCCTGCGCGGATAGCCCGCTATACTTCTTTAAAGCGAACGTACAAGACGTGGACGGTACTCGATGCGGATTATCCCGACGTATTTAGAACAATCCCTGATGCCCCAATCGTTTTTTACGGGTTAGGTGATGTGGACTTGTTAAAGACGTTAAAGCGTATCAGTATCATCGGATCAAGGCAACCAACAGTCAATGTAAAACAAAGAATGAGTCAATTACTTTTGCCTCTAGTAAGTGACTATGTAATTGTATCTGGACTAGCTAAAGGTATAGACAGTTTTGCGCATCAATTAGCCTGTACAAATGGGGGGAGAACGATTGGTGTGATTGCTGGTGGTTTTAACCATCCATATCCATATGAAACGCGTGCACAATTTCATGACATGTGCCGAAATCAATTGGTAATTTCAGAGTACCCTATAGATGTGAAGCCAGAAAGGTATCACTTTCCAGAGCGTAATCGTTTAATCAGTGCGCTTGGTTTTGCTACATGTATTATAGAAGCAAAACGAAAAAGTGGGACGATGATTACTGCTGATCAAGCACTAGAACAGGGTCGGATTGTTATGGCTGTTCCGGGGGATATTCTTAACCCGAATACACAAGGTTGCCATGATCTAATTCAACAAGGAGCAAAATTGGTACAAAATACCCAAGATATAGAAGAGGAATGGCGAGAGAATAAGGTTATGTGGAAAAGTATTAACAATAAATAGAGAAAAAACTATGTGAAAAGCATAACTTTTTTGAAACTTTATTTGACAAATGCTAAACTTCTATTTAATAATAGTGGAGATTTCACAGATATTTTAAATCTGGAAAACTAGACCTCTTGGAGGGGAAGATATGGCAGATTATTTAGTTATAGTAGAGTCGCCAGCAAAGGCGAAAACAATTGAACGCTATTTAGGTAAAAAATACAAAGTTAAAGCTTCTATGGGACATGTGATTGACTTACCGAAGTCTCAAATGGGGATCGACTATGAAAATGATTATAAACCAAAGTACATTACCATTCGTGGGAAAGGTCCTGTGTTAAAAGAGTTAAAAACAGCCGCAAAAAAAGCGAAGAAAGTCTATCTCGCAGCCGATCCGGATCGTGAAGGAGAGGCGATTGCTTGGCATTTAGCACATGCACTTAATATTGATGAAGATTCAGATTGTCGAGTGGTCTTTAATGAAATTACTAAAGATGCCATTAAAGAATCATTTAAGCAACCTCGCGCTATCAATATGAATCTTGTAGATGCTCAACAAGGTCGACGCATCTTAGATCGTTTGGTGGGCTATAATATTAGTCCGCTGCTTTGGAAAAAAGTAAAGAAGGGCTTAAGTGCGGGGCGAGTTCAATCCGTTGCGGTTAAGATGATAATCGACCGCGAGAATGAAATCAAAAACTTTCAACCTGAAGAATACTGGTCAATCGAAGGGCTGTTTAATAAAGGGGAAGAGTCTTTTGAAGGGCAATTTTACCGCGTAGACAATGAAAAGGTTAACTTATCGACCAAGGCAGATGTTGATAATGTTTTAAAGCTTATGCCTAGTAAAGAGTTTCAAGTAGAATCAGTGAAGAAGAAAGAACGGAAAAGAAACCCATCCTTGCCGTTTACGACGTCTTCTTTACAACAAGAAGCAGCTCGTAAATTGAATTATAGAGCACGTAAGACGATGATGCTTGCACAACAGTTGTATGAGGGTATTGACTTAGGTAAAAAAGAAGGTGGCATTACTGGTTTAATCACTTATATGCGTACCGATTCAACCCGACTATCTGAAACGGCTCGAAATGAAGGACGTCAATTTATTGAACAACAATACGGTAAGGACTACGTAGGAGCTGATCGCAGTTCTAAATCGAAACAAAAGACACAAGATGCGCATGAGGCCATTCGTCCAACGAGTGCCTTTAGAACACCCGCTTCATTGAAAGCTATTTTATCAAGAGACCAGTACCGTTTGTACAAACTTATTTGGGAACGTTTTACATCTAGTTTGATGTCGCCAGCGATTATGGACACGGTAACGGTTACATTAAATCAAAATGGGGTTCAATTTAGAGCGAATGGTTCACAAATCAAATTTAAAGGATTTATGGAAGTATATATTGAAGGCAATGATGATAACAAAAAAGAAGAGGACAGACTGTTACCTGAATTAGAAGAAGGAATGACAGTAAGCTCCGAAAAAATCATGCCTAATCAACACTTTACTCAGCCGCCTCCGCGTTATACAGAAGCGAGACTTGTCAAGACGATGGAAGAAAAAGGGATAGGTCGACCGTCAACATATGCGCCTACACTTGACACGATTCAAAAACGTGGTTATGTCAGTCTAGATAATAAGCGCTTTGTTCCAACGGAGTTAGGCGAGATTGTCATTGATTTGGTTATTGAATTTTTCCCTGAAATCATTGATATTGATTTCACTGCACAAATGGAACATGACTTAGATCAAATTGAAGACGGGGAAATAAAGTGGATAAAGATTATCGACGACTTTTATCAAGGATTTGAAAAACGACTTCAAAAAGCCGAAAAAGAAATGGAAAAGATTGAAATCAAGGATGAACCAGCAGGTGAGCAATGTGAAAAATGCGGTTCTGAAATGGTTTATAAGATGGGACGCTATGGGAAATTTATGGCGTGCTCAAATTTCCCGGAATGCCGTAATACGAAACCAATCTTAAAAGAGATTGGGGTTGACTGTCCTAAATGTAAAAAAGGTCAGATCGTCGAACGTAAGTCAAAGAAAAAACGCACGTTCTATGGATGCGACCAATACCCTGAATGTGATTTCTTATCATGGGATAAGCCGATTGAGCGGCCATGTCCAAAATGTGAAGAAATGCTTGTAGAGAAGAAAGTGAAAAAAGGTACGCAGATTCAGTGTTCAAGTTGTGATTATAAAGAAGAGCAACAGTCATAAAGAGTGGAGAAAAGGGTGCGTCAGTAGATGCACCTCTTTTTTTATGTTTTTTGTGATAATAATCACAAAAAACATAAAACATATGCTCAACGGATATGAGAAATGAACGCATTGTAAGAATATGCATTGACAATCATTTCAAACAGCTATATAATTTACCGTTGGTAAGTAGATATACTTGACATACGTAGTCATTGCAGCTGTTATTAGCGCATGCATTTTGATCAATAATATTAGAGGATTCAGATTTTTAAAGCAATTCGGTAAATTAGTTGCTAAAATAATTGGAATATGGTACGTTTGATAATATAGGAGTCATGGAAGGGGTTTGACATGCAAGCATTTACAAGCCTTAAAAATCAGTTTAAAATGTATTTGCAAGTTGAGAAAAACGCCTCTACCTATACGATTAAAGAGTACATATTGGATGTTGAACAATTTTTTGTTTTTTTAACAAAGGAAGGCATTCAATCTGTGAAGGAAGTTGATGACGCGTGTGTACGTCTTTTTTTAATGCACTTATACGATCAATCACTTTCGCGCCGTTCTGTCGCAAGAAAGCTGTCAACATTACGGACGTTCTTTAAGTTTCTTGAACGAGAACAATATGTGCTAGATAATCCCTTCAGGGGGACGCGGCTACCTAAACAAAGTAAAAAATTACCGAATTTCTTGTATCGCGAGGAGCTTGAACAGCTCTTTGAGGTAAGTGATTTATCGCAACCATTAGGACAAAGAGACCAAGCGTTACTTGAGTTACTTTATGCCACAGGGATGCGTGTGAGTGAATGTCAAATGTTAACTTTAAGTGATATTGATTTCTCACTTCACACCGTAAAAGTTTTAGGTAAAGGCAGAAAAGAACGCTACATTCCAGTAGGAACATATGCTGAAGCTGCCTTAACACGTTACATTAAAAACGGTAGAGGACAATTAATTAAAGACAATAAAACGGACGCAGTTTTTTTAAATGCGAAGGGAAATCCTCTTACAGTGCGTGGGATGCGGTTAGTTTTAAATAAGTTGGCAGATCAAGCTGCTCTGACGGCTCATGTTCATCCACATGCGCTAAGACATACGTTTGCAACGCATTTGCTCAATGAAGGTGCAGACATAAGAAGCGTTCAAGAGCTTTTGGGTCACGCACATCTTTCGTCGACCCAGCTATATACACATGTAACGAAAGATCGTTTAAAGGATGTATATATGAATAGTCATCCACGAGCTAAGAGGAAATAAATGAGGTGAAGTTATGACGCAACAATTCCATGCAACAACCATCTTTGCTGTAAGGCACAACGGCCAATGCGCAATGTGTGGTGATGGACAAGTCACGATGGGGAACGCTGTCGTAATGAAACATAAAGCGAAAAAAGTACGTCGATTATTTAACGGCAATGTATTAGCTGGATTTGCAGGTTCGGTTGCAGATGCTTTTACATTATTCGAAAAATTTGAAGCTTATTTAGAGAAATTTAATGGTAACTTAACAAGAGCCGCAGTGGAATTGGCAAAGGAATGGCGAAGTGATAAAGCGTTGCGTCAACTAGAGGCGATGTTAATTGTCATGAATAAAGAAACAATGTTACTCGTCTCAGGGACGGGTGAAGTTATTGAACCAGATGATGACATATTAGCGATTGGCTCCGGTGGAAATTATGCACTGGCGAGCGGTCGTAGTCTAAAACGTTATGCACCTCATTTAACAGCGAGAAACATTGCAGAGCATGCTCTAACAATTGCTGGTGAGATATGTGTATATACCAATGACCAACTAGTCATTGAGGAATTAGTGTAATTAGAGGTGAGTCAATGAATAAAGAATATACACCGAAAGAAATCGTTGCTGAACTTGATCAGTACATTATTGGTCAACAACAAGCGAAACGATCGGTCGCCGTCGCATTAAGGAATCGCTATCGTCGGATGCGGCTTAGCCCAGATTTAATAGATGAAGTTGCACCTAAAAATATCCTTATGATTGGACCTACAGGCGTAGGGAAAACAGAGATTGCTCGTCGATTAGCTAAATTAGTAGGCGCGCCATTTATCAAAGTTGAAGCGACTAAATTTACAGAGGTTGGCTACGTCGGGCGCGACGTCGAATCGATGATTCGCGATTTAGTTGAATCGAGTATTCGATTAGAAAAAGACGAGCGGACGGCATTAGTCCAAGATGAAGCTGAAAAACTGGCCAATGATCGTTTGCTTGACTGCTTAGTGCCAACAGGTAAGAAAAGTGGGAACACGATTAAAAATCCATTTGAAATGTTCTTTAATCAAGAATCGACAGCAACAGAAGAATCAGAGCCTACAGAAGACAAGCTAAAAAAACGCCAACAAATGAAACAGCAATTGGCACTTGGAGAATTAGAAGATACTTTGGTTACAATTGAAATCGAAGAACATCAGATGGGCATGTTCGATACCGGAGTAAATCAAGGCATGGAACAAATGCAAGACATGTTGTCGCAGATGATGCCAAAGAAAATGAAGAAAAGAAAATTAACGGTAAAAGAAGCACGAGAACTGTTAAAACAGGAAGAAGCACTTAAATTGATAGACCTTGATGATGTCTATCAGACAGCTTGTGATCGCGTTGAGAACAGCGGCATCGTCTTCATAGATGAAATTGATAAAGTAGCTGGTCAATCATCACGTGAGGCGAATATCTCCCGAGAAGGTGTGCAACGAGATATTTTGCCAATCATCGAAGGCTCTACGGTTGTGACGAAATATGGTCCTGTTAAGACAGATCATATTTTATTTATTGCAGCGGGTGCCTTTCACATGTCTAAACCATCCGACTTAATTCCGGAATTACAAGGAAGATTTCCGGTAAGGGTGGAATTAGAAAAATTAACTGTTGATGACTTTGTTGAAATTCTTACAGAACCATCTAATGCATTGTTGAAACAGTATCAAGCGCTATTGAAAACAGAAGAGGTCACTGTCACCTTTACGGATGAGGCGATAAAACGATTAGCTGAAGTTGCTTTTCATGTTAATCAAGAAACAGACAATATTGGGGCAAGACGCCTACACACCATTTTGGAAAAATTGTTAGAAGATTTATCATTTGAGGCAGATCGAATGGCGATGGTAGAAATTGAAATTACCCCTAAATATGTCGATGAAAAATTAGCAAAGATTGCGCAAAATAAAGACTTAAGTCAATTTATTTTATAATAATGGAGGATAACTATGGAATTATTACAACGTGCACGAAAAATAAATTCAATCTTACAAGGCCAAACAGGGAAGTCTGTTAATTTTAATGATGTGGCATCAACACTTCAAGAAATAATGAGTGCCAACATTTTTGTGGTAAGTCGTAAAGGGAAGTTATTAGGATTTTCTATCAATCAACAAATTGAAAATCCACGCATGAAAGCGATGCTTGAAGAACGTCAATTCCCATTGGAATACACCGAAAGTTTATTTAATATTAAAGAAACAACATCAAACATGGATATTAATAGTCCTTACACGGCGTTTCCGATTGAAAATAAAGATTTATTTGCCGGTGGCTTAACGACGATTGTACCTATTATTGGTGGTGGTGATCGTCTAGGAACGCTCATATTGAGTCGTTTAAACACAGATTTTAACAATGATGATTTATTGTTGGCAGAGTATGGTGCGACTGTTGTAGGTATGGAAATCTTACATGAGAAATCAGAAGAGATCGAGCAAGAAGCTCGTTCAAAAGCGGTTGTTCAAATGGCAATTAGTTCACTTTCTTACAGCGAATTAGAAGCGATTGAGCACATCTTTGCTGAGCTTGATGGTAAAGAAGGGTTGCTCGTTGCAAGTAAAATCGCCGACCGTGTAGGTATTACGCGATCTGTTATAGTTAATGCTTTGCGTAAGTTAGAAAGTGCTGGTGTAATCGAGTCGCGTTCTTTAGGAATGAAAGGGACATACATTAAAGTTTTAAATGATAAATTCTTAGTTGAATTGCATAAATTAAAATCATCGTCAAATTAATTCGAAAAGAATCATATATGAAAAGACATTAATCGTTTAGGTTAGTGTCTTTTTTAATTGTATAATATTTGGTGTTCTAATATAATGCAGGCTCTATAACAGAAAAGAGCAGAATAGTCATTTAAAGTGTTCGTACAAAAGGTGTAGGGCAATGAACTTATGAGGCGTATTAAATCTTACATATATATGAACTAGCGGAAACATCAGTTAAAAATTAGTAGGTATTTTAACTTTTGTTCGGAAAAATTGTCGTTTTAAAGAAAAAAGCTGGTACAAAACAAGTAAAATGATATAATAGACCTATATGTTAAGTTTGGGTAAAATTAGTTTCAAAATTAAGGAATTGGATACAGTTATATGGAATGTCGAAATCCATTTTTTTACTTGTTTCAACCTAATTTATGGAACATTAATGTGTAATGAGAATTCAATTAAAGTAAGATGTGAATAATCTGATAAATCAATGGTCATATTGACTTAAAAAACATATGTGGCCTAGGTAAAAATGCGGTTTACGTCCATATATTGAAAGCCTTATCAAACATAGACTTTTATAAGGAATTCATCTACAATGACTAGTGATTGACTATTGAAAACCTTACATAAGGAGAGGACTAAGATGACTTTTTTTAGTCGGACATTCGACTCGCTACAACACGGGTTAGATTATGCAGCATTAAATAATAAAACGATTGCTAATAATATAGCAAACGTTGACACAGCTAATTATAAAGCGAGAGAAGTAGAGTTTAAGGCAGTTTTAGATGATAAATTAAACAAGGGATTCGAAACGAAACGCTCACACGAAAAACATTATGATTTTAATGATAAGACGACAGCTTTTAAAGTAAGAACAAATCAGACAACAGCTTATAACCATAATGGAAACAATGTTGATGTCGATAAAGAGATGTCTAATTTAGCCACGAATCAAATATATTATAATGCTCTGATTGATCGAATGAATGGGCAGTTTAATAGTTTGCAGTCGGTTATTAGAGGAGGAAGCTAATCATGTCAGTATTTAATGGAATGAATCTAAGCAGCTCAGCGCTAACAGCGCAACGTTTAAGAATGGATACTGTATCAGCCAATATTGCGAACGCTGACTCTACCCGTGCTCGTATCAATGCGGATGGTGAGTTCGAACCTTATCGACGTAAAATTGTCAATTTAGCCTCAGATTCATCCAACTTTAAACATCAGTTTTCTAAAATCAGAAATAAAGGATCAGCTGCATTAGATGGAGTTAAAGTTGCGAGTATTACAGAGGATGATGCACCATTTGTTACAATTTATAATCCAAATCATCCAGATGCGGATGAAGCAGGTTATGTACAAATGCCTAATGTTGACCCTTTGCAAGAAATGGTAGACTTAATGAGTGCTACCCGCTCATATGAGGCGAATGTGACAGCCTTTAATGCGACAAAAGGTATGCTGATGAAAGCACTTGAAATCGGGAAGTAGTAGAGGAGGAATATGATGAGTATTCAAGCAAATTTCATTCAACCTTTAAGCGCTCCAACGATAAACACACATAGTTTAAATGAAACTAAACAAGCATCAACATCGTTTAAAAATGTCTTAACCGATGCGTTAAACGAAGTGAATCAACTTCAAGTAGACTCGCAACTCAAGACAGATCAATTGGTCAATGGCCAGATTGATGATTTACATGATGTGATGATTGCGGCTCAAAAGGCATCTGTTGGCCTAAATTTAGCTGTAGAGATTCAAAGCAAAGCAGTCAACGCATATAACGAAATGATGCGTATGCAATTATAGAAAATATGTGATTTTATTGGTATGGAGGCGCAGAATGAAAGAGAAATTATTACAACAAATACAAGAAATCCAAACCTTCTGGCGTCAACGATCAACGAAGCAAAAAAGCTTGATAAGTATATCAGCACTTTTGTTTTTAATTATAGTAATTGGCGGTACAATCTTTTTTTCTAGGACACCTATGGTACAACTGTACTCAGGATTGTCGGCTGAAGAGGCAGGGCAAGTGAAAGTTGAACTTGATACTCGTGGTATTCAGCATGAAGTGCGAAATGGTGGAACGACCATTTATGTCCCAGAAGGACAAGCTGAGGGATTATTAGTTGAATTAGCAGCTCAAGGAATCCCTGATTCTGGTCAAATTGATTATGGTTTTTTTAGTGCTAATACTTCGTGGGGTGTGACAGATAACGAGTTTGGCATGATTAAGCTTGACGCAATGCAATCGGAATTAGGTAATTTATTATCAGGTTTCTCGGGAATAAACCAGGCAAATGTCATGATTAATTTGCCAGAAGAATCCGTTTTTATCACTGAACAAACTGATTCGACATCCGTTGCAATCAATTTAATCCTCGAACCAGGACATCAATTTAATAACGATCAAGTAAGAGCACTTTATCACCTCGTAGAAAAAGCAGTGCCGAAACTTACTACTGATAATATCGTCATTATGGATCAATACTTTAATTATTACCAACTAGATAATGAAAATATGCATTCAGCATCGGATCTCTTTGCTCAACAGCAAGCGATAAAAAAAGAAATAGAACGTGATTTGCAACAACGTGTGCAACAAATGTTATCGGTCATGCTCGGTCCGGATAAAGTTATTGCGACCGTTACGGCTGATTTAGACTTCACACAAGAAAATCGAGTGGAACAACTTGTAGAACCCGTTAATGAAGAAACGATGGAAGGGATTCCGATCAGTTTAGAGACGATCCGTGAATCATATGCTGGTGAAGGGGCCATGGATGCTGCGGCTGGTACAGGTGAAGAGGATGTAACGAATTATCCTGTCGCAGAAGGTGGTATCGGGGAATATGAATTAGAACAAGACACCATTAATTATGAATTTAATCGTATCCAACGAGAAATTAGTGAAAGTCCTTATCGTTTAAGAGATTTAGGCATTCAAGTAGCCGTTGATAACACAAAGACAACATTTGATGAAGAAGGTAATATTGAAATACTCACACCGGAAGAACAGCTACAAGTAGAGGCTAGCATTCAATCTATCCTCGATTCAATTATTTCCACCTCAATTGATGGTAATGTTGCTGAGTTTAATCCTGCGGATAAATCTTCTATCGTATTCCAAACCTTTAATGGAATCTCAAGAGACACAGACCAAGGAGGCTTTAATTTGCCTATCTGGGCTTATGTGGCGATTGGTGTCGTCTTATTGGCGCTTATCGCAGTTATTGTCGTGTTGTTAGTGAGAAGATCGAAAGAAAACGAACTAACAGAAGAAGAAATGATATTGACTGAAGAAGTAAGAACGGCAGAAATACCAGACATTGAAGAACCGGAAGATACAGAAAGTTCCATTAAACGTAAACAATTAGCAAAAATGGCGACAGAAAAGCCAGATGACTTTGCAAAATTATTACGTAGTTGGATTTCTGAAGAGTAGGAGGACATGATATGGCGAAACAACAAGAATTAACGGGTAGACAAAAAGCAGCAATTCTCTTAATCTCACTCGGGCCAGATGTCTCTGCTCAAATTTATAAACATTTAACCGAGGAAGAGATTGAGAAACTAACACTTGAAATTTCGGGTGTTAAAAAAGTAGATGCGAATCAAAAAGAGAATGTGCTAGAACAATTTCATCAGATTGCTCTAGCGCAAGACTACATAGCCCAAGGTGGTATTGCTTATGCAAAAACAGTCCTTGAAAAAGCTATAGGGGCTGAACAAGCTCAGGCGGTTATTAATCGCTTGACGTCATCTTTACAAGTCAAACCATTTGATTTTGCTAGAAAAACCGATCCGAGTCAAATTTTAAACTTTATTCAAGGGGAACACCCGCAAACGATTGCGCTTGTATTATCTTATTTAGACAACGAACAAGCAGGACAAATTTTGTCTGAATTGCCTCAAGAGATGCAAGCAGATATTGCTAGACGTATTGCTTTAATGGATTCAACATCTCCTGAAATTATCTATGAAGTAGAGCGGATTTTAGAACAAAAACTCTCGTCGACAGTCACTCAAGATTATACACAAACAGGAGGCATCCAGGCCGTCGTGGAAGTATTAAACGGTGTGGATCGCTCTACTGAGCGAACGATTCTCGATGCGCTTGAGATACAAGACCCAGAGCTTGCAGAAGAAATCAAGAAACGGATGTTTGTCTTTGAAGATATTGTGACACTTGATAATCGTGCGATTCAACGAGTCATTCGAGAAGTTGAGAATGATGACTTGCGTCTGGCCTTAAAAGTTGCCAGTGAAGAAGTACAAGATATTGTTTTCAGTAATATGTCATCAAGAATGGCTGAAACATTCAAGGAAGAAATGGAGTTTATGGGACCAGTTAGGCTTAAGGATGTTGAAGAAGCTCAAACACGTATCGTGGCATCAATTCGCCGATTAGAAGAAGTAGGTGAAATTGTTATTGCACGTGGTGGAGGAGATGATATCATTGTCTGATTTTAAACCACTAAAACCACGTGAAATTAAGTTAAAACCGATTCAATTTAAAGTAGCTGAAAAAAAAATAGCAGATGAAAGCCAATTAGAGCAAAACGATGCTTTATCTGAAGTTGATCAGTTATTGGAACGAAAAAAACAATTATTAGATGAACTTGCTTACCTGAAAACCGAATTAAAAACGACAAAAGACACGATTGAATTGAACCGAAAGCGTGCAGATGAAGATATTGAGCAAGCTAAAACAACGTGGATTTCTGAAAGAGAGTTGTTAGAAGAAGCTGCGCAACAAAAAGGTTTTCAAGAAGGGTATATCGCTGGAGAAAATCAAGCGCAAGTTGACTTTAAAGAACGTATTAATCTGGCCAATGACATTATCCATCAAGCAGAAAAAGAGCGAGAACTAATCATTGAACAAGCAAATCAAGAAATAGTTGAATTATCTATGGCTGTTGCGAAAAAAGTCGTATTTGATGCTGTTTTGACAAAGGACGCTATGTTGCCAATTGTAAAAGAAGCGATAAAAACATACCACAACCAAACGATTATACGTATTAGAACGAGTGTTACGGATTTTGAATTGATCCATTCTCAGACAGATGAACTCGCCCGCGTACTAAACGAGGGTGTCATGTTATCTGTATTGCCAGATGATTCATTGTCTACTGGCGGTTGTGTGATTGAAACGCCATCAGGCCAACTTGATATTAGTGTGGACCGTCAGCTTGAAAAAATCCACCAAACCCTATCTGATACGATGGAGGAAATGAACCGTGGACATTAATCAACTGATTCAATCACTAGAGCATACAGAAACATACTCACACTTTGGGAAAATTAAACGCGTGGTCGGATTAATGATTGAATCTACGGGTCCTAATGTAAAAATGGGGGAAGTTTGTTATATTCATACATCACAACGGGATAAAATCATGGC
This sequence comes from Halolactibacillus alkaliphilus, assembly GCF_900115465.1. GTDB lineage: Bacteria > Bacillota > Bacilli > Bacillales > Amphibacillaceae > Halolactibacillus > Halolactibacillus alkaliphilus. Next base: position 103,305 of record NZ_FOWN01000002.1, read on the forward strand.
AGAAGTTGTCGGTTTTAATGATGATGTTGTAGTATTGATGCCCTACACTGAAATAAATGATGTCGGGCCAGGAAGTTTAGTAGAAGCGACCCGCCAACCATTGTCAGTAAAAGTCGGACAACGTTTAGTTGGGAAAGTTGTGAATGCCCTTGGTCAACCACTCGATGATACGATGTTACCACATGGTCTTGTCGCAATAAACACGGAACAATCACCGCCTAATCCCCTAAAACGCCCAAGAATCTTAGAACCAATTGAAATTGGCGTAAAAACCATTGATACGCTATTAACAGTTGGAAAAGGTCAGCGTGTCGGTATTTTTGCTGGTAGTGGGGTTGGAAAGAGTACGTTACTCGGAATGATTGCAAGAAATAGTGAAGCGGACCTTAACGTTATTGCTTTAATCGGTGAGCGAGGACGAGAAGTGCGAGAATTTATTGAAAAAGATCTTGGTTCTGAAGGATTAAGTAAATCGATTGTTGTTGTAGCTACATCAGATCAACCAGCATTAATGCGTATAAAAGGTGCTTATACAGCAACAGCAATAGCTGAATATTTTAGAGATCGTGGTTTAAATGTCAACTTAATGATGGATTCTGTGACGCGTGTGGCAATGGCTCAACGAGAAGTAGGCTTGGCTACTGGAGAACCACCAACAACTAAAGGTTATCCACCTTCAGTCTTTGCCGTTTTGCCAAAGTTATTAGAACGTACAGGTACGAGTGACTTGGGAACGATTACCGCTTTTTATACTGTTCTTGTTGATGGTGATGATTTAAATGATCCAATCGCTGATACGACACGGGGCATTTTAGATGGCCACTTTGTCCTTGACCGTAAATTAGCAGAAAGAGGTCAATTTCCGGCACTGAATGTACTTAAATCGATTAGTCGGGTGATGCCGCAAATTACAACAGAAAAAGAACAAAAATTAGCTAATGAACTAAGGGCTTATTTATCAAGCTACGAAGAAAATTATGAGCTCATTCAAATCGGTGCGTATAAACGCGGTTCAAACCCGCAAGTCGACAGAGCCATTGCCTTACACCCGAAAATTATTTCGTTTTTAAAACAAGGTATCGAAGAAGACTGCACTCGAGAGACAGCTATGAGTCAGATAGAATCCTTACTATATGGGGGGTAATATCACATGACAAACGTTCATGCGTTTGAAAAGATTCTTACACACCAAGAGAATTTAAAAAATGAGGCGCAACTTGAATATAAGTCCGCCGTGTCAGCATTTGAAACAGTTGCTGAGGAATTATATCAACTGCTAAAACAAAAAGAAACAATAGAAGAAAAATACCAACAGACACTGCACTCATCTGGTTCTGTCACAACACTTATGACACATCATACGTACTTACAGCAATTAAAACAACGTATATTACATGTAGAAGCAAATGTGAGCGAAAAACGTGTCATTATGGAAAATAAACGATCCGAGCTGACAGATCAGCATGTTGAAGTGAAGAAGTTCGAAAAAATTATTGACCGAAAATGGGAAGTTATTAAAAACAAAGAAAAAGAGAATGAAAACAAAATGCTTGATGAGGCTTCAATACGACAATATTTTAATCATGGGGAACGGTGAAATTATGGCGAAGAAACAAAAAGAACAGTCAAAAAGAAGTTGGTTAAGTTATTTGGTTTTAGCCATGATACCGCTCATCCTATCTGTGACGATTATTTACATAGTGCTCTCTCTTTTAGGTATGGAGCCAGTAAAAAACACGACAGCTTTTTTAAATCGTTTACCGGGTGTTAACAGACTCATCACTACAGATGATGATATTAGATTTGAAAGAATGGAAGCTGATTATTTAGCCCAAGTTGGAGATTATCAATCTGAGTTAAATCGACTCATGTCAGAAGCTACAGAAAAAGACAGTGAAATTGAGGCATTAGAACAAAAAATTGTTGATTTAAATAATCAACTAGCTGAATATCAGTCTCAAATTATTGATCAAACAGAACAGACAAACCAGTTAGAAGATATCGTTAAAACATACACCGAGATGCGTCCTAAAAATGCGGCGGGTATTCTTACCGAAACAACAACGGAAATCGCTGTAGATATTCTAAAAGCTTTACCTTCAGACAATCGAAGCGAGATTCTTGCGAATATGGAACCACTCAAAGCTGCAGAATTAACAGAGCTATTAGTTAATAATTAGCAATGACAGATTATTGAAGGGAGGTGAAAAAGTGAATACGATTGATATGTTTTTTAAACAGATGCCATTGGCAACGACTCCACCAAAAGTACAACATCAGCAAAATCAGACGTCCGTGAAGGATAATCAAACATTTAAGCAGTTATTGAATCAATCTCAACCTAGTGATTCAACAAATGTCTTAAAGGTCACGTCACATCAACAAAACGCGTCGATTCGCCAACTCGTTTCTGGTGATTTAGGGGAAATGAGTGAAGTAATCACACTGTTACCACTAAATGACGAGCGACTAATTCAAGATGTTTTAGGTCTTTTACTCACATTACCAAAATCAACAGATGACTTAATGCAAAATGTTTTACCAGAAGAAGTAAGTTCGGAGCTAGCAGCCCTTCTTGAGGAATTTGATCTTTCTACTGATGATTTAGACTTAATGAATCTAGGGCATTATGGTAGTTGGCAATCATTACAACTTGTGCTTCTTGAAATCTCATCATTACTTGGAGAAACAGATCTTGAGCAGTTGACTAATAAAGACTGGATGCAGTTGTTAGATAAACTTTCATCTTTGCCTCAAGATATGAAAAATGCCTTACTTTCAAAAAAATTAACGAGTGAAGAAGAGCAATTAGTAAAAACATTGCTTACTAAATTCGAATTAAAAACAATTATGTCTGAAAAAGGATATAGCACGCATAGTAAAGTAACGCCTGAGGATTTAAGTAAATGGCTACAACAAGCGTTAAGTCGTCAGACGCCAAAAGCACCTCAAACCTTTGCGGAGTCTTTCGCTGTGTCTAAAGACGCTGCACCGCTTGAGCAGTTAACGCTTCAATTAAGTCAAACTGCATTAACGCATCAACAGACGTTTAATGAGGAGTTATTACAACAATTTGAACAAGTATTAGCAAAAATGCATGTAGGTAAAGGGATGTTAGGTCATCAACAGTTGACGTTACAACTTAATCCCCACAACCTTGGTCAAATTACTGTAGAAATGTCAGAAATTGATGGAGAGATTTATGTTAAATTAATTGCTTCATCTGCAGGGGCTAAAGAAGCTTTAGAATCAAATATCCGTGAATTACGACACATGTTCTCACCTCATCAAGTATTGATTGAACAAGAAGAACACGTCACGACGGTTAGTCCTTCGGACTTACCCAATTATCAAGAACAAGAGCAACATGAACCGTCACATCGCGATTCAAAAAGTAGGAGTGAAGATGAAGAAGATACTGACATAAGGTTTAGTGACTTACTTTATCAGGAAGAGGTGTCAATATGAAAATAGATCCTTCTTATTATTTAAGTAATCAACCAAAAAGAACACCAAGCAGTGAATTAGGTAAAGAAGAGTTTTTAAAGCTACTCATGGCTCAAATAAAAAATCAGGATCCACTAAATCCTATGGATGATAAAGAATTCATCTCCCAGATGACGACTTTCTCATCACTTGAACAAATGATGAATATGAATAGCTCTATCCAACAATTAGTGAACAACCAATTAGTATCACCGGTTATACAGTATAGCCATATGATTGGGAAAGAAGTAAGTTATTATAAAATCGATGAAAAGACTGGAGAGATTGTTGAGCCAAAAGAGGTCGTTACAGCTCAAGTTAAGGCCATATCGGAAAGAGAAGGCTTCGCTGTTATTGAACTTGATAATAATCAAAAAATTTACACCGATGAAATTTTACGCGTCTCAACACCAGGTCTATCAGAATAGGAGGGTGTTATGGGGATTGATATTAATCCACTACCAAAACAGGCTATGTTGCCTTCAACGAGGCAAATTAAAGAACCATTAAAACCGAGTCAAACATTTCAATCTGTTTTGCAACAAAAAAAGTCTGTACTCACGCTAACCAAACATGCGCAAGAACGTATGGTTGAACGAAACATTGTACTAAATCAAGAAAAATGGCAGTCTATTGCAACACAAGTGGAAAAAGCAAAACAAAAAGGTATAACAGATTCGCTTGTTTTAACCAATGAAGCTGCTCTTGTTGTAAGTGCAAAAAATCAAACCGTGATTACAATGATGGATCGACAAGAAGCATCAGAGAAAATTTTCACAAATATAAATGGAACAATCATTATTGATTAATGCTGGACCCAGTATGGGAGGCATCTGTAGCTATTGACTGACTGATATAGCTATAAGAAGGAGGATATCACATGTTAAGATCAATGTACTCAGGTATTGCAGGTATGAAGGGTTTTCAAACACAGCTAGATGTTGTCGGAAATAATATCGCCAACGTTAATACAGTAGGATATAAAAAATCACGAACAACGTTTCAAGATATGATGAGTCAAACAACCTCAGGCGCATCTGAACCAACAAACATAAGGGGTGGGATTAATGCTATTCAAGTTGGTCTCGGTTCACAACTTGGTTCAATAGATAATATACACACACAAGGTAACAGACAAACGACGAACAGGGTTCTTGATATGGCACTTGAGGGTGATGGGATGTTTATTTTTGCTAATGGTGTGAATGCACCTACGGATCCTACTGTTTTGAATCATCCGATTGACTTGGGTGCCGTTAATTTAGAATATTCTAGGGCGGGTAATATGTACTTAGATTCGAACGGTTATATTGTTAATGCCAACGGACAATATTTAGTTGGAGATAATAACGCAGCCGGTAATGCTGGACTTATTCGCATACCTGAAAATGCTGCGAGTTTTAGTATTCAAGGAAACGGAACGGTCAACTACATTGACCCAAATGGTCAAACACAAGTAGCAGGTCAAATTCGCCTAGCTAAATTTTCTAATCCAGGAGGTCTAGAAAAGATTGGTGGTAATATGTTCCGTGCATCCGTTAATGATGGTATGATGAGCAATGATGTTGCTGGCCTTCCTGATTTAATTGTACCTGAATCTGATGGTACGGCTTCCATCGTTTCTGGTGCTCTAGAAATGTCGAATGTGGATTTAGCCGAAGAGTTTACGGATATGATTACGGCACAACGTGGTTTCCAAGCGAATACACGTATTATCACGACATCGGATGAAATCTTACAAGAACTTGTTAATCTTAAACGATAGGAGGATGGAGTAAGTCTTAAAAGACTTACTCCCCACTTAAACTATGATTACTCTTACTAATTTTAAAGGTGATACATTTACACTAAATGCAATGTATATTGAAAAGGTTGAATCATTACCTGATACGACAATTACACTTGTGAATGGTAAAAAATATTTTGTTAAAGAAACAGAAAAAGAAGTAAGTAAGTTGTCGCAAAGGTTTTATGAAAAAATAGGGATGTTACCTTGGCATCAACAGGTAGGTGAAGAAAGTGGCAAATAAACTATTTAAAAATATCATTATCGGTCTTGTCGTTATTTCTATTCTTGGTATGGCTGCTATTATTTACATTCTGTGGAATCAAGATGACCCTAACCGAGCGCTTACTATTGATGAGCAAATTAAGTTTTCTTATACGACGGAGTCAATTAATATTGACTTAAGTGATAAACGTTACGCTCAACTTCAGTTCAATATGATCACAGATAGTGCTGATGCGAAAGAAGAAGTTGAAAAACGGATGTTCCAATTTAGAAATATTTTAATCAAACAAACGGTTGAAATGGATTCAAGTATGCTACAAAATGACTTAACAGGTTTTGAAAACCAATTAAAAGATGAAATGAACACGTTAATGCAAGAAGGGGAAATTACGGACATCTATCTAATTAGTAAGATCGTTCAGTAGTTTAAGACTCCGAATCGGAGGTGAGTTTATGGCAGATGAGGTTTTATCCCAAAATGAGATAGATGCATTACTTTCTGCGCTATCTTCTGGTGAGATGGATGCCAATCAATTAAAAGAAGAAGAAAAAGAAAAGAAAATACGCAGTTACGATTTTAAACGTGCTTTAAGGTTTTCAAAAGATCAAGTGCGTAGCTTGTCGCGTATCCATGAAAATTATGCGCGCATGCTGACAACCTATTTTTCAGCTCAATTACGGAATTATGTTCATATCTCGGTCGCTTCGGTTGACCAGATACCTTATGAAGAGTTTATTCGATCCATCCCAACGATGACAGTATTAAACATCTTTAGTATGGAACCACTTAATGGTCGTATCATTTTTGAGATTAATCCAAATGTTGCCTATGCCATGTTAGATCGTATTTTAGGTGGGCGAGGAACAAGTCTAAATAAAATAGAGAACCTAACAGAAATAGAGTCAACTATTATGTCGAATCTATTTGAAAAATCGTTAGACAATTTGCAAGAAGCTTGGTCTAGCGTGATAGAAATTGATCCAATGCTGGAAGAGTTTGAAGTCAATCCACAATTTTTACAACTTGTCTCTCCAAACGAGACAGTCATCGTCGTCTCGCTAAATACGACAATTGGTGAAACGAGTGGAATGATCAACATTTGTATTCCTCATGTGGTGTTAGAGCCTATCATTCCAAGACTATCAGTGCATTACTGGATGCAAAATGAAGCTCAAAAAGAAAGAAAACCAGGAGAGTATGAAAAATTAACTAAAAATATTTCATCAACGGAACTTGAACTAAGTGTTGTGTTAGGTGAAACACGTATTACGGTTGAAAATTTGCTTGAATTGAGTAAGGGCGATGTATTAAAGTTAAATCAATCAATAGAAGAGCCTTTAATAATGAAATCAAGTGAGGAACCATTGTTTTATGTTCAACCTGGAAGTCAGAAAAATAACGTGGCTGTGCAGGTAATTGATGAAATTAAAGGAGGGTCTTCCGATGATGAGTGATGGAATGTTATCACAAGATGAAATTGATGCGCTACTTAACGGAACGTCAGATGAAGAAGAGATTGAAGAACAAAATAATATAACGGATAACGAAGATACGTCCGGTATTCTCTCGGAGATTGAACGTGATGCACTTGGCGAGATAGGGAACATTTCTTTTGGTAGTTCAGCAACCACACTTGCCACACTTTTAAACCAAAAAGTAGACATCACAACACCCGAGATTTCAATTGTACGCCGTAATCAACTTGAAAAAGAGTTTCCGCACCCACATGTTGGTGTTGAGGTTGAATATACAGAGGGTTTTGAAGGTGAGAACCTCTTTGTCTTAAAATCATCAGATGCTGCAATTATTGCGGATTTGATGCTCGGTGGAGATGGTTCAAATGATCAAGGTGAATTAAGTGAAATCCACATGAGTGCGGTGCAAGAAGCGATGAATCAAATGATGGGCACTGCGGCAACAAGTATGTCTACCATGTTTTCTAAGCGCATTGACATCTCACCACCGCAAACGGTTATGTTGGAAGTTGGGACAGAAGAAACTGATAAGCACATTCCTACAGATGAGTTTCTAGTAAAAGTTTCTTTCCAATTAAAAATCGGGACATTGATTGATTCGAAAATCATGCAACTCTTGCCAACCACTTTTGCGAAAGCAATGGTAGATGAATTGTTAAATGGACCAGCAGAACAGCCTAAACAAGCTGAACCAGCTACTCAGCAACAGACAATGTCACAGCCAGTGATCGAGCAACAAGTTCATCCAGTCAATACCCAACCGTCATATACACAAGCACCTCAGGTGAGTTATCAACAGACCGAGCAACGACAGCCTAAGAGTATGGGTGAGCCGATGTCTCATCAACAAAATATTGAACAGGCGAGCTTCCAATCATTTGAACCTATTCAGTTACCAGAACAAGAAAAACGTAACTTAGATATGCTGTTAGATATCCCATTACAAGTAACCGTTGAGTTGGGACGTACGAAGCGCGCTGTAAAAGATATTTTAGAACTTTCAACAGGTTCCATTTTGGAATTAGATAAATTAGCAGGTGAACCTGTAGATATCCATGTCAATAATAAATTAATTGCCCAAGGTGAAGTTGTTGTAATCGATGAGAACTTTGGTGTCAGAGTGACAGAAATCATTAGTCAAAGTGATCGACTTAAAAAATTAAGATAATAACTGAGACGTTATTTAGGAGGAAATTAATATGGCAAATAGAGTATTAATCGTAGACGATGCAGCTTTTATGAGAATGATGATCAAAGATATCTTATCTAAAAATGGATTTGATGTTGTAGGTGAAGCAGAGAATGGTCAAGTCGCTGTAGAAAAGTATGCCGAATTGACACCGGATTTAGTAACAATGGACATTACAATGCCTGAAAAAGATGGTATTCAAGCGTTAAAAGAAATCAAAGCCCACAATCCTAACGCAACGGTCATTATGTGTTCAGCTATGGGACAACAGGCTATGGTTATTGATGCTATTCAAGCAGGGGCAAAAGACTTTATTGTAAAGCCATTTCAAGCAGACCGTGTGTTAGAGGCTATAAATAAAGCGCTAGGATAAAATTATGAAACGATTGATTTTTCTATGCATGTTCATCGCATTATATTTGGGACCAATACAAATCTTTGCTGAAGATGATAATGGTTCTGTCCTAGATGCTTATGAACAACCCCCCATAAATAATGAAGTGCCTGAGGATACACCAGCACAAAATATACTAGATAGTACCGAAGACGAAGACGAAGCTAATATAGATGCACCAGCACTATTTCAAAACGATTCTAGTAATATCAGTTTATTTAATCTTGTCTTGCGATTTATTTTAGCGTTAGTACTTGTCATTGTGTTAATTTATGTGTTATTAAAATTTATGAATAAATACACCGCCAAACAAGGTCAACTCTCTCAATTAGAAAACCTCGGGGGTATATCTGTCGGTTTAAATAAATCGGTCCAATTAGTTAAAGTTGGTAACACGGTCTACTTACTCGGCGTCGGTGACAATGTTGATTTATTGACAGAAGTAAAAGACGAGGCTCTCATTGAGCAAATTATAAACAATAGGCAAGCACCTTCGTCTGATCTATTATCAAAGGTGACTCAAGTATGGGGACAACAAAAAACTAGTAATACGGATAAAACGACGAACACAGATCAACAAAAATCGTCAGATGCATCATTCGCAAGTTTATTTAAGGGTGAGCTAGATCAAATGAAAAAAAAGCAATCAAAGATAAGACGAAACATTGAGGGGCATGATCAAGATGAATGAGTTTATTGATATATTTAGTTCAACCGATCCTGAGAATGTTACTACCTCAATTCAGTTATTACTACTATTAACGGTCTTTTCTTTGGCGCCAGGGATATTAATTTTAATGACAAGCTTTACTCGAATTGTCATAGTTTTATCTTTTACGAGAACATCTCTAGCAACGCAACAAATGCCGCCGAATCAATTATTAGTTGGACTCGCTTTATTCATGACGTTTTTCATCATGGCGCCAACGTTCTCAGAAATTAATGAACAGGCGCTAACACCGCTATTAGATGAAGAAATCAATATTGAAGAAGCCTATGAATTAGCAAGTACGCCGATTAAATATTTTATGGCTAACCATACACGTGAAAGAGATCTTGCGTTATTTTTATCATATGTAGAGGCCCCTGAAATCGAGACAATCGAAGATATTCCTCTAACTGCACTCGTGCCAGCCTTCGCTATTAGTGAATTGAAAACGGCTTTTACGATGGGTTTTATGATATTTATACCATTTCTTGTCATTGATATGACGGTCGCGAGTGTTTTAATGTCGATGGGTATGATGATGTTACCCCCGGTAATGATTTCGTTACCCTTTAAAGTGTTATTATTTGTTTTAGTAGATGGTTGGTATTTAATTTCTGAAGCGTTACTGTCAAGTTTTAATTAGAAAGAGGCGAAAACATGAGTGGGGAATTAGTTATTTCACTAGCTGAACGAGGGATTACAACGGTACTAATGGTGTCAGGTCCACTTTTATTATTAGCATTGGTCGTTGGTTTACTCGTAAGTATTTTTCAAGCAACAACACAAATTCAAGAACAAACATTGGCTTTTATACCGAAAATTGTTGCGGTAATGTTTGGTTTGGTTATATTTGGTCCTTGGATGCTAACCCAAGTCGTTCAATTCACTACAGAAATATTGCAAAACCTAACAACGGTCATTAGATAAATATGCTGGAAATTATTGAATTAAACTGGGTCACTGTCTTTCTACTTGTATTTGGTCGGTTTATTGGTTTTTTTGTCACCTTACCGATTTTCTCCTATCGTAACATACCCACGCCATTTAAAATCGGTTTAGCTGGGTTTATCAGTGTGATGATAATGTTTACGATAGACATACCTGATATTAACTTAGATTTATTTTTTGTCGTATTGTTAGTTAAAGAAGTCATTATTGGTTTATTGATTGGTTTTGTAGCTAACATTATTATGACCGTTATTCAAATAGCTGGAAATTTCATCGATTTTCAAATGGGCTTTGCGATTGCTAATGTCATAGACCCGCAAACGGGAGCGCAAGGACCGGTTATTGGACAATACTTATATATCTTTGCTTTGATGTTCTTGCTGGCAGTAGATGGACATCATTTATTAATTCAAGGGGCTATTTATAGTTTTGATTTAATATCCGTTGAGCAATTGATCAACCTCGGACAAGATCGACTGTTAATTACAGCAGTAAGTATGTTTAATCACCTTTTCCTTATAGCTTTTCAAATGGCGATACCCATTGTAGGGACATTATTTTTGGTTGATGTAACAATGGGGATTATTGCAAGAACGGTCCCGCAACTCAATGTTTTTGTCGTTGGTATACCATTGAAAATCGGGGTATCATTATTTGTTCTTAGTATGTTTATGATGTTGTATATTGACTTAGTCAAACGTCTATTTGCATACTTACTTGAAATGATGCAAATTATCATGCGACTGCTTGGAGGTTGAGGAAATGACCTATTTACAATTAGATCTCCAATTCTTTTCTGGCGAGAAAACAGAAAAAGCGACACCTAAAAAGCGTGAAGATACAAGAAAAAAAGGTCAAGTCGCCAAAAGTCAGGATATCAATACCGCTATTGCCTTATTTTTTATTTTCTTAAGTCTTATGCTACTTGGGCCGTTTTTACGCATGAGGTTGACTAACTTATTCATAAAAGTCTTTTCAGAATACACGCAGTGGGGATTAACGTTTGATTCAATTCAACTTATAATCGTTGAGGTCCTTGGGTATATTGGCTTAACTATTGCGCCTGTATTAGGTGTTGCCTTTATTAGTGCAATTGCGAGTAACTTGGCTCAAATCGGTTTTTTATTTACCACCGAACCACTCCAATTTAAGCTAGATAAAATTAACCCAATCTCAGGATTTAAAAAGTTAGTTTCTCCACGGGCCATTGTGGAACTTGTCAAATCATTACTTAAAATTAGTTTTGTTGCAGTCGTTACAGTGACCGTCTTGTGGTCACGTAAAGATGAGGTGTTAATGTTAGCGTTTAAAGATTTAGATAGTGCACTCGCATTTTTTGGTGAAACGACCATATTCATTGGTATTGCAGGTGCTATCAGTTTATTTATCATTGGTGTATTGGATTACATATACCAGCGTTATGATCATGAAAAAAACATTCGTATGTCTAAACAAGACATTAAAGATGAATATAAAAATATAGAAGGGGATCCGCTAATTAAATCAAAAATTAAAGAGCGGCAGCGTCAGATGGCTATGAGCCGCATGATGAGTGAAGTCCCTGAAGCCGATGTTATTATAACAAACCCGACACACTATGCTGTCGCCATTAAGTATGATGAAACTAATCCCTTACATCAAGCCCCTTATGTTGTGGCTAAAGGGGTAGATTATGTCGCACTAAAAATAAGAGAAATTGCTGATCACCACCAGGTGATGATTATTGAAAATCGACCGTTAGCACGTGCCTTATACCGTGATGTTGAGATAAATCAAGATATTGATGAGTCTTACTATCAAGCGGTTGCGGAAATACTTGCTTATGTGTATCGATTAGAGAAAAAAGCTTAGTTTTCTGAGGGTAAGGAGAGTATACCGTTATGCGAGCAAGAGATCTAACCGTTGTGTTATTTGTCATCACGATTATCGTGATGTTAATTATTCCACTACCAGACATTATATTAAGTATTTTAATCTTAATTAATATTACACTTTCCCTCATTGTCATTTTAGTTGCGATGAATACATCAGAACCACTAGAGTTCTCGATTTTACCATCGCTCTTACTATTACTGACCCTTTTTCGTTTAGGTCTTAATGTTTCAACGACACGATCTATCTTGGGTACAGGTTCAGCGGGTAATGTGGTTGAAACATTTGGAACATTCGTTATTGGAGGTAATCCCCTCGTTGGTTTTGTCGTCTTTGTCATTTTAATTATTATTCAATTTCTTGTCATTACAAAAGGTTCTGAACGTGTATCAGAAGTTGGTGCGCGATTTACGCTTGATGCAATGCCAGGTAAGCAAATGAGTATTGATGCTGATTTAAACGCTGGTCTGATTAATGAGCAACAGGCCAAACAACGCCGTGAAAAGATTGAGCGAGAAGCAGATTTTTATGGCGCTATGGATGGTGCGAGTAAATTCGTTAAAGGTGATGCGATAGCTGGTATTATTATCGTCATGATCAATATCATTTTTGGTTTAATCATTGGTATGCTCCAACAAGGCATGAGTTTTAATGAAGCACTTAACACATATATGCAACTTACAGTTGGTGATGGACTTGTAAGTCAAATACCTGCGTTACTTATTTCAACAGCGACAGGTATTATCGTTACACGTGCTGTATCTGAAGGTAATTTAAGTACAGATGTTACAGGGCAATTATTGCAATACCCTAAACTGCTATATGTTGCTGGTATTACTATCTTTTTACTAGGTGTGTTTACGCCGATTCAATTCGTATTGACAACTATCGTCGCCCTTATTTTGATAGGGGGAGGTTTCTTACTGGAGCGCCCATCAAAGGTAGAGCCAGTGAATGAAGCAGAAATCGAAGAAGAAGAAACGACTGAAGATATGCGTTCGCAAGAAAATGTCGTTGATTTAATTAGTATGGATCCGATTGAATTTGAGTTTGGCTATGCACTTATTCCGTTAGTCGATGCTAGTCAAGGTGGCGATTTAATGGACCGTATCGTCATGATTAGACGTCAATTAGCGATTGAGTTAGGTCTAGTTATCCCTGTTGTTAGAATAAGAGATAATATCCAGCTACAACCGAATGCATACCAACTAAAGATTAAGGGTAATGAAGTAGCAACAGGCGAATTATTGCTGGATCATTTTCTTGCGATGACAGGCGGTTTAGATAGTGATGAATTAGATGGTGTAGATACAACGGAGCCGGCTTTTGGCCTGCCTGCGAAGTGGATTACAGAAGAAATGAAAGATGACGCCGAACTTAATGGATACACCGTTGTTGACCCGCCGTCAGTTGTAGCAACCCATATTACAGAAGTCATTAAAAAACATGCACATCAATTACTTGGTCGTCAGGAAACCAAACAATTAATTGATCATTTAAAAGAATCTTACCCTATCTTGGTAGAAGAAGTCACACCGGATGTATTATCGGTGGGCGATGTACAAAAAGTATTAGGAAAGTTATTACGTGAACAAGTATCTATTCGTAATTTACCGGTCATTTTTGAAACGCTTGCTGATTTCGGTAAAATGACCAATGACACAGAGTTATTAGGTGAATATGCAAGACAAGCATTAGCACCGCAAATTACGAAGCAGTATACAATGGGTAAACATCAACTTAAAGTTATTACAGTCGCTGGGGAAGTTGAACAAACAATAGCCGAGCATGTTCAACAAACGGAACATGGCAACTATTTAGCCTTAGACCCAGAAAAACAGCAGCGAATTATCCATGCAGTCAAAGAACAAATAGAGAAGATTTCACTTCTTGAAGAGCACCCAATTATTTTATGTTCACCGACTATTCGTATGTATATGAAGCAACTCTTAGACAGATTTTTCCCTCATATTATTGTTTTATCGTATAATGAATTAGAACCAAACTTAGACGTACAGAGTGCAGGGGTGGTGAACATCATATGAAATTAAAAAAGTATCAAGCAAAAACAATGCCTGAGGTAATGCAACAGGTAAGAAAAGACTTAGGACCAGAAGCGGTAATTTTAAATAGTAAAACGATCGAATCCGGTGGCTTTATGGGTTTGTTTAAAAAGAAACATATCGAAGTTGTTGCAGCGGTTGATCGACAGTCAACACCTAGGCAAATTAAAAAACAACCGAAACCGGTTGCGACAATACAACCAAAACACACATCCGACCATGCGCTAAAGACGTTTATAGCGAAAGAAACAAAGACCGAGAAAGAACAACAACTTGTATTAGAGGAACTGAGATCACTAAGAAAATGGATGGAAGATTCAACGGAACAAAAAAGTGACTTCCCTGCTGGTTATGACAGGATTTATCATGAACTTATTGAAGCAGATGTATCGAAAGAAACATCGAAGCAACTCGTTGAAGAAATACTAAACAAAAATGGTGATCATGATGTTGTTTACGAAGAAATAAAAAGTGACGTATATGAACGGATTGAAAACGTCTTTTATGAGACCGCCTCCGGCGTCATGAGTTTTCAATCGAAATTTGTTCACTTAGTTGGACCGACCGGTGTTGGCAAAACGACGACAATTGCTAAATTAGCAGCTAAGAGTCTGATGGAAGATAAACAATCGGTCGCATTAATCACCACTGATACGTATCGAATTGCTGCAATTGAACAACTCAAAACATATGCTAAAATATTAGATATTCCGATTGAAGTCTGTTATACGGTGGAAGATTATCAAATGGCACGACTAAAGTTTCAAGATTATGACCGTGTATTTGTTGATACAGCGGGTCGTAATTTTAAAGATGAAAAATATATTCGCGAATTAGGTCGTATTGTTGATTTATCAAAAGATATCGAAACATACCTGGTCCTAACGTTAACCGCAAAACCAAAAGATGTTTTAAGTATTTATCAGCAGTTCGATAACATCCCTTTAAAAGGATTTATTTTAACGAAAGCAGATGAGACAGACACACTAGGTGTCGTACTGGATTTAGTAAAAACAGCCAATATTGGGGTGAGCTTTGTAACAACTGGTCAAGATGTACCTGATGATATTACACGAGCAACTCCAGAGTATATGGCATCAAAGATAATGAGGACAACGCAACATGAATGATCAAGCACATCAGCTAAGAAAACAAATGAATGACACTGGAAAAGAAGCAAAAACGATCGCGGTAATTAGTGGAAAAGGTGGCGTCGGCAAATCGAATATCACATTAAATTTTGCCCTTGATTTAGTTGAGCGCGGTAAAAAAGTGTTGATTTTCGACTTAGACATCGGCATGGGGAACATTGATATTTTACTAGGTCTACAAAGTCAATATTCCATTGTGGATATGTTTAATCAACACCTACCTATTGAAAAGGTCATTGAGACAACAACAACAGGACTTTCTTATATTACCGCTGGTTCTGGACTGACAGATCTTTTTCAGATGAATGAAGAAAAAATTAATTTTTTCTTAATGCAATTCAATGAAGTGTTAAATCGCTATGACTATATTTTTTTCGACATGGGTGCAGGGGCTACGAAAGAGAGTCTCTTCTATATTTTATCGGCTGATGAATGTTTTGTTGTGACAACACCTGAGCCTACCGCAATGATGGATGCCTATGCAATGATTAAGCATGTTTACCACCGCAATAATGAGCTTCCTTTTTATTTAATTATGAATCGTGCAACATCATCTAAAGAAGGTGAAATTGCGACTGAACGGTTGAAGCGTGTTGTATTACAGTTTCTTAATAAAGAGTGTGTCGCACTCGGTCAATTACCGCTGGATGCAGTTGTTTCCAAATCTGTAACGAAACAACAACCATTTATTATGAGTGAGCCGAAGTCCAAGGTAGCTAAAGAGCTGCATCGACTTATTGACACGTATTTAAATGAAACGGATGTTGATTGTGTGAATAGTAAACAGCCAAGAAGTTTTATAACTAAATTAAAAAAGCTAATTAGAGAGAGGTAGATCACGATGAAAAAAGTTAATGTACTTGTTGTTGATGATTCCGCCTTTATGAGAAAAATGATTTCTAACATTCTAGAAGACCATGCCCGTATTCACGTAATAGATACCGCGCGTAATGGACAAGATGCACTTGAAAAAATTAAATTACATCAACCTGATGTCATTACATTAGATATTGAAATGCCGATTATGGATGGTATCCAGGCATTAAAAGAAATTATGAAACATGATCCAAGACCTGTCGTCATGTTGTCTAGTCTGACGCGGGAAGGTGCAGATAAGACTTTAGAATCAATGGAATTCGGGGCTGTAGATTTTATTCCAAAACCTTCTGGGTCTATTTCTCTAAACATTCAAGACATAGAGGACGAAATAATAAGTAAGGTGCTAGAAGCTGCCGAAGTTAAAGTTAAAACACTCAAACGTGACATGCCAGCCTTACCTATTAAAAAGATGGTGCCAAGACCCTCGAGTAAAAATATTTCCGAGGTGAAACTAGATGATAAACCATTGCCGTTTAAAAAGATTGTTGCCATTGGTACATCTACAGGTGGACCAAGAGCTTTACAACAAGTAATTACACAATTACCGGAAGACCTTCGTGCTCCCGTTGTTATTGTGCAACATATGCCAGCTGGTTTTACTAAATCACTTGCTGATCGACTTAATCAGCTATCAAAAGTAAAAGTAAAAGAAGCGGCTAATGGTGATGTGCTTCACCCGGGGGTCTGTTATATTGCGCCTGGAGGTTTCCAAATGCGGGTGAAACAGTCTAGTAAAGGTTACCACATCAAGATATCTAAAGAAGAAAATCGCAACGGTCATCAACCGGCTGTCGATGTCTTATTTGAATCTCTTGCTGAATTATCTGGCGTGTCATTTGTGAGTGTCATTATGACAGGAATGGGATCAGATGGAACAAATGGCATGATAAGAATGAAAGAACATCATCCATTTACGCAAGTCATTTCTGAATCAAAAGAAACATGTGTCGTCTATGGCATGCCTCAAGCAGCGGAGAAAACAAAACTAGTAGATTTTGTTGAGCCATTAACGCTGATCAGTGAGCGTATTGTTAAATTAGTTTAAGTGAGAGGTGAATCAGATGGAGATGAACGAATATTTAGACGTATTTATTGAAGAGAGCAAAGAACACATTCAAGCATTAAATGATCATTTACTAACGTTAGAAAAAAATCCTGAAGACGTATCAATAGTGAATGAGATATTTCGCTCAGCCCATACGTTAAAGGGTATGTCTGCTACTATGGGGTATCAGGATTTAGCCGATTTAACGCATAAGATGGAGAACGTACTGGATGCTATTCGTAACAACAAAGTGAAATTGACGGAAAAAATGCTTGATATTATATTCCAAGCGGTTGATGCACTTGAAGCGATGGTACTTGACATTATCGACGGTGGACAGGGTAAAAAAGACGTAAAGCAACTCGTGAACCAGCTAGAAGCAATGGAAAACGGTGAGTCAGTAGAAACAACACCACCCAGCACTTCAGATTCGCTTGAAAAAAACTTAGAAATAGATTTCATGCTTGATGACTTTGAATTAACTGTTTTACAACAATCAAAAGAGCGGGGCTACAAAAACTATCAAGTGACTGTAACGCTTCAAGAAACGTGTTTACTTAAAGCCGCTAGAGTATATATGGTTTTTGAAATACTTGAAAAAATGGGTGAAGTAATTAAATCTTCTCCAACCGTACCAGAGTTAGAGGAAGAGAAGTTTGATTATTCCTTCACTGTCGTTTTAGTAACAAAAGATTCCAAAGAAGATGTTCAAGCGAAAATAAATAAAGTATCTGAAATTGATACCGTAGAAGTAAAAGAGCTGGCAGTAAGAGCTTATGATCAAGATGATCAAAACGTGCCGGAAAGTATTGAGAGTGAGGACGCGTCTGTTACAGAAATAGAACCTAGTGAATCATCTGATCAAGAAAAAGCGAAGAAAAAAGCACAACTTTCTAGCAAAACCATTCGTGTTAATATTGATCGATTAGATGCATTGATGAATCTTTTTGAAGAGTTGGTTATTGACAGAGGACGCCTCGAACAAATCTCGACAACATTGAAAAATAATGAACTTCAAGAAACTGTTGAACATATGTCAAGAATTTCAGGTGATTTACAAAATATTATTTTAAAAATGCGTATGGTACCGGTAGATCAAGTATTTAACCGATTTCCTCGCATGGTACGTCAATTAGCTAAAGATTTAAATAAAGACATCGATCTGCAAATCTTTGGTGCAGAAACAGAGCTTGATCGAACAGTAATCGATGAGATTGGCGATCCATTAGTCCATCTAATTCGTAATGCACTTGACCATGGTATCGAAACCCCATCGTTACGTGAGTCAAAAGGCAAGAGTCCGCAAGGAACTTTAAAATTAAATGCTTATCATAGTGGAAACCATGTCTTTATTGAAATTTCTGATGATGGTGCAGGTATTGACCGTGAAAAAGTACTTAAAAAAGCCATTGGAAATGGTGTGTTAACACTTGAAGAATCAAAACATTATTCTGATCAGCAAGTGTTCCAGTTAATTATGGCATCTGGCTTCTCAACAGCAGATGAAATTTCTGATATTTCTGGACGCGGCGTAGGCTTAGATGTTGTGAAGAACACGATTGAATCTCTTGGTGGTAGTATGACGATTGACTCAAAATATAATGAAGGTTCAACGTTTGTCATTCAATTACCTTTGACCTTATCAATCATATCAGTCATGTTAACTGAAGTTAAAAATGAAAAGTATGCCATTCCGCTATCCTCGATTATCGAAACAGCGATTGTGAATAAAAAGGATATTCTTTCCGCTCATCATCAACCAGTGATCGACTTCAGAGGTCGTGTTGTACCGCTTGTTTCATTAACGGACGTCTTTGATGTTCCTGGTGATGCTGATGAGGATGACTTCCATTCTGTTGTTATTATTAGACAAGGCGAGAAAATGGCTGGGTTAATTGTAGATTCATTTATTGGTCAACAAGAAGTTGTTCTAAAATCACTCGGCAATTATTTGACGGATGTCTTTGCGATTTCAGGTGCAACTATTCTAGGTGATGGTCAAGTTGCCTTAATCGTAGATACAGATGCACTAATTAAGTAGGGGGTAAAACAATGGCAACAGAATTTTTAAAATCAATCGTATTTGAATTAAATGATGAAGAATATGCTTTACCAGTAGAACTGGTTGGCGCAATTGAACGGATTATGCCGATTACTCGTATACCGGGTGTGCCATCATTTGTTAAGGGTGTTTTAAACTTAAGAGGTGTTGTAACACCAGTGATTGACTTACGTGATAGATTTAAGTTTCCAATACAAAAAGAAACGGATGCTTCACGTATTATCATAATTCAACATGATGATAAAGATGTGGGGTTGATAGTTGATGCTTGTTACGACGTTATTGATATTCCTCGTCAATCCATTGAGCCTACTCCTGAAACCGTTGGCTCAGTAAAGATAGACTATATTAACGGTGTCGCAAAATATAATGAACGATTACTTATTCTCTTAAACATTGATGAAATTCTATCAGATGATGTGTTAAAAGAGTTTAATGATGAAAAGTAGGTGAAGATTTGGCTTCAATAGAATCATTAACAGCATTTCAATTAGATGTTATGAAAGAAATAGGGAACATTGGTTCTGGAAATGCCGCAACGGCCCTATCTAAACTACTCAATAAGAAAATTGATATGCACGTACCATCGGTACGTGTCATCGATTTTGAATCAATGATGAACTTAGTCGGTGGACCTGATGAAATTATTACAGCTGTCTTTCTTCGTATAGAAGGTGATGCACCTGGGCAAATGTTTTTTATTTTGTCACCCGAAGAAGCAGAAAGTTTTGTTAAACAGCTAACAGGTATTGATGATTTTTCAGTTATTGGTAACCCAAACAATCCAATGGCCCTATCAGCGCTACAAGAAATCGGTAATATTTTAGCAGGGTCATATCTCTCTGCTTTATCTGATTTTATTGGTGGAAGTTTACAACCGTCGATACCACTATTAACGATTGATATGGCGGGAGCTATCCTGGCAGAAGGTCTACTAGAAATTTCTCAAGTAAGTGATTATGCAATGGTGATTGATACGTTGATTGATGACCATGAAGATGAAGGAGATCCTATCAAAGGCCATTTTTTTCTATTACCAGACCCGGATTCGTTTGATCATTTATTTGAAAAGCTTGGAGTTAATAACGAATGAAAACATTAGTCGATCATATTGTTAAAGTTGGTATTGCTGATTTGAAATTTGCGGACGAACCGATGAACCTTAGAACGTCAGGCTTAGGTTCTTGTGTAGGTGTAGTGATTTATGATCCGCGTTTAAAAATGGCAGGTATGGCCCATGTTATGTTACCGGATTCTACTACTGCTAAAAAAGATAATTTAAATCCATATAAGTACGCAGATACATCATTGCCGATTCTTGTTAACACATTGCTAGATAAAGGGGCTAAACGTCACAATTTAAAAGCGAAAATTGCTGGTGGTGCACAAATGTTCTCTTTTAGTTCAACCAATGATATGTTGCGGGTAGGCGAGCGTAATGTTATAGCAGTCAAACAGTTTTTAGAGACCGAGCGTATTCCAATAGTTGCTCAAGATGTTCGAGGTAGTAGCGGTCGAACGATAGAGTTTTCAACAGAAACATTATTATTAAATATTCGCACAGTCAATCAAGGGACACAAGACTTATAGAAGGGGGACGATTACTATGACAACGGATACTATTGATCAGTTATGGGAGAAGTGGAGCGTATCACATGCCCCAGACATAGCTAATCGTCTTGTTGAACATTATCAATATCTAGTTGATTTTCATGCGCAGCGTATAAGTGTCCATCTACCGAAAAATGTCCAACGGGATGATATTCGAAGTTTGGGCTTTTTTGGTTTGTTTGATGCCTTAAATAAATTTGAACCAGAAAGAGACCTTAAATTTGATACGTATGCATCTTTTCGAATTCGTGGTGCGATAATTGATGGCTTAAGAAAAGAAGACTGGTTACCACGCTCAACAAGAGAAAAAACTAAAAAAATTGAACAAGCGATTCAACTATTAACCCAAACTCTTCAACGTGACCCGAGTGCTGAAGAGGTGGGCCAGCATATTGGCCTTACTCGTCAAGAAGTCGAAGAGACAATGAAGGACCACTTATTTAGTAATTTGTTGTCGATAGAAGAAAAAAGCGGTGATAGTGGGGATGACTTTAAAGAAGGTATTGGCCACTCAATTATCGATAACCAACAATTAACACCAGAAGATGCTATAATGAAAGATGAACATCATCGCGATTTGGCTCAAGCAATAAAAGGTTTAAATAAGAATGAGCAACTCGTGATTAGCTTGTTTTATTATGATGAATTAACCTTTACTGAAATTGGGCATGTTCTTAATCTAACAACTTCACGCATATCACAAATTCATAAACAAGCTGTGTTTAAATTAAAACATGTTTTAAGTAATGACTAATATTGTTAATGGAAAGGCGGATGATTGTGGTAGCATTAGATGAGTTTTTTGAGGTAATGGTGTCAGACGATGAGCTAACAGCAACGCTTAATCTTAAAGAAGAATGGCCAGAGCCTATTGATGAAGGGGTGTTTGAGCGCTGGTTGACAAGTCAACAGATTAAAACAGGTATTATTTCACACGTTTTTGATCGTATCCTTGCACAAGACGACCAACTAGAATTTCCTGTGATAATCGCCAGAGGTGAAGAGGCAATAGATGGTATAGATGGGACCATTCGATTTTTAACTAAAGAATCAGATACTATTAACATAGAAGAACGCGAGAGTTTTAAAGACATACATAAGATACCTACCGTTGAGAAAGATGAAAAGATTGCCATCATAACACGCCCAGTTCCAGAGGAAAATGGTTATAAAGTAAATGGGAAAGTGATTTACGGAAAAAAACCAAAGGCTGTTAAGTATACAGCCGGAGAAAATGTCTACTATGATGAAAAAACGCTTAGTTTCTATAGTAGTATTACCGGTAAACCAAGTATTGGTCGTTCTAAAATAAGTGTGTTTAATACATATGAAGTCCAAAATGATTTATCAATGAAAACAGGAAATGTTAAGTTCGATGGTTCGGTGACGATTCGAGGGAATGTGCCTGAAGGTTATTCTGTTGAAGCGACGGGAGATATATATATCCACGGACTCGTCGAAGCAAGCCATATAAAGGCGAATGGGTCTGTTCATATTACTGAAGGCATTGTTGGTATGAAAAAGGGTGTCATTGATGCAGGTGTCGATATCAACATCGGTTATATCAATCAAGCGACTGTTTCGGCGGGCCAAAATATTAATGTGAATAATTCTATTTTACATAGCGAATGTACAGCAGGTGCCCATATTTATTGTCAGGCAGGTCATATTATTGGTGGTGTTTGCTCGGCAGGTGAGTCAATTGAAGCAAAAGATATTGGCAATAAGATGGATACAAAAACAACTGTAGCAATTGCTGTTAACCAAAAATCTTTAGAACTGGTTAAACAACTTGATTTTGCCAGAGACACATTGTTAGAAGACATAAAAAAATTAAAGATATTAGGTGATGGTTTAGCAGCGAAAGCGAAAGCAGGCGGATTGAATTCTAAAGAGCGTATTTTGTTGCTAAAACAAAAAAATACGCTTCAGTTAACAGAACAAAAATTAAATAAAATCAATGAGAAAAAAGAATCCCTTACCGTGTCAATTGGTGAGGAAAATGAAGCCATGTTAATTACTAAAGGAACAATCTATCCCAATGTAGAGCTTTGCTTTGGTAAATATCAAGAAACAACAAAGAAGGCATATAAATATTCTACTATCTATTTAGAAGAAGGTGAAATTACGATTGCACCGCTTAATAGTCGTGGATAAAGTGGAAAGATGGGAGTGTATATGGAGTATTTACTGATTTTCTTTAGCTTCTTGCTGCACGTTTTAACTTTTATTGTACTAAGACACTATTATTTAAAACAACAACGGTTTGAAGCAGACCAACACAAATTTCAATCAGATAAGAAAGAACTAGAACAGCTGCTCATGTCATACCTTATTGAAATAAAAGAGGAAAATGACCGACTGGTGAGCTATATAGCTAAATCACCACAACGCAATAAATCCGACTTTTCCAATGATTATCGAACGTCAAAAAAACAAGATCAATATGATGATTTAGAACAGCAATCGATGTCAAAGAAAGATAGTGATACCACTAAAGAAAATAATAATACTGATTATATTCCACTCGTTGATGAAGTGATTGATAAAAGAGAGGGGTACGAAAAATCGTATCAAGCTGAGATTATATCCCGTTATGAACAAGGTCAAACAACTGAGGCAATAGCTAAGGCGCTAGATAGAGGGAAAACTGAAGTAGAGCTTATCATTAAATTCCATAAAAAATAATGGATTAGGCTTGCCTTAGGAAGCTGAATGTGATATATTAGTCCTCGGTGTTAAATACACACGCTAGCGGAGATTTAAAATGGTGCTTAAGAAATTAAGTTTTTTAAATTGAGGATATTAGCGGAGGAAAAATAAAAACCTATTAGGAGGAACAAAATCATGGCAGTTATTTCAATGAAACAACTACTTGAAGCTGGTGTACATTTCGGACACCAAACACGTCGCTGGAACCCAAAAATGAAGAAATATATCTTCACTGAGCGTAACGGCATCTACATTATCGACCTACAAAAAACAGTTAAGAAAGTGGAAGAAGCTTATAACTTCATTAAAGAAGTTGCTGAAAATGGTGGGACAGTTCTTTTCGTTGGTACGAAAAAACAAGCCCAAGAATCAGTTAAAGAAGAAGCTATCCGTTCAGGTCAATATTACATCAACCAACGTTGGTTAGGTGGTACTTTAACTAACTTCGGTACAATCCGTAAGCGTATCAACCGTCTTAAAGACATTGAGCGCATGGAAGAAGATGGAACGTTTGATGTCCTTCCAAAGAAAGAAGTTGTAGGACTTCTTAAAGAAAAAGATCGTCTTGTTAAATTCCTAGGCGGTATTAAAGAAATGAATAAAATTCCTGATGCTTTATTTATCGTTGATCCTCGTAAAGAGCGTATTGCGGTAGCTGAAGCGCATAAATTAAATATTCCGATTGTTGGTATCGTTGATACTAACTGTGACCCAGATGAGATTGATTATGTCATCCCTGCAAACGATGATGCAATCCGTGCGGTTAAATTGCTTACTGGTAAAATGGCGGATGCTATTTTAGAAGTAAAACAAGGTGAAGAAGAAGTTGTTGAAGAAACTGTTGAAGAAGTAGCTTCAGAAGTAGCTTCAGAAGAGTAAAACGTTAACGGAGGTGATAAGAGGGTAACCTTTTATCACCTTTTTTAAAGCGACGTCGAAGTAACTTATAATCTAAGGAGGAATTTTACATGACAGTAACAGCGAGTATGGTAAAAGAATTACGTGAAAAAACAGGCGCAGGTATGATGGACTGTAAAAAAGCACTACAAGAAACAAATGGTGATATGGACCAAGCGATTGATTACCTACGTGAAAAAGGTATTTCAAAAGCGGCTAAAAAAGCTGATCGTATTGCTGCAGAAGGTTCTGCATTCACTTTAACAGAAGGTAATACAGCTGTATTATTTGAAGTCAACTGTGAAACTGACTTTGTAACTAAAAATGATCAATTTAAAGCGCTCCTTAATGAATTAGCTAAACACTTATTAAGCCAAAAACCAGCGAATCTTGAAGAAGCTCTTCAACAACCATTACATGGTGATGGTGAAACTGTTGAAACATTCATTAACAATAACATTGCTAAAATCGGTGAGAAATTATCTCTTCGTCGATTTGTTATTGCTGAAAAAACAGATAACGATGCTTTTGGTGCATACATCCATATGGGTGGTAACATTGGTGTACTTACTGTATTAGAAGGTACAACAGATGAAACATTTGCTAAAGATATCGCTATGCACATTGCTGCAGTTAACCCGCGTTTTGTAGCGCGTGACGCTGTAGACGCAGAAACCGTTGATAAAGAGCGTGAAGTTCTTAAACAACAAGCTCTTAACGAAGGTAAGCCAGAGAACATCGTTGAGAAAATGGTTGAAGGTCGCCTTGGTAAATTCTTCGAAGAAATTTGCCTTTTAGAACAAAGCTTTGTTAAAGACCCAGATCAAAAAGTGAAGCAACTTGTAGCTGATAAAGGTGCGACTATTTCTGATTTTGCTCGTTATGAAGTAGGCGAAGGTATGGAGAAACGTCAAGAAAACTTTGCTGAAGAAGTAATGAATCAAGTTAAAAAATAAAGAATGACGTTACAGGTTTAAATGCGAAAGGGAGCACATGGTGTTCCCTTTTCTATAGGAAAGATTTAAAAATATTTGTCTAGAACGAAAAGTTCATGTAAGATAGAATTAAATTCTACATAATGGAGGTAATTATGGTCGCAGCACGTTATAAACGCATTGTATTAAAATTAAGTGGAGAAGCCCTCAGTGGAGAACAAGGTTATGGTCTGGAACCAAAAATTGTTCGTTCTATAGCTGAGCAAGTGAAGGAAGTTGTTAATTTAGGTGTCGAAGTCGCTATTGTTGTCGGTGGAGGTAATATTTGGCGTGGTAAGGTCGGTAGTGAGATGGGGATGGACCGTGCAAATGCTGATTATATGGGCATGTTAGCAACAGTGATGAATTCACTTGCTTTACAAGACAGTTTAGAAAATTGTGGTGTTGAAACCCGTGTTCAAACGTCGATTGAAATGCGCCAAGTCGCTGAACCATATATAAGACGCCGTGCTATGCGTCATCTAGAAAAGAAACGTGTTGTTATCTTCGCTGCAGGCACAGGTAATCCGTATTTTTCTACTGATACTACGGCAGCGCTTAGAGCAGCAGAAATTGATGCTGAAGTTATTTTAATGGCTAAAAATAATGTTGATGGTGTTTATACAGCTGATCCGATGTTAGATGACACAGCAACGAAGTATGAAGAATTAACATATCTCAAAATGTTAAACGATGGCTTAGGAGTAATGGACTCAACAGCATCATCGCTTTGCATGGATAATGATATACCTCTATTAGTTTTTAACGTTACACAAGAAGGTAATATTAAACGGGCGGTTTCTGGTGAAGAAATCGGTACCATTATAAGGGGGAAATAAGGATGTCAGAACAAGTTATCAAAGATGCTAAAGGTAAAATGGAACAAGCAATTGAATCTTATAATCGCAACCTAGCAACTGTTCGTGCGGGACGTGCAAACCCTGCCATTTTAAACAGTGTATATGTTGATTATTATGGTGCACCAACACCACTTAATCAACTTGCGACAATTTCAGTACCAGAAGCGCGTTTACTTATGATTACGCCTTTTGACAAATCGTCTATTGGTGAAGTCGAAAAGGCGATTCAAAAAGCTGATTTGGGTCTTGCACCATCGAGTGATGGTAATGTAGTGAGAATTTCTATTCCAGCATTAACAGAAGAGCGCCGTAGAGAACTAACAAAAGTTGTCGGTAAATTTGCTGAGGAGTCGAAAGTTCAAGTGCGTAATGTTCGTCGTGATGCAAATGATGTACTTAAAAAAGCTGAGAAAAACGGTGATTTAACAGAGGATGATTTACGTGGATTCCAAGATGATGTTCAGGAATTAACGGATGGTTATATTGCTAAGATTGATCAGTTAACGAAAGATAAAGAAGCAGAGATTATGGAAGTTTGATTGAGTGATCAATCGAAGAGGTGTAGCGCATCTGCTGCACCTCTTTTAACTTACTGCTAAAAGATGAATGAAGAGGCGCCAAATATAATATACTATCATGATTAGAAACAATACATAAGAAAATAATTGAAACTAGTGATTCTCAATAAAATACGTGATAAACTGTAGAAAGAATCTTTTTAAGTTTCTTTTTGGTTAAACATAAAGAGTAGTTAGGGTGAAGAAATATAATGTCTTGGTTAAAACCAAAAAAACGATGGCGTCATTTGTTTAAACGATCGACACATATTAATGTGTCACAGACAAAAAGAAGTCAATCGTCTGTGACCATGCCACATCATGTGGCTATTATAATGGATGGTAATGGACGTTGGGCTAAAGACCAGGGTTATCCTAGATTTAAGGGCCACCAAGTAGGTATGGATAATGTGAAACGTATTGTTAAAGTTGCCAATCGTGAAGGTGTAAAGATTTTAACTATTTATGCGTTTTCTACAGAGAATTGGAAACGTCCAAAAGCAGAAGTGGATTTCTTAATGAAACTTCCAACACAGTTTTTAAACGTCTATCTACCTGAACTAATCGAAGAAAATGTACGCGTTATGACGATGGGTCACTTTGAGCAGCTCCCGGAACATACAAAAAAAGCGATGCGAGCAGCAGTTGATCGGACAAAAGATAATAACGGCCTTATTTTAAACATTGCTTTAAATTATGGTAGTCGATTTGAAATCACAGAAGCTGTTAAAGCTATAGCAGAAGAAGTATCTAAAGGTGATTTAAGTCCTGAATGTATTTCAGAACAAACGATTAGTCAACACCTTTATACACATGAGCTACCGGATCCGGATTTGTTGATTCGGACAAGTGGAGAAGTGCGCTTGAGTAATTTTTTACTATGGCAACTTGCGTATAGTGAATTTTGGTTTAGTCCCGTTCATTGGCCGGCGTTTGATGAGGAAGAATTTCTTAAAGCGCTACACGCATACGCTTGTCGTAAGCGGCGTTTCGGCGGATTAAATGAGAAAGAAGAGGAATAATCATATGAAAACACGAGTTATTACGGCTATTGTCGCTATTTTGTTATTTTTTCCGTTTGTTATTATCGGTGATTGGCCATTCTATTTGGTGATGTTGCTTATATCCACGGTTGGATTATATGAATTATTTAAGATGAGAGAAATGAATAAATATTTGGTGCCAACAGTATTTGCTATGATCTTGTTATGGGTGTTGCTACTCCCAGCAATCGATGCATTGGCGATGATTAAATTAGCCCAACAAGAAATTCTCAGTGGTTTAGTTATGCTTATTCTCGGTTATACGGTGCTCGTAAAGAATAAGTTTACTTTTGAAGATGCTGGATTTATGATAATCACAGCCATTTATATTGGCTTAGGCTTTCATTATTTTATCGAAGCGCAACGGACCGGTTTAGAGTATATTTTTTATGCGATTATTGTAATCCTTGCAACCGATATAGGTGCATACTTTTCTGGACGTTACTTTGGCAAGCGGAAGTTGTGGCCAGAAATTAGCCCGAATAAAACGATTGAAGGTGCGTTAGGTGGCATTATTTTAGCCACAGTATTAGGCGTAATTTTTCATTTGATCTTCCCTGTTCATAATTCGCTCCTTATTGTTGGCCTTGTGAGTATGTTGGCTAGTGCTGTTGGTCAAGTTGGCGACTTAGTAGAATCTGCCTTTAAACGGTATTATCATGTTAAAGACTCTGGCCGTTTATTACCAGGGCATGGCGGTATATTAGACCGATTTGATAGTTGGTTATTCGTCTTTCCGTTTTTGTATTTAATACAATTTATCGCCTAGAGCGAGAAGATGCCATCCTCTAAAATCTATCAGATTTCAGGTGAGGGGCGTTCAACGGTTAGAATAAAGAAGGATAGATGTGAGCGAGATATAAGAGAAGGGAGTAAATCGTTTGAATACAATCATTGCTTTTATTTTAATGTTTGGGTTACTTGTTTTTGTCCATGAATTTGGTCATTTTATTGTAGCAAAGAAAACAGGTATGTTAGTGAGAGAGTTCGCCATCGGATTTGGGCCGAAGATTTTTTCTATTAAGAAAAATGAGACGTTATATACGATACGCATTTTACCGATGGGTGGGTACGTTCGTGTTGCCGGAGAAGATCCAGAAATAATTGAACTTAAAGCTGGTCAACATATTGGTTTAGTACTAAATGAACAAGAAGAAGTAAAAGATATCATCATCAATCAAAAAGATAAATACCCACTTGCTGAAGTGATTGAAGTATCTGAAGCGGATTTAACGCATGACTTATTTATTGAAGGTTCATTAGTTGGTGAGGATGACATGACCCGTTATCCTGTTAGTGAAACAGCCAATTATGTGATGGATGGGACAAAAACCCAAATCGCGCCATACAATCGTCAGTTTGCTTCTAAATCAAAATCAAAGCGTGCGCTTCAATTGTTTGCTGGTCCATTTATGAACTTTGTTTTGACAGCTGTACTTTTTTTCTTGTTAGCTATTTTACAAGGTATACCGGTTGAAGAGGCGCAAATCGGAGAAGTTTTACCTGATACACCTGCAAGTGATGCAGGGCTTATTGAAGGGGACGTTATTACAACGATTGATGGGAAAGAAATTACTACTTGGTTTGATTTTCAGACATACGTGGCATTACGACCGAATGAAGTAATGTCCATGACGGTTGAGCGTAATGATAGTGTGTCGGAAGTTATGTTGACACCAGAAGCTTATCAAGTAGATGAACAAACAGTTGGTCGAATTGGTGTCATGCGTGGTGTAGAAAAATCGTGGGCGAAGGCTATTCCTTACAGCTTAAGTGAAACTTACTACTGGTCTAAAATGATTATCACAAATGTCGCGATGCTTATCAGTGGACAATTCACTGTTGATGCATTATCTGGACCGGTCGGCATCTATGACTTTACCGATCAAGTTGTCCAGTCTGGTTTTTACAGTTTTATGACCTGGACTGCTGCGCTTAGTGTAAATCTTGGGATCATCAATTTATTACCACTACCAGCATTAGATGGTGGTCGTTTATTATTTATTGGTCTTGAAGCAGTTAGAGGAAAACCTATCTCTCAAGAGAAAGAAGGATTGGTTCACTTTATTGGTTTTGCTTTACTTATGCTACTAATGATTATTGTGACCTGGAATGACTTGCAACGGTTGTTTTTCTAAGTATTCGTAGAGGGCCGCAGTGACCTTTGTCTAAAAATGTCTTTGGGAAGGCCGTTTAAATTAGCTAGTTGTACTATGACTTCCTTTTTATAGGACGCATCTTGACCGAGACATTCAGGCTTAATAAAACCTTTAAAAAATATAAAGAATTCTCTATTATGGAGTATTCTACCATAAAGAATTATGGCTTAAATGATGAAAGATGGGTTACTTTTTGGTTAAACAGCACCTCTCGCGTGGTTTAAAGGGCAAAGCGCCGGTTTTGTTGTCCGCTGTAAAATTCTAAAAGTTGAAAGACCTTATAAACCCGTGACTTTAGTCATGGGTTGTTGATATTATGTAAATAGAGGTGGAATATTATTATGAAACAAAGTCAAACATTAATACCTACATTAAAAGAAATACCAGCGGATGCTGATGTGACAAGTCATCAACTGTTATTACGTGCAGGATTTATTCGTCAAAACTTTTCTGGCGTGTACACTTTTTTACCGTTAGGTAAGAAAGTGCTAAACATTGTAGAGAAAGTTGTCCGAGAAGAAATGGATGCTATTGGTGGTAATGAGGTACTTATGCCTGCTTTACAATCGGCAGATCTTTGGCGAGAATCAGGTCGTTGGGATAAGATGGGACCAGAATTAATGCGCTTAAATGACCGCCATGAGCGTGAATTTGTCTTAGGACCGACACATGAAGAAGTCGTTACGAGTATTGTCCGTGACGAAGTGAAAAGTTATAAGCAATTACCACTGACGGTATACCAAATTCAAACAAAGTTCCGTGATGAACGTCGTCCACGCTTTGGTTTATTGCGAGGCCGTGAGTTCATTATGAAGGACGCCTATTCGTTCCATTTAACCGATGAGAGTTTAGATGCTAGTTATCAAGCAATGTATGATGCTTACAGCCGAATTTTCACGCGTTTAGGTTTAAATTTTAGAGCGGTTATCGCTGATTCAGGGGCCATGGGTGGTAAAGATACGCATGAATTTATGGCATTATCAAAAGTTGGGGAAGATACAATTGCTTACTCAACGGCGTCAGATTATGCAGCCAATATCGAGATGGCTGAGGTGTATGACAATTATTCGCCTTCTACCGAAACGTTAAAAGAATTGGAAAAAGTATCCACTCCAAATAAAAAAACAATGCAAGAAGTGGCAGACTTCCTCGGTCATCCTATTGATAAGGGTTTAAAAACGTTACTCTTTAAAGCGGATGAATCCTTTGTTTTAGTTGTCACAAGAGGTGATCATGAAGTCAATGAAATTAAACTTAAACATGTCTTACATGTAGAAAATATTGAATTAGCTACCGATGAGGCTGCCCGTGAATTACTCGGGGCTGATTTCGGTTCACTGGGCCCGATTGGTGTATCTGAAGATGTCCAGGTGATTTGTGATTTAGCGGTTAAAGCTGTCGCAAATGTCACGTGTGGTGCTAATGAAGATGGTTTCCACTATGTGAATGTCAATCCGTCACGTGACTTTGGCGAATTTACTTATGAAGACATTCGATTTATTCAAGAAGGTGATCTGTCACCTGACGGAAAAGGTACCATTAAGTTTGCAGAAGGCATTGAAATTGGTCAAGTATTTAAACTAGGGAAGTTTTATGCGAATCAGCTAGGGGCAGAAGTACTTAATGACCAAGGACGCGCAGAAACACTTACGATGGGCTGCTACGGTATTGGAGTGTCCCGAACGCTGGCGGCGATTGTAGAACAGCATCATGATGATGCTGGTATTGTTTGGCCAAAACAAGTCGCACCATTTGCTCTACACTTAATCGTAGTTAATAGTAAAAATGACGAACAAGTAGCCCTTGGAAATGCTTTATACGAACAATTACAAGCGGCAGGTATTGAGGTACTCTATGACGATCGTAAAGAACGTGCAGGAGTGAAATTTGCTGAAAGTGATTTGATTGGTTTGCCTGTACGCGTGACAGTAGGTAAAAAAGCAAGTGAAGGTATTATAGAATTAAAAGAACGTAAGAGTGAAGAGAAGGAAGAAATGACAATAGACGCTTTGATGGCATACGTGAAGACTATATAAAAATGAGGAAACCCTTGTTGTTGAACAAGGGTTTTCCGTTACGAAAAAGGAGGACGAATATGCAAACCTCTTCGATACAAAAGATGGCGATTTTATTAGAACAGTTAAATATAGATGAATCAGATCGCTCACAGTACTTTAGTGGTGCTAAACTAATCAAATTAGACGTCTACCCAAATAAAAAACAGTGGGTATTTCATTTAGAATTACCACGTGTTTTACCGATTCAGGTATTTAAACTATTAAGAATGAAATTACAAGAAACATTTCACTCTATTGCCGCTGTTGATTTCACGATTAAATCTGATGATCTATCTGTAGAAAATGAACTCATGCAGCAGTATTGGCGTGATTTTATTGAATCCTCAGACGCTTTATCACCAGCTTATCGCGATTGGGTTGAACAACAACTACCCATTGTAACTGAGCAGAAGCTCTATTTAAAAGCACGTAATGATACTGAAAGTGTTGTTTTAAGTAATCGGTTCAACACCTCTTTTAAACACTACTGCCAAAAGCATGGCTTGCCTACTTGGAAAATAGTATGTGAGACAGAAGTTAAAACAGAGGATATTCAGAAGTTTCAAGAGCAAAAAGCGTTAGAAGATAAGCTTATGGTAAAAAAAGCAATGGATGATCAACAAAAACAACAGGCAAAAGCTAAAACACAAGACCCTAATCAAGATGAAGCACTCGTGATTGGATACCCTATTAAAGAAGATGCTGTGACAATGGCCTCCATTACAGAAGAAAACCGTCGGATTATATTTGAAGGTTACGTCTTTGATGCTGAGGTAAGGGAATTAAAATCAGGTCGACACTTGCTCATTGCTAAAATCACAGATTATACTGATTCGTTTAGTGTGAAGATGTTTTCAAAAGATGAGCGTGATAAAGAGCGCTTAGCTCGTGTCAAAAAAGGGATGTGGGTTAAAGTTCGTGGAACGATACAAACAGATACCTTTAGTAATGAATTGACGATGATGATGAATGATTTAAATGAAATCAGCGTTGAAACACGAAGTGATACCTATCCTGAAGATGAAAAGCGTATTGAACTTCATGCGCATACGACAATGTCGCAAATGGATGCAGTCCTCTCACCAGCACAGTTAGTAACACAAGCAGCTAAATGGGGACATAAGGCTGTGGCAATAACCGATCATGCTGGAGCTCAAGGCTTCCCAGACGCGCACAGCAAGGCGAAACAACTGGGTCTGAAGATGTTATATGGTGTCGAGGTAAATCTAGTCGATGATGGTGTCCCAATTGCTTATAATACGCGTGATATAGTATTAGAAGATGCTTCTTACGTTGTCTTTGATGTTGAGACGACAGGTCTTTCGGCTGTCTACGATACGATTATTGAATTGGCAGCTGTTAGGGTGAAAGATGGTGAAATTATTGAACGTTTTGAACGCTTTAGTAACCCTCACCAACCACTGTCTGACACGATCATTAACTTAACGGGGATTACAGATGATATGTTAAAAGATGCACCAGAAGTCGATGAAGTGTTGCGAGAGTTTAAACAGTTTATGGGGGATGACATTTTAGTGGCACATAATGCTAGCTTTGATATGGGCTTTATTAATCAAGGGTTCATTAAAGCTGGTTTAGAAGAAGCTAAAAATCCGGTCATTGATACACTGGAACTTGGTCGCTTTATTTTGCCGCAATTAAAGAGTCATCGATTAAATGTGCTATGTAAGTATTACAACATTGAATTAACACAACACCACCGTGCTATTTATGATACAGAAGCGACCGCATATTTATTGTGGAAATTAATAAAAGAATCGGCAGAACGCGAGATTTTTAATCACAATGCGTTTAATGAACATATGGGAGAAGGCAATAGTTATCAACGTGCGAGACCTTACCATGCGATCTTGCTTGCTCAAAATCAAGTAGGTTTAAAGAACATGTTTAAACTTATTTCAATGGCACATATTAATTATTTTCATTATGTACCAAGAATCCCGCGTTCAAAATTAAATCAACTACGTGAAGGTATATTAGTGGGTTCAGCTTGTGATAAAGGTGAAGTTTTTGAAACGATGATGCAAAAATCAAAAGAGGATGCTTTAAGGGTAGCCAAATACTATGATTATATTGAAGTGCATCCACCGGAAAATTATTACCCACTAATTACAAGGGAATTGATTCAAAATGAAGCGCAATTATATGATATTTTGAGGAATTTAACGGAATTAGCTGACGAATTAGGCAAACCATGTGTGGCTACAGGTAATGTTCACCATATTGAACCGCGCGATAAAATCTATCGTCAGATTCTGATTAAATCACAAAATGCGAATCCACTTAGTAGACAAACATTGCCTGATGCCTATTTTAGAACAACAAACGAAATGGTTGAGGCATTTCGATTTTTAGGAGAGGATAAGGCTAAAGAAATTGTCATTACAAATACGCATAAAATTTGCGATATGATTGATGACATTACACCGGTGAAAACTGACTTGTATACACCAAAAATAGAAGGGGCAGATCAAGAAATTCGTGATATGAGTTACAATTTTGCTCATAACTTATACGGTGATGAATTACCTGAGCTTGTTGTTAACCGGATGGAAAAAGAGCTTAAGAGTATCATTGGCCATGGTTTTGCAGTCATCTATTTAATTTCGCATAAACTGGTGAAAAAATCGCTAGATGATGGCTATCTTGTTGGTTCGCGTGGTTCTGTTGGTTCGTCGCTTATCGCAACGTTTACTGAAATTACAGAGGTAAACCCTCTGCCGCCACATTATGTTTGTCCTAAATGTCGCCACCATGAATTTTTCACTCAAGGTGAGTATGGAAGTGGTTTTGATTTACCGGACAAAGCTTGTGCTGAGTGTGGTACACCGTATAAAAAAGATGGACAAGACATTCCTTTTGAAACATTTCTAGGCTTTAAAGGGGATAAAGTGCCTGATATTGATTTGAATTTTTCGGGCGCTTATCAACCGGTAGCGCATAACTATACAAAAGTTCTTTTTGGTGAAGATAACGTTTATCGTGCTGGGACTATTGGTACTGTTGCGGAGAAAACAGCGTATGGCTATGTTAAAGGTTATGCATCTGATAATGGGCTTTACATCAAAAATGCTGAAGTTGATCGGTTAGTGCAAGGCTGTACCGGTGTGAAAAGAACGACCGGACAACACCCTGGTGGGATTATTGTTGTCCCTGACTACATGGATATCTATGATTTTTCACCGATTCAGTTTCCAGCGGATGACCGAACGTCAGATTGGCGCACAACGCACTTTGATTTCCACTCAATCCACGATAATTTACTGAAATTAGACATTCTAGGCCACGATGATCCGACCATGATTCGCATGTTACAGGATTTATCAGGCATTGATCCACAGGAAATACCGACAGATGATGCTGAAGTTATGAAAATATTCGGTTCCCCTGATGTACTAGGGGTCACGCCTGAAGATATAATGTGTGCAACGGGGACATTAGGTGTCCCAGAGTTTGGTACAAAATTTGTGCGACAAATGCTAGAAGATACAAAACCTAGTACATTTGCTGAACTGGTAATTATTTCAGGTCTTTCTCATGGGACAGACGTATGGTTAGGCAACGCTCAGGAGCTCATTAATAAAGGTATTTGTCAATTGCCAGAAGTTATAGGATGTCGTGACGATATCATGGTGTATTTAATGCACAAGGGGCTTGATGCATCACTCGCCTTTACTATTATGGAATCCGTTCGTAAAGGTAAAGGCGTTCAAGATGAGTGGGTCGTAGAAATGAAAAAATGTGATGTCCCTGATTGGTATATTGATTCATGTCGAAAAATCAAATATATGTTTCCGAAAGCGCATGCCTCAGCCTACGTATTAATGGCTATTCGTATTGCTTATTTTAAAGTGCATCATCCTATCCTCTTTTACGCTGCGTATTTTACCGTTAGAGCGAGTGATTTTGAGCTAGAGACGATGATAAAAGGTGAAACGGCTATTCGAAATAGAATCAAGGAAATTTATCAAAAAGGGAACGATGCACAACCGAAAGAAAAAAGTTTAGTTGTTGTGTTAGAGCTTGCCCTGGAAATGAATATGCGCGGATTTCACTTTAAAAAAGTCGACTTATATCGTTCAAGTGCGACTGACTTTATTGTCGATCAAGATGGGCTTATTCCGCCGTTTAATGCCATTGATGGCTTAGGTACAAATGCGGCACTTAATATTGTTAAAGCAAGAGAAGATGGTGAATTTCTTTCAAAAGAAGATTTACGGGAAAGAAGCCGCATTTCAAAAACGGTTCTAGAATATTTAGACCAACAAGGGTGTCTAAATGGGATGGAAGAAAAAAATCAACTGTCACTCTTTTAGTTTTTTTGACTTTCCTTGTTCTCAACTTGAATTTTTTTCTTCGTTATGCTATAGTAATTGTAGATTTAGTGGTCGTGAACGAGGAGTGTCCATCACTTCTTAGTAGATTTATGGTCATGTAGCTTAATGTTGTACACGTCAATCCCTTGTCTTACGGCAAGGGATTTAACATTGTAAAAAACCGATAGAATCCAATGACGAAATATTTTAAGGAGGCGAAAAACATGAGTGTAACTGACACAGTAAAGACTTTAGTAGAACCTATTCTTGATGATTTAAATTTAGAGCTTGTTGATATTGAATATGTTAAAGAAGGTAAAAACTATTACCTGCGCATATTTATTGATAAAGATGGTGGTGTTGATATAGAAGAGTGTGGAATAGTATCGGAGCGATTAAGTGAATTACTTGACGAATCAGACCCAATTAAAGATCCTTATTATTTAGAGGTATCTTCTCCAGGAGCAGAACGTCCACTTAAAAAACGTGAAGATTTTGTAAAATTTATGAACCATCATGTTTACCTTAAGTTTTATGAACCAATCGAGGGATTTAAAGCTATTGAAGGTGACCTTGTCAATTTATCTGATGAGGATATCGTGACAATCGAATTTAAGGACAAAACACGTAAAAAAACATTAGACGTACCGTATAAGAAAATAGCAAAAGCTCGATTAGCGGTATCATTTAACTAGAGGAGGAAACAACGTGAGTAAAGAGCTATTTGATGCCTTGAATTATTTGAGTAAGGAGAAAGGCATTGATAAAGATTTATTAATGGAAGCTTTAGAAGCTGCCCTTATTTCAGCATACAAAAAGAATTTTAAATCAGCAAGCAATGTCCGCGTGGCATTACATGAAGAAACGGGCAAAATGCAAGTCTTTTCTCGTAAAGAGATTGTTGACGAAGTATTTGACCCACAAGAAGAAATTTCAATCGACCAGGCAAAAGAATTGGACCCGGCTTATGATATAGGGGATGTTGTTGAAGTTGAAGTCACCCCTCGTGATTTTGGCCGAATTGCAGCTCAAGCAGCTAAGCAAGTTGTCACTCAGCGTGTACGTGAAGCTGAACGTAGTGTTATTTTTAGTGAATACCAAGAGCGAGAAGATGACATTATGAATGGTATTATCCAACGGGTAGATCCTCGTTTTGTCTATATTGATTTAGGTAAAGTTGAAGCAAAACTAGCTGAATCTGAGCGCATGCAAACGGAAACTTACCGTGTGCATGATCGGATTAAAGTCTATGTGACAAAAGTTGAGAGTACAAATAAAGGGCCTCAAGTCTATGTTTCTAGAACGCATCCTGGTTTATTGAAGCGCTTGTTTGAAACTGAAGTACCAGAGATTTATGACGGAACAGTCGAAATTAAATCTGTCGCACGTGAAGCGGGCGATCGTTCAAAGATCTCTGTGTTCGCAGCGGATGCTGAAATCGATCCGGTTGGTTCTTGTGTTGGTCAACGCGGCCAACGTGTACAAACAGTGGTCGATGAACTTAGGGGTGAGAAAATTGACATTGTTGAATATTCAGATGACCCGGTCATTTACGTGTCCAATGCACTAAGTCCGTCTAAAGTAACCAAGGTAATTGTGGAGGAAGAAAACAAAGCAACTACAGTAATTGTGCCAGATAATCAGTTATCACTTGCGATTGGTAAACGCGGACAAAATGCGCGTTTAGCTGCTAAGCTAACAGGCTGGAAAATTGATATTAAAAGTGAATCCGATGCAAAGGCATTAGGTATTGTGTCTGACGAAGATCTTAAGATGCCAGAAGAAAAAAACGATGCACAAAACTTATTGTTTGAAGATATGGATGACTTGTTCAACTAAGGAGGAGTTTTAGCATGCCGAAAAAAAATAAAAAAACACCACTTAGAAAATGTCTTGTCTCTCAAGAGATGTTAGAAAAAGATCAACTTATTCGCATAGTTAAAACGAAGGAAGGCGAAATTTTCGTCGACCCGACTGGTAAGAAAAATGGACGAGGTTATTATGTGGCAAACGATCTGTCTGTGATTGAAACAGCTGAAAAAAATCATGTCCTTGAACGTCATTTGAAAACAAATGACCTTCAATCTATATATAATGCATTAAAGCAAGTGATTCATGGTGAGACCATTGAGTAATGAACAGAAAATCTTAAATTTAGTTGGTCTAGCAACACGTGCACGCTGTGCTGTGTTTGGTGAAGATCAAATTCTTAAAACCATTCGGAATAAAGAAGCAAAACTTGTCCTACTTGCATCGGATATTGGAGCAAATACAGGTAAAACGTTGACTGATAAGTCGATCTATTACGGTATTCCATGTCGTACATTTGTAGAGGAAGCGCAACTGTCTCAAGCAGTTGGAAAATCAAGGCGCGTAGCCGTGGCCATCACGGATGCAGGTTTTGCAAAAAAGATGCTCTCGTTGCTCGATTAGAAAATTCGGAGGTGACTGTATGGCTAAAGTAAGAGTATATGAATATGCCAAAACGCATGATTTATCAAGTAAAGATGTCGTTAATACGTTAAAGGAATTGGGTAGTGATGTCTCAAATCACATGTCAACAATGACAGATGAAGAGATTGAATTGCTTAATCAACACTACGGTGTATCAAATGTTGAAAGTGTGGAAAATACAGAAATGAATGAAGAAGTTATTGTAGAAGATGAAAATGCTGTGC
This sequence comes from Halolactibacillus alkaliphilus, assembly GCF_900115465.1. Classification (GTDB taxonomy): domain Bacteria; phylum Bacillota; class Bacilli; order Bacillales; family Amphibacillaceae; genus Halolactibacillus; species Halolactibacillus alkaliphilus. The sequence goes on from NZ_FOWN01000002.1 coordinate 142,475, forward strand.
TATATACAGGCACATTAAACGTGACAGAATTAGCTGAGAAATTAGGCAAATCACCGAATGAAATCATAAAAAAACTAATGTTTGCGGGTGTCATGGCAAACAAAAATCAAGATTTAGATGATGATACGATTGAGCTAATTGCTAGCGAATATGGCGTCACTATGAAAAAAGAAGAAGAAGTAGAAAAATCAGATTTGCTTCAATATATTGAAGCAGAAGATGAGAAAAAACTGAAAGAGCGCCCACCAGTTGTTACGATCATGGGACACGTTGACCACGGTAAGACAACATTACTGGATTCAATTCGTAACACACGTGTAACTGCTGGCGAAGCTGGCGGTATTACTCAACATATTGGTGCGTATCAGATTCGTACCGAAGAAGGTAAAAAAATAACATTCTTAGATACGCCTGGACACGCGGCCTTTACAAGCATGCGTTCTCGTGGAGCGCAAGTAACTGATATCGCTATTTTAGTCGTTGCAGCTGATGACGGGGTTATGCCTCAAACGGTTGAAGCTATCAACCATGCTAAAGCTGCCAATGTTCCTATTATTGTTGCTGTAAATAAGATGGATAAAGAAGCGGCAAACCCTGATCGTGTCATGCAAGAATTGACAGAATATGAACTTGTATCTGAAGACTGGGGTGGCGATACAATCTTCGTTTCTATGTCAGCGTTAAAAGGCGAAGGTATTGATGATTTACTAGAAATGATTTTACTTGTTGCTGAAGTAGAAGAATTAAAAGCAAATCCGAACCGTCGTGCAGATGGAACAGTTATTGAAGCAGAACTTGATAAAGGTCGTGGATCTGTTGCTTCTTTACTTGTTCAAAATGGTACGTTACGCGTAGGGGATCCAATTGTTGTGGGAAATACGTTTGGCCGTGTGCGAGCAATGGTTAATGATTTAGGTAAACGTATTAAAAAAGCAGGACCATCAACACCAGTTGAAATTACTGGATTGAGTCATGTTCCTCAAGCGGGAGACCGTTTTGTTGTATTTGAAGATGAGAAGACAGCACGTCAAATTGGTGAATTACGTCAACAAAAACAATTAGAAGAGCGTCGTGGTGAACAATCTAAAGTAAGCTTAGAAGATCTATTTGAGAAGATTAAACAAGGGGATATTAAGGACCTTAATATTATCTTAAAAGCAGATGTGCAAGGATCAGCTGAGGCATTAGCTGCCTCACTCATGAAGATTGATGTCGAAGGTGTTAAAATCAACATCATCCATACAGGTGCGGGTGCTATCACTGAATCAGATATTATCTTAGCTTCTGCTTCAAATGCGATTGTTATTGGTTTTAACGTAAGACCGGATAATAATGCGAAAAAAGCGGCAGAAACTGAAAATGTTGATGTTCGCCTACACCGTATTATTTATAAAGCAATTGAAGAAATTGAACAAGCAATGCAAGGAATGCTTGACCCAGAATTCGAAGAAAAAGTTATTGGTCAAGCAGAAGTACGTGAAACGTTTAAAGTGTCTAAAATCGGTACCATTGCAGGAAGTTATGTTATCGAAGGTAAGATCACACGTGATGCAGGTGTGCGTGTTATTCGTGACGGCGTCGTTATTTTTGAAGGTGAACTTGATACACTTAAGCGATTTAAAGATGATGTAAAAGAAGTTGCAACGAACTATGAATGTGGTATCACGTTGAAAAACTTCCATGACATTAAAGAAGGCGACGTCTTCGAATGCTTCGTTATGGAAGAAATTAAGCGCGGATGATTCTCTACTATGAAGTGGATTGTATAATTTATGATTCGCATTCATTAAAAGAGAAACGTCATGTGTTAAAAAGTGTCGTACACCGCTTGCGGGAATTAAATATGAGTGTAAGTGAATTAGCAGAACAAGACTTATGGCAGCGAACTGTCTTAGGTCTTGTTACTATCTCCAATGCACGGGTTCAATGTGAACGGGTCATGGACCAAGCGATTGCTTTAATTGATCGTGATCCGCGAATTGAATGTTTAAATATTACCCGTGAGTGGTATGACTAATAGAGATAGAATTCTAAAAAGTTAGAGGTGACTTCAGATGAGTCAACTGAGAGCAAATCGTGTAGCAGAACAAATGAAAAAAGAGTTAGGCGATATTCTTAATCGTAAAATTAAAGACCCCCGTGTTGGCTTTGTCACGATTACAGATGTTGAGGTAACGGGTGACTTGCAACAAGCAACGATCTACTTAACGATCTTGGGTAGTGAAGATGAAAAAGAGGCCACACTAGTTGGACTCACAAAGGCCAAAGGGTTTATCCGCTCAGAAATTGGCCACCGGATCCGTTTAAGAAAGACACCTGAGTTATTCTTTGAAATTGATCATACGATTGAAACAGGGAATCGAATTGAAAAATTAATTCGAGACTTACATGATTCGAACGATTAAGATAGCGAAAGTTAAAACCCTTGTGCTACAATAGACAAGGGTTTTAACTTGTTTAATGCTCGTTAAGGAGTTGTTTATAGTGACACATGGTATTGTAAATTTAGATAAACCAGTGGGCATGACGTCTCATGATTGCGTGATGAAGATGCGCCGGATATTCCAAACGAAAAAGGTTGGACATACGGGTACATTAGATCCAGACGTTCGTGGTGTTTTGCCGATTTGTATTGGAGAAGCAACAAAAATTGTGCCATATTTAACAGATACATTGAAAACGTATCGTGCAGAAGTGACATTAGGTTTTTCCACAACGACTGAAGATCAAACGGGTGAGAAAGTTGATGTAAAAGAAGTCGAAGAGACCTTTCCGACATCCGTCATAACAGATATATTAACCCATTTTAAGGGGGCAAGCACACAAATAACCCCGTTATATTCTGCTGTAAAAGTTAATGGGAAAAAACTCTATGAATACGCACGAGCTAATATACCTGTAGAAAGACCTAAGCGTTCGATAGAAGTTAAACAAATAGCCTTACTACCGGACTCTATTATTTTTGAAAATGGTCTTTGTCGCTTTAAATTCGAAGCAACAGTGTCTAAAGGTACATACATACGTACACTTTGTGTGGATATCGGCAAGGCAATGGGTTATCCAGCCCACATGTCTCATTTAATAAGAACACAGGTAGCAGATTTTAAACTTGATGAGGCGACCACTTTTGACAATCTTGAGGTATTAAAAGAAGCCAATCAATTAGATCGCGTACTCTATCCTTTACAAAGAGGCGTGAGTCATTTGCCAGTATATTATGTGAGTGATAAACTAAAAGAGCGCGTCAATTATGGTCAAAAGTTACAGCGTCCAGCAGAATTTTTGGCGAATAGACCATACCGTATGGAACATGAAGGGCGTTTGCTTGCGATTTATCAAACACATCCAGATGATGAGTCAATCATTAAACCGCTTCGTGGTTTTAATTTGTAGAGGAGAATTGTTATGGAAGTTATTCAGTTAACAACGGAAACCAATATAACGTCCGGTACTCCGTCAGTACTTGCGATAGGCTTTTTCGACGGTGTGCACTTAGGACATAAACAAGTCATCAAAGAAGCTAAAGCGATTGCTCATGAGAAAAAACTAGCACTTGCTGTGATGACATTTACTCCGCACCCTAAAGAGGTATTGATGAAAAAACCAGGAGTGGTTCAGTATTTAACGACAATGGATCAAAAAATTGCGATTTTTGACGCTTTAGGCGTGGACTATTTATATGTCGTTGAGTTCACACGTGATTTAGCTAAGTTAAAACCAAAAGCTTTTATTGATCACTTTATTATCTCCCTTAATGTAAAACACTTAGTGAGTGGCTTTGACTTTAGCTATGGGCATAAAGGTAAAGGGAATGTGCATACACTTGTTGATGATGCAGAAGGACACTTTTCCGTTACGATAGTAGAAAAATTCACCGATGAAACAGAAAAGGTATCATCGACAAGGATTCGTGAACTACTTAAAGAAGGGCAAGTAGATGTCGCTCAAAGGCTATTAACACGACCACTTAAAACAAAAGGGACAGTAGTGCACGGTCATAAGCGCGGGCGAACGATTGGTTACCCGACAGCTAATTTAGCAGTGCATGAATCACAAGCTTTACCTAAAACAGGTGTTTACTATGTGACGACGTGGATTGATGGTCAATTCGCACATGGGATGGCGAATCTAGGTTATAATCCAACCTTTGAAGATGCAGGTGGTTCAGTTAAGTTAGAGGTGCATTTTTTAGATTACCATGGTGACTTGTACGGGAAAGTGTTAGAGATTGAATGGCAACAATATATTAGAGAAGAATTAAAATTTAATGGTATTGATGCCCTCGTTACTCAAATTGAAGAAGATGAACGAGTCATTCGACAATTATTTTAAAAACTTTAAGCTCAAGCCTTGCATTTTTCTCTAAAAAGGGTTAATCTAATAGACGGAAACCATCTACTTGGCAAAACGATAACTCCAACGTTTGCGAGGGGATCGGTGTTTTAAATAAGAAATCATAGGAGGTGAACAGGATGGCAATCACACAAGAACGTAAAAATGAACTAATTAATGAGTTCAAAACACACGAAAACGATACGGGATCTCCAGAGGTTCAAATCGCTGTCCTAACTGCAGAAATCAATAGCTTAAACGATCACTTACGTACGCACAAAAAGGATCACCACTCACGTCGTGGACTATTGAAAATGGTTGGGAAACGTCGTAACTTATTAACTTATCTACGTAACAAAGATGTTACACGTTACCGTCAACTAATTGAAAAATTAGGCTTACGTCGATAAATGAAAAAAGCGGGAATTATTCCCGCTTTTTCTATAGGTATAAAAATCACCATCACATGCCATTTTAAGCTACATAGATGACAATCCTTGCGCTCGATTCTGATCAAAGCCTATACCTTAATGTAGGTTTTGATCAGGATGGAGCAAGATGAAAACCAGATGCAATAGGCTTGTCGAGTGTGAACCCGGTTATGTGATGGCAGTTTATAAAAGAGAGGGTTTTTACATGTCAAACAAACAAATATTCAAAACTGAAATTGCAGGCAAACCATTTATTGTCGAAGTAGGAGAACTAGCTAAACAAGCAAATGGCGCTTGTATGGTACACTATGGTGATACATCCGTCTTAGCAACAGCTACTGGTTCAAGTGAACCAAAAGACTTACCGTTCTTCCCGCTAACAGTGAACTACGAAGAACGTTTATATGCAGTAGGGAAAATACCAGGTGGCTTTATTAAGCGTGAAGGCCGTCCAAGTGAACGTGCGATTTTAACGTCACGTTTAATCGATCGTCCGATTCGTCCACTGTTTCCAGATGGGTACCGTAATGATGTTCAAGTCATCAGCATGGTAATGAGTGTCGACCAAGATGCACCGTCTGATATTGCGGCAATGATTGGTTCATCTGTTGCTTTAGGTGTTTCAGATATCCCATTTGACGGACCAATTGCTGGTGTTATTGTGGGGCGTGTAAATGGTGAGTTTGTTATTAACCCAACAGTAGAACAACGTGAACAAAGTGACATTGATTTAACAGTTGCCGGAACAAAAGATGCCATCAATATGGTAGAAGCAGGTGCTGATGAGGTAGCTGAGGATGTCATGTTAGAAGCAATTATGTTTGGTCACGAAGAAATCAAACGACTTGTTGCATTCCAAGAAGATATTTACGCAGCAATGGGTAAAGAAAAAATGGCTGTTAAATTGTTCAATTTGGATGAAGAATTACTTGCTGAATTAAATGAATCTGCTCGTCCAAAAATGAATCAAGCGATTCAAGTCATGGAAAAGCATGCGCGTGAAGAAGCGATTCAAAAAGTAAAAGCTGAAATCATTGAAAACTATGAAGCAAATGGTGCAGACGAAGATACAATTAAAAAAGTAAAAGATATCTTAGATAAGATGGTTAAAGATGAAGTGCGTCGTCTTATTACACAAGAGAAGATTAGACCGGATGGACGTCGTCCAGATGAAATTAGACCATTGACATCACGCGTAGATATTCTTCCGCGTACGCACGGTTCAGGACTATTTACACGTGGTCAAACGCAAGCACTTAGTGTCTGTACACTAGGGGCTTTAGGAGACGTACAAATTCTTGATGGATTAGATTTGGAAGAGTCAAAACGTTTTATGCACCACTATAATTTCCCATCATTTAGTGTTGGTGAAACGGGCCCTATCCGTGGACCAGGTCGTCGTGAAATTGGACACGGTGCCTTAGGTGAACGTGCATTAGAAAAAGTTATTCCTGGAGAAGAAGATTTCCCATATACTATTCGTTTAGTATCAGAAGTACTTGAATCCAACGGTTCAACGTCGCAAGCATCAATTTGTGCATCAACGTTAGCGATGATGGATGCAGGTGTTCCAATTAAAGCTCCAGTTGCGGGTATTGCTATGGGCCTTGTTAAACAAGGAGATGATTATACCGTATTAAGTGACATTCAAGGTATGGAAGATTTCCTTGGTGATATGGACTTTAAAGTTGCGGGTACTGAAAAAGGCGTAACTGCTCTTCAAATGGATATTAAGATTGATGGTTTAAGCCGTGATATTTTAGAGGAAGCGTTAGAACAAGCTAAAATAGGCCGGATGCATATCCTTTCTCACATGCTGGAAGTAATTAATGCACCGAAAACCGAATTGTCTGAGTATGCACCGAAGATTATTACAATGCATATTAAACCAGAAAAAATTCGCGATGTGATTGGACCAAGTGGTAAACAAATCAATCAAATTATCGATGAAACTGGCGTGAAGATAGATATCGAGCAAGATGGTAAAGTCTTTATCGCATCAACAGATCAAGCGATGAACGAAAAAGCGAAGAAATTAATCGAAGATATCGTACGCGAAGTTCAAGTTGGAGAAATGTATTTAGCAACAGTGAAGCGCGTTGAAAAATTCGGTGCATTTGCTGAACTATTTAAAGGTAAAGAAGGGCTTATTCATATTTCTGAGCTTCAAATCGAACGTACCAACCAAGTGGAAGATGTCGTAAAAGAAGGCGATCAGATTATGGTGAAGGTAAAAGAAATTGATCGTCAAGGTCGCGTAAACTTATCACGCAAAGCCGTTCTATTAGAAGAGAAAGAAAAAAACAATAAGCAGTAACTAAATTTATTTGATTCTTTGTCAACGGGTGTTGGTAAGATTTTCAATAATTTCAATCGTATATTTCACATGTTTCAGCTCTTTTTATGCAGCTGAAACATGTGTTTTATTTTTTGCTTTTTTCTGCCTCTATACTAAATGTGTTGGTACCCTTTGATCTGACATGACCTTGGCCTATATCAAAAAAAATACACTTATACATCCTCATTTGTTAAACTATAATCGACGAAAAAAATAGAGAAAAGATTCATGCGTATTTCAACCAAACAATCGAGTCTGTTGGTGGTCTTCATAAGCCATTAACATTACACATAAAGAAGCGCCGATATAAGTGTAAGTCATGTCAGGCAACATTTATGGAAAAATTGAGTTTTATTAAACGTTATCAGAGATGTTTAAGTGTCTTGCCGCAAACGGCACTGATAGCGGCTGGAAAGGCGTCGTTTGCCCATGCTTCTATGCAGTATAATATATCGTCACAGCGTTTGATAAGACAATTTGATCGTATGACAATCAAAACACCCAAGGTGTTACCAGAAGTATTAGCTATTGATGAATTTAAAGGGGACGCTGGTGGTGAGAAATTTCAGACGGTGATTGTTGATGCCGATAATCGCAAGGTTATTGATGTTTTGCCTGATCGAAAGAAGGAGACCATTATCTCCTATTTACGATCCTGCGATACAGGATAAGTTAGAGCCGTCGTTGCGGCCTAATCCAAGCTTCTTACATTCCTGAACTGGATGTGATGAAATTACGATTAATGACACGGCGTAGACAAGGCTACATGCAAAAACGTACACAAGCTAAAAATGAGTTGCACAATATACTTCAGCGGTCCAACATTAAGTTAACCAGCTACTTGTCTGATATCTTTTCGAAAACCGGACAAGCCTTAATCCAATTATTCATCGATGGTGAAATATTGAGTATTGACCGCGTTGAAGCATGTAGGCACAAACAAGTAAAAGCATCTGCCGAAGATTTATTGACAGCGATGGATGGTGAATTAAGTGGCGTCAATCGCCGATTATTAGAGGATTCACTTGAAGAATACCGCTTTTATTCGCGCAAAATAAAACAAATGGAAGATGATATTGAGTATTATATTCTAGATCACTTCCCCGAAGAATACGGACTACTCATAGAAATTCCCGGTGTTAAAAAACAGAGTGCCGCTGTTATCTTAGGAGAAATTGGCCCACATGTAGAGGCCTTTAAAACAGTAGGTCACTTAGCTTCATGGGCTGGGGTTTCTCCAGGGTCCAATGAAAGTGCAGGGAAGAAAAAAGCTTGCACATCACCCAAGGTAACAAATACCTGAAAACTGTGCCATTTTCAAGTGGCAGTTTGGCGGGTCGATCAAAAGACCCCGCTTTTAGTTCATTGTATTATCGCATCTGTGCGCGAAGTTCAAAGATGAAAGCTGTTGTAGCTTGTAGGCACAAACTGCTAAGAATCATTTATAAAGTGTTAGCCGACGGTGTTCATTATGACAGAGAAAAAGCCCTTCGATTGCGGCAACAATCGAAGGACTTAATCTCAATTTTAAAAATTCCGTATGTTTATTATAACATAGTTAGTGCTTTTTTTGCATTTTTTACAAGCTGCCTTTGTATTTTCTTTCAAATAAAAGCTAGAAAATTCGCCATATGAAAGCTTTAATAGGGTCGCTCGTACTTTCGAACGGTGGCGCCTAGAGATTCTCAATTCGTTTAGCCATCTTTATAATAATGGCGTAACTGAAGGAATCAACAATATGATTAAAGTGATTAAACGTCATTCCTTCGGAATCAAAGACTTTCAAAGATTTCGCAAGAAAATCTTATGGTACCAAGAGGTCAAAGAGATGACAGAGACACTCTAGCCATTGCGAAGCAACGTGTCCTTTACTTCAAGACTTCTTCTTAGTGAGAGTAAGTTGGGTTCGGGGGCCCGACTTAATCGAACTTAGAAGAAAACGACCATGATAAGCTTAGGCGCGGATGGTGCCTTAAAGGCATTAAAATAACCATCCGACACAAGAAAACTCATCATGGTCGTTATTGAAGTCAAGGATGGCGGATACAACCTCGACTATTATTGATCAAATGAGTGGTATTTTAGGTACCATCACATTTGACAGAGAACCTGATTTCATTAAGGTTAGTGAAGGGGCCTTTTTTGTTGTGACATATAAGTGCTACACACGCTTATTTTACTACGTGCCATTCAGACACAAATGAATCTGAAAGATAAGAAAAAGTACGGGAAGCCTATTGGATGGTCGCTTGAGGACCATGGTGACTACTATATCGTCAAATGCTTCATTGATGTACCGGCTTCACCTTATCTAAATACCTCAACATCAACGGGTGTGGTTGGTGTTGATTTGAATGTGAATCATATCGCTGTCGCTAATGTCAACGCCATAGGTCAATGTGTGGATGCCTTTACCCTCCCGTTTAATTTAGAGGGTAAAACGAGTGGACAGAAGGCGAAAATAATAGAAGCAGAGGGCATTGCCCGACGGGCAATGGGCTTTAAAGAAAAACTCCCACCGATGTTGTATTCGCTTGTTCCAGAGCAGAAACAAGGTCTACATCATTGGGCCGGGTGGGCGTATATGATGCTTATCCTGTCTTTCGTCAGAATCCATGTGTTCTACCAGACAGAACGATTTGACCAAAGCAAGTTGTGTTCCTGGAACACACTATTTCCTCAAGAGGCTTTAACAGATCTTGAGAAAATAGGTTTGCGGCGGTTGGAAAGTAGAAAAACCTATGCTTAGTTGAACGAGCATGGGTCCCCTTTAGAGTGTCCTTACGGAATCCCCTTCCTCAAACATTCGTGAGAACGTTAGGTGGGGGTAGTTTAACGAACTTAGGCAAGAAGTCTCCCTCCTCAAGCTCCGTCAGGAGCTAGGTGGGAGATGAATTGCCAATTGTTGTTATGATTTTTCACTGTC
>NZ_FOWN01000002.1:152511-160708 GCF_900115465.1 Halolactibacillus alkaliphilus
GTCTCCATCCATCAACGGTTAAAGCAACGTTACGGATTAAATGATTATTATGCGAACAGTGCGGTTCAACAAGGACGCGCCCTTTTATCCGCGCAAAATGAATTGAAGAACATGCACATGCGTAATAAAAAAGAACAAATCAGCGCCGTTAAAAAAATAAAAGCGACGAAGGCGCGCTTGACGACCCTTCAAAAAATAAAAGGCTCTTTTGTCAAAGGAACACCGACGTTTAATAAGACGTCACCTGAACAACAAAAAGGGGCCTTTTTTGTTGTGACATATAAGTGCTACACACGCTTATTTTACTGCGCCTATGATTTTGAACATCAACACTTTGATGTTGAAATCAAACACCTAAAGTCTCGCTTGGGCCAATTGAACTTTAAGAAAGATCGATATGAAAAACAATTGATTCAATTGACAAACAAAGTGACGGGTGTGTGTTTCGGTAGTAAAAAACTCGCCCGCGGCCGGTTAACACAAAAGACGTATCACGCTCATCCTGAGCGTTGGCAGAAAGATTGGGCAGCAGCACGTTACGGTAAGATGACCATTTCTTGGCAATCAGGTAACTTTGTCTTTCATTATCACCCAGAAACGCATACCCTTACCTTTAAGGCTATCAATCAGTGTGTCATTAGTCTCTCTGACGTTGTTTTTCCTTATGGCCAAGATCATGTCCATCGTGCCATTCAGACACAAATGAACCTGAAAGATAAGAAAAAGTACGGGAAGCCAATCGGAAAATGAGTGAATTTGCTTATCAAAAGATGATCCTAGCGATCAAGTCAAGAGCCGAAAAAATGGGGGTTGCTGTCTACGTTGTTAATCCCGCTTATGTCATTGCCCGACGGGCAATGAACTTTAAAGAAAAACTCCCACCGATGTTGTATTCGCTTGTTCCAGAGCAGAAACAAGGTCTACATCATTGGGCCGGGTGGGCGTATATGATGCGTATCCTGTCTTTCGTCAGAACCCATGTGTTCTACCAGACAGAACGATTTGACCAAAGCAAGTTGTGTTCCTGGAACACACTATTTCCTCAAGAGGCTTTAACAGATGTTGAGAAAATAGGTTTGTGGCGGTTGGAAAGTAGAAAAACCTATGCTTAGTTGAACGGTCATGGGTCCCCTTTAGGATGTCCTTATGGAATCCCCTTCCTCAAACATTCGTGAGAATGTTAGGTGGGGGTAGTTCAATTGCTGGGGTTAATATAGTTATAAAGGTTTAAGTTTTTAAAAATAACCGATTGGTGCTAAGCCGAAGTTTGAAATAATTTCTACATCCTCCTCGTTAATATCTAAATAACTCGAAATATCACTCTTTAATTGCGTTTCGGAAAATTGTGAGGTTAAGCGATAGTGGTGTTTGCACTTCTTACTAGTTGCATATCGCCATGCGCCTAAGTAGCTTAAAGCAGATTCAATGTCAGGGCGCTCTTTTTCATAAGTAATAATCACAGTTCTCTCTGGAGACAATGAAGGTTCACTGTTCTTTACCAAATGCATCCTCTTTGTTAATTTTAAACCGAAAATTAAAAGGATAATCCATGTTAAAAGCATAAAAGGTATTGGGACGGGATAGTAACTAATTGTACTTTCATTCATACCTAAAATGATCATCAACAATACAAAAAATAAAACAGAGAGTTGATAAAGTATCATGAGGTTTTTTCTGATTTTTTTTAAATAGTTTGCTTCTGCATCACTAGTATCATTTAAAACGTTTAAATTATTTGTATAATAGTCACCTAGGTAACTGTACACGATTTTATAATTTGAAAAGTTCAAATCTTTTTCGACGGTTTTTTCAACGAAAGGTTTCTTCGCGAAATCTTTTAACTCAGTTACAGATTGAGTAAACTCAATCTGTAAAGAAGAGTTTTTCAAATCCTCATTTTTAGTGAAATGATAGAACCCGTGATGGACACTTTCTAAAATAAATCCTTTATTTTTTTGTGCAGTTAAATATTTTCTTTCGGATAAACTTCCTTTAAAGAAAAATTTTAATCTCTTCACCAGATTATTTCCTCTCTTGTTCTGTCATATCATACAGTAAGGTTAAAAATTCAATTTGTTTATTAAGAAGCTCTTTCCCGCTAGCGGTTAACTTATATTTTTTCTTATTATCCATTTCTGAAATCAAATCGATATATCCGTTTTCTTGATAGTAAGATAAACTTCTGTATATTGTAGCTGGACCAATCGTAACGTTTTTTTTAGTTTTTTCGGTGATGTTTTTCATAATCTCGTATCCATGAGAAGGTGTTTGTAGTACCCATAAGATTAAGAAATTTGCATAACTTAAAGGTATAGTATCCATTGTATTCCTCCTTTCGGTTAAGTCTATTATATATCCAAAATGAATATAACGCAAGTGGTTATATTCATTTTGGATATAATAAAAGAGTTTTGTAAATATGTACTAACTAAAAATTGATACAGCTTAAATTATTACAGTGTAATATACTTTGATAATTTCGCTTCTCTTGTGTAATCTAACAGAAATTATAAGTGCGTGTATGAATGCCGTTAAATCTATGGTATGTTAAGTGATGCAAGTTATTAAGATGTTAATTGGGGGATGAAAATGAATAAACGCTGGACCATTGATGAAATCAAAAAATATGTAGATGAAAATTCAACTAGCCAATTGCTGTCTACTGAATACTACGGTTATTCTCAAAAGTTATTATTTAAATGTGCTTGTGGAAATAATTTCGAGAAAACATGGGTAAAATTCAAAAGTAAAAAACAGCGCACTTGTGGTGAATGTTAATAAAGTTAATTTTTAAAATATAACTAAAGCAACTTTCTTAGAAGAGGAAAGTTGCTTTTTTGAATGAGTTAAGAGCGATGCTCAATGTAATCTGATGCATTACAAAAGTTGAACTATGAAAAATATATAAACGCACGAGAGGAAGAGGTAATAATCGTAGTCTATATTACTGGGCGTTTATGGATATAGTTGTATCTTCGACGTTTCCAACAACGATGGGTACATGTTTATTGCTTTATGTGTTAAGTGTGATGGAGAATGTGACGCGTGTATAAACGCATGTTTAGAAGAACAAGATCATAGAAAAAAACGTTTAGTGCCTTGGAACACTTCGTGATTGTGCTCAAATATGTAGGGAATCTATAGCGTGTATGTCCCGTCAAAGTTGATTTAATAAACAGTTCTGCTTACTATGTACCAACATGTGATACTCGTGAGGTTAAGTATGAACAATTTATAGATGCTTATTGTCAATAATAGGATTAAACCTGTCGGAAATTTTTAACGGTTTGTCGAGATAGGACTTCTCAGTAGTAGTGTCTAGGTCGATGTAAATAGAGTGCTCAATTAATAGGGAGTCTCTAGTATGGAAGGCGAATTTTTTGTTATGTGATCGATTAGGAATATACGTCTTAAAGATAATGACGATATAACTATTAACTTTGACCTTGTTTTGTCGATATTAAGTAAAAGTATGGATAAAAAATATAACAATCGATGTATGAGTGTTACCTATAAATACAATCATGGGGTGAATAGATTTTGAGTAGAGTGCTAGTTGCTAAGCAGCCAATATTAGATCGCCAAAGAAAAATGTATGCCTATGAATTATTATATCGATCAGATCGCGTCGGCCGACTTTGGGATGGTAATCAAGCCACCGTTGAAGTGGTCATTAATGCTTTTTTAAATATTGGCATTGAGCAGATAGCAGGACATTATCCAGTGTTTATTAACTTTACTGAAGAATTACTTCTTGCGGATCGCTTTGAGGAAGCTACGCCAAAGGATATAGTTATTGAAATACTAGAAGATGTCGAACTAACCCCAGCTATGATACGTAAAATAAAACGCTTAAATAAAGTCGGTTATCGTCTAGCGTTAGATGATGTGACGCAAACCCTTTATCTCAAGTGGGAGTCGGCCGGAATTATTCAGTGCCTAACGTATTTAAAAGTAGATTTCTTAAAGACGACCCGCTATGAACAAGACCTTATTGCGAAAAACATGAGAAAACACCATCCATCTGTCAGTTTAATCGCTGAGAAAGTAGAAACAATGGCGGACTTTAGTTTTGCTAAGGGAATAGGTTATCATTTATTTCAAGGTTTCTTCTTTATGGAGCCGGAAGTACTTGAAACATTTGAAATACCGGCCTATTACTTATCGTATATTCAATTGGTGAAAGAAATTGAACGAGAAGATGTTCAGCTGCTTACGTTGGCGAAAAATATTCAGAAAGATTTATCGCTCTCGTATAAATTGTTAAAGCTTATCAATTCACCTGCTTATCGCAGAATTCAAAAAGTTAATTCAATTGAGCGAGCTGTTGTCCTGTTAGGACAACAAGAATTAAAGAAATGGTTGTATATTCTAGCTTTGCGTGATATGTCAGAACAACCAGCGTTTAAACATGTGGAGCCACTAATTAAAAGTTCATATTACAGAGCAAAGATGTGTGAGAATTTAGCTGAACAGATGCGCTTGAGCGAGACGCAGGAAGCTTTTTTAGTAGGCTACTTCTCGCAATTACCAGCTATTTTACGTCAACCGATGGTACAATTGCTTCAAGCGCTATCGCTAAATGACACGATTGAACGTGCGTTAAAGGAAGAAGAAGGTGTTTTAACGGATTGTTTGCATTTGGCCATCGGTTATGAACAAGTGGACTGGGCGAATGTAGATAGCTTAACAGAGAAGTTAAGCTTATCAGAGACGGTTGTGCACGCGTGTTATAAAGATGCGAATAGTTGGATTTATACGCTGTTTAACCATACATGATGACTTTAAGCAGGATAAGAGAACGCTCTTATCCTGCTTTTTAATATGGGTTAAAGGACCGTCTGCTGCCCTCAGTTAGGAACTGGCTTTGTATTTAGCTGTATACTCTTTCATTTGGTGACATACAATGATGTAGCAAGTTTATGGCTAAGAGCAGTTAAGGGGGAGATATATTGAAGCGGTTAAAGTTTTTAGCTTGGTGCGGCTGCTTGGTTAGTTTGATTAGTATTATAAGTGTCTTAATTTATCCTGATGTTAGGCCGGTATATAGTCCGCTCCCGCTTGGGGATGTCCGAATTGTTATTGATCCTGGGCATGGCGGCATGGATGGTGGTGCTAGTTATGGTGGTATCTTAGAAAAAAATCTCGCGCTTATGGTTAGTTTGCGTTTGCGGGACCACCTAACGCTCCAAGGTGCCACGGTGATTCTTACTCGAGATGAAGATATTGACTTGAGTGACGCTGATAGTACAACATTAAGAGAAAAGAAGCGGTCAGACATTGTGAATCGGGCAAAATTAATTCAAAGCGAACAGCCGGATTTAGCAGTTTCTATTCACTTAAATGCGATAGATGAACCGGTCTGGAGAGGCGCGCAAACATTCTACTACCCTACTAATGAAGAAAGTCAGCTCTTGGCCGAAAAAATCCAATCTTCTCTAGTAAAGCGATTAAAGAACACCTCGAGGACGTCTTTACCAATTAGTCAGGTGTATTTATTAAAGGTAACTGAGCAACCAATAGCGTTAGTTGAGCTCGGTTTTTTATCTAATGATGAAGAACGCCAACTGCTTTTAACTACAGCTTATCAAGAGAAGTTAGCGATAAGCATTTTCTATGGTATCATCGATTACCTCTCTTCAAAAGACAAAGAATAATGCCTGTATGTTATACTACTTGTAGTATTTAGTCATGGTTTAGGGGGAATTCACAATGAAAACACAACAGGTAATGACAATCTTAAGGCCTGTGAAAGATCCATTTATACATAAACGCTTTGTCGAGATTGATGCGATTAAATCAGTCGAAGTAAATGAGGCGACGGACGAAGTGGCTATTGAGATTGCTTTAAGTAAATTAAATCAACCGGAGAATATAAAATTAAAAGAAGCATTGACAAATAAACTCCTGCAAGCAGGAGCGCGTGATGTGCGCATTGTTTTTTCTCAATTACCTGAGGAGCAATTAAAACAATACCCACAGTATCAGGTAATGATGTCCCCTCTGCTAAACGGTGTTACCAAGACCGCTTTTTTAGCCATTGCCAGTGGAAAAGGTGGGGTTGGTAAATCAACTGTAACAGCAAATTTAGCAGTTAACTTGGCTCGCTTAGGCAAAAAAGTTGGCATTATTGATGCGGATATCTATGGGTTTAGTATCCCTCATATGATGGGTTTATCTGAAAAACCCACGCTATCCGGTAATAAAATCATCCCTGTAGAAGCATACGGAGTAAAAGTGATGTCGATGGATTTTTTTGTTGAAGGCAACGACCCTGTTATTTGGCGTGGTCCGCGTCTTGGAAAAATGTTAAATAGTTTCTTTATTGAAGTTGAGTGGGGTGATTTAGATTACTTGTTGATTGATCTTCCCCCTGGAACTGGAGATATGGCACTGAACGTCCACACCTTATTACCGTTATCAAAAGAGATCATTGTCACGACGCCTCATAAAACTGCTGCTCATGTAGCGTCAAGGGCGGGGAAAATGGCGCTTAATACAAATCACGATATTATAGGTATAGTAGAAAATATGGCGTATTTTGAAAGTCAATTAACCAAAGAGCGTGAGTATGTTTTTGGTCAAGGTGGTGGTGAGTGGTTAGCGAAAGAATTAAATGCCCCACTACTTGCTACTATACCTTTAGGGCAACCTGATGGTTTGGATACTGCTACATCAATTTATCAAGATGAAGAGCCGATTGGATGGTTATATAAGAAAATGGCAGAAGCGGTTATTGCTGCTGTTCAATAGTGAATGTCTAGATATTGATTATGAAAATTAAAGATAAAAAAGCTGAAGCGGCCGTATTACTCAATACGTTCAATCTTCAGCTTGTCTTCTTCAAACAATAGTTGTGATACATGAATTAGGTTAAAACCACTGTCATTAAGTAGCTGCCCTACTTGCAAGGTGAGTTCTGTAGCTGCTGCAATGTTGTTTTCTATATTTATAGCAATAATGTCTCCTGATCTGATATGAGAAAGCAGTTCTTTGCTTTTATCTGTAGTTAAAAGATGGTGAGGTTCAGCTAATGTTAATTTAGCGCCAATTGTTGTGTACCCGTTTGTTGCTATTTGCTTTAATTGTTCTGGTGTTGCGTTGCGTTGCCGGATAAGTGTAATTTCAGGAGGTAACTGGTCTACTTGTGTTTCTTGTTTATAATCTATCCATCCTCCCCATTCAAATAAAGATCCATCATTCTCGTTAAGGGTCTCGTTTAATTCATTGATAGTAGTGGTATGGTAATAATTAAACGGTAAAAAAATTGTGAGGGTCATGTCACTGTTTTTAAGTTCTTGTAGCAAATAAGGTAAGAATTGTTTATTTCCTGTATAGGTGATTGAAAGGCTGACGGCTTGGTCATGCCTGACGACGTGATGAATGGAAAATGGTGGTGGAGTTGGCAAGTATGTTGGTACAGATTGATTAAATATTTCTTTGATAAAGATGATGTGTAGGATAGAAATAATACATAAGATGACAGCAACAAAGGAAAAGCGGTAAAGTAGTTTTTTATGAAAGGTGATATACAATTGCTACACCTTCTTTCAATGATGTTAATAGAGTGTATGTTTATGAAGGTGATTTAATACCGTGAGGTTTACCAGGCAATTGAATAGGGTAAATACACATTGTGACTCATAAGGGATCATCAGTGATTAGAGTTGATTTGCATCTTTTTTTAAAAAAGTATTGCAACCCTTTTTGAGATATGCTATATTAGTTTCTGTTGTCGCAAAGAGCGCGTCAAAAACAACAAAATTTAATTAAAACTTTATTTTAAAAAGTTATTGACGAAATCAGAAAACGATGATAAGATAATTCTCGTCGTAAAAAACGACAACACACACATTTGACCATTGAAAACTGAATAACACACACAGTAAGTTAAGAAATAAAGTAAGACAAGCTAGTGCTTGAAACCAGAGTAAAGTATTACTCATCAATTTTATTGAGAGTTTGATCTTGGCTCAGGACGAACGCTGGCGGCGTGCCTAATACATGCAAGTCGAGCGCAGGAAACTAAGTAGATCCCTTCGGGGTGATACTTTGTGGAATGAGCGGCGGACGGGTGAGTAACACGTGGGCAACCTACCTATAAGACTGGGATAACTCATGGAAACAGGAGCTAATACCGGATAACCGGTGCGTTCGCATGAACGCACTTTAAAAGGCGGCATTTGCTGTCACTTAT
>NZ_FOWN01000022.1 GCF_900115465.1 Halolactibacillus alkaliphilus
TCTGAGGCCTTGCGGCCCAATGGTTTTGAAGCATAAAAAAGGAAGTACCTCCCCAAGTCTTGTATAATGGTAAGTAACCAAACTAAACCAAAAGACTGGAGGAGAACTCCCTATGCCTATTATACGACAAGAGAGTTTATTTAGCATTAATGAATTATATGCAATGGAACCTACCCAACGATATGACGCTATTATTTCGGTCATTGATATTGACCACATTTACCGTGAGGTAAGTAAAAAATCACGTCTTGGAGCTCCGGAGGAGCTTAACTACGCTGCTATGATTATTTCTGTTTTTATAAGATATGTTGAGCGTATTCCTACAATTAAAGACTTGGTCAAACGCCTAAATGAAGATATAGCTTTCAAGATTAACTGTGGTTTTCTTGTGTCTGATCATATCCCATCCGAGGCTTCGTATTCACGCTTAATTACCAAGCTGAGTGATTCTCATTGTCTTGAAGAGATTCAAGAAGCTTTATTATTAATGATACTGTTATGATATTTAATTAGTGAATTAAATAATGAGGTGTTGAGATGTACAAAGATTGAGATTGGATAAAATCTATTTATAGGCTAAAAGAAACATGATGATTTAGACAGGTAAATGCACTTTATAATAGATCATTGCGATAATCTACAACACGTGAAAGTATTATCTGAAGTTGTTAGCTGATTGAACTTCCCCCACCTAACATCCTGGCGGTCTTTTTGAGGAAGGGGATTTCATTAAGAAAGATAAAAAACAAACTTTTTCAACTAGTGAAAAGCAAGCACAAATATCAACAATAGCTTCAGGCCCTATTTATATCCGGCCTGAAGCTATTGTTAATTTAATCTTTATTAACTTTTATAAAATCGCTTGGATATCTTTTTCGAAATCCATTGGTTCATCTGTAGGTTCAAAACGTTTTAAAATGTCACCTTCTCGGCTCACAAGGAATTTTGTGAAATTCCACTTAATATCATTACCCACAAGCCATTCTGGATATTTATCTGACACAATTTTCTTTATTAATTTTCCGTTCATTGTTGTTTCATCAAAACCTTCAAAAGGGTGCGCTTGTTTTAAAAATTGGAATACAGGATGTGCTTTCGGACCATTTACATCAATCTTGCTGAATATCGGAAATTCCACACCGTAATTCAATTGACAGAACTCTGCCGCTTCTTCATTAGTGCCAGGCTCTTGTGCGTTAAACTGATTACACGGAAAACCTAAAATAGTAAGCCCTTGATCTTTATACTTACTATAGAGTTTTTGTAAATCTTCAAATTGCGGGGTAAACCCACACTTACTTGCAGTATTGACAACCAATAAGACATCCCCTTTGTACATGTCTAATGATACAGGTTCTCCTTCAATTGTTAGTGCTTCAAAATCATAAAGTGTTGGCATGTATTCTCTCTCCTTAGTTTATGTAGTATAAAAGACATTATACATTAGTTATACAAAAAACAGCGCCTAATATGCTCAAGTAAAAGAAAAAGACCTTAGAAAGGCCTTCAAAAAAATTATTCTATAAGCGTAAGACGGCACTTTCCCTGCTCCTTCGATTGATACATAGCTTCATCCGCTCGCTTTAACGCCTCAATATAATTTGAATCTTTATCTAAAATTTGTGTCATACCAATTGATAGTGAAATGGTTAATTGGTCTGGGACTAAATCTAACGGTTTCGTTTCACACTCATATAGCACTTGATCTAAAAGCAGCATAGCTTCGTTTTTAGTGATTGCTTCCATAACGACGACAAACTCATCTCCGCCCCAACGAATGACTTTTCCTTTTTCTTTGAAGATAGACTGAATTGTATCGGTGACATATTTTAACACACGATCTCCTGCATCATGTCCGTAGCGATCATTGATTAATTTAAAATCATCAATATCTAGCATAGCCATATAGACAGGGTTCTTCTTTACATGATATGTTTCGTATTTATGTTCAAGAATTCGCTCACCATATCTTCGGCTTTCCGCTCCTGTGAGTGGATCTGTGCTCGCTTCATCTATTAAGCGACGTGTCGATTTACGTAAATTTCTTTCCATAATCATATAAATCAACATAAAACCTAAAATTAATGCAGATAATAAGTAAAGCAAAATATAGAGCACTGTTTGTGTCAATAACCGCTGACTTTCTTCCCTAACCTCACTTACGTAACCATCTAAATCATCTAAGTGGACACCCATAGCTACGATCCAATTATATGGTTCATACAGTTTCGCAAAAGTTATTTTTTTCGATATATCTTCTGATTGCAATTTTTTAAAGTAGTAGGTGAAAAATAATTCTCCTGTTTCATTAATACCGTTGAGCTCTGTAAGATAGGGTGTTCCACCTACAGCATCCGTCATAGAAGTTGACAACAACATGCCTTCAGTTTCAATTAAATTAGGATGAATGCGTCTTATCGCATAGTCATCCCCGCCCTCAAAGTCTATCACTTCATTTACCCAAATATAGGCGTCATTCCTATATGTTTGATGATGAATGATTTCTTGTATATCCGTTTGAATAATCGCATCGATATACTGATTTTCTACACCAAAGACACCGGTATATGTACCTTTTTTTAATATAGCTTTAGTTGACAAAATCGAATCGAGATTTTCAACTGAAACACCTTGTTCTTTTATATTCTTTGTTGTAAAAACCAATTCACCTGTATCGCTATGATATAAGTACGCTGTCCACAAGTTATCTTCACCTGTTTGTTGGAATTCACTCTCAAACAGACGAATAAAACTTTCTTCATCTAAAGCATCTGCTAAGACAAATAATCGATCCCTCCGTTTATCTGTATTGAGTTGGTAAATCTCTGTTTTTGATATCCTTAAGCGATCAATTTGTTGAATCATGTTATTCACGGTATCTCTTAAAAAATCTTTTTTTAGTTGGAGTGCAACGTCCTCAATTTGACTGACGTATACTTTTTCTGTTTCGTTATGAGAAATAAAATGAAATAATAACACAACCGTACTAATAACCACTGCCACACTAAGTGCCAGTAATCTATATCTATTTTTCACAAGAGACATCCCCTCTTCTTCTCTTTCTTCATATATCTATATTATCTTAAAAGACTAGTCTTCATTTGTTTACTATCCTTTAGTAAAGTTTAGATAACTTCGCACAAACACTATCATTTATGAGCTTAACAGATCATTTAAAAGCATGACTTATGAACTAGTAAGCGCTTATATATTATAGCATATCCTATTTAGGAATACGTATCATTTACTTTATAAATACAACATATTCGTTACAATAGTCTACGTATAACAAAATATTTTCAGAAAATATAATTTATTTTTTCCTTTGTGTTACAATGAGAATATATGTAAAATGAACTGATTAAACCGAGAGGAGTTTGCTTATGCGTCACACCATTCCACCGAAAAACGCCGATAAAAATAAAGACACTTTTGACCGTGCATTTTTCGGTAATCCTACAGTGATGTTTTTTATCATCCTTGTCATCATTATCGGTAGTATCCTTTATAGTTGGTTATTTTAATAACGTCAAACTTTATTCAACAAAAAATGAGAAGCCACAACCTTTAAAGGTCTGGACTTCTCATTTATCTTATTAGCACGTGTTTTAACTAAAATTTAAACAGTGGTATTTATAATTGACCCCCATTTGATTCGATGACTTTTTTATACCAATCAAATGATTTTTTCTTCTTCCGTTCTAACGTACCAGATCCGTCATCATGCTTATCCACATAAACGAAGCCGTAACGCTTAGAATATTCCCCTGTTGACGCACTGACAAGGTCAATACAACCCCAAGACGTGTAACCGATTAAGTCAACACCGTCTTTTACTGCTTCACCCATTTGTTTAATATGTTCACGTAAATAGTCAATCCGGTAATCATCATTAATAGAACCGTCTGCCTCAACTTCATCATACGCACCTAAACCATTTTCAACGACCATCAGTGGTTTGCGGTAACGGCCATACAGCTCGTTTAAGCTAATACGTAAGCCCACCGGATCAATTTCCCATCCCCAGTCACTCGCTTTAAGGAATGGATTTTTTACCCCACCAATCAGATTGCCTTGACCGATTTCTTCTTGCGTTTTTTCTTTCTTATCGGTACGTGACATATAGTAACTGAATGATATAAAGTCAACGGTCCCGTTCTTAATGGTTTCAAGATCTCCCTCTTCCACCTCAATCTTAATATCATTTTCCTCAAAGTAACGATCGATAAAGTACGGATATTCTCCGCGCACTTGCACATCACCACAGAAGAAGTTAAAGAGATCCGCTTCACGTCTCGTATGCATGACGTTGTCAGGATTTGAGTCATAGCTATAGACAGGGGCATAAATTAACATACAACCAATTTGTGAGCCAGGAATAATCTCATGGCCTTTTTGAACCGCACGTGCACTCGCAACAAACTGGTGATGCAACCCTTGGAAGCTCTCCTGCATTCTTGCTTCTTCACTTGACGGTGAGAAACCTAAACCAAACAGTGGCATATGGGTCGCCCCGTTAATCTCATTAAAGGTCAGCCAGTATGTCACTTTATCTTTATAGCGCATAAAGATCGTCTCGACATAACGATCAAAGAAGTCAATTAACTGGCGGTTCTTCCAACCGCCGTATGCTTTAATTAAGTGCAGGGGCGTTTCATAATGCGCGATTGTCACGAGAGGCTCAATATTATATTTCGCCAGCTCATCAAAGACGCGGTCATAAAAGGCAAGCCCTTCTTCGCTTGGCTCTATCTCATCACCGTTCGGAAAAATCCGACTCCACGCAATACTCATGCGGAACACTTTAAAGCCCATCTCGGCAAATAACGCAATATCTTCTTTATAACGGTGATAAAAATCAATACCTTCATGGTTTGGATAAGAATAGTTTGCTTCATCAATCTCAAAATCAAATCCAGGACTTGCGAGTAATTTTAACCGCGCTTTCCCACCTGGCAACACATCAGCTAAGTTTAAGCCCTTGCCACCTTCGTTAAAACCACCTTCAAATTGATTGGCGGCAGTTGCCCCGCCCCATAAAAAATCTTCTTTAAATGGATAACTCATAATTATTGTCCTCCTTTTTATTGCTTACACATACTTTTAATCCATCTGTTTTCACGTTTTTTCACTTGAGCTTTGACCTGAAGTGAGTCGCATAAATGCGACTCACGATAGTGACCTTAAGTTTTTCTATATATAAAAAGTTATTTACTTTAGCCTTTACTAACGAGTTCTAAAATTAAATCATCTGTCGATACTGTTGCTGGTGCTGTTATTTCGACGTGGTAGTTTGATGCATTTGTTACGACCACTGGTGTGGTGAGCGGGTAACCAGCTGCTTTAATTTTTTCAATATCAAACGAAAGAAGTTTTTGACCACGTTCAATACGATCACCTTGCTTAATGTGTGTGGTAAAATGTTTACCTTCTAACCTAACGGTATCCATTCCAACATGAATCAAAATTTCTGCGCCTTCATCTGATGTGATCCCAATCGCATGGTGCGTTGGAAAAAGCGATGTGACACTACCTGAAACAGGTGCAACAACTAATCCTTCAGTTGGTTCAATCGCAATACCTAAACCGAGTGCGCCTGAATTAAACGCTTGGTCATCAATATCTTCTAATTTTACAAACTGACCTTTGATTGGACTTGTTACAACGGTTGTTTCAACAAAACCTGCTTCAGGCGTCGTTACTTTTTTCCCGTATTACCACCTGTAACTGGTGATGCTTGTTCTTTTTTATTAATATCACCAAACATCCATGTGAGTACAAATGCCAAGACAAAACCTAACACAGCAGCAATAACAGCGGCATAGAATCCCATATCAAAACCTTCTGGCGAAATAAAGCTTGGGAATTGGAAGGCACCAAGTCCACCCATGACATAACCTGTTGTTCTAAAGAAACCTAAGATGGCCCCACCAATCGCTGATACAATCAACGTAATAATAAATGGTCTCTTTAAAGGTAAAACAATACCGTACATACCAGGTTCTGTTACACCAAAGATCGACGAAATAAACGCTGGTGCACTTAATGCTTTAATTTTCTTATCTCTAGATTTTAACCAAACAGCTAATATCGCACCGGCAAGTGCCCAGGAGTGCGCGAATACAAGTGCTAAGACGGCATCATATCCTTGTGTCGCAAAGTTATTAATAGCCACCGGCACAAGTCCCCAGTGAAGACCAAACATAACAAACACTAACCAGAAGCCACCTAAGATAGCACCCGCAATCACTGGACTTAAATCATACGCCCAAACTGTAAACTGACCGAGTAACTGACTTGCCCATGTGGCAATTGGACCAATGACAATAAAGGTTATAGGTACAATAATAAGCAAAGTCATCATCGGCACTAAGAACATTTTTACAACAGATGGTACAACTTTTGCGAAGAATTTTTCAAGTTTAGCCGCAAAGAACGTTGAAATAATAATCGGAATAACCGACATAGAATACGTCATTAAAATAACTGGAATACCTAAGAATTCAATGTAGATAGGGGATTCGAACATTGTGCCACTAAACAACGTATAAAGTGGCTCTGTCGCACCTGGGATACCCTCAAGCGCTGGATATACAAGCGCCATCGCAATTGTCATGCCAAGAAACGGTGTGCCACCAAATTTCTTCATTGCGGTATAACCAAGTAAAATCGGTAAGAAGTAAAAGAGTCCGTCGCCTGTCGCGTTTAAAACTTGATAAGTACCACTTGTATTTGATAATAGACCAATTGCTACAAATAAAGCGTTTAAACCTTTAATCATACCTGATGCCGCTAACACGCCAAGAATTGGTGTGAAGATGCCTGCAATTAAATCGATAAACCGATCAAATAAACTACCACTCGGCTCATCGGTTGCCCCGTCATCCGTTGCACTTCCATCTTTAAATCCACCGACACTAACAACCGCTTTGTATACGTCAGAAACGTGATTACCAATAACGACTTGATACTGGCCCCCGCTCTGCATGACAGTCACAACGCCGTCCATATTTTTAAGCGCATCTGTATCCGCTTTCTTTTCATCCTTTAATTTAAAACGTAACCGAGTAATACAGTGGACTACACTTTTTACATTGCTTTTACCTCCGACACGTTCAATAATGTCTTTTGCTAATTGTTCATGCTTCATGATTAACACCCTTTCGTTTGGTTGTTTGTATTTGGGTAATAAAAAAACCTGAATCAATCACAGAGACACACACGTGTCGTGTCCGTAAGATTGATCCAGGTTATGCCCAAAAAGGTAACATTCCTAAATGTTTAATATTCAGTTTGTCGCGTTAATTAATTAACATCTTCAATTTATCATGAGGAAAAACATCTGTCAACAAATTTTTAAAGCGTTTTCATGATTTGTTTGTTTTTAAGTGAATAAACCTATTTAATTTACTTATATTTACAATTATTATATAATTACTACTGCTTTTGTTGATTTTCTTTGTACTCTCGGTACGTTACCCGGTGAATATGGACGGTTAAATAGACACGTTCATCTTGTGAGAGTGGCCAATCAACATTCTTTTCTAAATACATATTAATTCGCTCGGTACATTGATACGCTTGATTGTATTTACGCATTACTTGTTCATGCATAAAGTCATCCACGGTGTCTTCTGGTACTTCTTTGCGAATAAAACGCACGGCGAAATAACGTAAATGTGTGACAAAGCGCTCATAGTTGATCGTTGTTTCATCGAGTTCCATTTGGTAAAAGTATTTCACGATATTTAAAATATTATCAACCATCTCGGTTACTTGAACGGCTGCTTGCATATTTTCACCCGTCAACTGACTATTGACTAAGTGAAGGGCAATCGAGCCTGCCTCATCTTCATTCAACCGAATACCGGTTCTATTTTCGATGATATCCAAACAACGTTTGGCGATTTGATATTCACGTTTATAATACTTTCTCACCTCATACAACAGATTATTTTTTAATTCAATCCCTTGCTTAAAACGCGCAATCGCAAAACTCAAGTGATCGGTTAAGGCGACATATAAATATTCGTTCAGTTCATACGGCACGTGCTTTTGTGCATAAATGAGAATTTCTGATGCTAAATCTAAATACTCTTCTGATGTGTACTTTAACAGTTGGTCAAGTTTTCCTGATGTCTCTTTATCCTTTAAGATAAATTGTTTCTCAATGACTGATGGATCAATCGTTTGACCAGGTTTCTTTTGAAACGCAAGACCTCTCCCCATCACAACCATTTCCTGACCATTCTCATTCAAAGTGGTGACGACATTATTATTTAATATTTTCAAAATCTCCACTTTCTCACCCCTGTTGGATTTTTTCTACATCCCTATCGCTCATGTCACAGTCTGTCATTTTAAAACTTAAGGTCAATTATTTTCTACCATAGTTTATTCATTCTGACAAGTAAATATTAATTTTATCCCAACACAGCATCATGAAGTGAAGGCACTTTTTCATCACTATTTCATTATCAATAGCGATAAAATCTGTTATACAACAAAAAACCCAATCGATGAGATTGAGCTTTTAATTCTTGTATTCCGCAATTTAAATCGTTAATTCTAAATGATTCCCTTCTGGGTCTAAAACGACACTTTCATAATAACCATCCCCGGTCGTTCTTGGACCGTCCATATGGCAGTAACCTTTCCGACATAGCTCATCGGTTAATTGATCAACTTTTTCTTTTGAACCTAAACTAATCGCTATATGCGTCCAACCTAACACCTGCTCATCATGTTTTTTGGTCACATCTGTCCGAGTCATTAGTTCCAAGCGTGACCCGGATTCAAACGTTAGAAAATATGACTGGAAACCTTTCTCTTCATTCGTATAGCGATTACCTGCCTTTGCACCAAAGTGCTTAGTATAGAAAAACACCATTTTTTCTAAATCTTTGACCCATAAAGCAACATGATCAATTCTCATTATTCTCACTCCCATCTAAAGATGTCATCACTTTTCTCAAGTAGCATATACAAACGTTTCATCATTGGACCATCTGTATAGTGTACTTTACCCGAAAAAACAAGTAGATAAAAGTGAAATGACGCCCGATAAACAATTACAGTAAAAAACAATCCCTTATTAGTCAGTTGCATCACTTAACGGAATAAGCAATGTGTATTATAACAGTTAAACTGTTTGACGTTCGATCAAAGTAATATCAAATTGAATATTCTCTTTATGTGTTGATAATACTTGATCTAACAAAGCTTCTCCCATTGATTTTAGCGGGATATGGACAGTTGTTAATTTTAATGCTTTTGCGATAGGCTCATCGTTTAGTCCGATAATAGCAACATCTTCAGGTATAGTTAGACCAAATGCTTTAGCATGAATAAATAGTCCCGCTGCTACTTGATCGCTTGTGACAAGCAGCGCAGTTGGTGATGTCTTTAGTTTCATGAGTTTTCTTAACACGTCCATGCTATCCTCTAAATATAATGCACCTTCAAAACAATAGTCCTGATTAAAGGGTAGATCATGTCGGGCTAAAAACGCATGATATGTTTCTTCTCGTACTTTTGCATGTGTGCCATGTCGGCGATAAATTGTATAACCGATGTTGCGGTGTCCTTTTTGATATAAATATTCTAAAGCTCGGTTAAATATACCTTGATGGTCAACAAAAACCGTCGAAAACTTATCTGAATGTCGTTGTTCTAAAAGGACAATCGGTCCGTACTGGACGTAGGCTTCTAACACATGAAGTGGGGTCACTCTCGAACAAACGATCACCCCGTCCAATTGTTTTTGCCGCAACATCAGTAGCGCTTCTTGTTCTTTTTCCTGTTCATAGTTTGTCGGAAATAACATAAGGGTTTGTCCTTTTGCTTGTGCCTTGTCACTTATTCCAATAAGGACTTGCGCAAAATACGGGTGATCAAGAAAAGGTAAAATAACACCAATGACATTCGTTTTCCCTTTACTTAAATGAACCGCATTCATATTTTGCGAGTACCCTGTTTCTTCAATAGCCCGCTCAACCTTTATCCGCTTCGCGTCACTGACATAAGGGTGGTGATTTAATACGCGTGATACTGTCGTGACTGACACGCCTGCTCGTTTGGCTAAGTCTTTTATATTCGTCATAATGAGTACTTTACACCTCTTATTCCTATTAAGTCTCAGCTGTATTCCAGCATTTTTTTATGGTGGTTCATCCTTTACCTAAGACAATGTTTTAAAAAACACTTGCTATGAAACGCGTTTCATCGTCTAAACTAAAAAGATGAGAGGGTACACGCTGGCGTTAGGTTTTCCCGCGTAACGGCGTGTCCTTTTTTTATCTCTTAAAGACGTCTAACCCAGGTAAAGCATGGCCATTAAAATCAAATAAACCTTGATTAGCCCAGTGATTCCCTTCTTCTCCTCGCTCATTGATATAGTCCATTCCGGCTTGAGTTGCCCATGTAGCACCTTTAATAGGTAACCAACTAGGCTCCCAGTAAACAAAGCCTAAACCTTTATATCCATCACCTTTCACCTCATCAATAGCGTCCGTTAAGTCTGTTAAAAAAGCTGTTTGACCTTCGGGACTGGCCGGATAACCAGCGATTTGGGCAAGTGTATCTGAAAAAATATTTTCTTCGCCCTCAGGTGACTTATCAGTAAAACCAAAAGCTGTTTCAACGACTATGAGATCTTTTTTAAAAAGCTTACCCGTTCTTATCATTGTTTTTGTTAGATCTACTAACGTTCCGTGCCAAAATGGATAATATGATAAGCCAATCACATCAAATTCGACACCACGGGCAGTGATTTCTTTAAACCAACGCTCATATAAATAACTCGCCCCACCAAAATCTAAGTGAAGTATCACCTTCATATTAGGGTATTCTCGTGCCGCTTTGATGCCAGCCTTCAACAAGGCACTAAACCGATCAAATGCTTGTTGTCCCTTAAGCAATTCACCGGTTTTTTCATCTTCGAACTGGTGAGAAACTGATGAGAATATTGGGGTTTTTCCATCCGGCCATAACATCCCGTTGGTCACTTCATTTCCAACTTGTACATACTCCGGTAAAACGTTTTGCTCTTCTAATTTACGAAGAACATCTTTTGTGTATCTATAAACTTCCGTTTGTAAGTCATCAAAACTTAATTTTTCCCAATCCTTCGGTTTCACTTGTTTACCAGGGTCTGCCCAAAAGTCTGAATAATGGAGATTCAACATAAAGGCTAGACGCTCTGCTTTTAAGCGTTTGGCTAAGGCAATCGTTGTCTGTAAATCATTCGTACCACCACCATAAGGTTGACCAGCCTCATTATATGGATTGACCCACAACCTTAAGCGAATCAGATTAACACCAGACGACTTATAAATATTAAATATATCTGACGTTTGACCATGCTTATAAAACTTCCCATCACCATTTTCAACTGCTTTTTGCATTGATACATCTACTCCACGAATATCTAAACTCATACTGACAACCTCCTAAGTGTCTTTCATAAATGATATTTTTCGTTAGGTAAATTAAAGAAAAGATATTCTCACTCAAATAAGCATGTTTGCCTTCAATGATGCATCATCGATATGAGCCTCATACGCCAATAAACAGCAAGCGATACATGTAAGAAAGACGATTCGTAGCCGTTAATTCCATCTATTGATCTATTGTTACTACTATAAGCGTAACGAATACCCCACCATTTGACAACTTAAATGTATCAATCTTATATTGTGAAAATTATCCGTGTTCGTTATCACATTCTAAACATAAAAAAAGAGCAAATAGCTAGGCTATCGGCTCTTCTTTTATTATGTTCCGGTTATTCATTCGCATGTTTGATTCATTGTGCTACTTTTGATGTAGAAGAATAATTTCTTTTGCTAGATCCGTAAATGTCATACTTGTCATAAGATGGTCTTGTGCGTGTACCATAAGCAATGAAACTTCTGTTTTTTCCCCCTGCGCTTCCTTTGTAAGCAAAGCAGTTTGGCTATGATGGGCTTTTACAAACGCTCTTTCTGCTTGCTTAATTGAATCATCGGCCTTTTCAAAGTCTCCCTCACGCGCCGCTTTAATCGCTTTCATTGCGTGACTTTTCGCATCGCCACTATGAGTAATGATCCCCATAATGACTTCCATAATTTTTTCGTTATTCATCGCTTACACCCTTACTTCATTAATTTTTCCGCTAACATTAAGACATTTTCTCCGTTCATCATACCGTAGTCTGACATTGGAATAACATCAACCGGTATATCTAATCCTGCAACTTTTTTCTTAAAATCATCTAACATAAAACGCACTTGTGGTCCCAGTAAAATCACATCAACCGTAGACTCTTTAATATAACTATCTGCTTCTGAAGAGGATAAAGCAAAGATCTGATGATGACGTGCCGTTTCCTTAGAAAAGTTTTGCATTTTTCCTACCAACATACTTGTACTCATACCCGCTGCACACACCAACATGATGTTTTTATTCTCCACACTCAACACCCCTTATCTATTGATTGATCTTGCTACACGAGAAACCGTATGACGCATACCCCTAATCGCTTTACTCATCGCAAATATATTTTCAACAGGCGCGAGACCACCATAACCTGCATCACCAATATGTTGAATATCAACACCGCAAATTTTATTCTGAATCGCCATCTGTTTAATCGTATCTTCATCAGAACTTTCCTGACTGGTACCTATTGCCGTCATCACCAGTCGGTCATGCGCATGAACATATTGAACGATCTCTGTTAAAGTTGCTGCATCAAAACCTGGCACTGTTCCAACGGCCGGTACTAAAATAATGTCGGCGCCTTTATCGAGGAAGCTTTTTACTTGAGCTGTTGAAACAACCGGTTCATTCACCCCAGCACCATGCATTTTACCGGCAATAATTACTCCTGAGAAATGCTTTTTAGCTAATTCAATGGCCTTTTCTATTTCTTTGTTACTTACACCTGTTCCTGGATTTCCTGTGAGACAGACAAAATCCATACCTAATGCTTCGATGCGCTCAAAAGACGCTGTAGACGCTTGGCGACCTTGAGCAATTGCAAACGTTTCTTCAGCCATATCAGCTGTCGTATCTACAGGTTCTAAGTTAATACCGATAGGGCACCCTGTTAAATGATGAAGCTTTTCAACAAAGTCACATGCACTATGATCTAAACCAAAAATAACTGGTTCAAATACATCGACACCATTTAATAATATAAGATCTGCTCCAAAAGCACGGGCCATTTCGGCATTTGTTATATCACCGATGAAAGACTCCCTTGGGGCGACATTTTCTGAACAAATTACTCGGCCTTCGCTTGCTTTTATACTTAGTTTTAATTCTTCTTTTGATAAAGATAATATGTCAGAAGCATTTGCACTTATTAAACGCTTAACCATGATGTTCTCTCCCTCAACGCTCTTTTAATTACTAGATAATTCATCTGCCTTAAACCTTTTTTCAACCGCTAACACAAATGGTAAGTATAGTAAAATGTCGATAACAATTAAAGCTAGTTGTAAAATGGATGCACTCACACTACCCGTTGCTAAAACACCACTGATAATCGGCGGCATTGTCCATGATGGTGCCGTATACGTGAGGGGTACTAAACCTGATAACATAGCAAAATAAGCAATGACTAAGTTAAAAATAGGCGCTAAAACAAACGGTACAATCAATAGAACGTTAAGAACAACTGGTACTCCAAACATTGTTGGCTCATTAATATTAAACAAACCCGGAACAACTGTTAACGGTGTTAAGACACGCGATTGACGACTGGCGTGCTTTTTCTTTGCTAAATATGCCAAAGCTAAAACTAACCCAATCGTGGCACCCCCACCACCAATATAAACAAAGTTATCCATAAAAACTGTTGTGAAAATATGTTGTAATTCTTCACCGGCTTGATAAGCCGCTCGGTTTTGATCAAGATTAGATAACCAAAGTGGTTGCATAACCGAATTAACAATATTCCCACCGTGTATACCTACAAACCAAAACAAACTATTTAGACCTACTAAAATGGAAACACCGAATACGTTGTTACCAAGTAAGCCTAACGGCTTACCTAACACCACTTGAGCTAGTTCATGTATATGTGGCCAATTAAAGCTATCAATTAAGCCATAAATAAATAACCAAAAGACAATTATTACTGCGCCAGGAATAATGGCACTAAAACTTTTCGCCACGGCTGGTGGTACACTATCTGGCAACTTAATTCTAATATTCCGATTAATGAACCATTGATAGACATAACCATTTGTAAGACCTAAAATAATAGCAACAAATAAACCACGTGCAGCCATAAACGTTGTTGGCATTCCCGCGCCCATATCCGATACAACAAAAGGCGTAACGGTAATAAAAGCTGCCAACGACACAATACCTGAGGCAACACCATCGACTTTATACTGTTTAGTAAGGCTATAAGCAATACCAAAGCTGGCGATTAAACCAATTAAACCAAAACTGCTATCGACACCTTTCCATAAGTAGCCGGAAACACCGATATTACCTAAAAACTCTTCCCATCCGGGAACTGGAAAACTGGCAATAACCATTAAAAGCGAACCAATAATGATGAGTGGCATAGCCATAGTAATCCCATCACGGATAGCAATTAAAAATTTGTTGTTTCCTAACTTACCCGCAAATGGCATTAATTTTTCTTGTAACATCTGATTAATGTTTTTCATTTAAATCCTCCTTTTTATCATTTATTTATTTTTTATAACTAAATTAATAGCATTGTTGCCATTAACGATATAATTGATTACTTTTTATAATCAATTACACCGTTATTATAAAACGAGACTGAAACCGTTGTCAATAGATTTTAAGCAATTAATTATTATTTATAATTAATATGTGTTATAATTTAGAAATAATGCGATTAAAGGGGCGGATATGATGTCTTTAACAAAAAAACAACAACTTATACGTGCAACGATCTTAGACAAGATATATGCCGAGCGACCGATATCTCGAATTGATATTGCTAAAGATACTGGTATCACTCCAGCAACAGTCAGTACGATAACAGCCGCTCTTTTAGAAGAAGGTCACGTTTTAGAAATAGGACAAATGGATAGCCAGTCTACAGCTGGAAGAAAGAAGATTCTATTAGACATTCCTAAAACACATGCATACTTTATTGGCTCTGAAATATCCGAATCTCGTTTTACCTTCGTTCTAACGGATAATACGGGTGATGTTATAACGAGAGAAAAACACTATCCTTCTGATCAGTTAGCTATGCATTCTATAACTGACTATATCCAAACATTAAAGCGCTTTTTAGCTTCAATTAATCAACCTGTAAGAGCGATTGGCATTAGTCTTCCAGGTCATTTCAACCAACAAAAGCCTAAAGAGATTCTCACAAATAATGCCCGTTGGGAGCACTTTAACTTACAGACATTACAGGCAGAGTTTTCACAGCCAATATATTTTGATAATAATGTGAATGCGATGGCATTAGCCAAACGCTTATTCACCCACGAGAAACAATCAGATAACTTTATTTATTTCCATGTTGGACACGGCATGCATTATTCATATATGTTTGAAAATAAGTTATACCGAAAAGATAATTATTTAATAGGCGAGATGGGACATACCATTGTGAATCCAGAAGGAGAGTTATGTGAATGTGGCAAATACGGGTGTCTCCAAACTTATGCAAGTGAGACGTGGCTAATGAAAAAGGCGCGTTTAGTTTATCAATCAAATAATACAAGCTTTCTTAGAGAGTTAAGTGTTAGTGAAGAAGAGTTAACATTCGATAACGTCCTTACCGCCGCGAAACTTGGCGATCGCACCGTTACATCGTTGCTGCATCAAGCAATTAAATACTTAGCTGTATCATTAACAAATTTAAATATGATGATTGATGCAAAAAAAGTCTATGTGCATGGGAAAATCTTTAAATACACACCACTAATTGACCTGTTGCATGAACAACTAGCTTTTAAGCCTTTGTTAGCTGGGTTTGAGAAACGACAAGAAGTGCTTCTAGAACCATATAGTCCTTTTAGCGGTGCAGTCGGAGGGTCGGCTATTGCTATCACGTATGATTTAATTGACTTTCCGAAAAATTAAGAAATGACATTGAACTTCTCACTTAACGTTGACACGCGTGAAAAGAACGGCTTTTTATGCAAAGCGCCCTAAAAACACAAATAACGTCACATCAAGGCACTTTCCCTTTGACGTGACGCTATTTGTGTTTAGCTATGCTATTTTCAAAAACGGAATGAACCTACCCTTTAAAACATTTATTTAAGTGACTTTCTAAATTCTCCATACCCTATGAATATTACCCATACATAAGCAAGTGTCTTCGGAATCATCAGCATACCCACTAGCATATGAACTTGAGCCCAAAGAACAACCGGAATATAAAAGCCAAAAGATAAAACGACGGCAAGCGCGATTTTTTTGGCGTTTTTATCGTTGTGACGAACACCACTTTTGTAAAATAGAACGATGATTATAAGTCCCATAATCGCAAAAGGAATATTACGATGAATCGCCCATGTAATAGACGGCTCATAGATAAACCACTGATTTTGTGGAAAGAAACAAAGAGCGATTCGAACCGTCGCAAGAAGCCATATCACTATATCCAGTTTTGGAACGTTCGTAATCTGATAACGTTTTTTCCAAATTGTATATAATATTAAATAGAAGATGGTCATTGTAATAGAGGTGACAAACTTGCCAAAACCAAGCGATACCGCATGATCTTCAAACCCTGTCGTCATCAAAGCTATGATTCTGGGAATCAGATGGAATGCATCTCCTAAACCTAAGGTAACAGACATGATACCAAATAACTTAAAGTATTGATTTCCTTTAGATTTCCTAATCATTATAATTCCAATGAAAATGACTGTACTAAGATACGTAATGTGAAAAATTGGTTCCATAATTGCTTGCATAAAAAAGCTCCTTTTTAAGTTAAATTGACTGACACTTATGAGTATAGCGAAGCCATATAACATAGGATTTACGCGCATCTTAATTCCATCTTAAATCGATTAAGGGCTGCTCTTTCAAATGAACGGCTATGGTATAATTAAAAAAATTGGAGGTCATTGTCATGAGTCAACAAAACTACAGATCTACCATCCTCATCGTAGATGACGAACAAGACATTGCCGATTTACTCAAAACGGTTCTAAAGCGTGAGGGGTTCAGCAATGTTCATACTGCCCATACAGTAAAAGATGGCTTAGCTGCCTTTAAGAGATACATGCCAGATTTAGTCCTATTGGACATCATGTTGCCTGATGGTAATGGTTATGATCTATATTCAGCACTTCAAGCAATAAAACCTGTTTCGATATTGTTTGTATCTGCAAAAGATGAAGAAGTCGATCGCCTGCTTGGGTTTGCTATGGGCGCAGATGATTATATTACCAAACCTTTCAGCGCAAAAGAAGTCGCCTTTCGCGTTAAAGCCCGGCTAAGATCAGCTACCAACACCTTAGCCATAGAGAAGACCCACCCTAATTTAACGTTTGGGAACATTACGATAGATATAAACGCGCAAACCGTATATAAGAATGGTGACATGTTGGATTTAACTGCAAAAGAGCTGACATTACTCATATATCTCGCGCAACACCCAAACCGCATACTTAGTAAAGAAATGATTTGCGCCGCAGTTTGGGGTGAGGATTTTATCGGATTTGATAACACCATTTCTGTACACATTAGAAAGTTACGTCTCAAAATAGAGGATCAACCCTCTCATCCTAAATGGATTCAAACCGTTATTGGTCTTGGGTACAAGCTTGTCATAAGAGGTGACTCATGAGACTTAGAATTATGGCGCATTATGCGGGTTCTTTTTTTATTGCATGTTTAGTAATCGTTGTTATTAATTTTTTCTACATGCGAAGCTATGTCTATCAAGAGGCTAATTTATACCACTTTACACCTGAGGAAACTATGGACCTCGTCACCCATAACATTTCTCTAAAAGAAGAGCATACGTTTGACGTCAGTCCTACGCTAGCTGCACATTTAAACAATGAAGCTATCGGCTTGCAGCTGATTAACAAGCAATTTGAAGAAGTATTTCGCTACAACGATCCTGTTGGAGCAATGCATGTATATAGCCCTAATACCCTTATTAGCCTTTATGAGAATAATACCGTGACAACATTTGTTGAAACAGTTTTACTCAATGACACTCCTTACACTGTGCTCCTCTTCTACAGTCCTGAACAGGTGAAACGTACACTGTATACATCGGATGTAAAAAAAGTAAGCGCAGCATACAACATATATTGGCTGTTAGGCATGAATTTATTTGTGTTGTTGATGATTAGCTATATATATACGTATAGCATCAGCAGACCCATTCACAGAATAACTCACCGCATAGTTGAACTTTCTAAAGGGGATTATCGTATCCACGAGGCAGGAAACGGCATTTATTCTGTTGTTGAAAAAGCTATGAATCAACTAGGCCTACAGTTAAAAGCTTCTAAAAAAGCCCATGAAGAAGCCGAATCACATAGAGAAGAATGGATTTCAAATTTATCTCATGACATTAAAACACCTCTGACGTCTATGATGGGATATGGTGAACTCTTAGGCGATGCTTGTGAAGAATTGACAGAAGAAACGCGCGCGCATTATAAGCAGGTGATAGTAGAAAAAGGTGCTTACATCGAAACGTTGTTGGATGACTTAAATTTGACCACACGATTAAAACACTCAAACACGCTTCTGCGTTGTGAGCGAGTTAATCTTATAAAAGAGATAAAGAGTAATTTAATTGATGTACTTAATAGTCCACAGTTCGTAAACCAAGAGCATACCGTCGCCTTTACACATACAGATGATTTTGTCTTAGTTGAACTAGATCGGCAACTATTTAAGCGTGCACTGCTCAATCTGGTTTACAATAGTTTCTTACACAACGAAGCGCCTGTTTCGGTGAATGTCCATGTGGATAGCCGTGATGCGCAATGGGTAGCCATTGACATTGATGACAACGGGGTAGGTGTCAGCGACCAAGAACGCGATCAGATATTTACACGGTATTACAGAGGAACACATACCCAAGCCAAAAGTGAGGGAAGTGGATTGGGCATGGCCATTGCTAAAGATATCGTAAACGCTCATAAAGGGCGTATTCGAGCAGAAAAAAGCCCGCGGGGCGGGTTAAAAATAACAATAGATTTAAGGAGGATACAATCAAATGAAACATTATCTTAATTCCGCTATAGTTTACACGATTTTAGGTTTAACATCCGGTGTTTTTTATCGTGAGTTCACGAAGTTTTCGGGTTATTCAGAGAGCACTCGCCTATCTTTAATACATGGGCATTACATCAGCTTAGGGTTATTTTTCTTCTTGTTTTTGTTAATCTTAGAAAAACAATTTGCTTGGTCACGCTTTCCAAAGACGAAACTTATTGTACTTGGTTACCACTTAGGACTGAACATCAGTGTTTTAGGCTTTTTAATACGTGGGACATCAGAAGTACTCGGCACGAATATGACAAGCGCGCTAAATGCATCGATTGCTGGCATATCAGGCATCGGCCATATTATACTAGCGGTGACGCTAATCATGATATTATTCCGTGTAAAAAAAGCTATATAATCTTTCAGTCCAAACGAAGGCTAGCATTATCAAATACTGTCATATATTATGAGAGTGCTTAACTGATCACTGTTTTTAAGTCCCCATGTCGACGTTTACTGGTCCGTTATGAACTAAAAGCCACCTAAGTAATTTATAAAATTAAAACTGAAGGCTTAAAGCCACCCCATGTTAAGAAATAATCCTCTTAGCATGGGGTGGCTTCTTAATTTTTTATGCTACTCACAATAACTTAGATCTTATAAGTGACATCACGTCCCACCTTCTTGCTTTACACTTTATCGATATTATTTATCATTTTAGAGCGAGAAGACCTTCTTCAAATACTCGTTAGAATGTTAGGTGGGACTCGTTCATTTTAGAATCTGTAAAAAGAGGTGACGTTAAATCTTTGTAACACCCGTTTTTTCTTTGGCCATTAAAGGTATACCGGTCATCTTCAACCCAATCATCGAAGCAATGATCACCTTCACCAAATCTCCAGGCAAATAAACCAAACTTAATATAGATGCCTCGATTAAAGATATTTCCATCATAAATGCCTGTACGGGAATACCGAATAAATACACCACAGCTACACCACCAAGTGTATTAGCTATAAAAAAACGGAAAAATGACGGTGATTTTATCCGCTCAGCAAACCAACCGACAACATAGCTGCCAAACGCATAACCGATTAAATAACCGGAAGAAGGCACAACAAATACACCCACGCCACCTCGACCACCAGCAAGAAGAGGAAGCCCCGAAAGTACAAGGAGAAGAAACACGATTAAGCTCATAAAAGCATATTTACCACCAAGATGATAACCTAATATGCTCCCAGACAACATGACACCTAGCGTTTGTAATGTAAGCGGGACAGGTGAAAAGGCTAACGGGATTGGCGGAAGCAAACCCAATACCCCCATAATCGCAACAAAAATAGACATATACGTTAACTTTTTAAGTTCCATTGTTAACCTCCATAAAATATAAGTTAACGATAGTATATATAAAATTAAATTGAAAGTAAACCTCAAATTTTAAAAAAAGACCACTCTTTCACCTTTAGTAGAGAGAGTGGTCTATAAATCCGCTTATTATACTATAGATTGAGACGGTTTAAAACGTTTAAGTCTTAATGCATTTACAAGAACAGAGACAGAGCTAAAGCTCATCGCAGCACCCGCAAGCATCGGGTTTAATAACGGTCCACCAAAGAGGTAGAGTAACCCCATCGCCACTGGAATACAAATTACGTTATAGGCAAATGCCCAAAAGAGATTTTGTTTAATATTACGAATAGTCGCATGACTTAGCTCGATTGCTATAGGGACTTGCATTAAATCACTGCGCATCAACACAATATCCGCTGATTCAATAGCAACATCCGTACCTGAACCTATCGCCATACCGATATCAGATTGAGCAAGCGCTGGCGCATCATTAATACCATCACCTACCATACCAACTTTATTGCCTTTTGATTGTAGTTTTTTTACTTCATTCGCCTTATCTTCGGGTAACACGTCACTTAACACACGGTCAATACCCACACTTTTAGCGATGGCTTCAGCTGTTCTATGGTTATCACCGGTAATCATGGCTACTTCAATACCCATTTGGCGGAGCTTTCGGACCGCTTCAACACTCGTGTCTTTTATTGTATCTGCCACTGCAATAATACCAGCAAGTTCCCCATCAATCGCAACATACATAGGGGTTTTCCCTTCACCAGCAAGTCGATCTGATGCTGCTTCTAATAGATGAAGAGGGAGTTGTCTTTCCAACATTAATTTTTTATTTCCAGCTAAAACGTGTTGACCATTCACTCGCACGTCAATCCCACGCCCAGGAACCGCTTCAAATTGTTCAACTAATAAAAACGGAAGAGCTTTTTCTTCCGCTGCACGGACAATCGCCTCACCTAATGGGTGCTCAGAACCCTTTTCGCTTGAAGCTGTGAGTTGAAGAAGATCTGTTTCATCAACATCATCAACCGTCACAATATCTGTCACAACCGGTTTACCTTCAGTGATTGTGCCTGTTTTATCGAAAACAATTGTATCCAGTTTATGGGTTGTTTCTAATGCGACACCACCTTTAATTAATACCCCATTCTCGGCACCCTTCCCTGTTCCAACCATAATAGATGTGGGCGTTGCTAGACCTAGCGCACATGGACAAGCAATGACTAAGACAGAAATAGCAATCGTTAATCCAAAGAGGCCTGTCTCTCCCGCAATAAACCAACTAAGACCAGAAAGTAGACTTATCACCATCACAATCGGCACAAAATAGCCTGAGATAATGTCTGCTAGCTTAGCGATAGGCGCTTTTGACCCTTGCGCATCTTCGACCAGTTTAATAATCTGTGCTAACGCGGTATCTTCGCCAACTTTTGTCGCTTCATAGTAGATCGTCCCATTTTTATTCATACTCGCACCAATCACAGTGTCACCCACTATTTTTTCAACGGGTATACTTTCCCCTGTCAACATGGACTCATCAATCGACGTCTTACCTTCAGTTACCACACCATCAACTGGCAATTTCTCCCCTGGTTTAACAACAATACTATCACCAACCGACACGGACTCAATCGGTACTTGTTCTTCTTTTCCATTTTTCAATACTGTTGCTGTTTTTGGCTGTAAACCCATAAGTTTTTCAATCGCTTCAGACGTTTTCCCTTTTGAACGCGCCTCTAAATACTTTCCAAGCGTTATTAAAGTTAAAATAACGGCAGCTGATTCATAATACAAGTCCATCGCATAATGGCTTTCCCCTAAACCAACGGCGACTGTCGCACCTAAACTATAAATAAATGCCGCGCTTGTACCAAGCGCCACTAAGGAATCCATATTAGGATGACGTTTAACCAAGACCTTAAAACCTACATGAAAGAACGGCCATCCTAACAGCATTACCGGTAATGTCAGTATAAGTTGTAAAATGGAAAACGTAAGCGGACGCATCATTGGATCAATTATTGCTGGTAATGGTAGGCCCATCATATGTCCCATTGACACATATAATAACGGGACGGTGAATAAAGCGGAATAAAAAAATCTTTGCCAAATACGGGCTATCTGTTGTTGCTTTTTAACCTTAGCTTCTTCTTTTTTAGAGGTTACCGTAACAAGAGTCGCTTCATAACCTGCAGCTTTAATCGCTAACACAACTGCCGCTTCATTCATTTTATCTTCAGCGTAAGTTACAGTTAGTTTTTCTGTTGCTAGATTTACCGTTGCCTGTTCAACATCAGGGAGTTCATTAACAGTTTTCTCAACCGTTTGTGCACAAGATGCACATGTCATCCCACTTATATCAAATATTTGTTCATAATGTGGCATCTTAAGCGTATAACCCGCGTTTGAGACCGCAGAAGCGATATCTTTTAATGCCACTTCCTTTTCATCAAAATCGATTGATAGCTTTTCTGTTGCTAGATTTACCGTTGCTTGATTAACCCCCTCGAGTTGACCTACAACTTTTTCAACTGTTTGTGAACACGATGCACACGTCATCCCTTCCACTTGCATTGTTTTCTCCATTAACCTCACCCCTATTTAAGTTTTATCATTAGAACTTATAATAATAAGACGCTCTATTTACATTCGTAATCTTTTCAACACCTTAAGTTTACAACTGTAATCGTAAATAGTCAAGTTATGAAAGTCACATATCGACTTCCCTTTCGAGAAAAACCCCCTCATTTGAAATACTATTTAAGCTAACAAGAATTCAAGCGTTCTTGAAAATGACAGCTTCTCAGAAGATAATCAAACTAAAAAGCCCGCTATTAATTTACAACACTGACCTTTGTAAATTAATAGCGAGCGCAGACTGCTCTTTATTATGATTTGATAGTTTTCATTAAGGTGCAAAAAGCGGGTGTTTAGACTACCGGTTTTGAAGGGGGTCTTAAAAA
Organism: Halolactibacillus alkaliphilus; assembly: GCF_900115465.1. Lineage (GTDB taxonomy): Bacteria > Bacillota > Bacilli > Bacillales > Amphibacillaceae > Halolactibacillus > Halolactibacillus alkaliphilus. The sequence goes on from NZ_FOWN01000022.1 coordinate 23,517, forward strand.
ATCTAAAGTCACTCTAAGGATAAATAGAATTATATCCACAATAATATGGTTATTCATCGTCATCAATGGCATATGAAACATCCTAGACAATCCACCCTAATGCTTAACTATAAAATTGCTGCTTCAAACCGTATACAGCCCCTATTAAATTGGCATTTTGTCTATATTTACAAAAATCGATAACTGGTCTTACCGTCGCATTAGGCATGGACTGGATAACACTATCTAGTTTTTTATAAATACAGTGAATTAAATCGGCTCTAGCGCTTATCCCACCACTCAATAAAATAACTTCCGGATCATAGATATACTGCAAATTAAATATGCCAATTGCTAGCTTATGATAAAACAGATCGACTGCTTTTATACAAATTTCATCTCCATTCTCCGCTAATTTAAACACATCTTCTCCTGATAAAGATTCATAGGGTACATTCTTCTTTTTTGCGACTTTTTTAATCATTGATACCGTTGAATCCATTCGCACCCATGTATTTTCCTCGATGTCTCGATCTAAACTTAGCAACATAAAGCCAAATTCTCCCCCATGAAGATTTGCGCCTTTATGTATGACTCCCTCTTTAATTATAGCTCCTCCGATGCCTGTACCAATGGCCATAACGATGACATCTTTCTTTCCTTTAGCTGAGCCTCCCCACATTTCAGCATATCCTGCGCAATTTGCGTCATTCTCAATATATACCGGTAGGTTCGTTCGTTGTTCTATCAGCTGCTTCATGTTTGGTCCATGTATATATGAAATAGCACTTTTACCATATACAAACCCATCATCTGAAACGGCACCAGGAATACTAATTGCTACCCCTTTTGCCCTTTTATGTAAATTAGCGTAGTTTTGAAGAATGGTCAATAATTCTTCTAATTCATTAGGCGTTTTAACTTTATTTTGTTCTAAAATATGGCTTTGGTTATCAATTAAACCATACTTTATATACGTGCCACCAATATCGAATGCGATAAATTCACCCATTTCCATCCCCTCCTTACTCATGTAATGACACAAATAATCGATTTACTTAAACTGTGGTAAAAACAATTTATGCGCAGTGAGCATGTCATCAAGTATTTGCTTGGCTATAGTATCTGAGGGCACAAGTGGATTAATGGTCATAGCTAAAAGGGCTGTATGATAATCTCCCGTTACCGCAGCTTCAATCGTCATCCGCTCAAAGGATTTAATTTGTTGCACTAACCCGCGCACAACGACAGGTAAATCACCAATAGCAATTGGCCTAGGTCCTTCTTTTGTAATCACGCAGCTAGCCTCTATCACTGACTCTCTTGAAAGACTTGCAATGGTTCCATTGTTTAGCGTATTAACCGTTTGAATATCGCCTCTATCATTGAAAATGGACTCCATTAAATTACAAGCCACATCACTATAATACGCCCCTCCACGTTGCTCCAGTTGCTTTGGCTTTTCATCTATATTTTTATTCTTGTATAGGTCAAAAAGATCTTTTTCTAACGTTTGAACCACTTTTGCTCTTATACCCTTTTCTTTATAATCCACTAGCTCTGACTCTAACATTTCCTTTTGTTTGTAATAATATCTGTGATAAGGACATGGGAGCATTTTTAGTGCGCGAATAAAATCTGCTTCAAAAGCAATGTTATTAATATTTCTCATATTTATTTCACTCTTACTTGAAACGATGCGATTGATAGCTTTTAGTGTAATATCTTCTCCATCTAAATAAATTGCCAAACCAAATACCATATGGTTTAGCCCTCCAAAATCTATTCTTACGCGTTCTTCCTCTACTTCTAATGCTTTAGCAACAGCTCTCTCCATTCCTATCGGAACATTACACACACCAATTATTCTTTTCCAATTTGTATGTCTAAAAACAGCTTCTACTACCATACCTGCCGGATTAGTAAAATTAATTAACCAAGCATTTGGGCATAACACTTCCATTTCTTTAACAATAGTCAACATGACAGGTATAGTACGTAGTGCTTTAAACATACCTCCTGGCCCATTTGTTTCCTGGCCAATTACACCATACTTGAGTGGTATTTCTTCATCTATTGCTCTGGCTGATAATTGCCCTACTCGAAATTGTGTCGTTACAAAATCAGCATCTTTTAAAGCCGCTTTCCGATCTAAGCTTAAGTGTATATCCATCGGTATTTTGGCTTTTTCTACCATTCTCTTAGCTAAACCACCTACGGTATTTAATTTTTCCTTTCCTTCTTCTATATCAACGAGCCACAACTCTTTAATAGGAAATGTATCATATCTTTTAATAAACCCTTCAATTAATTCCGGAGTGTAGCTCGATCCACCACCAATAGTTACTACCTTTAAACCTCGTCTTTCCATAAGCGACTCCTTTCAAATAAGATCTTTCTTGAGACGTTGACTTTCTTTCGAGTTACCAATTTTCACAATTCCTAACATAGTTATACTAACCCCAAAAAAGAATGTTAGTCCTGGCATGAAAGAAATTGCTACTATTAATAAAAAGAATACACACACATAGCCAAGATTATTCTTAGGTAACAGCCACACCAACGAAAAGGCTGTTTTCATCTGAAATATTATCGGTTTCCTAAAATTGAAATATTGCAAAAAATGAATTGAACTTAAAAATACTAAACCTAGCATACATAGTACGATTATTTTAATATACATCGATTGAAGTATAACTAAATTAATGGCTATCAAGATGAATATTAATTTAAATAAGAGTCCCGCACTAGACAGTTTTAAAAAAGACGTACTATATATGTGTTTAAATAATGAAAAGGCCTCTCTTGACGACAGATTCTCCTCTTTTAAAGCAACAATAAGAGCATGCGTAGCAGGAAATATCCCTAAAACAATGCAACCTATCAAAGTAAACAAAAACCATAGCATTTGCAAATAGGCAAACCAATATATTTTTTGCACAACAGCAACATACCTAGATTGAATCGCATTCACCTGCTACACCACCCTTTTGTAATATATCATTATCCTTTCACTGAACCAGCAATCATACCCTTCATAATCTGTTCTTGGAATAGTAAATACATAATAATTGTTGGGATAACAGCTATTGTCATCGCTGCCATCGTAAGCGCATAATCTGTACTAAAACCATCTGAGAATATCGCAAGGCTAAGTGGTAACGTTTTTAATGCACTGTCATTAATGAAAACCAGGGCAAAGACAAATTCGTTCCAAAATCTTAAAAATGCAAGTATAGAAACTGTTGATAAGGCTGGCACACTTAATGGCAGCATGATCTTAAAGAAAATGCCCCAATATCCACTACCATCAATTACTGCGGCTTCCTCTAATTCTTTAGGAATAGAACTCATATAAGCAACAGTTAGGAAAATAGCAATTGGAAGTTCAAACGCCGTATAAGGTAAAATCAACGCCCAATAGCTATCCAATAATCCAATTTCATTCATCATTGTAAATAAAGGAACTAACGTACTATGAACGGGAATTAACATACCTAACAAGAAAAATACGACTAAGAAACCTTTTAATTTGAAAGTAAAGCGAGATAATACATACGCCGTTAACGCGCCTAGAAAGACTGTTAATATAGTGGCAGTAACGGTAACAATAGCCGAATTGACCATGGCCTGACCTAGATTCGCCACATCCCAAGCACGTTGAAAGTTTTCAAACGTGAAACTCGTAGGAAAGGCATATGGCTGTGTGAAAAATTCCTCGTTCGTTTTAAATGAACTCGTTATCAACCAATACAGAGGATAGATCATTAATAACGAAAAAGTACTTAAAAACACGACGCGAAGAGTTTTAAATATTCCTACTTTAACTAAGAAACCTACAGAGGCGCCTTTTTTATTCATTTCACTATTCAATTGATTGACACCTCCTTAGTCCTTTCTCTTCATTAATATTTGACTTATAGCAATTAATATTAGACTTAAAATTATAATCATAGTAGAAATTGCTGAACCGAAGCCATAACGGTAAACTAAAAAAGTATTATTATACATATACGTTGCCAAGATCTCTGTTGATTGAGCGGGACCGCCACCTGTCATAACAAATACTTGATCAAATGCTTTTAAGCTCCCAGAGATACAAAGTATAATCACAACTTTAATTGTTCCCCACATATTTGGTAAGATGATATAAATTAATTTTTTCCACCCTATAGCACCGTCAAGTAATGCCGCTTCTTCAATCTCACCTGGAATATTTTGTATTGTGGCAATAAAAATAATTAAGTATGGACCAATATAGTTCCAAATAATTGGGATAGAGACCGCGTACATATTCACATCCGGATCAGCAAGCCACGCTCTCGTCCAAGACTCAAGTCCGATATTTCTTAAGACGGTGTTAATTACGCCTAATTCTAAATCAAATATATATCCCCATATAAGACCAACTACAACTGTTGAAATAACCATAGGTAAAAAAACTGCAGAACGGACAAAACGTTGGAACATATTACTTTTTCTTAGTAATAGAGCAAGACCCAACGCAATAGGTACTTGACCTAAGACTGATGCCCCTACAATAATAAGGTTATTTTTAAACGCCCTCCAAAAGATAGGGCTCTGCACCACTTCAATGTAGTTTTGAAAGCCGATAAATGTCGCATCACCCATTCCAGACCATTCGAAAAATCCATAATAAGAAGATCTGAATATGGGGATGATAACAAAGAAACTGTAAAGCAAAAGGGCTGGAAGTAATGTCATTACTAACAATCCTCTTAACTTTAATCTAGATTGCATATTATCCCCCCTTTTGCCTTTTTAATCATTAATTTGTCGTCTGTGCTCTTTGAATATTTTCAGCCACTTTTTCTACATCTCCACCTAACATAATTTCTTGCAGTCCATTGTTAACCGCTTCTGCACCTGCAGATGTTAAATGCAAATCATATACTGGAGCAAAAGCTGCGCCACGTACAAGGTTAAAGGCTTCATAAAAGAGAGGGTTTACAACTTCTTCGTTTAGATCTAGATCATACATAACCATTGAGTTACTTTCAGCTATTACCTTTTGTGCATTATCATTACTTAATGCATAAATTAAATCTAACGCTGCTTCTTTAGCAGCACCTTCTGTTTTACTGCTTAACAGATATCCTCCTCCAGGACCACCTGTAATTGTATTACCTTGTCCCTGACCACCTTCAATAGATGGAACCGTTGTAATACCGATATTATTCAGTACTTCTTCTGACACTGAAGTTGCTAAACTACTGATAGTCCACGAACCATTAATCATCATAGCTGCATTTCCTTGCGCAAAACTTTGCTCTGCTTGCGTATTATCCAAACTATTTGCACCTTCTGAGTAAGCATTATGATCAACTAATTCTTTGAAGTGATTTAATGCTTCAATGAATATAGGATCAGTAAATGTTGCACCATCTTGATTTACAGCATTCATAAACCAATCAGTACCAGTTACACGGTCAGCAATAGCACCGAAAGTAGTCGATTGCGCAACCCAAGGCGCTCTGTTTCCCATTGCTAAAGGCGTAATCCCTTTATCGTTAAAGAAATCAATTGTTTCAATGAAATCCTCCCAAGTTGACGGCACCTCTAAGTCATTTTCTTCAAACATTTGTTTGTTATAATACAAAAATGAAGTAGCTGACATAGCAACTGGCGCTGAATACAATTCTCCATCATAATTATATGGTTCAAGTGCACCTGTCAGGAATGAATCTTTCCATTCTGGATTCTCATCAAATAGCGACGTTATTGGTTGGATGAGTTCATTTTTTTGGAATTCATCGGTAAAACTGCCCGCATAGGTTAAGAAAATATCTGGTAGTTCATCTGCAGCTGCAACTGTACTAATACGCTGACGATAGCCATCTACTGGAATAGCCTGCTCATCCACTTCAATATGTGGATTTGCTTCTTGAAACTCCGCAATCATCTCTCTAACAGATCTAGCACGCAAGTCATCCCCAGCGAAATTGTGCCAAATGGAGATTTTAACTTCTTCTACATCATCACCAGACACTTCCACGTTATCTTCCGAATCACCACATGCAACTAAAGTAATCATTAGAACCAACAATACTGCTAATAACTTTTTCATTGTTAACCACTCCTTTTTATTTACTACACTCATTTTATAATAGCGCTTTCATTATGATAAGGTAGGGATTTTAAAGATATAGGTAGACAAATCAAAGCTCTTCTCCACCCCTTTACTTATGTGAAAACCCGAACCTTTTATAAGGCTCGGGTTCACTAAAATAAACCATCATATTATCAATTTATCATGTATTCAGTTACTGCTTTCTTTAAAGATAAATGTTCGCCAGGGGGTAATATAATCTATTAAGAATACTTGATCTGAGTTAACTCTAGCCACATTATTCTTTCTAGTGTCTATCGGCAATTCTTTAAGAACGATTTGTAGTTCAGCTTTATACTTACCGAAGTTATCATTCCCGATCACAACACAACCAACTTCTTGCTTTTGAGGAGAGCGAGGTGCGATTGAACTATCAATATATTTCTTCCTTACTTCCGTTGAACGTACTAAAAACTCTGTAATATCCCCTCGACGAACATGTTGCTCGCTTAAAACAACCGCTTTTTCTATATCTGATAATTCACCCTCTAGAGTTATATCCAACTCTAGTATGTAACGGTTGAGCGCGCCCAACTGTACTATTTCTGCTTCCGTCGCGTACCCATTTCCAATAATCACATCATCTATTAACCCCGTGGCCCATAGGTGCTTTGCTTGAACGTGTATCGGAATGTTTCGGTGCTCTTCTAGGGTACACAGACCATCGTTAATATCCCAAGGACCCATAGTTCCGCCTTGGCATGTAACGAATGCCGCCGTTCGAATACCTTGGTCTTTAAACCTTTCAGAACATTTCACAAAAAAGTCATAAGGCAACCCTGTATACTTTTGCGGGTAAAAATTATGACAACCAATCAAATTCTCTTTATTTGGCTGATGTGAAAGAATATTATTTAAATAATCAATATCATTACTCATATTCAATTCAATCTTTAAATTATAAGCGTTATAGGTTAAAGCAGCCTCTCGCTTACCATCAAACGCGGCGTCTAATCGAATACCATCTGCACCTATATCAGCAAAAAAGCTTAAATCATCATAACTTATACCAAGACGATCAAACACCGTGGGGGCAACATCTAAAATAACCTCCATTCCTAGTTCTTTTGCATAAAAGATAATTTCTTTAAAAGATTGCACTAGTTCATTTTTAGGTTTATCCGCTGACAGTAAGCAAGTAAAGACCCGAGCAAAGCCATTTTCTTTTGCTAAAGTTAAGTACTGCTTATCTTTTTCCACATCTGATTTTTCAGGATAAATTGAAACGCCTAGATTTCTCATGTTTTTCTTTTCTCCTTTTTTGGTCATTTATTTTGATAATATGTTTCTCTATACTGTGTCGGTGTCATTTTATAATACTTTTTAAAAATTTTTGTGAAATATTTGCTGTCATTATACCCTACTAATTTTGTGACTTCCTTAACACTCATTGATGTGTACATGAAATAATCTGCAGCTTTCTTTATACGTAAGTCTGTTAGTAGCTCAACGTAAGACTTTCCGGTTTTCCGGCGAATAACTACACTTAAATAGTTGGGATGAACAGGGATTTTTTCAGCTATCTCTTTGAGCGATAAAGGATCTCCAAGATGATTCTTCATATAATTAAGCGACTCTTCAACATAATTAGTGTTTTTTTGGTAACACAATTTAAAGTTTTGTGATATTACGGATAATAGTGAAAACAACTCTTCCTTTGGATTTTGAAACCACTCCTGAAACACAGGCATCGAATCATAATGCATAGCTTTTTCATCTTGTCCATACTGATTAACTAAGCGGATACTATCAATATAGAGATGCTGAACATAAAATTGAATAGACCTAGGAGTAGCATCCGGATGCGATAGTAACCAATCAATAAAGTTAGAAATCCAAGCTCTTAGTTTTTCTTTATCCCCATTTTTCATACATTCGTTCAACTCGTTTTTATAGATTGTCATATGATCGGTATAAGAAATACCCTTTCGATAAACGATATCTTTTTCCGTTAATACGGTGTAATCTCTCAAAATCCATTGATATGGAATAAAAGATACGACTTGTTTATATAAATGCGCTATTTCATCAAGAGAACTTACGATTGAACTCATAATTACTGGCTTACCATAAAGATCCTTGATTCTTCTCGAAGCTACTTGGAGCAGATAATCATCTTTTAAATACTTATCACGTTTTAACAAAATCAATGTATGATTATGATAAGTAAACCATTTACCATTCAGATAACTGTTCCATAACTCTTCATGAACTTGGATATCATGAAGAGTGCTGGTTTCATCAATCAGTAGTAATTGGTATGGCGCCTCTTTAAACGCGGGAATTAAGTCTACTAACGTTTGTTTAGGAAACGCTTTCATTTCATTTTGTAGTGCTTCTTTTAATTGGTTAACAACTGCACGCTCCGCTTCGTGTTCTTTTAACTGATCATATTCTTTTATTCTTTGTAATCTTTTTTTAGCTCTTTCCACCGCCGCTATAATATCATCAGGTGAACTCGTTTTTAGTAGATAATCACAAACGTTTTGACGTATCGCTTCTTGAATATATTCAAAATCATCGTAACCTGTAAGTAGAATAGACTCTATTTGATATTTTTTTTCAGTGATGTATGATACCAAATCTAAGCCCGACATACCTTTCATCCTAATGTCTGTAATGAGAATATCCGGACATTCTCGGTCTAATTGTCTTATGACTTCTTCTGCAGAAGAAACGGGTTTAAGCAATATAAAACCCAGTTCCTCCCATGAAATAACGCTAGATATACCTTCCCTTATAATGATTTCATCATCTGCAATTAAGACTTTCACCACTTGATCCCTCCCTTTATTGGAGTAGAAAAACTGATTACTGTTCCTTTGTTAACTTCACTTTTAATGTGTAGCTTAGATTGTTCACCAAAGTGTAAGATAAGTCTTAAATTCACATTTCGAAGCCCGTAATTTTTCCCAACCACTACCTCTGAGTTTTGATCGTAATCAAATTGTTGGTTTAGCTCTTTGAGTTTTTGCTCTGAGATACCAATGCCATTATCCTTCACTTCAAATTGGATATATTGACCTTGCTCTTTTGCGATTACATCAATGACCCCATAATAGTTTTCAACAGCAAAAAATCCATGATTGATACTATTTTCGATTAAAGGTTGTAAAACGAGTTTTAGCATCGTACATTGTTTCAACTTCTCTGGTATGGTTAGATTTAGTTGAAAGCTATTTGGGTAGCGTATTTTCAAAATTTCTAAATAATGAATTAAATTACCTACTTCTTGTTCTATAGTGCAGTATTCATTCCCTTTATTTAGACTAAAGCGTAAGAAGTCACTTAAATGAGAGACGACTTTAACAATATCATAAGATTTTGTACTTAAAGCAATCCAATGCACTGAGGCTAACGTATTGTATAAAAAGTGTGGGTTAATTTGGGATTGCAATGCTTGTAAATCGAGCGTGCGTTTTATTGACTCATTTTTCTTTACTTCATCCATAAGGATCTCAATACGTTCATTGAGAGAATTATAGCTTATAATTAAGTCACCAATTTCATTATTAGAGTATGATACAACCGTATTTATGCACTCACCAGGATTAGAGTTTTGAATCGACTCTGTTAATGATGTTAACGGTTTAAATACTTTTGCGATAAAAAAAACCACCAAGCTAGTGATTAAGACAATGGCAATAAGTACAGAATACGTCGTTAGCCATAAAACATAACGGTTTTGAGAACTATATTCTCGGAACGGAATAACACCTATAATATTCCAATTGACAGAAGGGACTTTTCTTGTGAAAATTGTTGCTTTTTCATTGGCCATTTGATAGACAAAGCTCTCTTCACTATTCCTATTATTAATATAATCACTTAAATTCATAATATCTATGTCACTATGTTTACCACCATTATTCTCAGCTAGTAATCGCCCTTCGTTTTCAATTAGTATGGATACATTCCATTCAAAATCAATGGAGTCTAAATACTCTGTAATAACTTCTTGACTTAAACTAATTGATAAATAACCAATTAATTTGAAATTGTACGTGCTTCGGATTGGACGGGTTAAAGTTATCATTTCTCTTTTACCAGCTGTGGTATTATTATTTTCTTTTACCGACCACCATTGTCCGTTTGTCATATGATTTGTTTCTAATGGTAAGCCTTCATCTAATACAGAAGTCGCAATAACAGCATTCCCATTTATCGGAGTAATCTTAATATTTTCTATATACGGCTTAGAAAACGCCAAGTTAGAGAGGAATCCAGAGATATCTCTTCGTTGCGCAATAAAATCGCCTTCTTTTCCCAAATACTCCTGAACGGATTGATGGCCAATTAAGAAAACAGATATATTTTCGATATCACTAACAATAAAATCTAGTGTGTCTTGGAGTTGATTAATCGAACTTTGTCCCGATATAGCTGCTCGTTCTTTTGACGCTTGTATAGTCATTTCATATGCAAACACGCCTAAAAGGCATAACGGTATTAAAACAGCCGCTAGAATAAACACTGTTAATTGATTTTTTAATGAGCGTCGAAACCATTTTTTCATACGTATGCAAATCCTTCTTTAATAATCTCAAAGCTACTTCAAGGCCTCGTTAAAGCTCTTTTTTAAACATAAGATTTTAATCCGGCTAATCCACCCTCAAAAAAAGCGAGTGCATTTGAAAATTACTCGATCAAATTTAACTAAATCTATACTTATGCAATTGGCGCAGTAATTGCATTTTGTCTGTTTATTCTAATACTCTTTTCATTAGATTGTCTAGCTAACAAAGTACTACTTACTGATTGAATCATTATAATCTACAACATAGTTATGTTTCTCAATGTTGTAGTAGCCTTCACTATACTCGACTATCTGTCCTTCTTCATCACTTGAACGTCTTATTCGTTTCAATATAGGCGAACCCTCTGGTAAACTTAATACTTCTCCAATATGCTTAGATAAGTAGCCCACTGTAAACTCATCTCTAAATGATTCTAATCGAATATTAGACTGCTCCAAATAACGGTAAAGAGAATTAATCTCAATACTTTCTACCTCATCACTCGTTAAACTTATACGTAGGTAGTGATTGAAATAGATGTAAGGATCTCCATCTAAGAAGTATACGCGCTCCACCTTTAAGCAGTCTTCCCCGAAAATAGTATATAGCATTGATTCCTGAGGCAATAAAAGCTTCTCAATACTTAGTACTTTTTTTGTCATTCTATGTCCTTCTTCTACTAAAACTTCTGTAAATCGCTTTCCTTTAGAAAGTCTTGTCCCCGATACATTTGCAATCACTTTGGTCCCTTTGCCACTTTTCTTTTCCAAATAACCTTCTTGTACCAATTCTTTGATGGCATTTCTTATTGTAATTTTACTTACTTTAAACTCTTTCTCCAATTGAGGCTCAGAAGGAATATTCTCATTTAATGGATATTCACCATTTAGAATGCGGTCCTTAACCACCTCTTTTATCTGTAAATACAATAGCCCTTTTTTTCTTTTAACAGTCAATTAAATTTCACCCCATTACTTATCTATTAACATCCGCTGTCTCATATAACATAGCAGCTTCTATTTCGGCCGCAGTTGACATTGGTGTATCTCCTGAAATCGTACATGCCAACATCCCTGCTGATACAGCAAATTCAACGGTTTTCTCCAGCTTAAATCCCGCTAGTTCGCCGTGCAGAATACCACTCGTAAAAGCATCCCCTGAACCAATTCGATCATGAACAGTAAATGAACGATTATCTGAAAAGACAAATTTGTTATTCTTGTATATGTAGCCTTTAAGTACATGTGTATTATCTGCATTTATCTTTCGATGCGTTCCCGCTATTATATTGATATTGAAGGTTTCTGCCACTTGAGGAATAAGTTCTTTTAATTGTTCTTCTCTTGTTGTTTGATTCGTCTGCATACCTAACACAAACATCGCATCTTTTTCATTCATCATAACAATATCAGCTAAATCAAGCATAGCTTTATAGTGCGGCTTGGCTTCCTCATAACCTCCCTCCCACAGAGAGGGACGATAATTACAATCAAAACAAACCAACCCACCCTGCTCTTTTACTTTTTTAGCTAATTGCTTCATACTCTCACGTACTTGATCAGTCATAGCCAGCGTAATGCCACATAAATGAATAATATCAGCTTTTTTAGCTATTTCATCTATATTATAGTCGGCTAAAACTGAAGTATTAAAACTACTCTCTAATCGATTAGTATACGTTACTCTACTTGCTCGTTGTGCAAAACCGTTTTCCAAAAAAAACATCCCAAGATATTTACTTCCCCTGGTAATATAATTATTTTTGATACTTAATTTTTGCAAAAAAGATAATGCGGCGTCACCTATTGGATTATCGGGTAGTTTAGTCACAAGGTAACCCTCATAACCTAATTTTATCATAGCAGAGGCAATGTTAACGCCAGTACCTGAAAAAGAATAGCGTAAAGTATTTGCTTGCGTCAGTAATTCATAACCTGGAACCGTCATGCGCATCATCACTTCTCCGAAAGAGAACACATTTTTAGTCATACTGATCAACCAACTTTTTCGTCATTGTCAATAGTTCTTTCATGTCTGACGTACTCGTCTCACCGGTATCAGGGTTAATAATAGATGAGTAGACATGAGGAATTATTTTAGGTACGTTCGCTTCTAAAGCAATTCCTACTATGGTTGAATAATTTTCCAAATCAATTCCACCTGTAGGTTCTAAAGCAAATTGCTCTTCACCGCATGCTTTTGCAATCGCTCGAAACTCAGCTTCATGTTGTAGACCTTTCATCGGAAAATACTTAATCGCCTGTCCACCCATATCGCGAACAAGAGCAATGGCTGCTTTAATTGGCATAACTGCATGTTCTGAATTAGAACTTATTGGACCCGTTGATACATTGACATAACCTACTTTACCTGTCGGCGAAACAAGGGCGTTAATCCAACTAGCTTTTCCGCCTAAGTTTGCTCTTGTCGCTCCAACATAAGGAAATACCTGATTAATATGATTGCCAGAATAGTACTTAGAAATTTCTGAAACGACAGAAGCTTGTCTATTATCCCCTGCACCTAACCCAATAGAAACAGCTTGATCAATTGCATTGCCATAGTCCTGCATGGCGGATACTGCTTCATTGACGGTATCATAGTCCTTAGAAAGGACACCTACTAATACATACCCGTCAGCTGCTTCAAAAACTTTTTTTGCATTATCAATACTATTTGCTAAAACATTTAGTGCGACCCGACCTTTATAGAAACGTTTTTCTATACTCATTGTTATTCTCCTCCTAAAATAGCCTTTAATCTGTCTTTTATTATATCGACTTCATTATCCTTTAATGGACGTGGATCAATATCAAAGTACCCCTGACGCACACCATAATCTCGAGTATAAATAGCAATATTACCACTTCGCAACTTGTCAGTTACCTCTTTAGCGGATATCTGTGTGACAGCTGAATCAATATGTACCCTTCCTCTATATATAGCCCTACCAGCTTCATCTTGAACAATCTTTACATCGACACCATGAATGTCTCGAAGTTCTTTAAGTGCTTCAAGACTTGTCTTTTCATTATCACTATTATCATCTTTAACAAAAAACTCTTCTAAAGCTTGTAGTAAGCCAAATATAGATTCCTTACCAACCTTCATACACCTACCGATACCATGCATTTGTACTTTCAACCCATTGATATACTCTTTCTTACCAGCTACAATTCCAGACGTCGGTCCTTCAATTGCCTTTGAACCACTATAAATGACAAGATCACTCACATGTACATACTTTTTCAAATCTTCTTCTGCAGCCGCATCAACAATAAGTGGTATGTGATGCTCCTGTGCCACTTGCCATGCTTCTTCAACAGAAATCATATTCTTTTGAACAGTATGATGAGACTTCACATATAAGATTGCTGCTGTATGTTGATTTATTGCCTCTGAAATATGTGTTGTTTTCCCTTCATTAGCATAGCCTACTTCAACTAAATTCCCGCCCCCAAGATGTACCATCGTTTCAACTGGTGCACCATATTGCACATTATGACCTTTCAGTAATATGATTTCATTTTTAGGTATCGTTTCTTGATGAAGCCTCTCACTTTTCCGGCGGTTACCTCTGGTTATAATAGCCGCCACTGACAAAGCTATACCACTAGATGCAGAATTAACAACGATGGCCGCTTCTGACTCTAAAAGGTTTGCAATGTGCTCTCCGGCTTTTTCAACTAAGTCCGCCATTTCCACATAATTTCTCCCTCCACGTGTTACAGCCTCCATTACTGTACTTGATGGAGCAGAAACCCCTAAAATGCTCATCCTTCCACTAGCGTTAATCACTCGTTTTAGTCCATATTTAGCATTCAATGTATTCACCATTCACAACAACCCCTCTTACACTGATTTGTTTGTCACATTTATATTCTAGTCCAGTAGAATCTTTTAACATAATGGCTTGGTCTTCAACAGAAAATAAGGTGAGGTTCGCAACATCTCCAACAGAAACCCTTCCAAGTTCAGGTTTTTTCAACCACTTTGCCGCATTTACTGTAACAGCATCAATCACATCTTTTAAGGAATAACCCAAATATAAGAATTTAGTTAACGTATCAGACATGCTGTAAACAGGGCCTTGCAAACGATTTTTTCTATATATATCCGTGCTAATTGTATTAAATTTAATATTATGGTCTTTTGCTTGTTTTGCAGTTGAAAATGAAAAGCTCGCATTCCCATGCCCAACATCTAAATGAACCCCTCTGTTCAATGCTTGTATAAATGAAGGCAACGGTCTTCCCAGTTCATCAAATATATTATTTTTTTTAGGATGTAAATAATGCGTGATAATATCATTGCATTCAAGCATTTCTAAGATTTCAACAATACTTGGTGGCCCTGATCCGATATGTACCATTAAAGGCAGCGACGTCATATTAGACAGCTTTTTCGCCACTTTTAAAGGTTCTAATCCGTTTTTCCCCACTACACTTTTGCTCATCCTTACTTTTAACCCAACAATCAAGTCTTTATATTTGTCTAGCGTTAAAAGTAAAGCATCTTCATCTAACCAAGTTAAATTAGATAATTCATCTATCCTCTGTAAACCTATTTTAGATACGTTTAAGAAAGCGAATACATTTGTCTTGGCACTTTTCGAGTAATTAATTAACTTATGAAAATTATCACTCCCAGCACTACCCGCATCAACAATAGTGGTTACACCTAATTTATATCCAATCTCATCCACTTCATCCCCATAAGGATCTAATTCAGGTAAAGCATGGACATGCATGTCAATCCAACCACTAGAAATATACACTTTTTGTTTAAAATCAATAACTTCCTCTCCAATGCCTTGGCCTGAAGAAGCAATATCTACAATTTTTTTTTCTTTTATTACTAAATCAAACACTTTCTCTTCTACTGTCTTTACGTTTCGAAGAACCAAACTATTAACCATAAGGAACCATCCTTTTTTATAAATTTAAGTGGTACTTTCATTTGATTACCTGTTTAAAAAGTATCTTATCATTTTAATTTTATTTAGTCAATATAACGTTATAATGTTTAAAACGAACTAACTGCTGTAACTATTAATGTCTCCCTCAAAAAATTGTGTTCCAAAACCGCCTCACCTTCCCATCCCCCTCACCCCCTTATCTCCCAAGGGCTCAGGTCCCTTTTCCTCTCTCCCCTTCGTTTCCTTCATAAAAAAATTATGTTCCAGCTTTTTGCCCATTTTCACTCATTTGTGTAACGATTTTACACTCATTTCGAGAAAATAATTACGTTCCAGAATAGAGAAGGAATAGACGGGAAGCAGCTTGATTTTCTACCTGAATCAGACAAGATAAAACACAGATTCTATTACGTGTAGAAACCAACTGAATAAGAAATGAATGTGCTTGAACCCTTACAGAGAAAGGTTTGAAAGATACCCATGCAGAAAAAAACGGTTGGATCAGGATTGGTTTTGAATGAAAATTAAGTCGGAGTGCGGTTGAAAATCCGGAGAAATTGGCAATAAAAAATCCGAAGGCTAGCCGGAAAAACACCGGAAAAACCTTCGGATTTGGAACATTATTTTTATTTAAGGAACGTTTTTATTTTGTTCGGAACATAATTATTTTGTTGGCACATAGTAGATATGGGTAGACTGCTTAAATCTATCCTTACCCTTTCATTTGTTTAACAAGTAATTCGTTTAAGTTTTGGTAGACTATAGATCTGAAATCATCCACTCCTAAAAATTGTTCAAACTCACCATAAATCCTTGGAATATCGTTGGGAACAATACTTTTTCTTCCTATAGAACCATATGGACCATCTGTCTCAACAAGGATCCTATCTAAAGGTAAACTTTTTATTATTTCTTTTCCCTTTTTTGACCTTAACATTGAAGGATTCAAAGATAAATAATAACCTGCTTCAAGTATTTCTTGTAATGCATCCAAGGTTCCTGTATACCAATGGAATACAGCATATTTAACGTTTGTTTCGATTAGTATTTTTAATACATCCTTCTCCGCATTTCTTGAATGTATTGAAAATACCTTCTGCTCTTCACTTCCCCGTTGACAAATATAACGAAAAATCTTAACTTGTTCATCACGAAATCTATAGAGCTGTTTAGAATAATCTAATCCAATTTCACCTAGGTACTTCGACTTTCCAATGTATTGATTGAAAAGCCTTTTATTAAAGGGCTTAATTTTTATCATTTCGGGATGATATCCTAAGGCAATTTTTACATATTTAGAAGCAGAGAAACTTTCCAATGATTTTTTAAACACCTCTGGAAAATTGGTTACAAAAAGAGCATAAATTTTGTTATTGTCATAGTAGTTGAATATTTCCCTGTAGTTGGGATAATAGTCAATGTGGACATGAAAATCGACAAAATTTCTCATATTCCTATTTCAATCCCATGTATTCTTTCAATTGACCACCATTTGCTTTATCTTCATATTCCACCATAGTTAGCAACTCCTTTATAGATTCTCTATATAGTCGTTCATATAATTCATACTCTTTACTGGTTAAATAACCTTGTTTTCGTAGTAATCCTTTGGTGAAAAATGGTTTACCTTCATTATCTACGAATCTTCTGATGGTAAATAATATAGCTTTGAGGTCACTTGCCTTTCCATCAATTTTGTTATTCTCATAAATAAATTCTTTATTTAACGAGTAGTGCGGATTGTATTTATCTTCTACAAAACCATTAGTAACCAAAGATGCTTTACGTATTAAGCATGGGTAACAATATCCACAGTTTAGCGGTGGACTTTCTCCATCATACCTAGCCTGACAAGGGTGTGAACAGGACAATGTTTCCATATACATATTTTTGAATACAAAATTTCCTTTTTGCTCGTTAATAATTTCACCTTTGGACATTGTTGAATAAAAATTCTCCACTCGATGACCAATATCCAATTTACTCAGTAATTCATTAACCCTTTTCAGGAAGTATGGATGCGTTGTTCTAGTACTACAACTTCCAGATCTACTTTGTGTTAAAGGAACATTTATGCCTATAAACCCATTCTCTGGAATGTATACAGGGGTATTCTTACCTACAGCTGCAGCAACTGCTATAGCACCTGTAATAAATAAGAAGGATCTACTTCTGCTTGTACTTTCTCCAAATAGGGTACCTTTTGAAATATTTGTGGGTCTCCTTGGCGAAACGTTAAATTGAACAAAGTCTAAATTTGATTGACTATAATGATCTCTAATTGAGTCAATTAATAATTGCTGTCTCCTTAACAGTAGATTGTATTCTTTAAACCCTACAAATAGTGGATTTTTTTTATTATCTAAAAGAGATAAAGCACCACAAAAAGAGTCTAGTCCACCAGAAAATAGGGAAACACAATCAAATGAGGAAGCACTTTTGATGTTATACTTTTTATTTACTTTATCCCCTCTAAACCTTTCAGTCGTTGAGTAAAAAGAAATATCCCATTTATCGCCACTAAGAAAAGATAGAGTTTCATCTAATATTTTTTTCACCGAGTTCCATTTTTCGTATTGTAGAACGGGAATATTTAAATTAAGTTCCCTACTCCAACCATCTCCAGCAATTTTTCTAGGAATCTTTTTATCTGCTGTGAAAACAGTAATCCCAACAATCAATAAATCCTCTACAATTTCAGGTAAATATTGAAGACTGAACATTCTCCAGAGATTTTCGACATCGGTTTTTACGTTAGATTTATTATTTTTAGGTGATAAATTAAATATAGCACCATCTGGCTTTTCTATTTCATCATTGTTCTTAACAAACCAAATACCATTCATTTCGAATCACCCCACATTTCAAAAATCATCCATACTTCTTCACACTTCTTTTCAATATAATTCCGTCCTTCCCGGCCCTTCCAGTCAATATTCTTTAGTCCATCTAATTGATAATTTTCAGCAATTTCAAGCCGAATATACTCACTAATCCTCCCCTGCATTTTTATTGCTGTCCCAATATCATTACATAGAGAATTAATTTTTTCGGCAAAGTTTGTGAAAAAAGATACTTTTAGAAATTTTGTGAGATAATCCCTTATAAAAATATCCGTTTCTAAGTTTGAGAATGCTTCTTGAAGTTCATCTTCATTTCTGACATTACCCATCATATCTTCCATATACTCCTGCATTGCCTGATCCGCTATTGATTGTTGAAGACTATTGTTTCCCACCGAAAAATAATCAATTAATCCTGCAAATACTTCTTCAGGGCTTCTACCAACTAAATATGATAAACCCACTTCATTTAATGAGTAATTAAGTCCAAAATTTCTTACTAATCCTGCAAAATTTACCGCTTTGGATCCAGACGATCCTATTGCTGAATTGCCCTCTTTCCGTGAACCACTACTCCCGTTTGCTTTTGAAAAGTTCGACATTGCTTTTCCTATTGAATCTGGATTATAATTGTTCCTGGCCATTCCAGAAACTGACCTTTTAGCATCACTCCATAAGTGTCCAGTAGGCGGCATATATCCTTTTGATGTCCCCATTATAAACTTCCCTCCTATCCATTCGGATTCTCAATTCGCTCCCAAAATGCTCTTTCTATTTTCCCTTCATCAACAAAGTACTTTTTTAGCTCTTCGTAATCTTGAGCATTGATTCCTTTAATTATGTTGAAGTTCTTAATAATTGGTGGACTAAAATCTTCTTTCCGTAGTTTCTTAATCTCTTTCAGGATTTCACCCCTTAGATTTAAAAACTGCTCATATACCCCTATTAAAATTTTCACATTTGCTTCTCTATCAGAATGGTATTTTGCTATAATACCTTTAATTACTCTTGAATGGTCTATATTCTCTGCCATAGAGAGTTCCTCAATTTTTTGCTTCCTCAATGATTCATTGAGTCCCTCCGCACAAACATCATTAACCCATTTTCTTTCTTCTGCGGTCAAATTCAACATTGAAATATTTTTTTCCTTTATTGCCTCTTTAGCTAAATAGAAATACTGCCTTAAATCTTCTTCATGAATATTAACAGGTTCCACCTCGAGCCATTGCTGAATAATTGGTTTGAACCACATACTACTGTACTTCTGCTTTAATTCATTAGTTTCAGTTGATTCTTCAAGGGGAAATTTGATTAGGTCTTCCAATTCACGTGCATATCCTTCGCTCTTCACATGCCAAACATAAAGTTCTCTAAATAATTCTATATGTGTGTATTCCAGAACCATTAATTTTGCAAGAATACTTAAATCCAACTTCAAACCTTGAATTTCTGATAGTCTCTTTCTAATATAAAAGGTGTTTAGAAACCTTTTTGCTTGACGAGGGTTACCTTTTAGAGTTGAAGCAATGATTTCTGCAACTCTATTGAATATATCTAACTGAACTTCAAAATCCTCTTTTGAGGAACCAGCTTTAAAGACCTCCTCTTCCCCATACTCCTCCAACTTTAAGATTGCTAGAATCTCGTCTTGACTTATAATCTCACCTTTAACAAAGACTTGTCGTTCCTTTAATCCAAGAAGTAGTCTTGTTAAATGGTCATCCTTTAAAAATATTTCACATATTAATAGCTTTAAGTAGTTTTTCACATCATTATCTGACAACTCTGGAATTCGAATGGGCATCTGAATTATTTTTTCAATGTAATCCTTTGAAATATTGAGTGTTGCATCATCTATCTTTGGATATTTACTTTGAACTGCATAACTCACAACATCCTCATCTATCGCAATGATAAATGTTGTTTTTGTGACCGCCAGAAATAACCTTATAGCTTCAAGGGTTTCGATGATTCGTTCAGGACTACATCTATCCAAGTCGTCAATAATAATAATTAGATTATCTAGCTTTGAATCACTCATCATTTTTTCAAACTCTTTTCTAAACAACCTGATGTTCTGTACCACATTATCATTAGGTTGTTCCTTGAAAAACTCCTTAGTTTTCAAAAGCTCTTTAATTAATTCCTCAGTTTGTTCCCCATTCTTTGGAACCAGCGTTTTAATCCCGTCAACTATCATTGGTAAAGGGTTTCCAAGAGTAGCATTAACCATATAGGGAATCCCCTTTTTTATTGCATACCCTCCTAGTCTGAACCAATCAACTCTTTCTCTAAGAGTTTTTAGTGACTCTCCTACTTTTTCCTTAATTGTTTCGTTTTCCTCTAGAGTCCTTAATATTACCTCCATGAGTGCTGTTTTTGCATCATCATATCCTTCAAACATCCATGCATTCACAAAAACAGTTTCAACATTAGGGTTTTTCTCGCTCTTAATCTTTTTCTCTATAAGATTTAAGACAGTCGACTTTCCGCTACCCCAATTCCCCAGTAAACCTACAGTCAAGGGGTTTACTCTTTCACTCATTGAAATGTCATACAGTAATTCAGCATATGGCTCATATGAGAGCATATCTATCTTTGAAGCATTATCTGCCCACATTATTTATCCTCCTAAACTTCGAATTATTAATTATACTAATATTTTGAACCAATTTCCTTTTTTATCTATTGACACTTCAACCTGAATCCGTGATAAGTGGTCGAAAAACAGATTTTTGAAGTGATATTTCACTATTTACATCTTGCGATTTATTGATAAGCTATGAGACACGTTACAACGATAGTTATACAGAGCATTCATCGTTTTTTTAAGGCATGCTTAAATACACCTGCGCTTAACTATTTTTAAAAACAGATGTCATAGTGAATGCTTATCCTAATTTATGAACAAATAATCAACACAAAAAGGCGGTATAGACGCGTTTGAAAGTAAGAAACCACGGGCTATTATTACCGAATTTTAAATAGTGTTTACGTGCGTGTCTCACCATCTTCGAAGCAAGTGTAATTAAGTTTTGAATGACTGTTTTTACACGGCGTCGAAAGACTTTTTTCTTCACGGGTGCATCGTTTTTCTTACGGCTTTCTTGGCCAATAAGCCGTAAGAGATTATAGGTGAAACAACCTAAATGTAAGATTAAATCATTGGTAGCGAATTTTCCTGACGGAAACCTTTCTAGGTCTAAATCCGTTTTTAATTCACTGTGGTATTGTTCGCACGTTCCGTGCTCATGGTAAAGATTGATGACTTCTTCAGGTTCAACAGCTAGTGTTGTCCAGTAGCTTTCGAATGATAAGTCAGGAATTAATAATACTTGACGGAGAGGCTGGTTCATATTTTTTGGTGTGACTTCAACTGAACCATAAAAGACCCGTTTGCCTTCGCGCGAAGGCACTTCTTGTCCGCGTTGTTCGGCAATCGCTAACCACGTCTCTGCCCTTTCTCGCCGAGGATTACGTTTAATGATGACATCTACTTTTTCATTTACGCAAACGTTTAGATTTGAAGTACTATCGTTTCCGGCATCAGCACGAACGAGTAAAGGAAGTTCAGTTAATCTTTTGGCATACCGAATGGATTCTTGTAGGAAGAGATCCGTCTCTTTTTGTGCGTGTGTACTTCCTTCGCGTAATTCAACATTAACAACGTAACCCTCTTGACCTAAATAACAAAAGTTTGGTGCATAACCGTCGCAGCCCTCTTGTATGTTCGGCTAACGCCCTCTTTCTTCGTGTTAAAGTTATCAAATGGTGAGACATCAAGATCGAGTGGCGCATACGCTGTGTGACCATCTGAAAGAATAGTAGGCATTATTGGAGAATCAAACTGTTTAATGAGATAGACAGACTCTTCTAAGAGAATGGGTTTCCAGTCTTCTCGCTTCGTCGCTATTTGATTCATTCGTTGACGTAACGTACTACTTGATGGCACTTTTTTAATATCAAGTGCACGATAGAAAAATGGATCATCCCGGAAGGGATTGATATGGTTAAAATCATTTTTACTCTGACAGAGTAAACCTAGATATGAGTGAATAATATCACCATTTGAGATAAACGGCAGTGTTTTTATAATGGGCAAATGAATATGTGAGAGACGTTCATAAACATTTGTTTTTGATAAGAGTAGACCAATTAAACCTAATCCTGAATGGGTTGATAATGTTTCATCTGAAGCTTCAAGAATAAATTCCATGACGACACCTACCTGGTGAAATAATATTTGAAGAAAATAACCTTCATAACACTATTATATCAAGCATTTAGACTAGATTCATCAGATTTTTCATTACGGATTCAGTTTTTTCTATGTTTGATTCATACTCTTCCAATGCCTTCATTGCCTCAATTGCAACAAGTAAGTATCGGTCATTAGGCTTTGATGTAAAAAGATAGTATTGTAATATCCCCCTAATCACTAACATGATGTTCCAGATTCCTTTTGGTTCAGCTTTCCATATTTCACAGCCTATACCCCAGGAGACAAGCATTACCAAAAACCCATCACCAACATAAAAAAACAGCAAATGTAACAAATCAGAATTGATGTCACTAAATTTGTTCCACAATTGTTATGGGTTCTATTTTGCTTTCTTACTTTATCCAATGCTAGGTCTCCTCCGTCTACTTCGTACACTCTTGCCACCATGTGTTCAGCCGCATGGTACTTACGTATTGGGGTAACTTTTATAATTAGCCCTATTAGCAAAATATAAATAACAAAGCCAAGGAACTAATAGGTAAAGAATATGATTTAAAGCCCTCAAATAGGTTAATTTGCAACAAAAGAACAATCAGTAGTGAAAATATAAAGTGTTTCCAATACTCGATGATAGGAGCTACTATAACTATTAGAGATCGAACAAAAGGAATCCTCGAAAGAACATAAAATAGCATCCTCTCCCCCTTTTTTGAGTCGTTTCCATCTCAATCCCTCCATTTTTCCACCTTGATACTACGTGGTACCTTTTACCTGAAAAACAAACATAATTCCATCCCGCACTCCCACCATACACTTCCACGAAACATCTCTCCTAATAACCCGTTTGTTACCACACCTGTACCAATGACTATAATCAATGGGAGCAATAAAAAAGCCCGCATTCCTTAACAGATGCGAGCTTTTAAAAAATATATTTGGTTATTTTTTGAACAATAGTATATTCGATTCATTCAAATCACCATTCGTCTCATCATTTATTATCTAAATTATTGGATAGGTTACGCTAAATTAGACAGATCAAACAGGATATTATTTCTATTATAAGCATATAAATCCAAAAAAATTTCATCTTTAAACTTTGTCAAAATGTTTGTAATGTCTATGAAATTATCTTCAAATAAATACACAAAACCTAATTCTTTCTCCTTATCTACCTCCAGCGGTTCGTTAAATTCGCATGCAAAATAGAGGGCAACTAATGGAGAAGTGGTTACATCAATGAGGTTAGTGGGAATTCCATGATGTTGCGAAAAAGCGATAAAATAAGATCGCTCATCTGATGTTAATTTATGCCACACTTCTTTTTTGAATTCATTCCTCATCTCCATAAACGAATACTGAGTATCTCCTCTTAATGACTACTGCCAAAGGAATGTACCACTAGTGACAAGCTTTTAACCACCTGTTGCCACGAAATGTACCACCCTTTGCCATGTCATGTTACCACTGTTGATTCATCCCACCCAAATTAAACATATGTTAAGTTGAGTGGAATGATTTTTTTATAACTGCTGTTAGAATCCGTTTGATAAACCTAGCCGTTCTCGCATGGAGACTTCTCCATCAATCATAATGGTGTAAGCATTATGCACGATACGATCAATGACAGCTTCTCCAGTGGGGCCACTACCTAATCTAGCGTGCCAACCACCTGTACCAATCTGCGTACAAAATATCGTTGAAGCCTTTCTTTCCCGTTTTTCTATTATTTCCATCGTTAAGAAAAGTTCTTCTTCTGATAAGTCATGCAGAAGCCATTCATCGATGATCATAAGGTCTTTCTTCGTATACTTGCGCATAAGTTTCTTATAACTATCAGTTGGTTCAGCTTTTGCTATTTTAAATTCATCTAGTAAGTCAGGCAATCGCACATATTGGACGTTATAAAATTGACGACATGCAGAAACACCTAATGCACAAGCTAAATATGTTTTACCAGCACCTGTCGCGCCCATTAGAATGATATTATGATGATTGTCTAGATATAAACCACTAGCGAGACGTAAGATATCTTCTTTAGATAGTCGTCTATCATCAAAGTACTGAATATCTTCTATGGCTGCTGTTGGAATTTCGAATTGCGCTTGTTGTATGAGACGTTGAAGGCGATTGCTTCTACGACGAGAATGTTCTTGATCTACTAGTATTTTAAAACGTTCTTCAAAGTCCATTTCTGTGTACTGTCGATTTTGTGATTGGTGTTTATAACCATCGGCCATGCCGGCCAATTTCATTTCAACTAATTTTCGAATGGTTTCTTCATTCATCATGTGATTGCCCTCCATAATAATTTGCTCCGCGAGTGAAGCCATAGTCTTTATTCACTTGTTCCGTTGACTGTTCTGATTGACTTTCTGCTGTACGTTTTTGATTATTTTTTAGTATTGTTTTAATTAAAGAGACCGTCGGTCTCTTCGTAGCGCGTAACACATCTTCACAAGCGCGTTCCAATTCATATGTCGCATATTTTCTCAAAACTTTTTTGAGTGTAAATACCGACTGGACGGCTTGCTTTTCTATTTGGGCATGTTTAAAGAAATAGTCCACCACCATTAATGTGTTAGGTCCGATATCTTTTCCCCAAGCTTTAGCGTTTTTAGGCGTTTGATCAATATATAATCGATGCTCATCAGGCATGTGATCAGGATTGGTAGACTGACGTCCATATTTACCATATAATCTGGTATGAGAGGCTATTCGCATATGGTTATAGAATACCTCTATCA
>NZ_FOWN01000021.1 GCF_900115465.1 Halolactibacillus alkaliphilus
CGTTGCTTTAACCGTTGATGGATGGAGATGGAACTTTTCGCTTTCGAGCCCCTAAGCTCCCGGACCTCCGTTTGATAGCGAAAATGTTTGGCTTGATTAAACACCCGGAGGGTGTGATCCATGGACATCACAAAATCAGGATCGATTTTATGCTTATATAAGCGATTTGAAAAAATGGCCTTCATGCCCATGATACCCACCCTCCCTTGGTTTTGTGACGGTCACTGTTAGTGCTTTAATTATACCATGCGGAATATATGTTTGTCACTTCAAAAATATTCAAAACAAGCGATTCATCACCCACCTAGTGCTGACACACTTGAGGAAGGTGTCTTCTCGCCCTAAAGCGATAAATAGAAGCAGTGGATAAAAAAATAGAAAAATGGACATGGAAAACATAAAGGTAAATGGTAAACGCTAACATTCGGTTTTATTTGAAATGATATTCTGTGAAAAGAAAGGGATATCCGAATGATGAAAGAAATATTTTTTGTTAATATTCGTATTTTACTATTGACGATTGAAAGTGAACCATGTATGATAAACGATGTAATCAAAATAAAACAATATATTTCGTCGTATAATCTTGAGAATATGGCTCATGAGTCTCTACCGACCACCGTAAATGGTCTGTCTACGCAGAAGTGAATAATCATCGTTTGATGCTCTTATTATCTATTTATATTTTTATTAAATAACACTTACTTCTGACTAAACACAACACACTCAAGATTAATCATCTTTTGTGTGTTTTTTTATGCCGACGAAAAAAGAAGGGAAGAGGATTATGTTAGAAAAGTATTTCAATTTAAAAGAATTAGGTACCGATGTTAGAACGGAATTTATGGCAGGATTAACAACCTTCCTTGCTATGGCGTATATTTTATTTGTTAATCCAGATATTTTAGCAGCTGCAGGTATGGATAAAGATGCTGTTTACGTTGCTACAGCTTTAGCGGCAGTTATTGGTACACTTGTCATGGGATTATATGCAAAGTATCCCATCGCTCTAGCGCCAGGTATGGGCCTGAATGCCTTCTTTGCTTTTACAGTTGTAGGTGGCTATGGTATCCCTTGGGAAACAGCTTTAAGTGGTGTATTAGTATCTGGTTTGATTTTCATCGTGTTAACTTTATCAGGAGTGCGTGAAGCCATTATTAATGCTATCCCTAAAACGCTAAAATTAGCGGTTGGTAGCGGTATTGGATTATTTATCGCCTTTATCGGTTTTCAAAATGCAGGAATCATTGTAGGCGATCCAGCAACACTCGTTGCACTTGGTGATTTTACAAACGGAAACACAGCGCTTGCAATCTTTGGTCTTATTGTTACCGTTATTCTTATTACGTTGAAAATTGGCGGTGGTGTGTTCTACGGGATGGTCATTACGGCTGTTGTTGGTATTGTTGTCGGTTTAATTGATTTACCATCAGCAATTTTTGGATCAATTCCATCGGTTGCGCCAACATTTGGTCAAGCTTTTGTTAACTTTGGTGATGTGTTTACATTACAAATGCTCGGTGTTATTTTAACGTTCTTATTCGTTGACTTCTTTGATACAGCGGGTACGCTTGTAGCTGTTGCAGAAAAAGCAGGTTTAATGAAAGATAATGAACTACCAAATGCAAGTAAAGCATTACTTGCAGACTCAGTAGCAACAGTAACAGGCGCTGCTTTAGGTACATCAACGACAACGTCATATGTTGAGTCAGCTGCAGGTGTAAGTGCGGGTGGTCGTTCAGGATTAACGGCTGTTTTCACAGCTTTGCTCTTTGCATTAGCGTTGTTTTTCTCTCCATTACTTAGCGTTGTAACAAGCGCAGTTACAGCACCGGCACTTATTATTGTAGGTGTTATGATGGTATCGACACTTAAAGACATTGAGTGGGATCAAATTGAAGTAGCTGTACCAGCATTCTTAACGATTATTATGATGCCACTTGCATATAGTATCGCAACAGGTATTGCGGTAGGGTTTACATTCTATCCAATCACGATGTTAGCACGTGGACGTGGAAAAGAAATTCCGGGTCTTATGTGGGCACTCTCTGTTGTCTTTGTCTTATTCTTGATTTTCTTAAGCTAAATCAAGTGAGCACAAATTTATAAACTATGTAAATATAAAAAAGCGTCGTCTTAAGTATGAATAGACGACGCTTTTTTAATTACATACTCTCGCCCTATCTCTGTGTGTACAGTCGCAATAACTTTTTCAATAATAGGTGATGGTAAGGTGAATTTCCGGTAAATTGGTGTTGAGTAGACCTCTTTGTAAAGAGCTTTAGGAGCTTTAGGTAATGTTAATTTTCCCGTGAATATGACTTCAGAATGATGGCAGATGATTTTCAATGTGGCGCAATTATGGTCGGGTAAATAGATGTAAAAGTAAAAGTAGTCATGATCTTCATAAATATTGACAAGTGGAAAAAGACTTTCGCTAGATTTTTTAAAAAAGGACATATGCCAACCACCTCCATGATTAGTGTATGACAAAATAATAGGGGTGTTCATTGGAAAAAGAGGCGCACCTGTTATACAATGGGTAACAGGGGGTTTTAAAAACATGTTAGATAATGCAGTCGTGGTCATTTTAATTATTTTAACAGTCAACATTGTCTATGTATCCTTTTCGACAATTCGTGTTATCTTAACACTTAAAGGCCAGAAATACATTGCTGCGGCCATTGGTACACTTGAAATTATGATATATACGGTTGGTTTAGGTTTGGTTCTAGATAACTTAGACCGAATTGAGAACCTTTTTGCCTACGGTATTGGCTATGGTATTGGTGTCATCATCGGATCAAAAATTGAGGAACGTTTAGCGCTTGGCTATACAACGGTCAACGTTATTTCAACCGATCCGGAACTGAATTTTACCGAGCGGTTAAGAGAAAATGGTTATGGAGTGACAAGTTGGTATGCTTATGGAATGGAAGGTGACCGCTTGTCGATGCAAATATTGACACCGCGTAAATACGAAGGGCATCTGTATCATACCATAAAAGAAATTGACCCAAAGGCTTTCATCATCTCCTATGAACCAAAACAAATTAATGGTGGGTTCTGGGTGAAGAAAGTAAAGAAAGGAAAGATTAAACGTAGTGTCGAACAAGAAGAAACCATCATGCGCGCAATTGAAGAATCAGAAGGGCTCCACGTCTCAGAAGAAACGAAAGAAAGAACGCTTCACAAAACAAGCAAATGAGACGCTGGATGCGTGTCTGGATCGCATCCAGCTCGCGGGGTATATGCCGGTTCGCCGAGTAGAAAAGCCGGTCTTTGAAGAAGTGCTAGAAAATGGCTTAAAAGTGAATAAAGTAGTATCAAGCAGCATAGAATTTGATGCAATACTGATTAAAGACGAACAATAAATTATATTACTAATTTATTGTTCGATTTTTATTGACTAAATAAAAAGGTCTTGTTATGATAAATATGCAGAAAAAAGTCACAAATCAATTGAATAGCTCGCCTCATATAATTTGAGAATATGGCTCAAAAGTTTCTACCCATTACCGTAAATGATGGACTATGAGGGCAGATGGATCTATGACACATATAATTAACACACGTTAACTATATGTGTAATAGTCTGTGTCAATCAGTAATGATTAAGCGCATGTTCATCTTCTCTCATCTAATCCATGACGTGAAGTTGAGGCTGTGCTTTTTTTATTTTAAAAATGTTATAGAAATGAGGAAGATGATGGCACGAGTAGGCGTTATTATGGGAAGTATTTCTGATTGGGAGACAATGCAATATGCTTGTCGCATGCTAGAGGAATTTCAAATACCTTATGAAAAAGAAGTTATTTCAGCTCACCGCACCCCAGAAGACATGGTTACCTATGCAAAAGAGGCGAAAGACAGAGGGTTAGAAGTCATTATTGCAGGTGCTGGAGGTGCTGCACACTTACCTGGCATGGTCGCTGCATCAACCACATTACCGGTCATCGGTGTCCCTGTTCAGTCTAAAGCACTTAATGGTCTAGACTCACTCCTTTCTATTGTTCAAATGCCAGGAGGTGTCCCAGTGGCCACAGTTGCCATTGGCACGGCAGGAAGCAAAAATGCCGGCATTTTAGCTGCACAAATTATTGGTACACATGATGAGGTAGTGAGCAATAGACTGGATCAATACAGAATAGAGATGAAAGACAAAGTCCAGGAAATGAGGGATGAACTTGCCAAAAACTAGTTTACTCTATGGAAAAACAATTGGCATCATCGGGGGTGGTCAGTTAGGCCGAATGATGGCTACAACTGCAAGACATATGGGGTATCGCCTCATTGTACTTGACCCAACACCAGATTGTCCCGCTGCACAACTTGCTGATCATCATATTATCGCAGACTATGACGATTTAGAGGCGATTAAACAATTGCGCGCAGTAAGTGACGTCGTCACCTATGAATTTGAAAATATTGATTTAGAAGCTGCTCGATATTTAGAGAAAGAAGGCGTCTTACCACAGGGGGCAAAATCTTTAGAGATTACCCAAGATCGTGAAAAAGAAAAACAAGCCATGATCGATAGCCGTCAACCTGTTAGTCCGTTTCAAATTGTTGATTCAGAACAAGCCCTATCTGAAGCTGTAGAAGCCATTGGGCTGCCTGCTGTTGTTAAAACGTGTCGCGGTGGATATGACGGGAAAGGTCAAGTGAAAGTAAAAACACATGCTGATTTAGCGGCCGTAAAGAGACTGTTAAAAGAAAGTGGTCGCCTTATTTATGAAGCATTTGTTTCATTTGATTGTGAGATTTCGGTTGTTTTTACGCGAAGTGTAGAGGGAGATATGTGTTATTTCCCGATTGGTGAGAATGTGCATCGTGATCACATCTTGCATACGACAACAGTTCCGGCGAATGTTCCTGAGACTGTTCAAGTTAAAGCCAAACAAGCAGCTAAAGAAATTGCTGAAACAATTGGTGTTGTTGGGACGTTTACACTTGAGTTATTTGTGAAAGGTCAGGACATATACGTTAACGAACTCGCGCCACGTCCACATAACTCGGGCCACTATACGATTGAAGCGTGTAATGTGAGCCAGTTTGAACAACATATTAGAGCGATTGTTGGTCTACCGTTGTTACCTGTATATTTCCACGGCGCTAGCCAGATGATCAATTTATTAGGTGATAATCTTGATCAATACTTTAAACATCCTGAACTCTTAACGGACGTGCACATTCATATGTATGGCAAAGATGAAATAAAAGTGAAACGTAAGGTGGGTCACTTGACAGTAGTTGCTGAATCAACTGAGGCATTAGAAAGAAAATTAGCTAACTTACACAAAAAAACGATGTGAGCAAACGTAACATAAGCTGGCGTAAAAGATAAAAACGTCGGTCAATCAAGTAATCGGGGACAAATAAAATAAGCAGTATAAAGAAGTAGTAAAAGATAGAGAATAGAAGGTTTAAGCAAGAGAGACTTAAAGCCCAAAATAGAAAAGAATAGATCTTGGTAGAGAGAAGCTAAACAGCATCATAAAAATGAGAAACATACCAGGAGGATAAATTCATGATAGAACGCTATACACGCGAAGAGATGGGTCGGATTTGGACAGAGGAAAATCGTTATAAAGCATGGCTTGAAGTGGAGATACTGGCTTGTGAAGCGTGGAGTGAACAAGGTGTCATTCCAAAAGAGGATGTAAAAAAAATACGTGAAAACGCCACGTTTGATATTAAACGTATTCTTGAAATTGAACAAGAAACACGTCATGACGTCGTTGCCTTTACGCGTGCAGTGTCAGAAACTTTGGGAGAAGAGAAAAAGTGGGTACATTACGGCTTAACCTCGACAGATGTTGTTGATACCGCTCTTTCTTATCTAATGAAACAAGCTAATGAGATTATTCGTAAAGATGTTGTTAATTTTATTGATATTTTAAAAAATAAAGCCATTGAACATAAACATACGGTGATGATGGGGCGAACACATGGTGTTCATGCGGAACCCACGACATTTGGTTTGAAAATGGCACTTTGGTATGAGGAAATGAAACGCAACTTAAAACGGTTGGATGAGGCGTGTGATGTCATTGAAACAGGAAAATTATCCGGCGCAGTTGGTACTTATGCCAATATTGATCCGAAAATAGAGCAGTACGTATGTGAAAAACTAGGCTTAAAACCAGCACCGGTTTCTACGCAAACATTGCAACGCGATCGCCATGCGCAGTATATAGCTACCTTAGCATTAATTGCGACATCGATTGAGAAGTTTGCGACAGAAATTCGTGGTCTTCAAAAGACTGAAACACGAGAAGTTGAAGAATTTTTCAACAAAGGACAAAAAGGATCGTCAGCGATGCCACATAAACGAAACCCAATCGGTTCGGAGAATATGACCGGTATGAGTCGTCTTATGCGCGGATACATGGTGACGGCTTATGAAAATGTCAGCTTGTGGCATGAACGTGATATTTCACATTCATCAGCAGAGAGGGTTATTATTCCTGACGCGACAATTACGTTAAATTATATGTTGAATCGCTTTAGTCAGATTATTAAAAACTTAACCGTTTTTGAGGATAATATGAAGCGCAATATAGATAAGACATTCGGTGTTATTTTCTCGCAACGTGTTTTATTAACGTTAATTGATAAAGGGATGAGCCGAGAAGCAGCATATGACCTTGTGCAACCTAATGCGATGAAAGCATGGGAGACGGGGGTTCACTTTAAGGCATTGATTGAACAGGTAGATGATATTACAAGTCGATTATCACAAGCAGAAATTGATGGGTGCTTCGATTATACGTATCACTTAAAGAATGTCGACGGTATCTTTGAACGTATTGGATTAGCTTAATCTTAAAAGTAAAGGGATGATAATGATGCTTAAGCTACTATATGAAGGTAAGGCTAAAAAAGTCTATCAAACAGAAAAAGAAGATGAGTTAATTCTAAGTTACAAAGATGATGCGACAGCCTTTAATGGCAAGAAAAAGGCGCAGTTTGTTGGGAAGGGGCGCTTTAATAACTTGATTACTGCACATGTGTTTAACTATTTAACAGCTCAAGGGATTCCACATCATTTTATTAAAACGCTAAATGATACCGACCAACGCGTGTATAAAACAACGATTCTACCGGTCGAAGTGGTAGTGAGAAATCGATCATCATACAGTTTAAATCAGCGCTTAAGTATTCCTGAAAAAACGCGCTTTTCTCCACCACTTGTTGAGTGGTTTTATAAAAATGATGATTTAAATGACCCATTAATTAATGATCAACATTTGTTCTTATTAACTGATGTGACCGAGCTAGAGCTAGCGCATATTCATGCTTTAACATTAAAAATCAACGAGGCTTTAAAAGATTTCTTTAGACAAATTGATTTAGACTTAATTGACTTTAAGATTGAGTTTGGCAGAAATTCAGCGGGAGACATTATCTTAAGTGATGAAATATCACCCGATACGTGCCGCTTAGAGGATATTCATACTGGCGAGCATCTTGATAAAGATGTGTTTCGTCAAGGAACAGGCGATTTATTAGATGTATACCAAATAATATTATCACGGTTGGAGGACTAACAATGACAAAAGTAAGCATTCACGTAACATTAAAAGAAGGGGTTCTTGACCCTCAAGGTAAGGCAATCGAAAATTCATTAAATACACTTGGATATGAAGGTGTACATGACGTGCGCGTTGGTAAATTAATAGAAATGTTTATTGACCATGGTGATGTTGAAACACAAGTAAAAGCGATGTGTGATAAGTTACTCGCAAACCCGGTAATTGAAAACTTTACGTATGAGATTGAGGAGGGAGTAGCCCAGTGAAGTTTGCGGTGATTGTCTTTCCAGGATCTAATTGTGACCGTGATATGTATCATGCTGCAAAAGATGCACTTGGCGCTGAAGCAGAACTTGTTTGGTATCAAGATGCCAAATTAGAAGGCTATGATGCTATTCTTATTCCGGGTGGTTTTTCGTATGGGGATTACTTACGTTGTGGCGCGATTGCTTCAACATCAGAAATTGTCACTTCTTTACGTCGTGAGGCGGAAAAAGGCACGCCTATTTTAGGGGTGTGTAATGGATTCCAGATTCTAGTCGAATCAGGTCTTTTACCAGGGGCCTTAATTAGAAATGATCAACTTAAATTTATTTGTCACTTTGAAGACCTTATTGTTAAAAATAATGAGACCTTATT
This sequence comes from Halolactibacillus alkaliphilus, assembly GCF_900115465.1. Classification (GTDB taxonomy): domain Bacteria; phylum Bacillota; class Bacilli; order Bacillales; family Amphibacillaceae; genus Halolactibacillus; species Halolactibacillus alkaliphilus. The sequence goes on from NZ_FOWN01000021.1 coordinate 8,178, forward strand.
TACAACAGATTATGATAAGGATGAAGTGATAAAGATTCCTGTTGCACACGGTGAGGGTAACTATTACTGTGATGATACAACCTTAAGTGAATTAAAAGCAAACAATCAAATCGTGTTTACTTATAAAAATAACCCAAATGGGTCAGTAAGTGATATTGCAGGTATCGTGAATAAAAAAGGAAATGTACTCGGTATGATGCCACACCCAGAAAGAGCAGCTGAGGCATTACTAGGTAGCGATGACGGCTTAAAGATGTTTACATCAATGCTTAAAAATTGGAGGGACCAATATGCAACAAACGCGTGAAGTAAGTCCAGAAATGATTGAAATAGAAAAACATTATCGTGAGATGGGCTTAACCGATGAGGAGTATCAGTCAATCAAACGTATTTTAGGACGTCATCCTAATTTTACAGAGACCGGTATTTTCTCTGTTATGTGGTCTGAACATTGTAGTTATAAAACATCGAAGCCACTTTTGAAAAAGTTCCCAACAGAAGGTCCTCAAGTCATTCAAGGGCCCGGTGAAGGAGCAGGGATTGTCGATATTGGTGATAATCAAGGGGTTGTATTTAAAATTGAAAGTCATAACCACCCTTCAGCGGTTGAACCGTATCAAGGAGCAGCTACGGGTGTTGGTGGTATTATTCGTGATATATTCTCAATGGGCGCAAGACCCATCGCATCACTTAATTCTCTGCGTTTTGGTTCACTAAACAATCCACGTGTGAAGTACCTCTTTGATGAAGTTGTTCATGGTATTAGTGGTTACGGGAACTGTGTAGGTGTGCCAACCGTTGGCGGAGAAATACAATTTGATGATTCCTATGAAGGGAATCCGCTTGTCAATGCGATGGCTGTTGGCTTAATTGATAAAAAAGATATTCAACAAGGTGTTGCGAAAGGTTTAGGTAATACCGTCCTCTATGTTGGTTCTAAAACAGGCCGCGATGGTATTCATGGCGCAACATTCGCCTCAGAAGATTTAACCGAAGATTCAGAGAGCAGACGCTCAAATGTGCAAGTAGGCGATCCATTCATGGAGAAGCTTTTAATTGAAGCATGTCTTGAAGCGATTCATTGTGATGCCCTCGTTGGGATGCAAGATATGGGGGCAGCTGGTCTCACTTCTTCAGCATCTGAAATGGCGAGTAAAGCAGGCATGGGAATGGAAATGAATTTAGACCTCATTCCACAACGCGAACAAAATATGTCGGCTTATGAAATGATGTTGTCCGAATCACAAGAACGTATGTTACTTGTTGTTGAAAAAGGCCGTGAACAAGAAATTGTTGATATCTTTAAAAAATATAGCTTGGAAGCTGTGAATGTTGGCCATGTAACAGATGATAAGCAATTCCGTCTTTTTCATAAGGGAGAAGTTGTTTGTGAGATTCCAGTAGACGCACTTGCAGAAGATGCACCTGTGTATAATAAGCCATCAAAAGTTCCTGCTTATTATGAAGAGTTTCAACAAATGTCACCTTATGCGCCTGTGGTGACAGATCACCAAGGAACATTAAAACGCCTCCTACAGCAACCCACAATCGCAAGTAAAGAGTACGTATACGATCAATACGATTCAATGGTTCAAGCGAATACAGTGGTTAGCCCAGGATCTGACGCAGCAGTTGTGCGTATCCGTGACTATGATAAAGCGATTGCTATGACGACAGACTGTAATTCGCGTTATTTATACCTCGATCCATTTGTTGGAGGAAAGATTGCGGTTAGCGAGGCGGCACGTAATATTTATGCTTCTGGTGCCAAGCCACTTGCTATTACAGATGGTTTGAACTTCGGTAATCCAGACAAACCTGAAAACTTCTGGCAAATGGAGCAAGCGGTTGATGGTATGAGTGTTGCTTGTCTCGCGCTGGATACGCCTGTGATTAGTGGGAATGTCTCACTTTATAATGAATCAAATAATCAAGCGATTTTTCCTACGCCAATTGTAGGGATGGTTGGGTTAATTCGTTCAACAAAATATATTACAACGCAGCATATGAAACAGGCGGGCGATGTTATTTTAGTTATTGGTGAAACAAAAGCAGAATTTGGTGGTAGCGAACTACAAAATATCTTAGAAGGTAAGTACTTCGGCCAATCACCTGCGGTTGATTTAGCGGTTGAACGTCAACGTGGTGACCAGTTGTTAGAAGCAATTGAACAAGGACTTATCCAATCGGCACACGATGTATCTGAAGGTGGCTTTGCCGTTGCGCTTGCAGAAACGTTATTTAATCAAGAATCCTTAGGAGCTAAAGTACATCTAGAAGGTGATGCGACGTCACTATTATTTAGCGAAACGCAGTCACGCTATGTGGTTTCGGTGAAAGAAGAAGACGTGTCAGCTGTCACATCGCTGATTCCTGACGCGCAAGTTATTGGTCATGTCACAGATGATTCTCAACTCGTGGTGACAATTAATAATGATGTCATCATTGATGAGTCGGTGGATACATTAGAGACACTTTGGAAAGGGGCTATTCCATGCTTGCTGAAATCAAAGGCTTAAATGAGGAATGTGGTGTCTTTGGTATATATGGCCATGAAAAGGCAGCTGAAATGACTTATTATGGTCTGCATGCTTTACAACACCGTGGCCAAGAAGGAGCAGGGATTGTCACGAGTGATAAAGAAGCACTCCATATTCATAAAGGTATTGGCTTAATTAATGATGTTTTTAGCGAAGGGCAAATTAAAAATTTACCAGGTAATAGTGCCATTGGGCACGTGCGCTATACAACACAAGGTGGGGGCGGCTATGAAAATGTTCAGCCGCTCGTTTTCCGCTCTCAAACATCAGGGCTAGCTCTGTGTCATAATGGAAACTTAGTCAATGCTTTTGCGCTAAAGTCGAACTTAGAAGCGCAAGGAAGTATCTTACAAACAACTTCTGATACAGAAGTTGTTGCTCACCTGATCAAACGAAGTGGTCACTTACCGTTAGAAGAAGCCATTAAGCAGGCATTAGGTATGATTAAAGGTGCTTATGCTTTTATTATTATGACAGAAGATACTATGTATGTTGCGTTAGATCCGCGTGGATTTAGACCTCTTTCATTAGGGAAGTTAGGTGAAAGTTATGTGGTAGCTAGTGAAACGTGCGCATTTGATTTAATTGGTGCAAAATACGAGCGTGAAGTTAAACCAGGAGAGCTGCTTATTATTAATGAGGATGGTCTGCGTTCAACGACCTATAGCTCGCCAATGTCTCGGACACTTTGTTCAATGGAATATGTCTATTTCTCAAGACCCGATAGTAATGTGAATGGCTTAAATGTTCATGCCTCACGTAAAGTGATGGGGAAACAATTAGCCAAAGAAGCACCTGTTGAGGCGGATATTGTTACAGGCGTGCCTGATTCTAGTATTAGTGCAGCTATTGGTTATTCTGAAGCGTCGGGGATTCCTTATGAAATCGGCTTAGTAAAAAACCGCTATGTTGGTCGCACGTTTATTCAGCCGTCACAAGAATTGCGAGAAAAAGGGGTTAAAATGAAGTTATCCCCAGTAAGAGGCATTGTTGAAGGTAAACGGGTGGTAATGATTGACGATTCTATTGTCCGTGGAACAACGTCGCGTCGAATTGTCAATTTGTTAAAAGAAGCGGGAGCAGCAGAAGTCCATGTAAGAATTGCCTCGCCACCGATTGTCAACCCATGCTATTACGGAATTGATACATCAACAAAAGGTGAATTGATTGCAGCTAATTACTCGCTTGAGGAAATGCGGAAAGAGATTGGTGCGGATTCACTGGCCTTTTTATCTGTTGATGGACTAGAATCCTCTATCGTTAAAGAAGATACGTTAGAACAAGGTATTTGCCATGCATGTTTTACTGGTAAATATCCAACTGAAATATATCCGGATACATTAAATCCAGCGTATAAAGAATAATTAGGAGGGTCCTTCATGAGTGATATTTATAAATCGGCAGGTGTCGATGTCCATGCCGGCTATCAAGCCGTTGATTTAATGAAAAAACATATCTTACGTACAAATCGTAAAGAGGTCATCGGAGGTGTAGGTGCTTTTGCCGGACTTTTTGATTTATCAGAGATGTCATATGAACAACCTGTACTCGTCTCTGGTACAGATGGCGTTGGCACGAAATTAAAACTTGCCTTTGAACTGAATAAACACGATACTGTGGGTATTGATCTTGTTGCAATGTGTGTAAATGATGTCATTAGTCAAGGCGCTGATCCACTCTTTTTCCTGGATTATATCGCCTGTGGAAAAAACGAACCTGAGAAAATTGAACAAATTGTTAAAGGGATTGCGGACGGCTGTGTGATGAGTGGTGCAAGTTTAATAGGTGGAGAAACGGCTGAAATGCCTGGCATGTATCAAGATGGTGAATACGATTTAGCAGGATTTACTGTAGGGATTGGCAATAAACCTGACCTTATTACAGGTGAGTCGATTGAGTCGGGAGATATTGTGCTAGGTATTAAGTCAAGTGGTGTGCATTCAAACGGATTTTCTCTTGTGAGAAAAATAATTGCTGAACAAAAATTGTCACTTACAGACTATGTAAATGAACTTGGAATGACATTAGGTGAAGCATTACTTGAGCCAACGCGTATTTATGTGAAGCTGATTCAAAATTTAAAAACGCAAGTAACAATTAAAGGACTTAGTCATGTCACAGGTGGTGGCTTCTATGAAAACTTGCCACGGATGTTACCAAAAGGCCTTGGTGTCGATGTATTTAAAAACAGTTGGGATGTATTACCAATATTCGATTATCTTCAGACGCAAGCTGATTATTCTTTAGAAGATATGCTAGGTGTCTTTAATATGGGAATTGGTATGGCAGTGGTTGTTGGTGAAGCAGAAAAAGCACTTGCTTTAGATATTTTAAATGAACAAACAACGGATGCGTTTCATATTGGTACAGTGACTGTGGGTGAGGGAGTGACACTTGTTGAAAACGACTAAGAAATTAGCGGTATTTGCATCAGGTACAGGTTCTAATTTTATTGCTATTCAAGAAGCAATTGAACAAGGCACACTTGATGCGACGATCGCTCTCGTTGTAAGTGATGTCCCGACGAGTGCCGTTATTGAGAAAGCAAAGAAAAAAGGGTTAAAAACATTTGTTTTTAACCCTCAGTCATATTCAGATAAAGAAGCTTTTGAAACAGAAATTGTTGAAGCCCTAAGTGAAGCTAAGGTTGATTGGGTCATTCTTGCTGGTTATATGCGTTTAGTAGGACCGACACTTCTATCAGCGTATGAGGGGAAGATTGTCAATATTCATCCGTCATTGTTGCCTAGCTTTAAAGGGCTTGATGCTATTGGTCAAGCTTTTGACGCGGGTGTTAAAATAACAGGGGTTACGATTCATTTTGTAGATGAGGGGATGGACACGGGGCGTATTATTGCTCAAGAAGCGGTAACTGTAAAAAACTCATCGACAAGAGTGGCTTTACAAAAAGATATTCAAGCAGTAGAACACCGATTGTATCCAGAAACAATCAATTACTTGCTCCAACAATAAACAAGGGGGAATTTTTAGTGAAGAAACGTGCGTTACTTAGTGTTTCTGATAAAACGGGACTAGTCCCATTCGCGAAAGGGTTAATAGAACTTGGGTTTGAACTTATCTCAACAGGTGGGACGTTAAAAGCACTTCATGAAGGTGGTTTAGAGGCACTTCAAGTGTCAGAAATCACCGGGTCAGATGAAATTTTAGACGGTCGTGTAAAATCACTACATCCTGTTATTCATGGTGGTCTTTTAGCACGCCGTGATAATGAAAATCATATGAAGCAATTAGCAGAACGAGGCATGCACTTAATTGACGTCGTCGTTGTTAATCTCTATCCATTTAAAGAAACGATTAAAAGACCTGACGTAACAGAAGCTGAAGCGATAGAAAATATTGATATTGGTGGACCAACGATGTTACGTTCAGCGGCGAAAAACTTCCGCGATGTGACGGTTGTGGTCGACCCAACTGATTATGATCGCGTTCTTACGTCATTACAAGCAGGTAGTGATCACGAGATGCGTAAACAACTCGCAGCAAAAGTATTCAGACATACCGCACATTACGATAGCTTGATAGCAGAGTATTTCGTTACTTTAACGGAAGAAAAAGACACTGAAACCTTATCGCTTAGCTATGAATTAAAACAATCGTTACGTTATGGTGAAAACCCACATCAAGAAGCTGCATTTTACGAAAAAGCACATTATCAAGGGGCTTCAATAGCGCACTGTAAGCAATTAAATGGCAAAGAATTATCTTATAATAATATTCAAGATGCCAATGCGGCGCTTGAAATTGCATTAGAATTTAATGAACAGCCAGTGGCGGTTGCAATTAAACATATGAACCCTTGTGGTGTAGGTATTGGTGAGACAATTGAAGAAGCCTTTGGTAAGGCATATGATGCTGACCCTATTTCCATCTTCGGCGGGATTGTTGCGTTAAACCGTGAGGTAAATAAAGCGACGGCCGAACAATTAAAAACGATATTCTTGGAAATTGTGATTGCTCCAAGTTTCAGTGAAGAAGCATTAGCTATTTTAAAAGAAAAACCGAATTTACGTCTGTTAGAGACAGCGTTTATAAAAGATACATCTGATAAGAAAAAAGTCGTCAGTGTTTTGGGAGGCTTACTCGTACAAGACCGTGACGAAGGCAGTATCCAATTAAATGACTTAGACGTTGTCACAGACCGTCAACCAACCGCAGAAGAATTAGAAGCGCTGCTATTTGGTTGGCGAGTAGTGAAACATGTCAAATCAAATGCCATTGTTTTAGCAACAAAAGATCAAACAGTCGGTGTAGGTGCAGGCCAAATGAATCGAGTAGGTGCGGCCAAAATAGCGATTGAACAAGCAAACGAAAAAGCTAAAGGTGCCACATTAGCTTCAGATGCTTTCTTCCCTATGCCAGATACGGTTGAAAATGCGGCCCTTAGTGGCATAACTGCCATCATCCAACCAGGCGGTTCTAAACGCGATCAAGAGTCGATTGATATGTGTAACAAGCATGGTATAGCTATGGTTATGACGAAAATGCGTCACTTTAAACATTAAAGGAAAGTGGGACAATAAGACATGAAGGTACTTGTGATTGGTAGTGGTGGTCGTGAACACATGTTGGTAAAAACATTAAATAAATCCCCGCGCGTCACAGATGTTTTTGTTGCGCCAGGTAATGCGGGTATTAGTCTTGATGCGACATGCGTGGACATAGAAGAGACAGATTTTGATCAATTGATAGATTTTGCAAAACGAGAAAGTATCGCGTGGACGATTGTTGGTCCAGAAGTCCCCTTAACTAAGGGGATTGTTAATGCTTTTAGAGCAGAGGGACTAAATATTTTTGGTCCAACAAAAGAGGCCGCAGTTATTGAAGGCAGTAAAGACTTTACAAAAGCTTTGATGGAGAAATACAATGTCCCAACAGCGGCTTATCAAACGTTCACAGACGCGCGTCTTGCGATTGACTATATTAAGGAACAAGGGGCACCTATCGTTGTAAAAGCGGATGGTTTAGCTGCTGGAAAAGGTGTTGTTGTCGCTATGACAGAGGAAGAGGCGATTGATGCAGTTGAAGACATGCTTCTTAATCATAGTTTTGGTGATTCTGGCGCGCGGGTAGTGATTGAAGCGTTTCTTGATGGTAAAGAATTCTCATTGTTTGCTTTTGTAGAAGGTGTCAACGTCTACCCTATGATTCCAGCTAGAGATCACAAGCGAGCATTTGATAATGATGAAGGACCTAACACTGGTGGAATGGGAGCTTACAGTCCACTTGTTGATCTGAGTCCAGCTCATGTGGACTTTGCGATTAACCATGTACTTCAACCAGTCGCAAAAGCGATGGTCAAGGAAGGACGTCCATATACCGGCTTATTATATGCAGGATTAATTGAAACAAAAGAGGGAATTAACGTCATTGAATTTAATGCTCGATTTGGAGACCCTGAAACACAAGTTGTATTACCGCTACTTGAGAATGACTTGATTGATGTTATTGAATCCGTCAGTCAAGGCAGGGATCCACAATTAACATTTAAAGACGCATTTGCGATTGGAACAGTCGTAGCTGCTAAAGGCTATCCAGGAAAGTATGAAACAGGTGTTGTTCTACCTGAACTACCAGAAGATCCTGACTGTTATGTGGTCCATGCGGGCACAAAGCAAACGAAGGATGGTTTTGTCTCTGCCGGTGGTCGTGTGTTGCTTGTTGGTGCTGTTAAGCCAACACAACAAGAGGCACAAACAGCAGTGTACCGTTACCTCGAATGTTTTGATCGAACAGATGACTTTTTCTACCGAAAAGATATCGGATTCAAATCATGATTATAAGGAAATAGATATAAAAAGCAGGCTGAAGAGGGCCTGCTTTTTAATTTTATCGTCCTAGAGCGAGAAGACACCTTCCTCCTACGCTGCTAACCCCGCTTATACAAGTCACATTGGAAAGATCAAATATATGAAGCGGCTCAGTGTGTCCATTCACATGGCAGCAGCTTATGTCATTGCCTGTCGGATAATGGGCTTTAAAGAAACACTCCTACCGATGTTGTATTCACTTGTCCCAGAGCAGAAACACAGTCTACACTATTGGGCGCAATGGGCGTATATGACGCGTACCCTGTCTTTTGTTACAACCCATGTGTTCTACCATACAAAACGATTCGACCAAAGCAAGTTGTGTTCCTGGGACACCCTATTTCCCCAAGAGGCTTTAAAACATGTTGAGAAAATAGGTTTGCGGCGGATGGAGAGTAGAAAACCTCATGCTTAATTGAACGAGCATGGGTCACCTTTAGAGTGTCCTTAGGGATCCCCTTCCTCAAATATTCGTTAGAATGTTAGGTAGGGGTAGTTCAACGAGGAATAATAGTTAACTAAATCATAGATCTCTGTTCTGATGACTGGCAAATGATCACATGGTTTGGTTGCACGCAACATGTTTTCAAATGGTAACAGGCCAGCCCGAAAATCACGCTAGCTATATCAGGTCTTTCTCCCTTTTTATAAATCCTTTGATTAATACCGCTGTGTAACGCCCCCTTCTAATTCCCTTACTTTTAGCTTTATATAATAATTAGCGGCTCCAGATGACATGTATCAACTTCCGATCACCAACGCTTGTGACATGGTTTTCACGTATTGAGCTACAACATGTATAGCAGCTGGTCAACAAAAGACGCAACCTGGTGTCGTTTTTTGTGAGCAATCGTTAAAATAAGAAATTCATTTCCCGTCAACGAGTGAGATTTGTTATACTAGACAGTAGAGTAACGAACTAATAGAGTAAAGGATGAGTCCTGTGAAAAAAATAGTCATCATGGCCTTAATTTTTGTTAGTGTAATCTTAGTAGCATGTAATGGCGATGACGCGAAGACGTCAAAAGACCAACAGAAAAAAGAAACGTCAGAACAGATGCGTGAACCGATTGAAAGTATGGGGGAAAATGTGGCGCCTTTAACTGGTGAGCCGTTGGATGAGCCACTTACTCATCGTATCCTCGCTGTCATGGTGAATAATCATCCAAGCGCACGCCCTCAATCAGGGTTATCACAAGCAGATATCGTGTTTGAAATTCTTGCTGAGGGGAATATTACTCGCCTTTTAGCGATGTTCCATAGTCAAGTGCCAGATGTGATCGGACCGATTCGAAGTGCCCGGCCGTACTACTTTAACTTGGCTGACGATTATGGGGCGCTCTATATTTACCATGGTGCAGCAGGATTTATTGAAAAGATGCTTCAAGATGGTGCAGCGGATTATTTGAACGGGGCTTATTATGATAATAACCAAACACTTTTTAAGCGTGAATCATTCCGAGTGGCCCCACACAATTCTTATTTGATCACAGCAGGTATTGACGAAGCGGCAACAAGTAAAGGTTACACTGTTGAGCAATCTCCTGATCCGTTAACTTTTAATCGAGGGGAAATATCAGCGAGTGAGAAGGCATCAGAAATTTCGATAAGCTATGGCAATGATGTGGTGCGTTACCTTTATAATGATGAAGCAAAGACGTACACACGCTACAATAATCAATCGCAAACGAAGGAACTAAGCGATGAGACGCCAATTATGTTAGATAACGTCTTTATTCTTGAGACGTACCACGAAGTCGTTGATGACGCTGGTCGTCGAGAAGTGGATTTAGCCTCAGGGGGTCGAGCATTATTATTTCAACAAGGTTATGTTAAACGTGTCAATTGGGAGAATATTGATGGCCGCTTGCTTCCAGTTGAAGATGGTGAAGTTGTCCCGTTTGTTCCAGGTCAAACATGGGTGAATGTTGTACCAACATCACAAGGGATTGACCAAGTGAGCCTAACAGAATAAATAGTTGTGTGATTTAATATGAAGGAGGGGATTCGATGCAAATCGATAAATTACGCGGGGAACAATTGGATCAACTGTTTGATGCGATACTATCACTAGAATCGCGAGAAGAATGTTATCAATTTTTTGATGATATTGCGACGATGAATGAAATTCAAGCATTAACACAACGATTAACAGTCGCAAAAATGTTGTCTGAAGGACAAACATACCACGCCATTGTGGACGAGTCACATGCGTCAACAACAACGATTTCTCGTGTGAAACGTTGTTTAACGTACGGTAGTGGCGGCTATGATGCGGTGCTAAAAAAATTAGCAGCCAAGGAGGATAAATAAATGATTAGATTAGGTGTGATCGGAACAAATTGGATTACAGAACGTTTCCTAGAAGCAGCACATCAAACAGATCAACTGCAGTTAACGGCAGTTTATTCTCGTACAGAAGAAAAAGCTAAACAGTTTGCAGAAAAATACGCTGTTGATCACACATTTACCCGCTTATCTGCATTTTTTGAAAGTGATGTTTTTGATGCGGTTTATATTGCGAGCCCAACAGCTCTTCATGCTCAACAAGCGATCCAGGCAATGGAAAATAAAAAACATGTCTTAGTTGAAAAGCCGATGGCATCGAATGTACGTGAAGCTGAAAAAATGATCGCTGTCGCAGAAAAAGAAGGCGTTGTGTTAATGGAAGCGATGAAAACAACCCATTTACCTAACTTTGACTTAGTCAAAGATTTAATGGAAGAGATCAAACCCGTTCGCAGGGTCATCGCGAACTTCTGTCAATATTCTTCTCGTTATGACCGCTACAAAGAAGGCGAAGTACTTAATGCTTTTAAACCAGAATTATCAAACGGGTCATTAATGGATATCGGTATCTATACCATTTATCCGGTCATTAAACTATTTGGACGTCCGAAAAAGATTCAAGCTCAAGCAATGGTGTTAGCATCAGGTGTCGATGGCAGTGGCACCGTTTTGTTAAGCTATGACGAGCTTGAAGCGAATATGATTTTTTCTAAAATCACCAACAGTGCCCTTCCGTCAGAAATTCAAGGCGAAAACGGGTCGATTGTGATTGATAAATGGAGTGATATGTCCGGTATTCACTTGGTTGATAAAAAGGGCGATAAACAAGAGCGTTCCCTTGAACAGTTAACCAATTCTATGGGGTATGAAGCGCGTCATTTTGCGGACCTTATTAAAACAGGTGAAACAGAAAGTGATATTAATACGTTTGAGACATCATTAGAAACGATGAAAGTACTAGATGAAGCCCGTCGCCAAATCGGGGTCGTTTACCCAGCGGATGAAAAATAACTTTCTTGCGATTAAGTAGTCCTTATTCATTTGATCCGGTTTTTCTTTGAATTCCCAAAATGATAAGATGACGTTTTTTAGAAAAAATGCGCTGACACTCGGCGTGTTTTTTCTTGTTTTTTTATGTGTTTCAACATAGCTGGCACAGATTTTGTTATAATGAAACGATGAATAAGTCTTGGAGGAATATATGATGAAGACAATTGATACGTGGCAACACGTTTTTAAATTAGATCCCGCAAAATCATTAACCGACGATGAACTTGACCAAGTGTGTGAGTCAGGGACAGATGCGATTATCGTTGGTGGTACAGATAACGTGACGCTTGATGGTGTCCTTGACTTGCTTAGTCACATCCGTCGTTATGAAGTGACCGTGGCACTTGAGGTGTCAAATACAGAAGCAGTAACACCTGGATTTGATTATTACTTAATCCCGATGGTATTAAATAGTACAGAAAAGAAGTGGATGATGGACTTGCAGCACGAAGCCATCAAATCTTTTGGCCCGATGATTCCCTTTGATGATGTGCGTGCAGAAGGCTACTGTATAATGAATCCAGATGCTAAGGCATTTCAACTGGCTCATTGTCAGCTTCCAACCGTAGAGGATGCGGTGGGTTATGCGAAGATGGCTGAACATCTCTTTCATCTCCCAATCTTTTACCTGGAATATTCCGGTGTAAAAGGAGACATAGATGTGTTAAAAAAAGTAGCGCAACCATTAAAGGAAACGCAATTAATTTATGGTGGTGGCATTAAAACGCTTGAAGATGCGAAAGAAATGAAGCAATATGCTGACACCATTGTTGTGGGCAACAGTTTATATACCGACTTCAATCAGGCAATTAAAACAGTGAAGATAAAATAAGGAGGCATTTTTGTGAGCAATCCGTTATTACGAGGGTTAAATCCAAAACAACAAGAAGCAGTTAAACATACCGATGGGCCGCTCTTGATTATGGCAGGGGCGGGTAGTGGAAAAACACGTGTGTTAACACATCGCATTGCCTACTTACTCGATGAGAAAGACGTCTCCCCTTTTAGTGTGTTAGCCATTACCTTTACGAATAAAGCAGCCCGTGAGATGAGAGACAGAGTGGAAAAGCTTGTAGGACCCGAAGCAAAAAACATGTGGGTCTCGACGTTTCACTCCATGTGTGTCCGGATATTACGGCGTGATATTGACCGGATTGGCTATAATAAACAATTTACTATTTTTGATAGTGCAGACCAGCTAACGGTGATAAAAAATATATTAAAGAACAACAATTTAGATACAAAGAAGTTTGAACCGCGTACGATGTTAGGTATGATCAGTCAAGCGAAAAATGAGTTGTTAACAGCAAAAGTCTTTAAAAAAGAGGCGCATGACTATTTCACGAAAGTCGTGGCCGATGTCTACACCGATTATGAGAAGATTCTAAGGAAAAATCAAGCACTGGACTTCGATGATTTAATTATGCAAACTATTACATTGTTCCAACAAGTTCCAGACGTTTTGGCTTTCTATCAGCGAAAGTTTCAATATATTCATGTGGATGAGTATCAAGATACGAACCACGCACAATATATGTTAGTCAAGCTGTTAGCCGCGAAATTTAAAAATGTCTGTGTCGTCGGTGACCAAGACCAATCGATTTACCGTTGGCGCGGGGCAGATATAAAAAATATCTTATCCTTTGAAAAGGATTACCCAGAAGCAAAAACGATTCTTTTAGAGCAAAATTATCGATCAACAAAGCCCATACTCGATGCAGCAAATGCAGTTATTGAACATAATCGAAATCGAATCAAAAAGAACCTTTGGACTGATAATACAGAAGGACAAAAAATCATTTATTATCAAGCGGAGACTGAGCGCTATGAAGCTTATTATGTGGCTGATAAAATAAGTGAATCAGTTCGAGAAGGACGATATCACTATCGTGATTATGCTGTTTTATATCGAACCAACGCACAGTCGCGCGCAATTGAAGAGACACTAGTGAAATCAAACATCCCTTACCAGATGGTCGGTGGAACAAAGTTCTATGACCGAAAAGAGATCAAAGATGTTCTTGCGTATTTACGTCTCATTTCTAACCCAGATGATGATGTGAGTTTTAGTCGGGTTGTAAACGAACCGAAGCGTGGAATAGGTAAAACAACGTTAGAAAAATTACAGCAGTACGCTGACATACATGATATTTCGCTTATCACAGCAATTAAAGAAGTCGATTTTATTGGTCTTAGTAAACGGGCAACGAATCAGCTGCTTTTGTTTAGTGAGATGGTGAATAATTGGAATAAAAAGCAGACGTTTTTAACGGCGACGGATATGGTGAAGGATGTATTAGAAGAAACGGGCTACGAAGAGATGTTAAAAAATGATCCTTCTATTGAATCGCAAACGCGTTTAGAAAACATCAATGAATTTAAGTCTGTTACACAACATTTCGAAGCGCAATCAGAAGATCAGTCGCTAATAAGTTTCTTAACTGACTTAGCCCTTATTAGTGACATTGATCGATTGGATGATAATGAACATGGGGATAATAAAGTAACCCTTATGACACTTCATGCAGCAAAAGGACTTGAGTTCCCGGCAGTCTTTTTGATTGGTTTAGAAGAAACCGTCTTTCCGCATAGCCGGTCAATGATGGATGAAGAAGAGATGGACGAAGAACGTCGACTTTGTTATGTCGGTATTACGCGTGCAGAAGCTGAATTGCACTTAACGCATGCAAATATGCGGACACTTTATGGTCGAACGAACTATAATAACCGTAGTCGCTTTATAGATGAAATTCCAACGGAATTAATTGATGGATTCGATAAAAAAGCGTCAGAACCTTTTGGATTGCCGGTGCGAGAGGCAAACAGACAAAAACCGGTTCGACGTCCAGTTAAACAACCATCACCAGGCGCTAATTTAGACTGGAAACCAGGTGATAAAGCGGAGCACAAAAAATGGGGAGTGGGCACGGTAGTAAAAGTCTCAGGGGAGCCTGGTGAACGCGAACTCGACATTGCTTTTCCAGCACCCGTTGGTTTAAAACGGCTGATGGCACAGTTTGCGCCAATTACAAAAAAATAGCGGGAGGACTCTAGCGATGGGAGTAAGAGAAGATATACAAGCGTTAAGAGAGAAGCTTGGACAATACAATCATGAATACTACGTTTTAGATCAACCATCTGTCCCAGATAGTGAATATGATCGTTTAATGCAACAGTTGATAGATTTAGAAGATAAATATCCTGAACTTAAAACGGCTGATTCACCAACTGTAAGAGTTGGGGGGACAGTGCGTGAGGTGTTTGAAAAAGTTGAACATAAACGGCCAATGTTATCTCTTGGAAACGCCTTTAATGAAACAGATTTACGTGCGTTTGATGAGCGTGTGAAAGGAGCACTTGGTAAGGAGGCAATTGATTATGTTTGTGAGCTTAAAATTGATGGCCTTGCTGTGTCCTTAACATATGAAGAAGGGCGATTTACAATTGGCGCTACCAGGGGAGACGGCCAAACAGGAGAAGACATAACAGAAAATCTTAAAACCATTCGAAGTTTGCCACTAAGTATTCAGACGTCAGGCAGTTTAGAGGTACGAGGTGAAGCTTTTATGCCTAAGGCATCCTTTCTTAAATTAAATGAAGCACGCATTGCGCTTTTTGACGAGCCGTTCGCCAATCCTCGTAATGCAGCGGCAGGGTCTTTACGTCAATTAGATAGTAAGATTGCCGCCAAGCGTCACTTAGATATCTTTTTATATGCTGTGGGTGAAGCGCCTGAACAAAAACAATCGCACAGCGAGTATTTAGCATATATTGAGTCATTGGGGTTCAAAACCAATAAAGAACGCCACGTGTGCTCCTCGATTGAAGAGGTGATTGACTATGTGGCACGCTGGTCGACGAAGCGCATAGACTTGCCTTACGATATTGATGGTATTGTCATTAAAGTTGATAGTATAAATGACCAAGACCAACTAGGCTTTACCGCTAAAAGTCCGCGCTGGGCAATAGCGTATAAGTTTCCTGCAGAAGAAGTAGTAACAACGCTAGAAGACGTTGACTTTAGTGTTGGACGGACGGGGGTTGTCACGCCTACGGCCATCTTAATACCTGTTAAAGTAGCAGGCACAACAGTCAGTCGAGCGTCATTGCATAATGGCGATTATATCAAGGAAAAAGATATTCGTCTTAAAGATCGCGTCATTATAAAAAAAGCGGGTGACATTATCCCAGAAGTGGTGCGTGTGATTAAAGAGGAACGCTCAAAAGATTCTCGTCCCTTTTATATGCCAACGCATTGTCCGAGCTGTGATTCAGACCTCACGCAACTTGAAGGTGAAGTGGCTCTGCGCTGTTTGAATCCACAATGTCCGGCGCAGCTGACAGAAGGACTCGCACATTTTGTTTCTCGCTTAGCGATGAACATTGATGGCTTAGGAGAGAAGGTTGTTGAGCAATTGTACCAAGCTGACCTCGTTAAAGATGTGAGTGATTTATATTACTTAAAAAGAGAAGATTTATTAACGCTCGATCGCATGGGTGAGAAGTCGGCCGATAATTTACTACGTGCGATTGAGGCATCAAAAAACAATTCTCTCGAACGTCTTTTGTTTGGGCTTGGCATTCGTTTTATTGGTTCAAAGGCAGCGAAAACATTAGCTTACCGTTTTGAAACGATGACATGCTTAAGGGAACAGGATAAAGCATCATTGATGGCGGTTGATGAAATTGGTGATAAAATGGCGGATGCTGTTAGCCAATATTTTAATGAACCTCATGTGGAAACATTACTGGCTCGTTTACATGCGGCAGGGGTTAACATGACGTATACAGGCCCTAAAACATCTGCTGCAGTAGATGAGAGCTTTACGAATAAAACGTTTGTTATTACTGGAACACTCGAGCATTATAAACGTCAAGAGTTAAAAACACTTATAGAAGCGCGTGGTGCAAAAGTGACGGGGAGTGTATCTAAGAAAACAGATGTTTTAATTGCTGGTGAACAAGCAGGTTCAAAACTAGAGAAGGCAGAACAATTAGGCATCACTATCTGGAATGAAGCGATGTTAAAAGAAAAGTTGACATAAGGAGAGGAGGGAAATGATGAAGCGTGTGATTATGCTGTTTGTACTTGTACTACTTGTGGGTTGTGCCCCGAGATATGAAGATAATGATGAAGTCATTGATGAGACACTACCCGGAGAAGAACAAGAGACAGCGATTATACCGAATTACAAAGTCGATGCGTCGGATTACCAGGTGCTCTTACCTTATCGCTTAAGCGAATCACGTGGTGTAACGACGAACCAAGTTGCTAACCGCGTGGATATACGTGCACTTGAGAATGACTTAAGACGCCATTCAACAGATGTGTTTGATCCGAAAGATTACTTCTTTCAAGAAGGTCAACAAATCGGTCGAAGTGAATTATATAGTTGGTTAGAACGTTACTCGGATACAACAGAGCTTGGATTGAATCCTGCCATAAGTTATAGCTCAGATAGTTCACTTGATGAAAAACTTCAAGATGAGCGAGATAACCCGAAATATTTAACGCACATTCTAGAACAGAATTATTTGGTACGTACAGAGGAAAATTCTGTCCAATTAGCCGGCATCTCACTAGGGATTGCGATGAAATCTGAATATCAATTTCAGACAGAGATTGGTGGCCCTTTCTATTATGAATCAATTGAGTCAGAAGCGATGCTATCTGAAGCTAACCGAGTAGCGGCGGAAGTTGTGACGCGTTTACGACAAAAAGATGGCTTAGCGGATGTGCCTATTATGATTGCGATTTATCGTGAAGCAACGAGGAATAGTCTCGTTCCTGGAAGTATTGTAGCTAAGACGGTCGTAGATGCAGGTTCTGGGAATGTGAGTGGGTGGCAAACGGTAGATGAAGAGTATGTCCTTTTCCCATCAACCCGTGCCCGTCAAGTAGATCCTGATTTGTCAGCGATTGTGAATGAGTTCCAAAATGACATTAGAGAATTTTTCCCTAATTATGTCGGGCTAATAGGTGAAGGCTTTTATCAAGGCAATCAACTGAGACGGCTGAAGTTAGAAATACCCATTCCTTTTCAAGGTCAAGCAGAAGTAAATGGCTTTACCCAATATGTATACGGCCTTGTTATGGATAGTTTTCAAACGCATTTCGATTTGGAAGTCGTCATCAGGTCAGATGCGCGTCAAGAGAGCTTAATTACCCGTAAGCGGGATGCAGAAAAAGCGGATGTCTATATATATGAATAGGCATCCTCGAAATCTTCAGATAATTCAATGGAACAGTTGCCTAAACTATTAAAAGTTTGCTATTATCATAAGTATGTTTAAATAATGGGACGTAAGATAATCGGAGGTGAATGAAATGACAGACATTTCAAAAGATCAAGTAAGACACGTTGCTCACTTAGCTCGTTTAGCCGTAAGTGAGGAAGAAGTAGAAGTTATGACAAAACAATTAGGTGATATTATTCATTATGCAGAGTTACTTAATGAACTTGATACAACAGGGGTAGAGCCAACAACTCACGTGCTGGACTTAAAAAATGTGATGCGTAAAGATGAGCCACGTAAGTGGATTACGCGTGAAGACGCACTTAAAAATGCACCAGACCATCAAGCTGGACAGTTTAAAGTGCCAGCGATTTTAGAATAGGGGGGATACAGATGACATTATTTGATTATACATTAGATGAGCTACAAAAAAAGCTACATAATAAGGAGCTGACTGTCACAGAACTTGTACAAGCTTCTTATGACCGTATCGATGCAGTAGAAGATGAGGTTAAATCATTTCTTACGTTAGATAAAGATAGAGCACTGGAAAAAGCCAAACAATTGGATGAAAATATGCCTGAAAAAACAAATCCTTTATATGGTATTCCTGCGGGAATTAAAGATAACATTGTTACAAAAGGATTAAGAACGACGTGCGCCAGTCAATTTTTGAGTAACTTTGATGATCCTTTGTATGATGCGACGGTTATGGAAAAACTAAATAAAGAAGAAGCTGTTGTCATTGGTAAGTTAAATATGGATGAGTTCGCGATGGGCTCAACAACAGAAAACTCAGGTTATTATGATACACGTAACCCATGGAACACAGACTATGTCCCTGGTGGGTCAAGTGGTGGTTCGGCGGCTGCTGTTGCAGCAGGTGAGGTCTTTTATTCACTGGGTTCTGATACAGGTGGGTCTATCCGCCAACCAGCATCGTTTTGCGGAGTCGTCGGTTTAAAACCAACGTATGGCCTCGTCTCACGTTTTGGTTTAGTAGCTTTTGCATCATCATTAGACCAAATTGGTCCATTGACACGTACAGTTGAGGATAATGCGTATGTTCTTCAAGCAATTGCAGGCCATGATAAGATGGATTCAACATCAGCTAATGTTGACATTCCAAACTACCATGATGCGCTAAAAGAAGGTGTAAAAGGACTAAAAATTGCTGTTCCTAAGGAATACTTATCAAGTCAAGAAGGTATTCAGCCTGAAGTACGTGAGAAAGTTGAAGCGGCACTAGAAGTATTTAAATCACTTGGTGCAACAGTAGAAGAAGTCTCATTACCACACTCAAAATATGCTGTAGCCGCTTATTACTTATTGGCTTCTTCAGAGGCAAGTGCTAACTTAGCGCGCTTTGATGGGATTCGTTATGGTAAGCGTGCTGAAGGAGCGGAGAACTTAATTGATCTCTTTAAAAAGTCACGCAGTGAAGGCTTTGGAGATGAAGTGAAACGCCGAATTATGCTTGGAACGTTCGCGTTAAGTTCAGGCTATTATGATGCTTACTATAAAAAAGCACAACAAGCACGGACGTTAATCAAACAGGACTTTGATAAAGTGTTTGAAACGTTTGATGTTATTATTGGTCCAACGTCACCAACACCAGCCTATAAGGTTGGTGAAAAAATTGATGATCCATTAACAATGTATGCTGACGATGTATTAACCATTCCAGTTAACTTAGCAGGTGTACCTGGGTTGTCATTACCATGTGGTTTTAGCAAAGAACATCATTTGCCAATTGGTTTGCAGATTATTGGTAAACACTTTGATGAGAAGACGATTTATCGTGCAGCATATGCTTATGAGCAAGCAACGGAACATCATAAAGAACGCCCCAATTTGGGAGGTGCAAAATAAATGAACTTTGAAACAATCATTGGACTAGAAGTCCACGTTGAACTTAAAACGGACTCGAAAATATTTAGCCCGAGCTTCAATCATTTTGGTGCAGAACCAAATGAAAATATTAGCCCGATTGATTTAGGCTACCCAGGTGTTTTGCCGGTGCTTAATGAAGAAGCGGTCAATTTTGCGATGAAGGCAGCAATGGCGCTAAATTGTGAGATTGCAACACATACTAAGTTTGATCGTAAAAATTACTTTTATCCGGATAATCCAAAGGCCTATCAAATCTCTCAATTTGACCAACCTATTGGAGAGAATGGTTATATTGACATTGAAGTAGATGGAAAAACAAAACGTATTGGTATTACACGTCTGCATTTAGAAGAAGATGCCGGTAAATTATCACATACGGATGAAGGGTATTCGCTTGTAGATTTTAACCGTCAAGGCACACCACTTGTTGAAATCGTATCTGAGCCAGATTTACGCTCACCAGCAGAAGCGTATGCGTATTTAGAAAAACTGAAAAGTATTATTCAGTACACCGGTGTATCAGATTGTAAAATGGAAGAAGGATCACTGCGATGTGATGCGAATATTTCCCTTCGTCCCATTGGACAAGATGAATTTGGTGTGAAAGCAGAGCTTAAAAACTTAAACTCATTCTCATTCGTTCAAAAAGGTCTTGAGTTTGAAGAGAAGCGCCAACAAAAAGTCCTATTAACAGGCGGAGAAATTTTACAAGAAACGCGCCGATATGATGAACAAACAAAAGAAACGATTCTTATGCGTGTTAAAGAAGGTTCAGATGATTACCGTTACTTCCCTGAACCAGACTTAGTGCCACTTTATATTGATGAGGCATGGAAAGAGCGTATTCGTGCGGAAATTCCTGAATTACCAGATGCACGTAAAAAGCGTTATGTGGAAGACTTGAATTTACCTGAATATGATGCAATGGTGTTAACGCAAACAAAAGAAATGTCTGATTTCTTTGAAGCAGCAATTGCTGCAGGTGCCGATGTAAAACAAGCATCAAACTGGTTAATGGGAGAAGTGTCAGCATACCTTAATAAAGAGCAAAAAGAGCTGCATGATTTACCAATGACGCCAGAAGCACTTGCGCGAATGATTACGTTAATTGGAGACGGCACCATTTCATCTAAGATGGCGAAAAAAGTCTTTAGTGAGCTTGTGCAAAACGGGGGAAATCCGGATGATATTGTAAAAGCAAAAGGATTAGTCCAAATATCTGATGAGGGTCAGTTAACAGACATCATTACGGCAATTTTAGATCAAAATGAGCAATCGATTATCGACTTTAAAAATGGTAAAGATAAAGCGATTGGCTTCCTGGTTGGACAAGTGATGAAACAAACCAAAGGTCAAGCGAACCCGCCAATGGTGAATAAGATTTTGATGCAAGAGATCAATAAGCGCTAAGCATTAGAACATAAGAAAATAATCTTAAACAAAAGGCTATCAATGACTTATTGATAGCCTTTTTATTTGAAAAGTGATATGATTTTGACGTGATACATAGCTATATATAGAATAAATAAGGGGGATAATCATGAGACGCGCACGTATTATTTATAATCCAACATCAGGCAGAGAAGGTTTTAAGCAAAAGCTACCGGATGTTTTAGTAACGCTGGAACAAGCTGGCTTTATCACGTCGGCTCATCAGACAACAGAAAAAGGTGATGCGATAAAGGCTGCTCGATTTGCTTGTGAAGAAAAATTCGATTTGATTATTGCTGTAGGTGGAGATGGAACAATCAATGAAGTTGTCTCGGGCATGGCCGAACAACCACACCGCCCAACGCTTGGCATTATCCCCGCAGGTACAACGAACGACTTCGCGCGGGCTTTAAAGATTCCACGTCAAATTGATAAAGCCGTTCAAAGTATTGTGAATGGTCATGAAGAGGCCTTAGACATTGGTAAAGTAAATGAGCATTATTTCATCAACATTGCTGGTGGGGGGAAGATTACGGAAGTTTCTTACGAAGTGCCAAGCAAGCTAAAAACCGTACTTGGTCAGCTGGCCTATGTGATGAAGGGTGTCGAAATGTTGCCTAGACTCCGTCCAATTCATACACGAATAGAGTATGATGGTGAAGTATTTGAAGATAATATTATGTTATTTTTAATTGCGAACTCTAATTCAGTTGGAGGATTTGAAAAATTAGCGCCTGATGCCCGTATGAATGACGGGGTGTTTGATATTTTTGTTTTAAAAAATACAAATATTGCTGAATTTGTCCGTGTGATCTCAGACGCTCTCCGTGGACAGCACATATCGAATAAACATGTCTTTCATGCCACAGCAAATGAAATAAAAGTAACAACTGAGGAAACCATGCAGTTAAACATAGATGGGGAATACGGTGGATTATTGCCTGGACACTTTAAAAATCTTAAACAACATATTCGCTATATATTACCTCAAGATGACCATCAAGAGGCCGATGATAAGAAAGCATTACTTGAGTCGATTGAGTTTCCAGAAGATGGGGATGAATAAAATGATAAGAAGACTTCTTTTAGTAGGAGTCTTTTTGTATTTCCCGGGAAATACTGTCGAATGAAAGGCTTTTAAAAAGTGAGAGTTTCTGCTACACTTACAACAGCAAATGAAGATAAAGGACGTTGAGAATAATGAGTAAACATGCACCTGTAAAGAAAAATCAAACGATTGTTTTAACTTTTGAAGATATGACCCACGAAGGGAATGGTGTGGGAAAAATCGATGGTTATCCTGTGTTCGTTCCTAATACTTTGCCCGGAGAAGAGGCGGAAGTTAAGGTTATTTTTGTGAAGAAAAACTTTGCCATAGGGAAATTAGTCGAACTAAAAAAAGAAAGTGCCCATCGTGTGGAGCCACCTTGTGATGTTTATCATCAATGCGGGGGTTGCCAATTACAACACATGGATTATGAGATGCAACTTGAAATGAAGCGACAGCAAGTCGGAAATGTCTTTAAAAAGATTGCCCATATTACAGATGTTGAAGTAAAACCAACGCTCGGAATGGAAAATCCTTGGCGTTATCGTAATAAAGTTCAAATTCCTGTGGGTGAAAAAAACGGGGAACTGATTACAGGCTTTTATCGGAAGAAAAGTCATGAGATCATTGAAGGTATGGAGACGTGTATCATTACTGACGAAGTAAATGATGCTGTTGTTGAAAAAGTAAGAACGATTGCGAGTAAGCTCGGCATTAGAGCCTATGATGAAAATATTCATAAGGGCACGCTACGTCATATTGTTGTTAGGCGTGGAAAACAAACGAATCAATTAATGTTAGTACTTGTCACGCGCACAAAAACCTTGCCGCACAAACAAGACCTACTTGATGAAATTATTAAAGCTTTCCCGGATATTGATTCAATTATTCAAAACGTGAATGGTCAACGGACTAATGTCATCTTAGGTAGAGAAACAGTGACACTTTATGGAGCGGATTATATTTATGATACGATAGGTGATGTGAAGTTTGCGATCTCAGCGAAGTCGTTTTATCAAGTGAACCCTGACCAAACCAAGGTGCTCTATGACCAAGCGCTCGCCTTTGCTGGACTCACCGGAAAAGAAACGGTGATCGATGCGTATTGTGGAATCGGAACGATTTCACTCTTTTTAGCCCAACAAGCAAAACAGGTCTACGGTGTAGAAATTGTGCCAGAAGCCATAGATGATGCGAAGAAAAATGCGGCACTTAATAACATTACCAACGCGGAATTTGTTGTCGGTGAAGCTGAGAAGGTAATGCCTTGGTGGAAGACGCAAGGGTTAAGACCGGACGTAATTGTCGTTGATCCACCGCGTAAAGGGTGTGATGAAGCTTTACTAAATGCCATGATCGATATGGGACCAGAACGGATCGTCTATGTTTCATGTAACCCGGCTACGTTAGCACGCGATGTGAAAGTGTTATCAGGTAATTATGAAGTCAAGTATATTCAACCTGTGGATATGTTCCCGCAGACAAGTCATGTTGAAGTGGTAGCTTTGCTGACAAGAAAATAAATGCAGTTGCCCTAGGAAATACCGTGTTTAAGGTGTTTTCAGGGGTTCTTTATTTTATGAAAGTGTGTAAAGTGATGAATAACTGGTGTGTTTTAACCTGAGCAGGAAAAGAAATAGATTGGAATTAGCTACGGAATTATCGTTTTGGTTTGGGAGTTTAAACGTTTGACAAAAGCGTTGTTCAGTTAAATGTAGTATTAATACTTATTTTGAAAAGGAGGCAATAAACACACTCGATGCCAAAGGAGAGGTGCTACTCACCATTCTCTCATCCCTTGCCCAGGATGAAAGCAGATCCATTAGCGAGAACTCCACCTGGGGGATTAGAAGACGCTTTGAAAACGGACAGTTCAAGATGAGCACTAAACGCTTTTTGGGCTACGACACTGATGAGAAGGGCAAGCTGGTCATAAATCGAGAGCAGGCTAAAATTGTAGAGAGGATTTACGATGAGTACCTTTCAGGCAAGACTGTAGACCACATCAAACGAACACTTGAAAAGGAAGAAGTGAAGAACTGGAATGGCAAGACTAAATGGCAGGCAACAACGATTCAAAGCATGCTTCAGAATGAAAAGTATAAGGGTGATGCCATTTTGCAAAAAAGCTACACCGTTGATTTCCTGACGAAAAAGCGAGCAAAGAATGAAGGGCACATTCAGCAGTACCACATCGAAGAAAATCATGAAGCCATTATTGATCCCTTGATTTGGGAAGCAGTCCAGCTAGAATACGAAAGAAGAAGTAACTACATTGAAGAACATGGAACCAACTCTTATTCACACAGGCCAGAAACAAACCCATTTGCGGGAAAGGTAGTCTGCGGTACTTGCAATCAGGCATTCACAAGAAAAGGCTGGAAGTCAAAGAACAGCTACAGAAAGGTATGGCAATGCCAGGAACGGTATAAGGTCAAAGGGGTGCAGGGCTGTACCAATAGGCACATTGATGAAGCCATTTTGATTGATGCCTTCATCCTTTCATGGAATGCACTCCTCGATAACCGAGAAGAGCTAAAAAGGAGATGGGAAACTACTGCAGAGTTTGGAAACCCGCTGGAACAGTACAGGGCTGTCCAGTTTGCAGATATAACAGAAGATCCAAAACATATTAAAGAAGTTGATACGGACTTCATCTTAAGAACCTTGGACCACATCAAAGTCTATGAAACGGGGAAGATCATCATCCGGTTTATGGATGCAACGGAGATGGAGTGTAATGGGGAATAATTAGGGATTAGCTGGCTGACTTGGATATATGATCTGAGTCGGCTATTTTAAGTTAACCTGGGTTTACATTGATAAATATTTAGAAATATCTTATAATTTTAAATAGGATAATATGCAAATATTCAAGCAGCCTCGAGTGCATATTCGAGTTTTTTTATTTTAATAAGGCTGTTATCGAATGAATATAAAGGTGGTGATTAGTTTTGGGTGATTTACAATCTCTCTCTGATTTATTTCAGAATAAGCTTTTTAGGATTCCAGACTATCAAAGAGGATATGCATGGAAGCAAAGTCAACTTATAGATTTCTGGGATGATGTGATGAATCTACAAGAAGATAGGTATCATTATACCGGACTACTTTCTCTAAAAGCTGTACCCAAATCTGAGTCAATAGGCTGGGGCAATGATAAATGGTTGTTGGATTCAGGTTTCAAAGCTTATCATGTTGTTGATGGGCAGCAAAGACTTACTACATTTTCAATATTGATGAATGAAATCGTATCGTTTGCTAAAGGACTTGATATCAACGCTGAAAAAAATGAGGATGAAGTAGTCATCTGTTTTCAAACTCTGAAATCGATACGATCGAAGTATATATCGCAAAAAAGACCGCCACAGAATATCATTACTACCTATTTATTTGGTTATGAGATTGACAATCCAAGTGCTGAGTATCTTACATACAAGATTTATGAAGAACCGCACAGTGGAACGATTAACGAGACATATTATACTAAAAATTTGAAGTATGCTAAGGAGTTTTTTATTGATTGTTTAAATAAATTGTTTGATTCAGAAGGCTTAGATGGGATAGAAAACCTTTATCGTAAATTGACTTTACAACTTATGTTTAATATCCACGAGATCGAAGATGATTATGATGTTTTTGTTGCATTCGAAACAATGAATAATCGAGGGAAAAAGCTTACAAATCTGGAACTTCTCAAGAATAGACTTATTTATCTAACAACATTATATGATGATGTTCAACTAGATGTTATTGATAAGGATGAGTTAAGAAAACAAATCAATGATGCGTGGAAAGAAGTGTATTATCAGCTTGGCAGAAATCAAAATGCTCCATTATCTGATGATGAGTTTCTAAGAGCGCATTGGATTATGTACTTTCATTATTCACGTAAAAAAGGGGATGATTATATAAAATTCCTGCTCAATAAATTCTCAGCAAAGAATATTTTTGAAAAGCAGGTAGTTGCTATTGATGAAGAAATCCCTGAGGTAATAGAAGATGAAGTTGATGAAGATGATGATAGCATTCAAAATCTAGAGAATGATATACCTATTGAAATTAGTAAATTAAAGCCTAATGAAATAAGATCTTATGTCAATAGCTTAAAAGACGTTGCCAAGTACTGGTTTTATACGCATTTTCCAGAACAAAGTGAATTAACTAATGAAGAAAAAATATGGTTAGAAAGACTTAATCGAATTGGTATTGGTTATTTTAGACCTATCGTTACAATTTCTCTAGTTCCTGAATTGAATATATCTCCAAAAGATCGAGTCGAGTTCTTTAAGGCTGTTGAAAGATTTATTTTTTTATCTTTTAGAATGGCGGCATTTCAATCCAGCTATAAGAGCAGTGATTATTATAGAAAAGCCAGAGCTTTGTATATGCGAGAGATTGAGATTTCAGAAGTAACCAAGTCTCTTACAGAAACTGCTACATATGATATGGACTATGCTATTAAGAACTTTATTACTAGAATAGATAAGCGCTTCTCAAATGGTGATGGGTTTTATGGATGGAGAGATCTTCGATATTTTTTATATGAGTATGAATTTGAAAAAGCTCTTCTTACAGGAATTGAAAAATTAGGATGGAAGCCATTTACAAAAGTTGAAAAAGATAAAGTTACGATTGAACATATACTTCCTCAAACACCCACCAAGTGGTATTGGAGAAATCAATTCAGGCAATTCGATGAAGAAGAGATAAAAACATTATCTGCTTCATTAGGAAACTTGTTGCCTTTATCGCAAAGTGTAAACTCATCATTGCAAAATGATAGTTTCGAAGATAAAAAATCATCTAATACTAAAGGTCGTAGGGGATATGAAGATGGTTCTCATTCAGAGATTGAAGTATCACACCACTCTGAATGGAATGCAAAAAGCATTTTAGACAGAGGAATGAAAATGCTTAGATTTCTTGAAAAGCGATGGAATGTGTACTTTGATAATGAAGAACAGATGTTGGAGCTTTTACACTTAGAATTTGTCAACGATGTCAGAGAAGAAGTGCCAGAATTGCCATTAGAGATAATTGCACCAGGAATGGTAGATATTACTAATGGTGGTAGTTCAGTATCGACTTCAGATTTGCAATTAGACTTTTGGACGAATTTTGTGAACTATTGTGCAGAGATTGGAAGAACTGATGACATTGGTTCCAGGAAACCTTTGAGACAAAATTGGTATGATGTAAGTATAGGAAAGACAGGTTATCATGTTTTCTTAAATATAATTGGGAAATCCACACTACGAATTGGCCTGTATATTTATAGCGGGGAAGTTTTTACTAAGCTAGAAGAAAATAAAGAAACCATAGAACAAGTTTGTGGTTTTAATTTAGAATGGTACACAAGTAGAAAGACGAGTGTACACAAAAGAGTTCTGTATTCAACAACTACAGATTTGTATGATAAGTCAAAATATCAGGAAAGTTTTAATTGGCTTATAACTCATTTTGATAAACTAAAGGAAGCTTTGGATGCAGTTGACTAAAATTACATGTGCCTAAAGGAGGGTAGCCTCAATGCATGGAAAAATAACCGTAGATAAAAATGAATATCATTTCTTTTTTGATGAAAAGACTTTTGAGCTAACTATCCACGATTTTCCTGCAATTATATTGTCCACTGAAGGTATATGTAACTGCTAAAATAAAGTATACAGGTATCGCCTGATAAAAATGGACGAGGTGATTTAGCTGTTATGAGTATTGAAGCGTATGAAGCACTAAGTGGCAAAATAGATCTTTATCGACAGCTTGATGAGGGAAGAACAGCTGTTGAAGAAGGAAGAAAACGGCCATTTGATGAAGCTATGAATCATATTAAACAGAGTATAACTGATGGAAAAATATAACGTTGAATTAACAGTGATAGCTGAAAATGATCTGCTGGAAATTGTGAAGCATATTACTTTCCAGCTCTTTATACCTGTTTCAGCGCTTATCCCAATTAGGATACAGGAAACTTATCGTCAAAATTATATCGTCTTCTTTTCCATCAATGAGAAAGAAAGGATAGTCGATGTAGAAAGAATACTTTATCCTAAACATGACTGGCTTAAGTTTTTATAATCTTCATGTACATCATTTACTGGATATACCGTCATCATCCTCGAAGTTCCAAGCTGAACTTTAAGTATGATGGCGTTTTTTTTAGAAAATGGTCAAGAACTTTCGTGACATCAACATAGCTCAGCTTTAAAATTATGGTTAGATTTTTTAATTGTTTAGTTTAATAGAAGCAAGTCAGCCTTGAGAATCTTTTAATAAAATAATGTAAATGAGTCTAATCTACCTCGTTTAATATGAGAAAAAAGTAATGAACTATAAAGGATTAAATGCTATTATGGTAGTGTCATAAACATTTTTGAATAATAGATGATGAAGAACCTTTGTTTATCTTATTCCTGTTAATAAGAATGCCTTTAGTTTTACAAACACAGTTTAAGTACCGGATAAAAAATGATAAGCATCGAATGATGAGTGAGAGAAATAACTGATCAACACATTGATATAGATACAAAGCATGCTCAATTGCCAAAGCATTAAGATAGACTGAAAAGAATCGAGCGGTGTGAATTTATAAAAAAACATTGAATCACTTTAATACATAATGTAAAATAATTTCCTCCAAAAAACAAACGAGAACCTTGTTGTTTTGGAGGTGTAAGTAAATAAAATACTTACGCTTATAGAGAAGCCTCAATTATTTAATGTAATGGTGAAAATATTGAATAAAAATAAGGTTAATAGAAGAGGGAGAAGAAAGTGATGCAACTAGATACAAAAACACTTATTTTTATATTAAGTCTTATTTTAATCACTCAAGTTATTGCTTTGTTTATTCAATACCAATTAGAAAATAAACCTTACCGTGGAATTGGCTGGTGGTTAAGTGGCGCGTGTTTAATGGTCCTTGGTGTCCTCTTTATGCCTTTAGTGAATGTAGAATCGTTACGCTTCCTCGCAATGGTGGCCAATCCGTTCATGGTGCTCGGACAAGTATTTTTTTATATTGGAATTGTTCGTTTTTTTAATCAAAAAGAAAACCGCTATTTACTTGGTACGTCATATGTTGTATTCTTGCTGATCTATTATTATTTCATATTTATCGATAATGATATTTCAAGTCGTACAATCGTCATCAATAGTGCGTTAGCGCTTATTTCTTTTCTAACACTGCTTAAACTTATATCCGAAAAAGATCAAGCGAAATTTAATGCTGCCAAGTTTACTGCAGTTGCGTTTTTAGTCTACGGTATATTTTTAACGGTAAGAGTAATCTATACCGTGCGTGCGCCATCGGTTCAAACATATATTGAACAAGGTATGCTTCTTAAAGCAAGCTTTATAATTCCTGTTATTACGAGTAACCTTTGGACTTTTGGCTTGGTTCTTATGATCAATCAGCGCCTAAACATAGAAAATCTTTTGGAAAAAGAGAAAATGCGTTTGATTTTCAATACGGGACCAGATGCCGCGATGATTACACGATTACATGATGGGGCATTTGTCGATGTAAATGGAGGATTTTCAACCATATTTGGCTACACGCGTGAGGAAGTATTACAAGATCATACTGCCAAAATATGCGTATGGAATCAAAACGATGACCGACAACAATTTATAATTAAGTTAAAAGAACAAGGGATCTGCGAAAACATGGAATATCTATTTAAAGATAAGAAAGGGCAACAGTTTTACGGAATAATCTCAGCGAGAAAGATATTGATCCAAGGTGTGCCCCATAGTATTAGTGTTATTCGTGATATTACGAAACGAAGAGAAGTAGAACAAGCGTTAATGGAAAGTGAAGAACAATACCGTTCTATTCTTAATGCGTCACCTGATGATATTACTATCACCGATTTAGAGGGATACATTCTTATGATTTCTCCAGCGGCTAAACAAATGTTTGGATACGAAGAGTCGTTTAATCAGTTTGTTGGGATGCATATATTAGATTTTATCGTGCCTGAAGATGTTGAAAGAGCAAAAGCTAATATTCAAAAGATGTACCACGATGGTGCTAGTCGACCGAATGAGTATCACGGGGTGAGGCAAGATGGAAGTACATTTGATATTGAAGTGAATAGCGGGTTTGTGCGTAATCCTAATGGAGAGCCTATTCGCATGGTATTTATTGTTCGAGACATCACAGAACGTAAAATAGCCGACCAACAAATCCAAGCTTTGGTTCAACAACTTGAAATCGAAAAAAATACAGCCCAATTACATGCGATGACTGATAGTCTAACAGGCTTATCCAACAGAAGATATTTTGATCTTGTTCTTAAAACAGAATTTTATCGATTGAGACGATCTAAAATGGCATTGTCACTTATTATGCTTGATATTGATCATTTTAAGAAATTTAATGATACCTATGGCCATCTAAATGGTGATGAATGTTTAAAAAAGATAGGTGATACACTTAGGGCGATTGTTGGTCGAACAACGGATACAGTAGCTAGATTCGGTGGAGAAGAATTCATTGTCATTTTACCTGAAACAGATGCTCATGGGGCAATTAATGTGGCAGAAAGAATTCGATCAGGTGTAGAGTCACTTAAGATTAATCATTCAGCATCGGATACTGCTCCATACGTTACCGTTAGTCTTGGGGTAGTAAGTGTTAATCCAAGCAATGTTATCTCACCAAAGCACATCGTCGAAACAGCAGATAAAGCTCTTTATGCTGCGAAAAATAATGGGCGTAACCGAATGGAAGTAATTGATGAGAGCAACACTTAATGGACCGATGATGGATACCTATATGATAATTAATGTAGAGTTTTTAAAAAGAAAGTTATGACCATTAATGATCTAGCCCTTCCTTTTTAACAGAATGAATGGTCATATTATTTGATTTAAGTAATGTTTGAAAGAGTCAACTATTCATTGCTGCGGGTAGACTGTATAAGCGGACGATATATGAAGGTGACGGGGCGTTATGGTAAGATGACCATTTCTGGACGTAAAGATGCTAAATCAGGTAACTTTGTCTTTCATTATCACCCAGAGACGCATACCCTTACCTTCAAAGCGATTGACCAATGTGTGATTAGTCTCTCTGACGTTGTTTTCCCCTATGGCCAAGACCATGTCAACCATGCCATTCAGACACAAATGAACCTGAAAGATAAGAAGAAGTACGGGAAGCCCATTGGATGGTCACTTGAGGACCATGGTGCCTACTATAGCGTTAAATGCTTAATTGATGTGCCTCCTGTCCCCTATCTAAATACGTCCACATCAACCGGTATGATGGGTGTTGATTAGAATGTTATTCATATCGCTGTCGCCAATGTCAACGACATTGGTCAATGTGTGGATGCCTTTACCCTTCCGTTTAACTTAGAGGGTAAAAGTAGTGGACAGGCAACGAAAATAATAGAAGCGGAGGTCATTGCCCGTCGGGCAATGGGCGTATATGACGCGTATCCTGTCTTTTGTTAGAACCCATGTTTTCTACCAGACAGAACGATTCGACCAAAGCAAGTTGCGTTCCTGGAACACACTATTTCCCCAGCAGGCTTTAACAGATGTTGAGAAAATAGGTTTGCGGCGGTTGGAGAGTAGAAAACCCCACGCCTAGTTGAACGAGTGTGGGTCACCTTTGTGGTGTCTTTATGGAATCCCCTTCCTCAAACATTCGTTAGAATGTTAGGTGGGGGTAGTTCAATCGCGTCTGAGCTCAAAGCATTATTAGCACATGATGCAGTGAAACCGATTTTAGATCAACAAGGTGTTAGTGAAGTTTTGGCGCTCGGTCCATCGAGGACACCAGGAAATGGTGTGTTTAAGTGGATTCATGAATTACGAGCGGCCCATGTTGGAACACTTGATCGAAGGGGTTTCAAAACATGGAGATATTGGGATGTTAAAAGTAGAGCACATACAGAAACCCTCGAAAAAACAGCGCAAACTGTTCGCGCGTTATTAGTAGATGCTGTCGAACGTCAACTTGTATCAGATGTTCCAATCGGTACCTTTCTCTCAGGTGGCGTTGATTCAAGCGCAATAACCGCGATAGCTGCTAATTATTTAAAAAAACATAAAAATCAAAGACTCCCGACCTTTTCAATTGATTATGAAGATAATGCGCATTATTTTAAAGAAAGTACTTTTCAACCGAATAGTGATGCCGATTTTATTGGGAAAATGGTAGAGGCGCACAATACCGAGCATTACACCTATATTTTGGATAATAAGACACTAGCAGAATTATTAAAAGAGGCAGTCGAGTATCGAGACTTGCCGGGGATGGCTGATGTTGATAGCTCATTATTGTGGTTTTGTCAGAAAACAAAAAATGAAGTCACTGTAGCGTTATCTGGAGAGTGTGCAGATGAGATATTTGGCGGGTATCCTTGGTTTTACCGAGAAGAAGATTTAAAGCGGGAAGGATTTCCTTGGATTCGATCAGCTGATATTCGTACACGATTACTTACAAAAGAATGGCAAGAAAAGTTGGATCTTCACGCCTATATGCTAAAAAGTTATCAAGAGACAATAGATGCAACACCAAAATTCGAAGGTGATAGTGAATCAGAAACAAAGCGGAGAGAAATGTTCTACTTAAACATGCATTGGTTTATGCCGACCTTATTAGATCGAAAAGATCGCATGAGTATGGGGGCTAGCTTTGAGGCGCGTGTGCCTTTTAGTGATCCCCGATTAGTTGAGTATGTTTGGAACATACCATGGGAAATGAAAAATTATCAAGGGAGAGAAAAAGGTATTCTAAGAAAAGCGCTTGAAGACTTAATTCCAGAAGATATTTTATATCGGAAGAAAAGTCCTTATCCAAAAACCCATCATCCAGCATATACAGAGGCAGTAGTAGAGTGGATGGAACGCATTCTGGATGATCCGGATGCGCGTTTATTTGAACTTTTTGATAAAGAGGCAATAAGAGAACTTGTCGCAACAAAAGGAGAAGAAATTGATGCACCATGGTTTGGACAATTAATGAAAGGACCTCAATTGCTAGCGTATTTAGCACAAGTAGATTATTGGTTACGTAAATATGACGTTGTAATAGAAAAATAACACTTGCTCCATCAAATATCTCGTGAATAATGTGACGGGTTATATTCAATGATAACGTGATTTAGCAACAATATTTACAAAAAGAGCCCTAAATACAAACAAGTAGCGCATGGTGACGCTACTTGTTTTACATAACGCTTTTACGACATAGTTTCACGATGTTTCAGTACTTCATGGCTATATTGACAAGTTTTTACTGACATATGATAAGATAAATCTAAGTGTTTGTAGTCGGTAGAACTAATCAGGAAATACTACCTTATTTACCTATAAAATACATAGAGATTTCACATCCTTTTTCCTGTATAATGCGAGTATAAAAAATATAAGGGGCGTTATCTAGATGAAAAGTATTAGGACAAAATTGGTTGTTTACTTCTCTGTGATTATGACAGTGGCTTTAGTCGTATTAGGCTTCGTCATTATGAACGGCGCAAGTGACTCCATTCAAAATGATGCAGAAGAAAGTTTATTGTCTTTATCACATGAAGCGGCACGCGTAGCAGACAGTCGAATAACAGGTGAGTTTCTTTACCTTGAAGGACTTACTAACTTGCCAGAAGTTCAAGAAGAAACAAGAGATATTGATGCGGCCATGGCTGTATTTAAAGAACGGGTACAAGAGACAAGCTATTTACGGATTGGGATGGCCGATCTTGAAGGGAATTTATACTTATCTGATTCTTACGGGGATGATGGAGATATCGTTGATATCTCAGAGCGTGACTATTATCAACAATCATTAAATGGCGAGCGAGGATTAATGCCACCATCTGAAAGTGTGAATGCGGCCGACGGTGACCGATTAATTATGGTCACATCTGTTCCTGTTATAGAAAATAACCGCGTCACTGGTGTCATTGTTGCCGTTGGTGATGCTGACTTTTTAAGTGTGATTGTTGAGGACATTACATTTGGTGAGCAAGGTTATGCTTATATGATTGATGATACTGGCACAGTGGTGGCTCACCGTAACCGTGAGATGATTCGTGATTTCTTTAATCCCATCACCTTGGCAGAAGAAGATCCATCTTTATCAACAGTAGCGACGCAGTTTGAAGACATACTTTCAACTGATGCGGGAGTAGGAAGCTATACTTTTAATAACGAGCCTATGTATATTGGTTATAGCACTATAGGTGACACAGGTTGGAGTCTTGTTGTGACAGCAGACGAGCATGAAGTCTTATCATCAGTTGATGATTTACAACTGACAACGATTGTGATGACAGTTGCGGCAGTATTAGTAGCTATTATCTTAACTTTCATCGTTGGTTCTCGTATATCTAAGCCGATTCGCTCCGTGTCACAATCAGCTGAAAAGATAGGTGAACTCGATTTAAGACAGGACATCGAACCAGCCCTACTTAAAAGTAAAGACGAAGTAGGACAACTTGCGACCTCCCTTCAAGCGGTGACAGAAAATATGCGCAGGGTCATTCAGCAAATCAATGATTCTGCAGGTAATGTGTCAGCAGCTTCTGAACAGTTAACGGCAACCTCAGAACAATCTGCCTCTGCTTCAGAAGAAGTAGCGGCAACCATTCAAGATATCGCCGATGGTGCGGAGAATCAAGCAGAGAATACCGAAGCGGGATCTGAAAAAGCGCATCAACTTGGCGAGATTGTTGAACAAGAACAAGCAGTTGTGAATCGTTTGAATGTGGCCTTTAAGAAAGTGCATAGGGCCGTTGAAGAAGGTATGACGGAAATTAAGCGTTTAGCGATGCTGTCTGACAAAACATCAAAAGCAACAAAAGAAGTAGAAAGTGGGATTCATAGTACGAATGATAGCTCACACCGCATTAGTGAAGCGAGTAATGTGATTGCTAATATTGCCGAACAAACAAATCTATTAGCACTTAATGCGGCGATTGAAGCTGCACGAGCCGGTGAAGCAGGAAAAGGTTTCTCCGTTGTCGCTGAGGAGATTCGTAAGCTCGCTGAACAATCAACCGAGTCTACAGCTTCGATTGATGCCATCGTAAAAGAACTCCAAACAAATGCGGAAAGTTCAGTTAAAGTCATGGCAGACGTATCAAAAGTCATTGAAGAACAATTAGCTAGCGTACAACTCACACAGGCTAAATATGAACAAATTGAAACAGCCATGGTCACCTCAAATGACGCAGTGGATTCTTTAAATGACACAGGAAAGCAGATGGCAGAAATTAAAGAAGAGATTGTCTCATCATTAGAAAATCTCTCAGCCATTGCCGAAGAAAATTCAGCCGCCACAGAAGAAGTTTCAGCTGCAACCGAGCAACAGACGTCTTCGATGGAAGAAATCTCACGTTCAAGCTTAAGCCTCGCTGAACTAGCGGTAGAACTTAAAAAATTGATTGAACAGTTTAAAATCAATGAATAAAAAGCGTCATTCACATCGTGTCATTTAAATAATCATCCTAACATCCTTTTCATTTAGAGTATCAATTATCTAAGTGAAAAGGATGTTTGCTTTTTTAAGCAGACAGAAAAAGTAAATTAAGAGTAATGATCAAGATAAATAAACAATAATAAAGATTTACTTTAATAAAATTAAATGTTATTATTAATATTATTAAAGTAAGGGGTGAGGTTGTGCCGATTGACATTGTGCCTGAGTGGATGAAAAATTTAGAAGAGGAAGACATAACGTTTATCAAAAAATTTGTGTTAGCTTCGGGATCGTTAAAAGAAATGGCCAAAGTATATGATGTGACCTATCCAACTGTACGTTTGCGCTTAGATAAGTTAATCGACAAGATTCATATCAATGACCGGGAGACGAATGAACCTTATGTCTCGCTCATAAAGCGATTAGCAGTAGATGATAAAATAGATTTTGATACGGCAAAAATATTGATCCAAGCGTATAAAAAACAAATGAGAGAGGAAGCTGACGAATGATTATCGCATTACTTATGAGCTTAGTATATGTAGGTATCTTACTTGGTATTGTTGGCGGAGTAATTTGGTTTCAAATTGTCTTATCAAAAAAAGATAGTAAATGGCCGGGATTAATTTTACCACTGATTTCCCTATTGTTATCATTATCGGTGACGCTTAGTATTGCTGCTTATTATTCGGTTAGCTCCGAACAAACGACCAATCAGGATGGTATTGTTACGAAAGTGGGAGAAGTAACGAGTACTATGCTGACAGACTTACTTCCAATGATCGTGGTATCTAGTTTTCCGACGTTGTTCCTACTCGTGATCTATATCGTTATACGAAACAAAAAGAAACATCACCAGATGGTCGAAAGAATGGCGATTCATGACTTATAAGTCAATGTGTCTTATCGTCTATGTTTAACGAAGAGCTCAACACCTTTACGCAGTGTCACTTTAAGCTGTTAAAGGTGTTGTTTTCGTGTATAATCAAAAACATATTAATATACGGTGAAACGATAAGGGGTTGGATAATTGTCATGGAACGATTAAAGTTAGTGTTACCTACACCAGAATACAAAGCAGCTTGTTTAGATTACAGAAAAGAATTTGAGCAATTTAATGAGGTGATGCATGGGACAGCTGGACTTTCGCACGTGGAATCTTTTGAAGCGTGGTTAAAAGATATTCAGAATAGTTATTTGGAGGAAGAACTGACAGATGACCGAGTACCGGCCACAACCTATCTTGCAGTCACAGTCGATACCCATCATTTAATTGGCATGGTGAATATTAGACATAGACTGAATGATGTTTTAAAAACATCCGGTGGTCATATCGGTTATAGTGTGAGAGCTTCAGAAAGACAGCGAGGTTATGCAACTGAGATGCTCGGGTTAGCACTCAAAAAGTGTCAATCACTTCATATTCCACGTGTGCTCGTGACATGTGATCAGGATAATATCGCCTCAGCTAAAACCATTAAGAATAATCATGGCCAATTGGATCAAGCGTTTATGCATGAAGGAACAATGATTGAACATTATTGGATTGACTTAACAGAGGAAGCTTAAAAATACTTTATGTTAAAGGGATCACACAAATACGAAAGGATGTATGAAAGATGTATGTATTAGAAAACAATCGTTTAAAGGTAAATGTTGCTGCACCAGGCGAAGTATATGATGGATCAAGGTTTGATTGGACCGGTTTTATTACCCAGATCACCTTAGATGACGTTGTTACGTTCTGTGTGCCAGAGCGTCTTGAAAAAGGTGTCGGAACGGGTGGCATCGGACTAAGTAATGAATTCGGTATTGATCAACCGCTAGGGTATGAGGGGATAAAGAAGGGGCAACAATTTCCGAAAATAGGTGTTGGGTTACTTACGAAAGATAGCGAAAGTGACTATGACTTCTTCCATCGTTATGATGTTACCGCAGCTAAGTTTCACGTGTCTCACACACATTCAAGCATCACGTTTGATGCAGAGGCTCATAATGACAATGGATATGGCTTTCACTTAAATAAAGAGATCTCTCTGTTAGATGATCACGTTGTCATCCGGTATACACTTAAAAATACCGGAGATGAATCATTTAAAACCAATGAGTATGCTCATAACTTTATTGGTATCAATCACGAAACCGTCAATGAGAACTATCAGCTGACATTACCTAAAATGAATCATCTAGAGGTTGCAGTGGGGACAATCAAACAGACGAATCAGCAATTAACATGGCCTGTTGTTCCAGATGGTGATTTTTATGCGCATATTGAAATGAATGAAGAAAGTGCGCCATATAACTGGGAAGTGTATCATACACAGATAAAAGCAGGTGTAAGAGATCTTACTAGATTTACGCCATCGAAGATGGCGCTATGGGGACGAGATCATGTCGTTAGTCCGGAAGTGTTTATCGATATCGATTTATCACCAGGTGAGACTGCGACGTGGGATAGATGTTATCAGTTTTACCGAAACTAATCTGATATATCATGGCTAGTTGTATATTTTCTTATCTGGTAACAGTTTGTTTAAGTAGTGTTATGATAAGATGATGTTTAAATGAACGAAAGTTTCTTAAATACTTCGAAAATAAAAGGGTTGTATTCTCATGGTAAACCGTTTACAATAAGAATATCAAAGAGATTTCAATGATTTTCGAAAGCGGTTTTCTTGTTGGTATAATAAGATTTTAAAGGGTTAAGAGCGTATTTTTAAAAGTAGCGTTTATTACAGGAGAACAACATGTTTTTTGTCAATATTCACGAAAATCCACACTTTAGTGCCTGTTTAGCTGCTTAAGATTGCAGAAAACCTTTACGAAAGTTATAATCGTTCAGAACAATAGCTCATTTAATTAATAATAGAAAGGATTTTTATATGAAAACTCTACATGATTTATATTTAGGGAACGGTTTTTTACGCCAATATTCGAAAGCGGTTTCGCTAAAAATGATGACATTAAATAATGAAACATTCTTTAAAATTGAGCATGTGAATCAGATGACACCATTTTTTATGACCGTCGTCAGTGATACCGATCATTGGTTATTCGTATCAAGTACAGGAGGGTTAACGGCTGGACGAAAAAATGCGGAATCAGCATTATTTCCGTATGAGACAGATGACAAAATCCACGACAGTGTTGAAACAACGGGGCCAGATACAACGTTGATTGTAACAAAAGGTGAGAAAGATTATTTGTGGAAACCATTTTCAACGCATTTAGCAGGTGTTTATCACATTACTCGTAATCTTTATAAAAATACGACAGGTGATAAAATTATTTTTGAAGAAATTAATACTGATCTAGGTTTAACGTTTAATTATACATTAAAAACAAGTGAAGCTTATGGTTTTATTAAACAGTCGACACTCATCAACACGACTGATGAAGCCGTCAGTGTGCGTGTGTTAGATGGGTTAAGAAATATCTTGCCATACGGCGTTAATACATTACTTCAAACAACAAAGAGTACACTAGTTGATGGCTATAAACGTTCAGAGCTACACGAAGATGTCGGTTTAGGCATTTATACACTTAGTTCTATTCTGACTGATAAGGCAGAACCGAGTGAATCATTAAAAGCAACCACCGTTTGGTCAAAAGGACTGGATCAACCAACCTATCTTTTATCAGAACAACAAATTAAAGCGTTCTCATCCAATGGGCATATTGAGACGGAAGAGGATGTCAAAGGTCGACGGGGCGCTTATTATGTGTCTGACGTTGTCGAGTTGCAAGCGGGCACGGAAAAATCATGGTCTATTGTGGCTGAGTTAAATCAAAGTGCGGCAGATATTCTAAAATTAAAACAAACGTTAGCCGAGAATCATGCCTTACTTGAAGAGGTAGAGAAGGATGTGACCCATGGTTCAGAGAACTTACGTCAACTTGTCTTTAATGCGGATGGTTTCCAGCACACCGCTAATGACAAGGCAAGCTACCGTCATTTTTCCAATACGTTATATAACATTATGCGTGGAGGCATTTATGCCGATGGTTATATGATTGATAAACAGGACTTAACGCACTTTGTGAAACAATGGAATCAAGCGGTCTATCGTGATGAAATAGCCTTTTTCGCTGGCTTACCTAACACATTACATTACAACGATTTACTTGATCGCGCCCAAAATCAAAAGAATACGAATCTAGAAAGACTCTTGTTTGAATATTTACCACTCACGTTTAGCCGTCGTCACGGTGACCCAAGTCGTCCGTGGAACAAATTTAATATTGAAGTGACAAAAGAAGATGGCTCAAAGGCGTTAAACTTTGAAGGCAACTGGCGAGATATCTTCCAAAACTGGGAAGCGCTTTCGTTTTCATATCCAGCCTTTACCGAAAGTATTATCGCGAAATTCGTGAATGCTTCGACCGCTGACGGTTATAATCCGTACCGGATTACGAAAGAAGGCATTGATTGGGAAGTCCTTGACCCAGAAGATCCTTGGTCAAATATCGGTTACTGGGGTGACCATCAAATCATCTATCTGTTAAAATTACTTGAGTTATCGAAAGATTATAACCCAGAAAAGTTACAGATACTTCTAGCTAAAGATATGTTTGCGTATGCGAATGTGCCATACCGCATCAAAGGGTTTGAAGCGTTAGTCAAAGACCCAAGAAACAGTATTATTTATGATGATCAGAAAGAAGCAGCCATCAATGAACGTGTCCAAACAATTGGTTCAGACGGTAAATTAATCTTCCATAACGACAGCGTCTACCATGTTAACTTGATGGAAAAATTATTAGTTACTTTGCTGGCGAAGTTTTCAAACTACGTACCAGAAGGTGGTATTTGGATGAATACCCAGCGTCCAGAATGGAACGATGCGAATAATGCCCTTGTAGGTAACGGGTTATCCATGGTGACACTTTACTACATGTACCGTTTCCAGGTGTATATGGACCAACTCGTAAAAGAATTGCCATCAGAATCGATTAACGTATCTGCGGAAGTGAAGCAAATGTTTGATCAAACGTTCAACATATTGAAATCACATGAATCTATTTTAGGCGAACCTATTTCTGATGACACACGTTTTATGATCGTAAAAGCGTTAGGTGAGATTGGTGAAAGCTACCGTGAAACGGTCTATAACGATGGTTTCTCTGGTGAAAAAGCGGAACTTTCTGTTCGTGCACTACAAGACTTTATTGATGTATCGTTGTCACACTTAAAGGATACCATTGTTAAAAACAAACGTGAAGACGGTTTGTATCATGCCTATAACTTGATTCGCTTTAATGGAAACAGTTGTAACGTCGATTATTTATATGAAATGTTAGAAGGTCAAGTAGCCGTATTAAGTTCAAAAGCTCTACCGAAAGAAGAAGTGATTAACGTTTTAGCTTCACTAAAAGAGAGTGCTATTTATCGTCAAGACCAAAACAGCTACATGTTGTACCCTAACCGAGACTTACCTAAATTCTTAGAAAAGAATATTATTCCGGCTGAAGATGTTCAAGGCTCAGTTATTCTTAAACAAGAATTAGAAGCTAAACAGACACGCATTATTGAACAAGATGTCGATGGACGCTATCACT
Source organism: Halolactibacillus alkaliphilus (assembly GCF_900115465.1). Lineage (GTDB taxonomy): Bacteria > Bacillota > Bacilli > Bacillales > Amphibacillaceae > Halolactibacillus > Halolactibacillus alkaliphilus. The sequence goes on from NZ_FOWN01000021.1 coordinate 49,494, forward strand.
TTAACGGTCGCTTTAGAAATGGTGAAGAAGTAAGAGAAGCGTTAGAAGCTTTAGGTTGCTACAACGAGGCAGATATTATTGCGGTTGAAGATTTATTTACGAATCTCTTTAACCACCATGCCTTTACCGGTCGTTCAGGAACCTTCTACAAGTACGAAGGACTTGGTAGTATTTACTGGCACATGGTGTCGAAATTACTACTTGCGACACAAGAGAACTTTAATGATGTGTATCATGCACACGGCATGACTGAAGAAGCGAAGCAGTTGGTCACCTATTACCGCGACATTAAAGCAGGTATTGGCGTAGATAAGACACCGGAGGAATATGGGGCCTTCCCGACTGAAGCTTATTCACATACACCAAGCTTTGCTGGTGTGCAACAACCGGGTATGACGGGACAAGTAAAAGAAGATATTCTTTCCCGCTTTGGTGAACTTGGGGTCACTGTAAAGAACGGTCAACTTAGCTTTGATCCTGTGTTATTATCAAAAGCAGAATTCTTAACGACAGACAAAGAGTGGTCATTGGCTCACCGTCAAAACCTAGAAGCGACACCATCACTTACTTTAACTAAAGACACGATTGGCTTTACTACGCTTACGGTCCCCGTTATTTACGTGTTAAGCGATGAAGAAAAAATGATTGTCACTGACGTATCAGGTAGAGAAACCGTCTATCAAGGTCACACTTTAGATCCAGAAACAAGTCAGATGCTCTTTGGTCGCCATCATGATATTGTTAAAATTACGGTGTCTGTTGATCAAAGTAAATTAGTCTAACATAGAAGGGAAAATGAGAGGACGCCCTATATAACACATAAGAAATCTAAAAAACTGTAAGTTCGGGGCGCCTTGTCATTATACCGGAAAAGAAAGAGTTTACCTGGGGAGCTTCACAGGTAAACTTTTTCTTTTGGTTTAGATTATTAGCGCATCGTTTAAGCAAATGACAATAAAAGAATGGCTGTCTATTTATACTCAGGTAACCAGTCCCCGTGAGCGTCGATTAAATCATCACATAATTGAATCGTGTCATCAATCGATAATTCAGCAGCTGTATGAGGATCAAGTAGTGCGGCTTGATAAATCTTCTGTCTATCTTTTGTTAAGGCAGCTTCAATCGTTAACAGTTGCGTATTGATATTGGTACGATTTAAGGCGGCACATTGTTCCGGTAAGTCCCCGATATAGGTTGGATTGACACCACTCGCATCAACTAAACAAGGGACTTCAACGACGGCATTTTCAGGTAGATTACTAATAAGACGGCCTGTGTTTAAGACGTTACCACCAATTTTAATCGGTTTGTTCGTTTCCATTGCCTCGATAATGTACGACCCATATTCGTGTGATCGTTCATGCGTTAAGTTTTTATCGTGAATTAAATCATCTCGCATTTGTTTCCAACCTTCGATTTGATTCACGCAGCGACGCGGATATTCATCGAGGGGGATGTTATATTTTTCAATAAGTTCAGGGTACTGTTTTTTTATAAAGTACGGATGGTATTCCGCATTATGCTCAGATGATTCGGTCACATAATAACCGAACGTGTTCATTAGTTCGAAGCGGACCATGTCATCATGTTTGTCTTGTTGTTTTGCTTTGGCGCGACGTTTAATTTCAGGATAAAGGTCTTTACCGTCTTGCGTAATCTCAAGTAACCATGCCATATGATTGATCCCGGCGATTTTCCACTGGATATTGTCTTTTGGCATGTCAAGTGAGTCAAGTAAGTGATCCGTACAAACTTGCACACTGTGACACAGCCCGACCGTTTTAATGCCTTCTTTTAACATGATGTTAGTTAATACTGCCATTGGATTCGTGTAATTTAAAAACCAAGCATCAGGACACACTTCTTTTATATCTTTCGCGAAGTCTTGCATGACTGGAATCGTCCGTAAATTACGGAAAATTCCGCCAATACCGAGTGTATCGGCAATCGTTTGACGTAAGCCGTATTTTTTGGGTACTTCAAAGTCCGTGATTGTACAAGGATCATAACCGCCGACTTGAATCGCATTAATGACGTATTTTGCCCCACGTAACGCATCTTTTCGGTCGTGATACGCGACGACTTTTACCGTTGACTGCAAGCTTTCTTTTAAGTTTGTCAGCATGCGCTCTGAGTCGTTAAGACGTTCATGATCGATGTCATATAACGCAAACTCAAAATTTTGTAACGCCTCAACCGTCATACAGTCACCTAATACATTCTTTGCGAATACGGTACTTCCTGCGCCTAAAAAAGTAATTTTATTCATAATTATATCCTCCTTGTGGTGATGCGTGTCACCTAAATAGTCATTGCCTTATCTGTATTTTAAGCGCATTCATAATAAGGGACAATCGAAAATAAAACTAAAATAAGTAAAATATTGCGCTCTTTTAGTCTAAAAACAATTGGTTAACAGGCATAAAAGAACGGCTGTTGCGATATTGACTCGGCGGAATATCTAACGCTTTTTTAAAGACTTTACTGAAATAATTCGCCTCATTGAATCCGACACGGATGGCGATGTCTTCAATGGTCAGTGTGTGGTCTTGTAGTAAGGTAAGTGCTTCATTTAGACGGACTTTCGTTAAATATTTTATCGGTGTCTCGCCCATGGTTTGATTAAATAGCCGGGTGAAATAATACGTCGATAGGCCGGAGATAGCGACAATGTCTGAAAGTGCAAGATCTTGATCAAAATGTGACTCGATAAAGGCGACGGCTTGTGGTAATTCAGTGTCTTGCGCTTGGTCATGTTCGATATATTGTAAGAGCTCCATTAAAAAGGTATAGGCGTGACGTGACAGTTCGTAACCATAAGACATACCTGTTGATGACAATTTATCAAGCAAGTTAAAAAGGTAATGAATCGGCCGGCTCTCTCGTTTTAATTTAAAGATGTGTCCATATGTATTAATCGCACCCGTTAAGAGTCTTACAGCTTCATCTCCATAGAGGGTAATATAAACAAAAGACCAAGCATCAGATGTCTCTGGTAAGTAATAACAATGATCGCTCGGTAATGGCACAAGGAAAGCATCCTGAGCCTTTAACAAGATGATGGTGTCGTCAATCCGGATCGCTCCTTCACCCGCGAGTGTGTATTGAAACACAACTTTTCCTGTTTCATTTCGTTTTAAGCCATCCCACTGATAGTGCGTGCTTGTTTGTGTTTCTTTTCCAATCGAGTGGATACTAGCAATACGCTGTTGAAAATCTCCTTTAAATTTAAAACCATAAGATTGTTGATGATTTGTCATTGTGCCTGGCTCCTTTTCACGCTATGATGGTAGAAATAAGGATGTTGATGATCGTGATCGTTTTACATAAAAGTTATAAGGTGCATGACAACATCTTATCACAACCGTACCGTTATTTTCTTGGATATGAGAGAAGTAGCCTATTGGATAAAGGATTACGTAAGAGGAGGGGGACGATGGATTTTGTATTGATTTTTAGTGATAGTGCTGTCGGTAAAATGACGGTAGGTAAAGCGTTAATGGAACGGACAGGCTTAAGGTTATTTCATAACCATATGATGATTGAACCTGTATTAGAGGTTTTTGGTGAATTTAATCTTTCAGCCATTGAAAAAACACGTGAGATTATTTTTGATGAGTTTCTTAAAACGAATCAACAAGGGCTTATTTTTACTTTCATGTGGGCGTTTAGTGAGCCGGATGACTGGGATTATGTTCAGGCGTTGCATGATAAGTTTACAAGTCAAGGGGCGACGTGTTACTACGTCGAACTTGTGGTGCGCCCGGCATGGGTAGTAACTTGGTGGTGAAAGTCCATTACAGACTTGGCAGTAGGAACTGTTAGCGAATGACAAGGGTGTCTTCCGTGAGGGAGAATCTGAAGGAAGTCGGACGCAAACACTTGCACTGACGAACAGAAACTTCATACTAAGGCTCGGTGAAATGGATAAGTCTACAACACAAGATGAAGTCCAATACTGCCCGAAATTTCATTGAGTAAATGAAGCAGTGACATGAGTGGAAAGTGACTACTCTTACCCGGGGAGATCTCTATCTTTATTCCAAACGTTCGTAGTGATATGAAACGGAAGGTAGAGAAGTCAGCAGACGTCATAG
>NZ_FOWN01000008.1 GCF_900115465.1 Halolactibacillus alkaliphilus
CCGTTGATGGATGGAGATGGAACTTTTCGCTTTCGAGCCCCTAAGCTCCCGGACCTCCGTTTGATAGCGAAAATGTTTGGCTTGATTAAACACCCGGAGGGTGTGATCCATGGACATCACAAAATCAGGATCGATTTTATGCTTATATAAGCGATTTGAAAAAATGGCCTTCATGCCCATGATACCCACCCTCCCTTGGTTTTGTGACGGTCACTGTTAGTGCTTTAATTATACCATTCGGAATATATGTTTGTCACTTCAAAAATATTCAAAACAAGCGATTCATCACCCACCTAGTGCTGACGCACTTGAGGAAGGTGTCTTCTCGCCCTAAAGCGATAAATTAATCCGTAACATAAATAAGAATTACATTTATGATAGCCAAGGTACTTAATTCATCATAATGAACAAGCGATGAAAATTGCCAGCAACACTTGCCTTGCTCTTATCGCATCGTTTGATTAGTAAAGACAACAAAACCAACAATGATGATCACGTGTGAGACGCTTGCATCATTGTTGGTTTTTAATTTTAAACTTTATAGACGAGTGGTTATCATATACTGAATGCTATCTGCCTCATCTCTTCAAACAGCTCTACTTATAAGCATTACTTTCTAGCCTTGACTTTATTTTTTGCATAAACCCATACGAACCCGTAACTAAAAATACCTGCAAGCACCAAAAATAATAATCCATCAAGTAACGTTAAACGTAGCATTATAGTTGCGGTCAACACGAGTACAACGATACTCAGTAACGCCGTAAGCAGTTGAAGAAAAGCCCTCTCCTTCTCTTGTTTATTGACAGGATACAACAGAAGCCATAACTTCGTGTCATGATGCGAAAAAAGTGGTAGAAGTTGAATACCAATGAGATAAATAAATAATACCCCAATCCCAAAACTTAATAATGTTTGATCAATTGCAGCTAAAGCAACCCCACCGATTACGACTAGACGGCTAGACAAACCTAAGTAATCCTCACTTCGGCTAAATGTAAGTCGGTAAAGATACGTAAAGGTCTCTTTCTGTTTAATCATCACACTTGAGGTTAACAACCGAGATAACAATTGGCGTTTTTTCACTCGCGTACTCAGTTCTCTTACATCAGTAAATAGACTGGCTAAACGATAAAAGCGCTCGAGTCGATGTTGATCATTCATAATTAATTGATCAAGTGCCAAACTATGATCAAAGGCTTGATGCAATAGATAACTGAGAATTAAAAATAAGCCCATGACTCCAATGATAAACAGAATTGTCCAGCTTTTTAAATAACTATACCAGACAAAGGTTTGAACGATAAATAACCCCACTTTAGTGTAAAATAGCAATGTTTGATCTCGTAACCGTAGACTAGCCCAGCTCATAATAAAATGCCATAATTTAAAAATAAGAAACAGAAAAATGATGAAGAGATAGTTTCCTGATGTGAATCTAGCGTGATATAAAGGACTAATCGCAGCAAGAATAAGAATCATCAAATAACTTTGAAAAAAGAAACTATACACAAGTCCCCGATAAAAAAATCCTTTCAATGATTCGATGGTAGGCAGTAAAAAAACTAAGTCTGCTTGTTTAGTAAATGTTTGAATCGGGTTATATAAAATCACGAGTGAAAATAATACACTCATCACTAAACTAACTGGAAAAGCTTCTGGTAAGTCTAATAAGAACTGTTGGTAAATAACCGCAAAAGCAACGACTAAAAAGATAAGGGCAATCGCGATATGACCATTTAAAATGTACTGCGCATACCGCATCACATGCTTTATGTGTGCAGTAAAACGGATTTTAAACAATTGCCGGCTATCCATTGACACCATCCTCTTCTTTCGTCAACATGATGTAAATATCATCAAGCGTGTGATTTGCCATATTTAATTGATCCTGCAATTGTTTCAATGTCCCCTCTGCCTTCACTTCTCCGTTATGAAGAATGATAAATCGATCACAATAGCGTTCCGCTGTGGCAAGGATATGTGTCGACATTAAGATACCAGCGCCGCGCTCCTTCTCTTTGACCATCAGCTCTAGAAAAGCTTGAATAGCAAGTGGATCTAACCCAACAAATGGTTCATCAACAATATAAAGATCCGGTTCTACTAAGAAGGCACAAAGAATCATCACTTTTTGTTTCATTCCTTTAGAAAAGTGAATCGGAAACCAATCAATTTCACGTTCCAAGCGAAAGGCTTTTAATAGAGGAGATACTCGTTCATTAAATGTTTGCTCATCTAGGCCATACGCCATTGCTGTTAACCTCAGGTGCTCTCTTAGGGTTAATTCGTCATAAAGTAAAGGCATTTCAGGGATATACGTAAAGGCTTTACGATACTTTTCTTCATCTTCTTGCAAGGTGACCTCTCCAAGTGTCACTTTACCTTTTCGCGGTTCCATCAAGCCAATAATATGTTTAATTGTCGTACTTTTACCGGCACCGTTTAATCCTATAAGCCCAACCAGCTCACCTTTATTTACTTTAAATGACACATCGTTCAACACGTTTTTTTTAGTATAACCACCTATCAGGTGGTTAATATGTAATAAGTCAGACAAAATTTTTCCTCCTTTTCATACACTTACTCATTCTTCTTTGCTTTTAACGATTTAATCATGATACACTAAAATAAAAAAGGAGTGACAGTATATGACACATGATACAAACTGTATTTTTTGTAAAATTATTAACGGCGAGATCCCATCAGCAAAAGTTTACGAAGATGAAGCCGTATATGCATTTCTTGATATTAGCCAAGTAACAAAAGGCCACACTCTCATTGTACCAAAGACACACGTAAAAAACATTTATGAAACAAAAGAAGAAGTTGCAAGCACTTTATTTGCGCGTGTACCTAAAGTAGCACGTGCGATTGAAAAAGCCTTCAACCCCGCTGGGATGAATGTTTTAAGTAACACGGGCGAATTTGCCGGTCAATCAGTCTTTCACTTACATATCCACTTGATTCCACGTTATGATGAATCAGACGGCTATAATGCAAAGTGGGTAACGCATAATGATGATTACACAAACGAAGAACGCCAAGCAATTGCCGAAGCGATTAGTGTGAATATTTAAACTTTACATTTAAATAGCATATGTTATAATATATAAAACTATTCGCACTTGGTCATAAGGACACAAGTGGAATACGACAGTTTAGCTTAGAAGAGGAGAGATTAGGATGAAGACAAAAGATTTAGTATTATTAGCGTTATTTATGGGGATTGGGGCTGTGCTTCATATTGTTGCACCACCAATATTGTTTGGTATGAAACCAGACATTATGTTGCCCATGATGTTCTTAGGAATTTTAATTTTTCCTAAAGCGAATTATGTACTCGTGTTAAGCATTGCTACTGGAGCTATTTCAGCGTTGACTACATCGGTACCAGGTGGACAAATTTCAAATTTCGTTGAGAAACCTATTACAGCTTTCGTGTTTTTTGGTCTACTTATGCTTGTACCTAAACGGCTAGACAAAAAAATTGTAGCGCCTATATTAGCTGCTATTGGAACTATCGTAAGTGGTTCAGTATTTATTGCGATGGCGCTCTTTGTAATCGGTCAAATGGGTGGGTCATTTATTGCATTATTTATCGGAGTTGTATTACCCGCGACATTATTTAATGTAGCTTTCACAATCATTATTTTCCCAATTGTAAAATCTATTCTACAAAGATCACAGATGGCTTTTGCATAATCGCTGTATCAATCATTTCATACCCAGCCTTTTAACATATACTGTTAAGAGGCTTTGTTTTGATTTTATAAATTTTTTTTATTTTTAAGGTTTGACTTATATGATTTACGAGAAGATAATGAGTAGATAAGAATAAAGGAGTGAGGGAAATGAAAGTTAAATCTCTAGTGATTGGTTTACTTGTCGGAACTGCACTGGGAGCCAGCGCATCTTTACTAAGTGCTCCGCGCTCTGGCAAAGACACACGTGAACACATTAAATCTCAAGTAGATGAGGTTAAGCGAGGTGTAGAGAAAGTAAAAATTAATGGTAAAGTACTTTCCAATCAAATTGTTGCAACATCAAAAGAAGGCGCTGAGCTTATTAAAGACTTATCAAAAGAAATGAAAGTCTCTTTAGAACAATGGCAACAGACGATTAAACCACATCAAGATAATATTGAGCGTTATTTAAAAGAAATTGAACTGCGTTTAGAAGAACTAGAACAAGAAGCACAAACCACTTAGTGAATTAACAACTTATACCTTGACTTACGTTCATACGGAGGAACAGGTAGAGCTGATAACTTGATTACCGTCTGTACTATGAGGGGAAATTTATGAGCGAGCTTCATATACGATGACAGGAGAAAGTGGTGGACTTCTGTCGAAAAGATGTTAAAAGCCACAAGACAACTTATAAATGTCTTGTGGCTTTTATTACACATAAACTAAAACATCTCGATATAAATCAATAGGTACATTTGCCAAAAAGATAGCTGCACCTATTGATATTGTTAGTCATTAAACTCTTTCTTTATCTTTAATTATTCAGCAGAAGTTTCTAACCATGCATCCACTTTCTCACGGTTATTCTCAATCCAATTCGCTGCTGCTTCTTCCGGAGTTGCACCATCTGTTACTTCTAACATAACCGTTTCCATATCAATTGGCTCCCAGAAAAAGTTATCAAGGATTTCATATGCTGCAGGACTATCTTCTTCAAATCCCTGACGTACAAACGTTTCAATCGTTTCAGCACCACCAAATGATCCTTCTGGATCTTCTAGATACTTAAGATCGTATGCTGCAAATTTCCAGTGAGGTGTCCAACCAGTGACAACAATTGGCTCTTCATTTCCATAAGCTTGACCTAATACCGTTGCCATCGCACCACTTGATGACGTTGCAACTGTCCAGTCTTCAAGATTATAATCTTCTAATGATTGCTCAGCCGCTTGAACAACCCCCGCACCAGGCTCAATACCTGTAATCGTGCCACCAAATTCATCAGTAAAATCTGCTAAGTCAGCAATTGAATGAACATCTTCCATATATTCAGGAACAACTAAACCAACCTGAGCGCCTTCAAGATTTGGACCTAGACCTACAAGATTATCTTTATGTTCTTCATAAAGATCACCGTGTGTTGCCGGTAACCAAGCTGCTACCATACCATCAGCATCACCATTAGCAACAGCTTGCCACATAATCGCATTATCAATACCACGAATATTTACATTATACCCTTTTTCTTCTAATACTTGTGCAATGACGTTTGTTGAAGCAATTTCAGAGTCCCACTCAACATAAACTAACTCAATATCTTTCTCACCTAAGTTACCTTCATCTACTGCATCTTCAGTAGTATCATCTCCACCACAAGCGGCTAACACAAGAGTAAGAGCTAAAACCAACATTAAACCAACATGTTTCCATGACTTTTTAAACATTTAATCGTCCTCCTTTTAATTTTTATCTATAACAACTCTTCATTTAAACAAAAGAGTTACTAACCTTCATTAATGAAAGATCATTTTTGGGAGTGCCTTCCCATCTTAGCTTGAACAAGCGCTCTCATCTATTACTTTTTATATATACTTTGAGTGTAACGATCCATGATAATCGCTAAAATAACAATCGAAATACCAGCGACAAATCCTGCCCCTGCTTGTGCTCGTTGAAGGGCTGATACTACCGGGTTACCTAAACCAGGTGCCCCAATCATAGAGGCAATAACTACCATAGACAAAGCCAACATTACTGTTTGGTTAATACCAGCCATAATTGTCCCTTTAGCCATCGGAAGTTCTAGTTTAAATAGCTTTTGCGCACCAGTTGAACCAAAAGCCTCTGCTGCTTCTTTTAGTTCTGTTGACACTTGTCTAATGCCTAAATTTGTAAAACGAACCGTTGGCGGTGTTGCAAAGATTAATGATGCAAAAATTCCTGGTACCATACCGATACTAAAGAAAGCAACGGCTGGAATCAAATAAACAAATGCCGGCATTGTTTGCATGAAGTCAAGAATAGGCAAAATAATCGCTTCTGCTACTTTACTCTTAGACATTAAAATCCCTACAGGTACACCAACAATCACAGACAAAATACTCGCCGTTAATACAAGCGTAAATGTTGACATGAGTTCTGTCCACAAACCCTGATTCTCAATAAAAAGTAAACCCACAAGTGAAAAAGCAGCGAGTCCAAACTTTTTACCAGTAATAAAGAATGCACCAACAACAACAAGTAACATAATAATAAATGGAGGAATAGATGCCAATAAGTCAGCAATCCACTCAATAAAGTCACCAAATTCATTCTTTAATGGATCAAAAATAAATGCAAATGTATCGACAATCCAATCCGTTAACGTATCTATCCAGTTAGCCATTGGAATTTTCGGAATAAAATCAAACATTTGTTTTCACCTCTCCTTCACCTGCAAGAGCAGCTAAGAACGAACCTCTAATAATAATGCCTTTAAGTTTCTCTCCATCAACAACTGCGATTGGGACAGGTGTATCATAAATTATTTCAATAATTTCTTGCATTGGTTTATCTAATGGTACTTTTGGTACGTCTGTACGTAATATCTCATTTAAATCTTTAATTTCTTTTTTCCGCGCTTCAGAAGCATCATCCGCTGTTACATAACCTTTTAAATTACGATGACCATCTACCACATAAATACTCGATAAGCCTTCTTCTCGCATACGTTCTAATGCCACACGCGGACCATGTTTATCAATATTTACTGTCTCTGGACGGTGCATAATATGTCCAGCAGTTAAAACTTTTGAACGATCGACATCTTCAACAAAGCGTTCTACGTACTCATTTGCTGGATTTGTAAGAATTTCTTCAGGCGTACCAATTTGTACAATTAATCCATCCTTCATTAAAGCAATGCGATCACCAATACGTAACGCTTCATCTAAATCATGCGTAATGAAAATAATGGTTTTTTTCATTGAATCTTGTAAGTCTAATAATTCATCTTGCATGTCTTTTCTAATCAATGGGTCAAGTGCTGAAAAAGCTTCATCCATTAACAGTACTTCTGGGTCATTCGCAAGTGCACGCGCTAACCCTACACGTTGTTGCATACCACCTGATAACTGTTCAGGATATTGGTGTACATAACTTCCTAGCCCTACGAGTTCAAGTGCTTCTTTTGCTTTTTTCGCTCGTTCCTCTTTTGCAATCCCTTGAACTTCTAAACCATATTCCGCATTTTCTAAAATTGTACGAAACGGAAATAGTCCAAAGTTTTGAAATACCATGCTCAATTTTTCCCGACGAACACGGCGAAGATTGTCTTTATCCATTTGTGCTAAGTCTTCACCATCGATCATAACACTACCTTCTGTCGGTTCAATTAAACGATTAATTAATCGAATAAGTGTGGACTTACCACTACCTGATAGTCCCATAATAACAAATACTTCTCCTTGATTAACTTCAAATGATACACGGTTAACACCAACAGTATCACCCGTTGCTTGGAGAATTTCTTCTTTCTTTTTACCTTCATCCAGCAAATTTAAAGACTCTTTTGCATTCTTACCGAATACTTTTGATAGCCCTTTAACTTCTATAACTGGCATAATCTCACCCCTCTTTTATATATACACATCTTATGAGTAAAAATTACATATTCAACAATTTTTCTCGTTTATACATTATCTAAAATACGTTCAACATTTTTCCGTAATGTAGTACTCTAATAGCTTACCTTAGATTTAGTCAATACCTCAACCGTTAAAAACCGTAGTTTTCAAATGTATTTTACGTACAGTTTAAACTGTACGAACGTTATTATGTTTTTTCTTAGAAATGCTTTAAAATACTTTAAAATGCTACCCAACTTGCTGGTTTCATTCTCTTTGAAATTTATGTAAACTGATATTAGACCTAATTTAACTTATAATTGAGAGGAGTCTAAATCATGCAGCCTGAATCTTATTTAACTGATGATGTTATAAATGAGTTTTCAAAAACACTCGAGCTTTTTGATATCTCTCCGAGTGATTCAAGACTGTTTACGATCCTTTTTCTGAACCATCAACCGATGACACTTGATGAAATGAGCCAAACAACCGGAAAAAGTAAAACAACCGTTAATACCGGCATTAGGAATTTATCGGATTTAAATTTAGTCAAACAAGTATGGAAAAAAGGCGTACGAAAAGACTTATATACAACAACCGATGATTTATTCCAGCGTTTTATGCACTATTATCTGGATAGGTGGCTAAGTCATACATCCATGCAAAAACAAAGCTTATCTTCTATAGAAGATAGAATCAATAACCGACCTCAAGGCGAGCTCATTGAAGAGAAAGTAAAACAAATGTTAGTATTCCACGAATTATTAGAAAAAGCTTTTACACAACTAAAAAGTACCTGTCAAGAAATCACCCATACTAACCCTAAAGATTAAACGATAGCTTTCTAACGCTCCCTTAGTTTAGTAAGCTATCGTTTTTCATAACTAACGCTAGTAAGTTAACAATCATTATTCTTGGTCACGTTTACATTATCTTAAAAAATATATGTAAAAATAGAGGAATTTACGTTTCTACCATTCATTCACGGAAAAAATATGATATATTAACAGATGTGAATAAAACGAAACCAAGCGTTTCGTAATTTAAAGTAGGAGTGTGTTTAATGAAAAAGTTAGTTATGGTTGCAACAATTACTGCGGGTCTCATCGGATTAAGTGCTTGCTCAGGAGATGACGCTGAAGTTGTTGTCGAAACAAGTGAAGGCAATATTACTAAAGAAGCTTTTTATGAAGAATTAAAAGCAACCGCTGGAGAAAGCGTCTTGCAAAATATGGTTTTAAAAACTATTTTAGAAGGCAAGTACGACGTTGATGAATCAGCAATTGAAGAGCAAATGAACATGTATCGCGAACAATATGGTGATATGTTTGAGTTATTGCTTCAACAACAAGGTATTGCCTCAGAAGCAGCCTTTGAAGAACAACTACGCATGCAATTACTACAACAAGAAGCCCTGGCTGATGGCGTTGAAGTAACAGATGAAGAAATTGAAGAACAGTATAACCGTATGATTAATGAAGTACAAGCATCTCACATCTTAGTTGAGGATGAGGAGCTTGCGAATGAATTATATGAACGCGCAACGAATGGTGAAGATTTCGCAGCTTTAGCTGAAGAATATTCAACAGATTCTGGTTCTGCTGCCGAAGGCGGTTCAGTTGGCTACTTCTCTCGCGGTCAAATGGTGCCTGCTTTTGAAGACAAAGCTTATGAATTGGCAATTGGTGAGATTAGCGAACCTGTGCAATCAGACTTTGGCTACCATATTATTTACGTAACGGACAATCGACCAGTCGAAACAGATGTTGCGTCACTAGATGATATTAGAGACCAACTACGTTCAGAAATTGCTTCAACAAAAGTTGATAGTGCCCAAGCGCAAGAGAAAATCTTACAACTTTTAAGAGATGCTGACATCGATGTGAAAATTGATGAATTTAAAGATACATTTGTCTTTGAAGACCCTACAGCTGGTTTAGAAGAAGACCTTGATCTTGAAGAAGATACAGAAGAATAATATGTGATTTAATTAAAAGCACTTAACGTAGTTAAACTGACGTTAAGTGCTTTTGTTGTAATCTCAAGAGATCATTTTGACTATAAATAGAAACCCTTCGTTACTTCTGTTAAAATATAGCTAACGACTGACAAAGGACGTGAAATAATGGACCGAACGATTGACTATTTTTACTCGAAAATCAACTATTCAATTACACTGAACCAAGACGTAGCAAACATCATACAATCTTTAAATTTCCCCTTAATTAAAGCAAGCGAAGCAACGTTTGTATTAGACAACTTTAAAGCTGGAGACCAAGTTAATGAGCGCTTATTATTAAATGATTATGATGTCAGACTTACGAAAACAAATAAAGAATACCTTACATTAACTTTTAGCAACCAAAATGGCATGTACCGAGCAAAGATGTGGGATAACCAAGGTGCTATCAAACAAATATTGCCCTTGCTTGAAAAGCACCGTGTCTTTGATTTAACCGCAACAGTTGATGAATATAACCAAATCAAATCTTTAACCGTGAAGAAATTAGAACCAGTTAAGCAAGCTATTCAGCCCTTTACATTATTACCTTTTCCAAACCTTGATTTAAAAGAGATTGCAGAAGAATTAATCTATTACTTGACGACAATTAACGAACCTTATCGAACACTGGCGATAGATACATTGAATAAATTCTGGGATGATTTTATTCTTGCACCAGCAGCAAAAGGCTATCATCATAATTATATCGGTGGACTTATTAAACACACAACAGGATTGATGCGTTTTACATACTTTATTCAACACCACGAAAAGGGACCTTTAGAAGCCTTATTGTATCTGATCACGGTTGTAGAAAAAGCATATAAACAGGAAGTATATATAGACGCACAAAAAGATAAACGCGAACGTAAGCGACCAGTATGGCAAGACACAATAGATCACCTTTACAGTATGTTAAATCAATTAACTCAACTTGAGCAAACTACTATTAACTTTGATTTACTTTACACCGCCATTCTTTATCATGATTTAGGCAAATTATTAGAATATGATTATGCCGGAAAGAGCTATCAAGCTTTTGAATTTCTATACCCTCATGCTGATCATACTGAATTAGGTGAGCGCGCACAGGGAGGCATTGAGATGGACGCTTTAGGCTCTTTAGTTGGCCATATTCCTTATGGTGTTATGTTACTTCAACAGATGCTTCAAGTGTCAGCCATCCCCCTTACTTTATCGCAAATTCATCAGATAAACCATTGTATTTTATGTCATCACGGATTACCTGAATGGGGAGCGGCTGTTCGATCTCCTGAAATAAAAGAAGGCTTTCTTATTCACCTCGTTGACTACTTTGATAGTCGATATGAAAATGAAGAAATGGCCTACTATCGTTCGTAACAAACAAAGGACCTACTTTATCCAAAAAGAAGAACCGTCATTCCGACGGTTCTTCTTTTGGTATATAATCAAATATCTCGCCCGATTCAACGACTTGAATAAAACGCATCAACCACTTATAATAGTTTTTCGCATATTCTAAACGTTCAATATCGTGTTCTATTCGCTCAATAAATGTGTCATCTTCTGTTTGTTGTTTTATTTTCGTTAATGCTTCAACTGCTTCATCTGCTTCTTCGATATTTGTTTCGGTATAATGCCGCCAGCGATTTCCAAATAATGTCGTAAATGATTTATACCAATTTTCTTCCGATTTGTATAAATCTTTTCTTATACCTTTTTTAAAAGCTGGCTCAACCATTTTCATTTCTGTTAATGCTCTGACACCAGTGGACATACTTGTTTTACTCATTTCAAGTGCTTCACGCATATCATCCAATGTCATTGGTTGATCGTTAAAGTACAGTTTCCCATACAAACGACCAATGGACGGTGTAATTCCATACAGACTCATGTTTTTTGCAATCATCTGAATAAATTTATCAATTGTTTCTTCATACTGCTCATGTATTTTTTGTTCATCGTTTCTATTCATTGTTCTTCTCTCCCATCAATCGCCATCAATGTACCATAATATCACGACTATCCTCTATTGAAAAGCTGAAATTACTCTTCAAGCGTCATAACATGATACTCTTTTAAGCGCTCTTTAGGTTCAGTCGTAAAATAAAAACTTTGTCTCTCTTGTTGTTTTAGATAATCAAATAATCGTCTTTTTCTTTCATCATCAAAATGGACAAAACTATCATCAATAATAAACGGCATTGGAAACGTTCGACTCAGCTCCGTTGCAACACCGAGACGAATAGCAATAACTAATTGATCTAACGTTCCTTGCGAGAGTTCAGCTACTTTGAAACTTCCTGATGGATAATCAACGATAAGTTCACTTGTCGTTGAATCAAAAGATATCGCCGTATAACGACCGTCAGTTACAAAACAGAAAACTTCACTCGCCTTGTTTAAAATACTTGGCAACAAAGATGTCTGAAATTCTATCTTTGTTTGCAACAACTGGTCATAACTGGTTTTATACATAAGCCATTCTCTTGCCTTTTTATTGAATAGCTCCCGCTTTATATTAAATTGATATGCAACATCGCGATAAATCGTTGAAGTCTCCATCTGTTTTTTTTCAGCATGTAAAGTCGCCAAATTTTTAAGACAATCCTCATATGTCTTTTCTATTAATTGCAACTCATTATTGTAGCTTTCGATTGTCTCTTTTAAAGATAGCTCATCAATCAGAGCATTGTCTAATACGCTTAACATATCTTTTGATGAAAAATACAACGCCATTTTTTGATACGACGTTTCGTATTCTTTAATTTTCTCGTTATACGCTTTAGTATGTTCAACACTTTCTAGAAATGCATGATAATCCGATACACTGCACATTTGAAAAATGGTCTCCAACTTTTCAACTACCGGCTTTAACTTACTTTCTAATGCCCGATTATGCGCCTCTATCTCTATTAACTCTTCTTGTAAATCTTGATATACTTGTCGTTGGTGACTTAGTTGATTATAAAGATCTCCTACCTCTTTTAACACTTGAACGAGTGATAAACCTTTTGTTAACTCAAGATCCTTTATAACAGTTGTTACATATGTTGATATTTCTTCATTAAGCCTGGATCTCTTATCACCTAACTTTTTTCTTAGTTTAAGACCCTGTTGAAGTTCATATACTTGACGTAAAACAGTGCTGTGCTCCGTATTTAATATGGATTTAAGAAACGGATACTGGTCGTGAAATCTTCCAATCTCTTGCTTAATAGATGCTTCTTTTTCTTTTAATACACTTATATCACGTTCAGTCTTTTCTGATTGGTTGGTGTAGATACTCCAACGAGCAGATAATTGCTCTCGTTTAACTTTAGCCGTTTCATCACGATGTAAAACATCATAATACTCTTTTAGCATGTCTTCATCCGCTTTGGATATATGTTTCACTGGACCTTCTACCTGACTAGATTTTGGTCGTTGAAGCAAAATCAAACCGAATAAAATTAAAATATAAACACCTAGTAAACTATAAATAATGACAGGCTGAAACAAGTTCATGTTAGATAGAGTTACTAACAAACTAAGAAAAACTGCCGTTAATATGCTAAACAACGGTAATAACCTCATAGATTCCGTTCTTTTTTCTTTATGTTTACGCAATCGCTCAATGTCGCTTAGTATGTCCTCTCGTTGATAATCATCAATTAAATCATGATTTAATTGATGACGTTCATAGGCTAAAGCATCACCTTCACGTGATAACTGATTAAGCTCAGCTTGTTCATTCATAATTTGTTCGGTCACTTTTTTTTGTTGCTCTGTTAATAATTCTAATGCACTGACATTTTCTTCTGGTAATTCAAACATAAGCATCTGCTCTTCCGTTAATGATAATCCAAGACGTAATGTTTGCTTATTTATCTGAGTGCTAAGGTCTTCAATATCTTTATTTGTTTCATCAAGCACTCGCTGTTTTTCACGCCAAAACATATCTTGATTGATGACTTTTAAGACATACTCAAAGCGCGAGCGACCTCCTATCAATGCTGCCACAGATTCCCGTTTTTCTTCCACTTGCCTCATACGTTCTTCTTGCTGGCTTAATTTTTGCCTTAGCTGTTCTTTTTCTTCATATAATAACGTTACATCATTTTCATAAACATCAGGATGATTAGATGGTTGGTTGTGTGTGTTTAAGTATCCTTCCGCTATTTTATAACATTCTATTACATGATAAAGCTGTAAGTATGTTTGATAAAATCTCAGCTGTTGCTTATTTTCCTTTATTTCTTTTTCTCGTGTGCATTTTTCCTTTGTTACAGCTTTTATTGAGTTTTCAAGGCTGTCATAACTTGCTTCTTCCTTCTTCAATTTTATAAGCTTTTTTTCTAAGCTTTCTAATTCCTCAAGTTGTTCATTTAAAACAGGCTTTGATCCCCCTTTTTTAAATAGGTGATCTAGCTCTTTTTTTAATTTTTTTTCCGTTCGGTCAATAGCATCCGTTCCAGACATACTTAATGACAGCAGTAAATCCCCAATCTGCTCCGGTGTTTCTCCTTGCTCCTTTTGAATGGTTAAAACGTCAAAATGAAAAACGCGATCAAAAAATGTACGATCTAACTGTTTTAGATACTTATGAGATACTTCCAAAGTGACATCTTCACCACGTGCATTTTTAATAATCAATTGATGCTGGGTTTTATCTGTTCGATAAAGAGTATATTCCTCGTTATCAATAATTAACGTGATTTCACCTCCGAATACATGATTATGGAGGTGGTTAAACCGTTGAATCTCTTGTTTAGATAATCCTACTAACATGTAAGTTAAAAAGTAACGCACATGTGTTTTTCCTGATTCATTTTTACCGCTAATGATAACTAATCCATTCTCTTCAATTTCATATGTTTGATTGATTATTTTACCGAAAGAATAAATTCTACATTTACTTACTTTCATTCGCTTGTCCTCCAACTAAAGCATAGTGCAGATAATCAATTGCTTCTTCCTTGGCTTTGGAAAAGTCTTCTAATGTCAGAGGATCAAGAAAACGTTTCGCTCGGTGGTGATCAAATAAGTCCGCTGCGATATCTTTTTGTTTTGACTGGCTTATTTTATTAGCTAATGTCCTTAAGAAAGGATCAGACTGATCCAGCGTTACTTGCTTATGCTGAAGTGAGATATCTAAAATGACGACTGTATAGTCATTTAACTGACAGTAATCATTTATAGAGGTAAGTAAATCATTAAAATCATTATCGTGATAGAGCGATCTTAATTGATGACTTGGATTTTCTATGACAATAGATAAAAAGCCATTTTGCGCTTGATGATCGATAAAAGATTCTAATATACTCCATAAGTCATCAAGTGAATCAATGGTACTACCATCTATTGTTTCTGTCTCATACTTGACCATTTGTAAAGGATGAAAAGTATAGGTTGTTTTCAGATCATTAAGTTCAACAACATAACATCCCTTTTCGCCTGATTCCTTTTTTGATCCTCCTTGAATATTACCCGAATAAACAATCGGTGGACGTTCACTCAAAATATGGCGCTTATGAATGTGGCCGAGTGCAAAATAATCAAAGCCTAACTGCTTTAAAGTCTCTAATTTGAAGGGCGCATAGGGTTCATGATCATCCGATACACCCAGACTACCATGTAACATACCTACTCGGTAGTCCACATTGTCTATAAAACTATATTGGCTAGAAAAGTCTTCCTTTACGTGACGCGTTTCATAACTAAATCCTTGAATGGCAACTGTTGTTCCAGATGCACTTGAGTATGTATAAGTTGTTACCTGTTGTCGATCAAAAAGATGGACATTCTCTAAATAATCAAACGTCATTTTGTTCGTCTGTTCATAGTCATGATTTCCAAAGCTAATATATACAGAAATATTATGTTCAGCTAATTTAGTTAATGCTCGTTTTAATTGAACTTCCGCATATATACTTGGGAGGGCTTGATCAAAAATATCTCCTACAATTACAACAAAGTGAACCTTTTGATCTATAGCTAAGTCTATTAGTCGATCAAGTGCTTGAAAAGCAGTCTTCTTCATCTTTTCAACATGCTCTCTTCCCATTTGAGCAAGGCCAACAAATGGACGGTCCAAATGTAAATCAGCTGCATGAATAAAACGTAGTGTTTCTTTCACCTGTCTCACCCGCTTTCTTATTTATCTATTTTAACAGAGAACGCATGTTTCTCACATGTCTTTTATACAAAAAGATGCACCTCGTAAGAGGTACACCTTATAAATGAGCTATAATCTATTTCTTCTAATACAAAGATCATAAATATTTCATTGAGTTATTGTTTTATCATACTATTTGTTCTTCTTACTCAAATGCATCACTTGTTTTATATCTCTTAGCTTAAATCCACCGCCATACATCAATACGCCTCCACGGTAAACTCTCGCACCAATATAGCCTAGTATAAAGATTGTTACAAGTAAGATGCCGATACTGATCATCACTTCATAGAATGGGATACCTAGCAATCCAACACGTAAAAACATGACGAGCGGGCTAAAGAACGGAATATAAGACATCACCGTCACTACTGTTGATTCCGGTGATTCTAAACCGAACATTGACACCATAAACGCAATCACTATAAGAATAATGACAGGGAACATAAGTTGACCAACATCTTCCATTCGACTTACTAGTGACCCTAGCATAGCCGACAGTGTTGCGTATAGTAAGTAACCGAGCAAGAAAAAAACAAGCGCATAAACATAGACACTTACAGGGATATCACTAAAGCCAAAGAATTCGAAAAAGTCACCGTCTAAATCATTTTTTCGCATTTCAATGACAAAAAATCCTGTAGCAATTAAAATTGATATTTGTGTAAGACCTAATAAAGCAATCCCTATAATCTTTGCGAACATTTGTGATACTGGACTTGAACTTGAAATCAAGATTTCCATAACACGTGATGTTTTTTCGTTTGCAATATCTGTGGCAATCATTTGACCGTAAGTTATTACAGCAAAATAAAGTAAGAACAACATGACATAGACCAGTCCTCTAGCTCCACTTATTTCTTCCTCTGTTCTTGATGTTGTCCCATCCGCTTTTTGGATGGCTTGGAGTTGGAAAGGTACGGGTTGATAAATAGCTTGGAGCACCTGCTCATCAATATCTGCTTCTTCTGTCATAACCTTCACTTTTAATTGTTACAGTTGTTCTGCAACTTCATATTCTATGTAATTATTTAAGACATCCTCTAAATAAAGCGTTGCGTTAAATGGACTGAGATCATCTGGTGTTAATATCAAAACTCCTTCAATATCCCCCGCCAACACCGCTTCGTTGAGGGCTTCTTTGCTATCTGTTGCCACATTAAATTGGACTGACTGACTCTCAATGTTCTCTAAATAATCGCCATAAACATCTGTCTCGTCAATAATCGCAATAATTGGTTCTGATACTTCCTCGTCCGAGTTAAATAAATCGATAATTTTATCAATATTTCCTAATCCTAAAATAAACACCAGGAATAAGGCCGTTGTAATTATAAATGATTTTGATTTAAAACGTGTCATATACGTCTGTGATAATACAACCCAAAACTTATTCATATGATTCACCTACTTTTTCAATAAAAATATCGTTTAATGATGGCTCAAGTAAATCAAATCGTTTAATAAATCCTTCTCGTTGGACAATTTCTGTTAAAATCTGTTGTGAAGTTTCTTCATTATTAATTTGCAATCGACAACCTTCTGCTGTTTGTGCGTATTTAACAACACCTGACATTTCTTTCAAAAATTCTAAATCCATTTCAGCGTGAATAAGTAAATTCTTTTTACCAAATTGTCGCTTAATGTCTTTGAGAGACCCTTGTACAACCGGCTTACCTTTTACCATAATACACAACGATTCACATAACTCTTCAACCGTTGACATTTGATGTGATGAAAACACAATCGTTGTTCCTTTTTCTTTCAGTTCAATAACTGCTTCCTTTAACAATTCAACATTGACCGGATCAAGACCGGAGAATGGTTCATCCAATATTAATAGTTTCGGCTGATTAATGACCGCTGATATGAATTGGATTTTTTGTTGATTCCCCTTTGATAATTCCTCAACTTTCTTTTCTTTATAATCCGGTATTTTAAATCGGTCAAGCCAGTAGTCAAGCTCTTTAATAATCGCTTGTTTATTCATCCCTCTCAATCGACCAAGATAAATCATTTGTTCTTTTACTTTCATCTTAGGATATAACCCGCGTTCCTCCGGTAAATAACCAATTTTATCAGTGATACTATAATCGATTGTTTGATTATTCCAATCAATCTGACCTTCTGATTGATCAATTAAACCAAGAATCATACGAAACGTTGTTGTTTTACCTGCACCATTTGCTCCTAAAAAGCCAAAGATTTGTTTATCATTTATTGTCAATGATAAATCATCAACGGCAGTAAATGAGCCAAAACGTTTTGTCACATGATTAATGTGTAAAGTCATGTTAATACCTCCTGTTTTTTAGAATATGCAAAAAGCAACAGTACCCAATGCGGTATCGTTGCTTCTACATGTGTTCTTAGTCGCCTTGTTGCAAAAAATCACCTAATGTTTGCAGCGCTTCACCTTGATCATGTCCCGTAGCTGTTAGTTCAATTGTCTCACCCTTAGCAATAGCTAAATTCAATAACCCCATAATACTCTTCGCATTGACACGACGATTACCTTTAGTTAAATAAATCTCTGACGAAAAGCTATTCGCTTTTTGAACAAAGATTGAGGCTGGAGAAGCTTGAAGCCCTGGATCCACACTAACGAGACATTTCATCGGTTTGATTCGCTCCTTTTGACAAAATTTCAAAAAATCATACAACACTTTCATTATACGCGATTTCTTCCAAATCACATTAGTGATATTTGGCCTGTTTTATAGTAACTGTTCTGTGCGTAGGTGATCTGCAAATTGATCGATTTTTTTCAATCGATGATTTACGCCAGATTTACTTATTTGAGAGCCGCTGACTAATTCCCCAAGCTCCTTTAATGATACTTCTGGGTGCTTGACACGTAAATGCGCGATTTCTTGTAATTTATCTGGCAAAGCAGCTAGTCCAACAGTTTTTTCAATAAACTTAATGTTTTCAACCTGTCTAAATGCCGCGCCTATTGTTTTATTCAGATTAGCCGTTTCACAATTGACTAAACGATTAACAGAGTTACGCATGTCACGAATAATTCGAACGTCTTCAAACTTAAATAAAGCATGGTGTGCGCCAATATAATTTAAAAACTCTGTAATTTTCTCAGCTTCCTTTATATAGGTAATGAAACCATTCCGTCGCTCAAGTGTACGCGCATGCAAATCAAAGCTATTCATGAGTTTTTGCAGTGAATTATTATGTTCTTCGTAACTATTAGCAATCTCTAAGTGATAAGAAGATGTTTCAGGGTTGTTAATCGAACCGCCTGCTAAAAAGGCACCTCTTAAATACGCACGCTTACAGCATGATTTCTTTAGATATTGATCTGAGATTGTTCGAACAAATGCGAAAGGTTCTTTCAAGATATTTAAATCAAGTAAAATATCTTTAGCACCTTCCTCAATCCTTACAATGTACACATTGTTTTTCTTCAATTTCATTTTTTTACGCACAAGCAATTTGATTGGATACGGATAGAGCGCCTTAATCAACGTATACATGCGCCTAGCAATCGCAGCATTCTCCGTTTGAACGTCTAAAACGTACGTCATTCTTGCAATCGAAACAGCGCCATTCATACGAATAAGTGCCGCCAGTTCTGCTTCTTTACAGCAGTCATTGTTATCAATTTGCGTCAGTTCTTTTTTGATTTCTGATGCAAAAGACATAAGACATTCACCTTTCTAATTGATCACATACACCAATCAGTCCACATAATATTTTTGCGACTTTATTTTTATCATGTCGTAAGACATGATCGTGATCTGTAATAATGTTTCCTTCGACAATTTCTAAACCAAGTGTTTCTAAGCGCTCTTTATCATAAACAACAGGCTGCGCTTGTTCTTCTAAATAACGTTCTAAAATTTCTTCTGTAAAACCATCGCTATGAACAAGAATGGTATCTATAACGCCCTCACCTACATGCTCTAAAATCACCCGTGCATGATCGTAAGCCGTAAAACCGTCCGTTTCGCCATTTTGCGTCATGACATTACACACATAAACAACTTCAGCATCTGTTTGACGCAACGCTTCAGCGACCTGTGGAACAATAAGATTTGGTAAAGTACTCGTATAAAGGCTACCTGGAGAAATAACAATTAAATCTGATTTTTTTATTGCCTCAACCGCTTCAGGTAAAGGCTCAGCTGTTTTAGGTTCGACAAACACACGGTGAATAGGTTTATTAGCTCGCGGAATATTTGATTCACCAACAACAATTTCTCCATCCTGCATTTCCGCACTCAAAAAAAGGTTTTGATTTGCGACAGGATAAATTTGCCCCTTCACATTAAATACCTTTTCTATTTCTTTAATACCTAAATAAAAATCGCCTGTGACAGCTGTCATTGCCGCTAAAATGAGATTCCCCATAGAATGCCCTTTTAATCCCACTTCTCCTAAATCAAATCGATGTTGCAATAACGCTTCCATCATCGGTTCAACTTCTGAAAGTGCTGCAATCACATTACGAATATCGCCCGGAGCAGGCATAGACATCTCTGTGCGTAGACGTCCAGATGAACCGCCATCATCAGCTACTGTCACAATAGCTGATAAATCAATCGGGTATTTCTTTAGCCCGCGCAATATAACTGGCATACCTGTACCGCCACCAAGTACAGTTACTTTTTTTAGAGTTTCTTCCATTATTAATGTCCCTTCCGTTTGTCAATATCTCGGTGAGAGACATGCGTCGTATATTGGTGAGAAAAATACTTTGCAACATGTTCTGCCAATGCAACAGAACGGTGTTGACCACCGGTACAGCCAATGGCAATGACGAGTTGAGATTTACCTTCTTTTTTATACTGTGGCAACATAAAACTCAATAAATCTAACCATTTGTCCAAAAACTTCTGTGTTTCAGACCACTTAAACACATACTCTCTAACATCTGGGTTTAGGCCAGTTTGTGGCTGTAGATGCTCGACATAGTGAGGATTCGGCAGAAATCGCACGTCAAAAACGAGGTCAGCATCAATCGGCATACCATATTTAAAGCCAAAAGATATCGCATGTACTGAAAAGATTTGTTGTTCTTTTTCACCATATTTCCGAACGATTTTTTCTCGTAATTCTTTTGGTTTTAAGTTAGTTGTCTCAATAAAATGCTGCGCTCTACCCCTTAAATCACTTAACAGCTGGCGCTCTTTCTTTATACCCTCAAGCGGTAAGCCATTAGGTGCGAGTGGGTGTGAACGACGCGTTTCTTTATAACGTGATACGAGTGTTTGGTCCTGTGCATCTAAAAATAATATATGCTCATCAATCCAATCTAAATCTGACAATACATCCAAACTTTTAAAGAGTGCATCAAAAAATTCGCGTCCTCGTAAATCAATCACCAGAGCTACTTTATTAATATTATTTGATGCATCTTTCATTAGCTCTAGAAATTTAGGTAAGAGTGCAGGAGGTAAGTTGTCTACACAATAATAACCTAAATCTTCAAAACTTTGAACAGCAACTGTTTTTCCAGCGCCACTCATACCTGTAATAATAACAAGAGATGTTTCACGGTGTTGGGTCATGTCCTCTGCCTCCTCTATTTATCTTGCGTTTTATAAGATATTAATTGATCTTGTTCATCCAATTCAAACTGTGCATAAAGCAATTCTTTCTTAATTAAGGCATATTCGTGTATTATGCGATCACTCGGTGCCGTCGGAATATCACGTAATTGACTAAAATCAACCCATTCCAGCTCACCTTCAGGGCATGTCTCAACAAGTGTCCCTGTATAATTCTCAGCCACAAATGTAAACATCATCCAGTCATCTTTTGGAGGTGTTGCTGACGTTTTATTCATTGTTGCTATACTCATAATTTTCGGATTAATAACGTTTAAACCTGTTTCTTCAAATACTTCTCTAATAACAGCTTCCTTGATTGTTTCCTTTGGTTCCATTTTGCCACCAGGCATAGCGTACCATCCATAGCGCGGCTTTTTAAGTAAAAGTACTTTGTTATTATTTACTATCAAACAATTTGTTACACGTTGCATATGCTTCACTCACTTCCTCGTTGACACTCATTATCTATTATAGCAAAACTTAAGCTAGCAATCGATTGTTTCATCTTAAAAAAGTTACCAAAACCCTGTAATTTCTCACCAACCTGGCATTTCTCTAATCCTTTTTTCCAAAAAAAACTAATTATTCAAAAACACATAAGGATTTTAGATGGAGGTAGGTCAAAATATATCTGCGTAATTGCAAGAAAAATATAGGATAGGAGTCTTATCGTGTTAAACGATAAAATAATAACGGTGATATATCTACAAAAAAAGACACAGTCTTTGAGTACATGCTCAAACACTGTGCAAATTATTTTCTTATATTAAAAGGGGGGGTTAATTACTTACTTATAGTATACCCCTCTTCCTTTGCAGTTAGGTTACAAAAAGATTAAGAACGAGTAAAGTTTTACTGAACTTGTTTTTGTAGCTCTTCTTCAAGCTCTTCAATATAATGTTGAGCATTTTGTCCTGCAATACTCCCATCACCTGTTGCTGTAACAATCTGACGGAGTGTTTTTTCACGAATATCACCTACGGCAAAAATACCAGGAATATCTGTTTCCATCTGATCATTGGTAGGAATATATCCGTCACTGTTTGTAATGCCTAGCGATTCGAACGGTCCACTCAATGGCTCAAGTCCAATATAAATAAACACACCATCAGCTGCTTTTTCCGTTACTTGGTCAGTATGAACATTTTTCAATGTCACTGATCCAACTTTTCCATCTTTTCCATTAATATCTGTGACAATAGTATCCCAGATAAAATCAACCTTATCATTTTTGAATGCACGCTCTTGAAGAATTTTTTGCGCACGTAATTCATCACGTCGGTGAACAATAGTGACTTTCTTTGCATAGCGTGTCAGATAAACACCTTCTTCAACTGCAGAATCACCACCACCAATGACAATCAATTCTTTATCTTTAAAGAACGCCCCGTCACATACAGCACAATATGAAACGCCGCGACCTGCTAACTCCTCTTCACCCGGAATACCTAACTTCTTATACTTCGCACCCGTTGCGATAATAATGGTTTTCGTTTTATACTCTTTATCGCCAGCTTTCACTGTTTTATACCGGTGACCATCAATAATACTTGTAATGTCACCATAAGCATACTCTGCGCCAAACTTCTTTGCATGTTCAAACATTTTGTTTGATAAATCTGGCCCAAGAATACTTTCATATCCTGGATAGTTTTCGACATCTTCTGTGTTAGCCATCTGACCTCCCGGAATTCCACGTTCAATCATTAAAGTATCTAAATCAGCACGTGAAGCGTAGACAGCCGCTGTCATACCCGCCGGTCCTGCACCAATAATTATTACATCATAAATACGTTCTTCAGTCATTTACACATTCAATCCTTTCTGTTTTAACTATGCGCGATAGCACGGATTATATCTAATAGTTTGTTATACCTATTATGGTATATAACTTTCCTCGCGTCCACTGATTTGCTCAGTACTGGTTTTCCCAAGGTGCTGGTTGATTTAGAAGACTTTTGTGTAATCGTTTCGCTTCTTCAAACAATGCCAGCGCTTCTGCTTGGTAATCTGCTTGATATAATGAAAGACAGTAATATTTATAATAGTCTACATGATGCTTAACAATTGATTTATTTAAGCGCTTAAAACGATCGATGGCTTCTTCGTTATATCCAGCTAAGGTATAACCAATAGCAACCTTTAACGCTTGTTCTTGATGTAAGGGATATACCCCAAACAATGTTGCCATCACTTTTTTCACATCTTCATTTCTTCCCATATGGTAGTAGAAAGTTGCTAAATTAAACCTAGAAGCTAATTGTTCTGGTGATGACCGAAGCACCGCTTCCTCTTCTTTTATAGCCGCGATTTGTTCCCCATTAAAAAAACGCGCATAACGGAGTTGAAAAGAAAATACTTCATGATCTGGGAAGAGCTCGACTGCCTCTTGTAATGTTTCAGTTGCTTTTACATAATCTTCTTGCTGTAAATAATAAAAAGCCGTCTCCTGATACATGACCAAATCATCTTCATCTTCAAAGTACTCCATTTCTTCTTCAAGCGTTAAGTCAAGTACCGTTATCAGTTGCTCAGCTTCTGAATAAAATTCACCGTCAGGATCCTTCTCCATATAAAGTGTCGCGTATTTTTGCGCCTCATTTAACAGGCCAAGATGAGCATAGTTGTTAGCAATTAAATAATAACTATCCACATAATCATCACCATGAGAAGCTATCACTTCATTCAATATTTGATTAGCCGCATGATAAGCGCCAATCTCCGTATAGATAATTGATATTTGTGACGGGTATAGCGCCTCAGACGGATCAATATCTTTTGCCTTATTTAAAAATTTTAAAGCCAAATCAAATTTCCGCTTATAAAAAGCATCAACGCCTTTTGTAAAGAAAAAATCGCCGTCATGAATAAACGGAATGATTTTCTGTTTTGGTAAGGTTGGGTTTGACATATTATTTTTCAAAGTCATTTAATACCCCTTCTAAACATAGTGTGTTAAACGTAAGTATAGCATAGAACACGCAGTCCTCACACTATTTATCCTTAATCAAGCTTATTTCTTTCCTCGAGAAATTGCTTTACTTCTCTCTCATAGTAAGAGCGTTCTTCTCTTGTCCACGCAAGACGGTATTCTAAAAATCGCAAGATTTGAAAGACGACTTCCGAATGAAGCGTATAAAGAAAGACGCCTAGACGGAGTCTTCGCATCAAAAAATCTCCAGCTTTATAAATACCTTCATTTTCTAACGTATAAAGTAATTCGATAAATAACAATTTAGGAATTGGATAATCAATCATGAGTCGTTCCACTCGCTGACTGTATTCTTCAAATCTATCAGGAAGAAGTTGATATTTTGTCATCAACTGACATTCCCGTTGAGAAAAGCGAGGTAATTCCTCATTTGAATCCTCAATAATCTCTGAAACAATAACACGTTCTTTCGTTGTTGATGCTTCGTATAAAATTGCCGCTTCTTTTTTAAACTGTTTGACGATTTCATCCCCAATTAAAGCAGCATACCGGCGATAATTTGACATTGGACTTCCAATAGCTGTTAAGACATCAGGTCGTGTATTATAGAAGGCTAATGGCTGTTTCGCAGCATGTGTCACGACTTCCCTCACTGTCTTTAACGTCACTACACGATCAGGATTAAGCACTTGTTGTTCGAGGAGATGTGATAGGTGACTTTTTACTTCGTTAAAGACCATATGCGTTCGAAGCATATCATCTCCTTGGCGAATCGTACTAATCAACACCCCTTCTTCCTTAGGTATAATCGTCACAGTTTGAGAAAAAACGCCTCCCTTTATGATTAAAGGCACCTTTATTGGCCAGAGCGTATCATCCATCAGCCATTGATACTTTCGTCTAGGTGATAGCGTAAGTTTTGATGCTGATTGGTCCTTATATCGATTGTGCCAAGAACCAGATTCTAGTCCTGTCGCATTAACAACTTTTTTTCCATAAATCACGTGTGTCTCACCGATAATCTGATCTTCCACAAATACCCCTTTTACTGCGTCCGCTGATATATATAAGTCTGTGACCATTTGATAATTCATCACATCAGCCCCTAGGGCTACACTTGCCTTTATTAAATCAATTGTAAGTCTTGCCGTATCAACAAAAGGTATGTGCGTTTGTGTTAAACGTCCAAATGATTGCAATGGTTTTTTAAATTGGTCGTGAATCATCACTTTTGTGACTGGTTGTTCTACCGAATCTTTCTTGAAAAAAGGTAAGAAGCGCCTTTTTACTTGTTCTGAGACAGGAGAGTGGTGTGACATCACCTCGACTGCTGGTATGAACTGAAAAGCACTTCCTAAATTACTATTTAACTGTTGTAATTCATTTCTTTTACTTTTCGGTAAACTTTGAAAGGTATCCTTATCATAAATAAGTACATCAAAGCTTTCAGATGCAGCAGAAGCAAAGTCACTTTTTTCTAATAGCAATGTCTTAACCCCACGCGTTTGTAAATCAAATAAGATGCTTGCACCAGTTAATCCACCACCAATAATAATGACATCATACGTTGTTTCAAGAATGTGACGCATCGTCTCTTCTCGATTAGCATTAGAAAATTTCACACAAATCCCTTCTTTACTGTCCATCTATTTTTCTTTCAGTAACAACCATCGGATTACCTCTTGCAAAAGCATGGGCTGGAATACTTTTTGATACGACTGTTCCCGCCGCCACTGTTGCTCCGTCACCAATCGTTATGCCGGGTAAAATCGTACAGTTTGCACCAATCATCACATTTTTACCAATAACGACGTCACCTAAACGGTATTCTTTAATGAGGTACTCATGCGTTAGAATTGTGGTATTATAACCAATGATCGTATTATCACCCACAGAAATCCGTTCAGGAAACATTAAATCAACCATTACCATTAAGGCAAATGCTGATTGTTTTCCTACTTGCATGTGTAAACACTTACGATACAGCCAATTTTTCACTGGGAAAAATGGTGTATACCGCGCGAGTTGAATAATAATAAAGTTCTTCATTACCTTAGAAAAGGCCACCGTTTTATATAATTGCCATAAGCTATTAGGACCCTCGACAAAGAAACGTTCCGTTTGTCGCATCATTCCACCTCAAGTATTGTTAATAAATCTTTCAATTCTTCTAACATATAATCCGGTTTAAAATCCGCTAAAAAATCTCTGCCTTTGATTGCCCAACCTACGCCTGCTGTTTTGGTTCCCGCATTTTGACCCGCTTCGATATCATGTGAATTATCACCAATCATAAGCGCATGCATTGGTGTTTGACCGAGAGCATCTAAAGCTTTTAACACTGGTTCAGGATGAGGTTTTGCGTGTTCAACCTCATTTAAACCAATCACCACATCAAAATAAGGTGCCAGTCCTGTCATTTCTAACCCGAGTTTTGCAGTATCTGTCATTTTTGTCGTTACAATTGCTAGATTAAAGTTAAGCTCATGTAATTTTTTAATTGTTTCTACAACTGTCGGATAGGCTTTTACATACGTCCCATGTGCGCTAATATTATGTGATCGATATGTTTCCATCATCGCTTCTGCTTGAGATGGATCAACACTCGTTAAACTGTCAATCAGTGGTGGACCGATAAATGGTAAAATCTCTTCTTTAGAATAGTCTCTCCCTGTATGTTTTTTTAATGTGTGTGTAAATGATGCAATAATAAGTTCATTCGTGTCAATCAACGTTCCATCTAAATCAAATAATAATGTGTTAATCATAATACCCTCCGCTAAATAGTTTGTCTTTTTTCTACATGTGTCCATATAATACTTACAATACGAGTTAATATAATGGCTGTCAATAAGCGAATAACAAACAATGGCCATACAGGAATCCCCAGAGGAACAAAGATTAATGTATCTTCAACTACCGCATGGCAACTAACAAGAAAGATAAAACTTAAATACATATCTTTTTTCTCTACTTTATCATCTTTAATCGCCTCAACCATCACACCAGCACCGAACGCGAGTCCCATTGTTAAACCTGCAACTAACGTCAGGGTTGCATTACTTCTGATACCTAGTAAACGTGTAAATGGTGATAACCATTCGGTTAACATATCCAACCAACCCAAATCACGAAAGAGCTGCATCACTACCATAAGTGGCACCACAATAATCATCAAACCCCAAACACTCGCTAATGCAGCCCTTAAAGCGTAAGTAATGATATTTAGTATTCCTGTAATGTCATTTTGTCCAACAGTGCTTAATGAGTATTTAGCTAGCGTGTCTCCAAACGGCACAAAGTGATGAATGATGATTGCACTGAAAAAAGCTAGGCTTAACCGAATGATTACAACAATCGGCCACTTTATCCCCACTCTTACCGCTATCGTTGATTCAACAAGTAAATTATGAGCAAAACTCAACATGACAGCTAGCATAAAGACTTGCTTCACTGTAAACTCGAACGTTATGATTGCTGCAATTCCTGCATATAAATTTAAACTGAAGCCTAATACAAGTGGCACACTTGCTTCTCCTGGAAGACCGATATAACTCATTAAAGGCGTGATTTTTTCGATAAAAAAGGGTAAAACAGGTGTGTGTTGTAGTAACGAAACAATGAGTGTGATTGGAAAAATAACTTTACTTAACGTCCATGTCACATTCAATCCTTTATGTAAACCTCTAATTAATATCTTTTTCATGCTACTCCTTCTAAAAACATTTAATCTGAAAAGTAACCTGTTGAATGACTCAACAGGTTACACATTACTTTCTTTTCTTTCCGTTGTAAAAAACAGTGATCCACTGTTTTTTTCTATTGAGATACATTAAGACAAGACTTAAGATAATTAACAGAATAGAAATCAGTTGCGCTGTTCTTAAGTTACCTACAACGTATAGACTATCCGTCCGCATACCTTCGATAAAGAAACGTCCAACAGAATAGCCCATAACGTATGTTAAGAAAATATCACCTCGTAATGGATTGACTTTACGTAAATACATTAAAAGACCAAAAATGATTAAGTTCCAAACAGATTCATATAGAAAGGTTGGATGATACAGGACACCATCAATGGTCATTTGGTTTTCGATAAATGACGGCAAGTATTGGATAAAGGTATCATATGCCCAATCAGAAACCGGACCACCATGTGCTTCTTGATTCATAAAATTTCCCCAGCGACCTATCGCTTGGCCAATAATAATACTGGGTGCCGCAATGTCAGCCAGTTTATAAAATGGAATGTCACGCTTTTTACAGAATATATAGGCCACAATAACAGAGCCTATAAGCGCGCCATGAATAGCAATACCACCTTCCCATACCGCAAATGGCGCCCACCATTCTCGATCTAGGTAACGTTGCCATTCAAAAATGACATAGTAGAGTCTTGCCGAAATAATCGCAATTGGTAACGCCCAAATGAGCAAATCCGCGAACGTTTCATTTTTAAGTCCCAGGCGAACACTTTCTTTCGTTGCGAGCACAAGTCCAACAACGACGCCCGTAACAATAATAACCGCATACCAATAGATTGTAATCGGTCCTAATTTTAAAAAGACTGGATTTAACGCTTGGTTTAGTATAAACAAACCATTTCCCCCTTACAGCAATTAAAACTCTTTATTTTGTTCTAGATTATGTTTCTCTGATTCTATCGTTTCAGCTAAGCGCGCAGTAAATTCTTCTGCTGCATTTAACCCTAGACGTTTTAGACGGAAATTCATAGCCGCAACTTCGATAATAACAGCAACGTTACGACCTGGGCGGACGGGTATAGTCGCTTTTGGAATTTCTACATCAATAATTTTTAACGTTTCTTCTTCCATGCCAATACGGTCATACTGTTTTTTCTCGTCCCAGTTCTCTAAGTTAATGACGTAATCAATTTCTTTATGTGAACGTACAGCACTTGCACCAAACAAAGTCATCACATTAATAATACCTAACCCTCGAATCTCCAATAAGTGTTCAATAAGCTTTGGCGATGTTCCAATTAAACGATCATAATCTTCTTGTGTAATTTCTACTGAATCATCTGCAACAAGTCGGTGACCACGCTTGACAAGTTCCAGCGCCGTTTCACTCTTACCGACACCACTTTGTCCCATGATCATCACACCTACACCGTGAATATCAACAAGGACACCGTGAATGGCTGTAAAGGGGGCAAAGCGTGATTCTAAAAAGTTCGTTAATCGACTCACAACACGCGTTGTCTTATATGGTGAACGTAAAAGTGGCACGCTTTTCTCATTACACGCTTCTATTATCTCTTGTGGAATATCCATCCCTCTTGTGATAACGATGCACGGCGTTACTTTTGAACACAGTTTAAGCGATCGAGCTTTTCTTTCTTCCGACGTCAGTTCATTAAAATAAGACAGCTCTGTCTTACCAAGAATTTGCAAACGTGCTTTCGGATAATATCTAAAATAACCTGTCAACTCAATTCCAGGTCTTGAAATATCACTCATAATAAATTCACGGTCAAGTCCTGTTTCACCTGCTACGAGTTCTAATTTGAACTCATCCAACAAATCTTTTGTTTGTACTTTAGCCATGGTGATTCCACCTTCTCTCTTTAGTTAAATAGTTTACTTTCATCAGCCACTAAAGCTAAACTTAACTCTGGATGAACATCTCAATAATTATTGTAGCATGAATTACTTATCCTAGCATTAACTATGCGCAAACATAATCTTAACTTCAATCATGCCCCTTACACTATTAGTCAAAAAAACAGCATCAGCAGATATGACATCATTTATTGTTAATCGTTTCTCTTCAACCTGCTTATTATCTATAAGCATATTTCGGTAAATCCCCGGTAGACACCCCACTGATAGTGGCGGCGTATACCTCTTTCCCTTTTTTTCTATCACGACGTTCCCAATCGCGAATTCTGTTACCTCTCCCCGCTCATTATAAAGCAGCGTTGAAAAGTTGTCTGACTTCTTAACAGCCAACGCATCATAATGTGAGCGCTGCGTTGTTTTATAACAACTAAATAAATGCTTGCTTGATATAGGTTGCTTGGCCAGATAACAGTATATAGGGGCTTGTAATTCATTTATTTGAATAACCTCTGCAGATAATAAGCCATCTTTAGCAAGCAAAAGTCTTACTTTATATTCTCCTTTTGGATATTGCTTTGTTAGCTTTATTTTCATGTCACGCAACTGTGATTCTTCTAATATAAATTGAAAAGTTTTTGCCGCTTGTGTTAATCGCCTTATATGCTGATCGTATCTGATAAATGTACCATTTGATAAACGCAGTGATTCTAACAAATCAAACATGGGTAAAGGAATATCTAGTACCTTAGCCTTTGTGTGCACCTCTTGAAACTCTTCACTTCCTATTGAATCCCACGTAATTCCCCCGCCTACACCATAAATAGCCTGGTTTGTTGACGCATCAATACTGACCGTTCGAATAGGAACATTAAAAATAGCCTCTTTCTTTGGCGTAACATAGCCAATTGCTCCACAATACACCCCGCGTGGCGTATCTTCTAAAGATTTTATATAGTCCATGGTTTTGATCTTGGGAGCACCCGTAATTGACCCACAAGGAAAAAGAGCTTTAAACCAATCAACTAAGCCACTATCTTCCGGCACTTCAGCTTCTATTGTTGAGGTCATTTGATGAACGGTTGGATATGTTTCAACTGACAGTAATTTCGATACATGAACAGACCCCTTAGTTGCTAGCTGCCCTAAATCATTTCTCAATAAATCAACAATCATCATATTTTCCGCTCGTTCTTTTTCAGAGGATGTGAGATGGGATTTATTCATCTCATCAGTTTCTGGTGTTGTCCCTCTTTTACTCGTGCCCTTCATCGGTTTTGTAGTAATATGCTGATTATTGACTTTAAAAAATAACTCTGGTGAAAGTGACAAAATATGCTCATCGTTATATTGAAGGTAAGCGCTATAATTTCCTTGTTGTTTATCTCTTAGAGCTAGATAATAACTGTAAGGATCACCAAAAAACTTAGTAAACAACCTTATTGTGTAATTGACTTGATATGTATCGCCCTGCCTAATCGCTTCCTTTATCCGAGCAATTTTTTGCTCATAACGGCTTATGTCCTCACTTATTTGCCATGGATGGAGAAAAAAAGGGGCCTTCTTTGCCTTGTCTACCTGTGATGGCGACTCAAAACTCGCAAACACCATAAGTGGAGCTACTGATTTATTTACATTGAAGTGTGGATCAAATGCGGCTGCAGCTTCGTAAGCAAGATACCCAGCAACATATAGTCCCTGATTGTTTGCCTCTTCTACCTCCTTAAGCATCGGTATCACATCTTCTATCCTATCGGATTGCCATACCTTTTTAGGGTTACTAAAAAGGTATGGCGCATTTTTTTGATCAGTGTGTTTTTTAAAATCAAATCGGAAATAAAGCGACATAAATGTTCCTACTTTCACAATTAATCTATGTTTTATCATATCAAAAATATCGCTTTCTTGCGATAAAAGTGTTTTAATATAATTTCAAAGTGGGACAAAATTCTAAAAGATTATAACATAAAACCTTTTGTTTTACGGCTTGCTTTTCATTTTTTTCTAATGGAAAATTATTTTTGAGTAGCTCAATATCAAGTAAAACTATCGTCCACCTCTATTTTTAATTTGAACCCATCTAAGGGAATGTATTGCATCCGAAAAAAGTCAGATACCAAACGGCATCTGACTAAAAATCAACAGTCACTAATCATTTAATCCACTTTGAAGCACCATATTTATTAATGAGATAACAATTGATGCGACAATAGCTAAACCAAAACCATCAATAACAAAACCATCTCCAATGATTGATTGTGCGAGCATGAGTGTGATTGCATTAATCACAAACATAAACAGACCCAATGTTAAAATTGTGATTGGTAAGGTGAGAATGACTAAGATTGGTTTGACAATAGCATTGAGAACTGTTAGGATAACTGCTGCGATAATTGCAATCCAAAACGACTCAATATAAAAGCCATCAAATAGATAACCAGCCGTAATAATAGCGAGCGCTTGTAAAATTAGCGATACAAGCCATCTCATCATCAATACACCTCACTTTTCGGAATAATTATTGCTGCCGCAATGTATAAAACCGTTAACGGTAAACCAGCCGTAAATAAGAGTAATATGATAAAAATTAATCGTATTAACGTCGCATCCACATTTAAATATTCGGCCAGTCCACCCAAAACACCTGCTAGCATAACATTTTGATTTGATCGATACAGTTTTTTACCCATCAGCTATTCCTCCATTCAAAACAACCGTTATTTACTTTAATTACACTATAACATTCCACTTTTCCAATAAAAATAAACATCTTTCACTTCTGTGGCGTTGCTTTATTTAATAAAGGTGCCAGATACTTTCCTGTATACGAGGCATCATGTTCACAAATTATCTCTGGTGTTCCAGTTGCCAAAATCGTACCCCCGCGGTCTCCACCTTCCGGTCCTAAATCAATCAAATAGTCACACGTTTTAATGACATCTAAATTATGTTCAATAATTAAGACGGTGTCACCGTTTTCTACAAGACGATTAAGCACTTCCAATAAGCGTGAAATATCATCCACGTGTAGACCAGTTGTTGGCTCGTCTAGAATATAAAGTGTCTTTCCGTTAGAACGTTTATGCAACTCGCTAGCCAATTTCACGCGCTGTGCTTCACCGCCAGATAATGTGGTAGCCGGTTGACCTAGACGTATATAACCAAGACCAACATCAAAAATCGTTTGTAGTTTCCGTTTAATTTTAGGAATGTTTTTAAAGAAATCTAATGCTTCTTCTATTGTCATTTCTAAGACATCCGCAATATTTTTACCTTTATATTTTACTTCTAATGTTTCTCTGTTATACCTTCTACCATCACATACTTCACAAGGGACATAGACATCCGGTAAAAAGTGCATTTCGATTTTTATAATGCCATCGCCTCGACATGCCTCACAACGGCCACCCTTAACATTAAAACTAAAACGTCCCTTTTTATAGCCTCTGACTTTCGCCTCATTCGTTTGAGCATATACATCTCGAATATCGTCAAACACGCCTGTGTATGTTGCTGGATTTGATCGAGGGGTCCGACCTATTGGTGACTGATCAATATCAATGACCTTCTCTAGATGTTCATGCCCTGTTAATTTCTCATGTTTACCTGGTCTTTGCTTAGACCGATTCAATAATTGTGCAAGTTTTTTGTGAACAATCTGATTGATTAATGAACTTTTCCCTGAGCCTGATACACCCGTGACCCCTGTCATTAGACCAATCGGAATAGCGACATCGATATTTTTTAAGTTATTTTCACGGGCGCCAGTAACAGTAAGCCAGCGATCATCTGGTTCTCGTCGTTTAGAGGGCACATTAATTTGTTTTTTGCCTGAAAGGTATTGTCCTGTGAGTGATTGCTTATTTGCCATCACCTGCTTCGGTGTTCCTTGAGCAACAATTTGTCCACCATGTTCTCCAGCACCTGGACCAATATCAATTAAGTAATCTGCCGCAAGCATTGTATCTTCATCGTGTTCAACCACAATTAATGTATTACCTAAATCACGCATGTTTTTTAGTGTTTCAATTAAGCGATCATTATCACGTTGATGAAGACCAATAGAAGGCTCGTCTAAAACATAGAGCACCCCCGTTAAAGCAGAGCCAATTTGGGTAGCTAATCGAATCCTTTGTGCTTCTCCACCTGATAATGTACCAGCTTTACGAGAGAGTGTTAAGTAATCTAATCCAACATTAATTAAAAATGTTAAGCGTTCATCAAGTTCCTTTAAAATAAGTTTAGCAATTTGGCGTTCTTGTTCAGTCAAATTAAGCGTTTGGAAGAAATCCCTTGCTTCTGTCACAGGAAGGTAAGCAATTTCTCCGATATGACGCCCGTTAATACGTACAGCTCGTGCTTCTTCATTTAAACGATAACCTTGGCACGTGGGACAATCGGACTCTGCCATATATTTTTCCATTTGTTCTCGAATATAGTCTGATGTCGTTTCTTTAAAGCGGCGCTGTATGTTATGAAGTACACCTTCAAATTCAATTTTCGTATCCCTTGACATCCCATAATCATTCTCATATTTAAAGCGTATTTTTGTTTTACCACTACCATTTAATATTTTGTTCATATGTTTTTTTGGTAAATCTTTCACTGGGGTATCCATATCAATACCGTAATGGGCACAGACACTTTGTAATAACTGTGGATAGTACTGTGAACTCGTTGGCTGCCAAGCGACAATAGCCCCTTCGTTTAGCGTCAAAGATTTATCTGGAATAACTAAATCAATATCAACTTCCTTTTTATGACCTAAACCGTCACATGTTGAACACGCACCGTAAGGTGCATTAAATGAGAAAAGTCGTGGCTCAAGTTCACTTATAGAAAAGCCGCAAATGGGGCAAGCGTGGCGTTCACTAAATTGCAATGCCTCTTTTCCTATAACATCAACAATTAATTGACCTTCCCCTAGCTTTAAAGCTGTTTCTACTGAATCACTCAAGCGACTTTTAATGCCCTCTTTCACAACAATTCGATCAACGACAACTTCTATCGTATGTTTTTTGGTTTTCTCTAACTTAATATCATCGGTAATCTCAACCATTTCACCATCAATTCGTAAACGTACATAGCCTTCTTTTTGAAGATTCTCAAGTACTTTTGTATGTTCACCCTTACGACCCGAAATGACTGGTGCTAATAACTGTAATTTCGAACGTTCTTCGAGCGCTAATATTTGATCAACAATTTCTTCGACTGTTTGCGAAGTAATTTCAACACCATGAACCGGACAAGTCGGATGTCCAATTCTCGCCCATAATAGCCGCATATAATCATATATTTCTGTCACTGTAGCCACGGTTGATCGCGGGTTATTACTCGTTGTTTTTTGATCAATTGAAATCGCAGGTGATAATCCTTCAATTGTGTCGACATCTGGTTTATCCATTTGACCTAGAAATTGACGCGCATAGGCTGATAGAGATTCCACATAACGCCTCTGACCTTCCGCATAAATTGTATCAAATGCAAGTGAGGATTTCCCGGATCCAGATAATCCAGTTAAAACAACTAACTTATCTTTTGGAATATCAATATCTATATTTTTTAAGTTGTGCACCCGTGCACCTTTAATGGATATATGTTTTTTAACCAACGCACTCATCCTTCCGCTTTTAGCTCAAAGACTAAATCACGCAATTCAGCCGCTTTCTCAAAGTTTAAGTCTTTGGCTGCTTGTTTCATTTCTGTTTCCATCTGTTCAATAAAGACAGCACGCTCTTTTTTAGTCATACTATCAATATTTTTCTTCGGCATCTTATCACTATCCATTGCCTCTACTGTTGCTCGAATCACATCACGTACTTCTTTGTTAATCGTCTTCGGTACAATACCGTGTGCATCGTTATAAGCCATTTGTTTTTCGCGACGGCGCTCTGTTTCATCAATGGCGCGGCGCATAGAATCAGTGATACGGTCAGCATACATTATCACTTGACCATTCTCATTACGCGCCGCACGTCCCATCGTTTGAATGAGTGCACGGTCAGAGCGTAAAAAGCCTTCTTTATCTGCATCGAGTATCGCGACTAGAGATACTTCAGGTATATCAATACCTTCTCTTAATAAGTTAATCCCAATAAGAACATCGTACTTACCAACACGTAAATCACGAATAATCTCAATGCGTTCAAGTGTTTTAATCTCAGAATGTAAGTAAGCCACCTTTATACCGATTTCTTTTAAATAGTCGGTTAAATCTTCCGACATTTTCTTCGTTAATGTCGTAATCAAAACACGCTCATTACGCTGTGCTCGTAGATTAATTTCATGAATTAAGTTGTCAATTTGACCTTGTATCGGTCTTACCTGAACAGGTGGATCTAATAAGCCTGTTGGGCGGATAATTTGTTCGACCATCTCCGGAGTATGTTCTAATTCATATGGTCCAGGTGTCGCTGATACAAAAATTAACTGATGTGCTTTCTCTTCAAATTCCGTAAATGTTAAGGGGCGATTATCAAGTGCAGATGGCAATCTAAAACCATGGTCAACAAGTACTTGTTTCCTCGCTTTATCACCATTAAACATCCCGCGAATTTGTGGGAGTGTCACGTGAGACTCGTCAATAACAATAAGGAAATCATCCGGAAAATAATCAATCAGCGTATAGGGTGTCGCACCAGCCTCGCGCAAAGTTAGATGACGCGAATAGTTTTCAATTCCAGAACAAAAGCCCATCTCTCCCATCATTTCTAAGTCATAACGGGTGCGTTGCTCAATTCGTTGTGCTTCAATTAGCTTATCGTGTTCTTTAAAGAATGCGACTTGTTCTTTCATCTCTGCTTCGATATTTTTCATTGCAATCTTTAATTTATCTTCTCCAGTTACAAAGTGTGATGCTGGAAAAATAACGATATGCTCACGGTCACCTAATAACTCTCCCGTTAATGCATCCACTTCTCTAATACGATCAATTTCATCTCCAAAAAACTCAATCCGAACACAGTGTTCTTCACGAGATGCAGGGATGATTTCCACCGAATCACCTCTTACTCGAAATGTGCCGCGCTGGAAATCAATATCATTACGCGCATATTGAATATCAACAAGTTCTCTCAACAGCTGATCACGGTCTTTTTCCATACCGGCCCGTAAACTTAGCATCTGAGAACGATACTCTTCCGGTGAACCTAAACCATAAATACAAGAAACACTGGCTACAATTAATACATCCTCTCTTTCAAATAATGAAGAAGTAGCCGAGTGTCGCAACTTATCTATTTCATCATTAATTGAGGCATCTTTTTCAATAAACGTATCCGTTGATGGTACGTAAGCTTCTGGCTGATAGTAATCATAGTAACTTACAAAGTACTCAACCGCATTATTCGGGAAAAATTCTTTGAATTCACTATATAATTGCCCGGCTAGTGTCTTATTATGTGCAATCACAAGGGTCGGCTTTTTGACTTCCGTTACGACATTAGACACAGTAAAGGTTTTACCCGTTCCCGTTGCTCCAAGTAACGTCTGCATCCGCCTATTCTCATTAATGCCTTTAACAAGGGCATCAATAGCTTTTGGTTGGTCCCCTGCTGGTTGATACTTAGAAATAAGCTCAAAAGATTGAGACATCATTTTTCCTCCATTCATTCTACTTATGTCGTTTACCTTACGCAAAACAATGTAAACCTATTATACATAATATTTTTCAAAAAGGCGAACAAACATTCTTTTTTGTTCCATAACCGTAACAATCTTATTCATATTGAATCACTTTTTAGGGTTTTATCAAAGCCAAAAGGCTTAGAACGCATGTATCGTCTAAGCCTGTATCTTATCTATCTATATTTTACTTTAATTTCGAAATAATAACCATTCTGACTGCTCCCACAGCTAAAGCAGTGGGCTTCCTTCGACGAATTTCTGTGACGCAATTAGGCTTGATTATACTGATTGACTTCGAATAGATCGATTAACGCTATATCTTCGTGCTTATCCGTAAACCAACGTAAAGCAAAATCATTTTTAAACAAGACTAGAAAGTCTCCTTCACGATCTTTCACTAATAGATTTCTATCATCAAATAAAGTGGTATCTACTTGTTGGTCTTTAAGCCAACGCGGAATCCTTTCTCCCACAGACTCAAACACAACATCCACATTGTATTCATGTTTCATACGATGCTCGAACACTTGATACTGCAGTTCTCCAACCGCACCAATGATATAGTTTTCCATTGGGTACGTCGTGAAGAGTTGAATAGCCCCTTCTTGGACCAGTTGTTCTAAGCCTTTTTTAAATTGTTTTGACTTCATTACATTTTTTGCTGTTACACGTTTAAATAACTCTGGTGGAAACTGAGGCATTTCGTCGTACTCAAACGTCTGCTTGCCTTCAAGTAGTGTATCGCCAATACGATACACACCAGGATCGTAAATACCAATAATGTCACCTGGGTAAGCTTCATCCACTGTATCACGACTTGATGCAACAAATTGTTGTGTTTGGTTCAGTTTAAAAGATTTTCCGGTTCTAGGCAACGTTACTGTCATTCCTCGCTCAAACTTACCAGAACACACGCGAAGAAAAGCTACGCGGTCTCGGTGAGCAGGATTCATATTTGCTTGAATTTTAAAGATAAACCCCGAAAATTGTTCCTGTATTGGGTCAATTAAGCCTTCGGTTGTCTTGCGCGCTTTCGGTGTAGGTGCTAGGTCGATAAACGTATCAAAAAATGTCTCTACACCAAACGGGGCCAACGCACTACCAAAGAAGACAGGTGTTTGATCACCTTTTAATACTTTTTCTATATTAAATTGATCACCTGCTTCATCTAATAATGACATCTCTTCTTCTGTTTCTTTAAAAGTCGTATCCTCAGTAATTGCTTGATAATCGCCACTATGCAAATCATCAAAGGGGATATAACTTTCGGGGTCATTTCCATTAAACTTTACAAACTGATTGTTGTAGCGATCTAATATACCAAGGAAACGTTTACCCATACCAACGGGCCAATTCATTGGGTATGTTTCGATTTCTAATACTTCTTCAATCTGATCCAATAAATCAAAAGGTTCGCGCCCCTCACGATCAAGCTTATTTATAAAAGTAAAAATCGGAATCCCGCGCATCTTACATACTTTAAATAACTTAATGGTCTGTGCTTCTATTCCTTTTGTCGCATCAATAATCATCACAACACTATCCACTGCCGTAAGCGTACGGTAAGTATCTTCACTAAAATCTTCGTGTCCAGGTGTATCTAAAATATTGACTTTATAATCTTTGTAGGGAAAATTCATCACACTTGAAGTTACTGAGATACCCCGTTGTTTTTCAATTTCCATCCAGTCACTTGTCGCAAACTTACCCGACTTCTTTCCTTTGACTGTTCCAGCTTCTCTAATTAAATTTCCAAACATAAGCAGCTTTTCTGTCATCGTTGTTTTCCCGGCATCCGGGTGTGAAATAATCGCGAATGTTTTTCGCATATCTGTTTCTTGTTTAATGTGCATTATTTTATTCCTTCTCTCTTAAGCTAGATACATCTCTATTTTTCATTCGAAAATTTTTACATCAATTAAAATATTGATCGATTGACTCTTTCTACGTTTCTTTACATGTTTTAACCCCTCACACGTTCGGTTTCTATTGACTCTGTAATTGAAAGTAGCACAAAACAAGAAAAAAAGTCAATGACTAATCGCCTGAAGTGATGCTTTAATCCTTAAAAATTTGTTATAATAGTTAGATAGCATTTTTTTAAAGGGGATACATTATGCCACGAATGATTTTTGAACCGAAAGAAATTATGAAATTAACAGGGCAACGTTTTTATCGTCGCGGCCTTGATTATTATAAAAAAGGGCGCGTGAATCATTTAAGTTATAATCAAGCGATTAACATGTGGAAAGCAGATGTACGAGGAAGTGAAAACTTCCATGTGAATATATTTGTATATGATGATTATGATATTGAAACGCGCTGCACTTGTCCAGCTTTTCATACGCATGGAACTTGTAAACATATTGCTGCTGTGTTACTTGCAATTAGTAAGCACCAGCAACCACACTTAGAGTCAATGGAGCCCGACAGGAAAAAGAGTGACCCATACTCTTTACGCTTGCTTGATGCTTTTAAACAAACCACGTTGACTCACGATAAAGAAGTATTACAAGTACATTACCAAATTAGTGAAGTAAGTCCGTCATTTACCGAAGAAAAAAGAATTGTTATCGGATTACACGTAGGTGAAACAAAGCCATTTATTATTAAAGATATCCGAGAATTTATTGAAGCAACTTATTACAAACAAAGCTATGCGATCACAGAAAAGTTTACCTATCAGCCTGAAAAACATACATTTACTAAAACAGATAAGGAAATTTTACGATTACTGCAACAAGCATTAATCCATGAGCGTACGTATAAAGATTTATATACAGATCAACAACAACGCTTGATTATTGTCCCACCTTATGTATTTAAAGATTTGTTTGCGTATATTCAAACACAATCGCTCACACTTAAAACGGATAACCAAAAAGAATATAGCAACTTATCGTTAGAACCGCTGGATGGGCAGATGACGTTCACTATTGATACAAATGCGGAAGGACAAATCATACATTTTGATGATTTTTTAAGTTACCGTTATTTACCCTAC
Source organism: Halolactibacillus alkaliphilus (assembly GCF_900115465.1). GTDB lineage: Bacteria > Bacillota > Bacilli > Bacillales > Amphibacillaceae > Halolactibacillus > Halolactibacillus alkaliphilus. The sequence goes on from NZ_FOWN01000008.1 coordinate 40,435, forward strand.
TATCAAGTGTTTATTAAAAAAGCGCATTTTTTCACACTAACAGATGCACAAGCAGCGATTGTCAATACAATGATGAAACAAATGCCAAGACAACTTTCCCAACAATTACTGATTTCGCCGAGTGATTTCCAAGGCTATTTAACCTATGTAAAACCAATGCTTGAAAGCATTGGTACAGTGAAAATAACTGACGCAGTCAAAGACCGTCTATATGAAGCGCCTCTTGAGGCCCATCTATATTTAGAGTTTATTGGTGAATCACTAGGTATCACTGTTGATTATCAATACGGTGACTACCGCTTTTCCTTTAATAGTTCCACTAAAGAAACCGAACAAATTGTTGTGCGTGACGTAAAGGAAGAAGAGCGCATTATAGAACACTTACGACAATTTGGCTTTCAATATGTCAATCAACGCTTTCAGCTATTTCATGTCGATAAAATTTACGATTTTATCTTGGATGTAGTCCCGGAACTCAAACAAGTGTATCATGTTTATTTATCTGATCAATTAAAAACACTTGTTAACGAGGAGGCCATTCAATTTGACCCATCGATTCGCTTTAATGACCGTCTCAACGTGCTTGCTATTGATTTTGATATTGCTGGGATTAACGACCAAGATTTACATGAATTAATGAAAGCTCTTATTGAAAAAAAACGTTATTATAGACCTAAACAGGGCCCAATTGTCGATTTAGAAGATGAGGCGTTTAAACAGTTTAAAGCTTTTGCAGAATCACTTAAACTTAAGGCTAGTCATGTAAAAAAAGATGGGATTAATTTAAGCCCCGCACACGCAACAATCGTTGATGATTATTTTAGAGATACAACACAGTATGAAACATCTTTCCAAACGCTGATGAATGATTTATCTAATCAAACCAATAAAACGTACCCCCTGCCAGCTATTCAGGCTGATTTGCGCGATTATCAATATGTCGGCTATCAGTGGTTTAAAGCACTAAGCACCTATCATTTAGGGGGCATACTAGCAGATGAAATGGGGCTAGGTAAAACGCTTCAAACAATAACTTATATCTTAAGTGATTATGAAGAAAAAAATAACACAAAAAGTTTGATCGTCGCACCGTCATCTCTTATTTACAATTGGAAAAAAGAATTCGAGCGCTTTGCTTCTGAACTGAGTATCCAAGTTGTAACAGGTTCACAAGCTGAACGGAAAAGCATCCTTAATCATACAACAGCCGATGTATTAATCACATCCTATCCGCTATTACGACAAGATATCAAACATTATGAAGGTATTTCTTTTACTCATTTTATTTTAGATGAGGCACAAGCTATTAAAAATCATTTAACTCAAACAGCTAAGGCTGCTCGAGCTATTGTCGCAACGCATCGTTTCGCCTTGAGTGGGACACCAATTGAAAACCGCTTAGAAGAACTCTGGTCTATATTCCAAACGCTCTCTCCGGGATTCCTAGGAACAAAAAAGTATTTTCTCTCATTGGATACTGTAGCGATTAAACAAATGGTGCGCCCTTTTATATTAAGAAGACTAAAAACTGACGTACTAAAAGACTTACCTGAGAAATTTGAATACGAAAAATATACAGACTTAACAACTGAACAAAAACAAGTCTATCTTATGTATGTAAATAAAATAAAGGACACGATTAACCAAGGCGCATTCAACGAAAATAAATTGGACATTCTCTCAGGTCTCACGAGATTAAGACAAATTTGTTGCCACCCTAGTTTATTCTTAGAAAACTATTCCGGTCATTCTGGTAAGCTAGAGTTATTGACTACTCTTTTGACCCAACTAAAAGAAGAAAATCGCCGTGTCTTATTATTTTCGCAGTTTCCAAGCATGTTGAAAATAATTGCTGAAAATCTCCCTTCACTCGGTCTAGATCATTTCTTTCTTGATGGTCAAACACCTTCTCTTGAACGATTAGAAAAGGTTGATCGTTTCAATCAAGGTGAGAAAGACTTGTTTTTAATCTCATTAAAAGCAGGTGGGACAGGACTCAATTTAACTGGAGCTGATACCGTCATTCTCTTTGATTTATGGTGGAACCCTGCCGTTGAACAACAAGCAGCAGGCCGAGCACACCGTATTGGGCAAACAAAGAAAGTAGAAGTTATTCGCCTAATTACGGAAGGAACAATTGAAGAAAAAATCTTCAACCTCCAACAAAAAAAACGTGCACTTGTTAATGAAATTATTGAGCCCGGAGAAACATTACTTTCATCATTAACAAAAGATGATATTTTGTCCCTTTTATCAGTGGACACAGAACTATGAATTATAAACTCCAACTACTAAAAAACAGCCGAATTGGCTGTTTTTTCTGTAGTATGCATTATCCTTCAACAAATACTAAACCTAGTTGATGATGATCCCCTTCATAGTTCGCCCGCTGAGCAAAACGAATTTCGCCATCAAGGTTGTAGATTTCAAGTTTACAAAAAGCTAAATTTGACTGGAGCGCTTCATAAAACTCAGCAGCGGTTGTAACATAACAGCCATTGACTTTTGAAATGACTTCTCCTGTCTCTATCCCCATCTCACTTGCCGGCGAAAACGGATGAACAGCAAGGACTTTCAAGCCTTTGGTTGAAGGTGCGTATAATGAGGTGCCGTTTGCTTCTTGTTGTCTAGTTAAATAAAGCAACACCTCACGACCAATTAAGCCAACAACAACACTTAAAAGAATAAGGGGTGCATATAAAAAGCCGAGTAAACTTAAGGTTATAACAAGAAGACCTAAAAGTAGCAAGCGTCTCACAAGCCAACGACTAAAATCTGTTGGGCGTCTCGTGGAAATAACATGTTCTAATCCTAATAGTAAAGGAAAAATGATGAACCCATAACTTTCACCTTGATAATTAAACACGGGCCACCAATCAAAGAACAACGTTAAGTCGCCAATAGGCCAAATAAAAATCAGCGGCAATAAGGCCAGTTTTTTTATGCGATGTTGCCCCATCGGTTTACCTCTTGCGCCAATGAAGCGTTCTGGAAATGTTTGATCATTTCTTGTCCGTGTCAGTAGAAAGGCTTCCACTAACATAAATAACCCCATCAAACTTGTGAAGATAATCCAATGATCTAATGTAAGTGTTACTTTTAAACTATTTGGTAAATAAGGTTCAAAGTAAGGATAAAATAACCATGTTAAACTGCTTGAACCAAAAATATACACACTATTTAACCAACTAAATTTACCTGATAAAGAAAAGATTAGCGAGTAAAAAATCAAAAGGACGATCATCAATGGCGGTAAAAATATTCCTAAACCAATAAATAGAATGCCAAGAAGAACACTTACAATCAGTCCAATTCTTTTTAATCCATACCATTCATCTAATGTAGGAAATACCTTATAACCAAATGTTACTCTCTCTTTTTCAACGCGCTTCTTTGATGATATGTAAATTAATATAAAAAACCAATAAAACAATGGATTCAGAAAGAACCAACCTAGAGCCTTTAATAATTCTATTACTATCTGTTCCACGTGCTCAACTCACTTTCTTTACAGCATAGGTACATTTTTTGGCATTCGGTTTTTTAATTCTTAAAACCCGCCTTTTTCATACTATATCATATTTTAAAGCGCTTTAGCTAAAAAAATAGAAAAACCTAGGAAGACATCACGTCGCTAGGTTTTTCTACTTCTTATCTCATACATTATTTAATAATTGACTCAATGGCACGTTCTTTTTGACGATCGTCTTGGCCGCTGCGTATCCGCTCAATAATACGTGTTTGTATTAAATCTGCTGTTTGCTGATCTAGTTCACCAGTTCCTGTTAATTCTTCATCTGCTTGAAATGCTTGAAGAGCCTTGGCCGTTTCTTCTGAGAAATAACCATCGTTTCGATCCAGCTTATAACCTAATCCTTCCAACATGACTTGCATAAACCTCACCTGATTTGATACGGTATCAGGACGTAATGTATCTTCTAAAACAATAGGGGAGGAGTAATAGTAATCAGGTTGCTTAACGTCAATCGTTGGTTCTACACCCACTTCATGAATTGACGTTCCTTCAGCAGATAACCAGTTCATAACTGTTAGTTTAATTGAACTACCATCACCCATTGGTACTGTTGTTTGAACCGTCCCTTTACCGAAGCTCGTTTGACCAACAACATTCGCGCCTACTGCTTCTTTTAGTGATATCGCCAGAATCTCAGAAGCTGAAGCACTACCTTCATCAATCAAAACCGTTAGGGGATATGGTTTCTCTTCATCTAAATTAGAAAAGAATCTTTCTTTTTCACCATTGCCATCTTCCCACTGCATATATGGCCGATCACTCGGAATAAATTCACGTAACATTTCTTGCACAACCTCAAGTAATCCACCTGGATTACCACGAACGTCAATGATTAATCCGTCAATACCTTCCGCCTCAAGTGCTGATAACTCTTCTAAAAACCTGTTAGCCGTATTCTCAGAGAAATTAGTAATTTCAATATAACCAAGAGATTGATCATCTTTTTCGATAAGGTCACGATACACCGTCTCTAAAGGAATTTTATCTCGTATGATTGTGAAAGGTATCAATTCTTCAGAATTAGCACGTTTCACTTCTATCACAACTTCTGATCCTTTTTCACCACGAATTCTTGTAACAGCTTCTAATAAGTCTAACCCTTCAGTTGATTCACCTTCAATGGTTATTACTTGATCGTTAGGACGCAATCCCGCTTTTTCAGCTGGTGAATCTTTAAGTGGCGAGACAATCGTCACAACACCGTTCACCATACTTACTTCCGCTCCGATGCCTTCAAATGATGCTTCAATTTGTTCATTAAACGACTTCATTGTCTCAACATTTAAATACTCACTGTAGGGGTCACCTAAGCTATTTAACATGCCGCTGATTGCACCTTCAATTAATTGCTCGTCGGTCACATCATTTAAATAGTTAGATTGAATTTGATTAAATGCTTGAACTACCTTTGGTAGTTGTACTGACTCAGACAGTTCATTTAACATGTCTGTATACTGTTCTTCGGTAATACCTGTCGTTTCTAATTGACTCTCATCTACGAATAACCACTCAGTAACCGCAAAACTTATACCGCCACCTAATATTAATGCAGTCATTAATAATACAATCAATACGCTTTTTTTCACACGCAAAACGGACCACTCCACATCTATGACATTTACTTTTATATGTTTTTAGTCTAACATATTTTAATTCATAACGATATGAAAAAGGCATCTCGCTAGTGCGTGATGCCTTTTTCACTTCATTTAATACGACATAAGTTTATTTAAAAATCGCTATTTCTATGCTTAGTAAAGATAGTTTGCTGGGTTAACGGCGTTTGCATGTGCCCAACCACCGATGTGTACCTCAAAGTGTAAGTGTTGGCCTGTTCCTACACCCGTGCTCCCCATTAAAGCGATTTGTTGTCCACGTGAGACAGTCTGACCAGGTCTTACTGTTGTTGAACCTGACCGCAAGTGCGCATAAAAAGTTGTGACTTGCTGTCTGTTTCCGTCACCATTAAGATCAATGTAATGCGTGATAAGAATCGCATCACCATAACCGTTCATTCGACCATCAAATTCTGTATACGTGTCCACAACGACACCAGCTTCTGCTGCATAAATTTGTTGTGTGCCTGGGGCAGCGATATCCATACCACGGTGAGGTCTTACTACGCCTGTAACCGGGTGCACACGATTAGGGTTAAACGCTGAAGTTACACGACGCGTTGATGCAGGCCAATGTAAAATCGGGCCACTCCCATTATCAGTGCTTGGCGGTGTGGTACCTGCATTTGCTCCATTATTTGTACCACTATCACCACCCGACGCACTTTCACTATCGTTATCTTGTTCTTGACTTAATAACTCCTCTTCTTGACGCTTTCTTTCAGCCTCTTTTGCTGCTTCTTCAGCAAGTTTAATCGCCTGTTGTAAAGCCGACGCTTCTTTTCGTTTAATTTCTTGCTGATCAGCAAGTGTGACTTTATATTCTTCAAGGTCCGCATGTTCTTCTTCTAATTGAACCATTAAGTTTGATTGATTCGTACGCTGAATATTTAGTTCGTTCTGTAATTCTGTAAGTTCTTGTCTTTGTGCAACAAGTGTCGCCTTTTTAGACTCAAGCTCTTTTTTTGCTGCTGTTAATTCATCACGTTTAGTTTCTAAACTCGCTTGTTTTTCTTCTACTTCTACACGCTTAGACTCTAAATCTAGTTTATCTTGGCGTTGTGCTTCCATAATATTCTTATCAGAATCTAAAATTTTTGTGACAGCTGTTAAACGCGAAATAAAATCTCCAAAACTTTGTGCGCTAAATACTAACTCTAAATAGGAAGAGTTTCCACCTGAGCGTTGCATTGAGCGAAGGCGTGAACTGATAAGCTCTTGTCTTTGTTCGATACGTTGCATCAAATCTTCTATATCATTATTTAATACAACAATTTCTTCTTCTGTTTGAGTAATCTCATTTTCTGTTGTCGTTATATTAGTTTCAATTGTCGAAATCTCATTTTCAGTTGTTGAAATCTCATTTTGTTTAATTTCAAGTTTATCTGCTGTTACAGCTAAATCTTGGTCTAAATCAGCAATCTTAGATTTCACTTGTTTTTGACGCGCTTCATTCGCAGCAATTTTTTCTTCTGCGTTACTTGCATCACTATTGATGCTTTGTCTTTCTGACTCTAATTCTTTAAGTTCCTGTTTTAAGTCTTCAATCGATTGTGCTACCACAGGTTGTGACAGAGGAACAACGACGTTCACCATTAAAACAGAAATAAATATGTATACTAACAATTTTTTCATTATGCCAACTCCTTATTTCTTGTTTTATTATTGATGAAGTAAATGGCGCAAAGCGCGCCATTTAAATCTTTAAGAATTTACGTACACTCATTACACTACCCCAAACACCGATGACAACACCGATCATAACAACAATACCAGACACTTGCCACACAAATGGCGCAAACGGAATTAATGTAACAAAGTCAAATTGATTAACTGCTACAATATTTTGTTCAAGATAATAATAACCACCAACGATAAACCCAATTGGTACAAGACTTCCGAGGAAACCGAGTAAAAGTCCTTCTACAAAGAATGGCCAACGAATAAACCATTTGGTCGCACCAACAAGTTGCATAATCTCAATTTCTTTACGTCTTGCGAAAATAGTAATTTTAATCGTATTTGAAATTAAGAATATGGCTGTAAAGACAAGGGCAACAATTAACACCAACCCGATATTTCGTGCATAGGCATTAAAATCAAACAAATTCTGCACAAAATCCTCACCAAAATTAACATCTTCTACATGATCAAATGTGGCAATTTCTTCTGCGACATTGACCGTTTCAGTTGGGTCAACTAACTTAACAACATAGGCATCATTTAGTGGGTTTTCTTGATCAATTAAACCAAAAACATCTCCCTCATCACCTAAGCCCGACATCAATCTTTCGAGTTCTTCTTCTTTCGTTGAAAACGTCACGCTTTGGATATTATCCAGTCGTTCAATGGCTTCACCGACAGCGATCGTTTCTTCCTCGTTAGCGGTTAAGTCAACTAATACTTTTATTTCAACATCTTCTTCAAGGTTCTCTGCAATATGGTTAATATTTAAAAGCAACACAAGAAAAGCACCCACTAGTATGAGGGTTGTTGTCACAGCCCCAATAGAGGCAAGTGTCATCCAACTGTTGCGCCAAGTATTTTTAAATCCTTCTCTAATATGTCGTTTAAACGTTCTAGCTCTCATAGCCGTAATCACCTCGATGCTGGTCACGTACAATAATACCGCCATCAATGGCGATAACACGTCTTTTAATCGTATTCACAATTTCTTTACTGTGGGTCGCCATAATAATCGTTGTCCCAGCTGCATTAATCTCTTCTAATATTTTCATGATTTCCCATGACGTATCAGGATCTAAATTCCCTGTTGGCTCATCGGCAATCAATAACTTTGGATAGTTGGCAATAGCTCTGGCAATAGCGACCCGTTGTTGTTCTCCGCCTGAGAGTTCATCAGGAATGAAGCGCGCTTTATTTTTTAGACCTACTTGGTCTAGTACTTCCATAACACGCTTACGGATGTTTTTCGGTGTCTCTTCTACTACTTCTAAAGCAAAAGCGACATTCTCATAGACTGTCATAGTCGGTAGCAATTTAAAATCTTGAAATACCACGCCAATATCTCGGCGTAACATGGGGATTTCTTTTCTCTTCATATTAACTAAATCATGTCCAGCAACCTTTACATCACCGGCTGATGCTTTTTCATCTCCAAAGATGATTTTAATAAAGGTCGATTTCCCAGCACCACTTTGTCCGACTAAATAGACAAACTCGCCGAGGTCAATATCTATCGTTATGCCATTTAAGGCTTGTACACCATTTGGATATGTCTTCTTAACATCTTTCATTTTTATCATAGTTATCCAATCACCTTTATCTAAGTTTGTTTTAAGCAAGGGTACATCAAAAATGCGCGTTTTTTTAACATCCTTGCTCATGCCTTACCATTATAACATTTCATTCGGCTTTTTTTTACCTTTATAATGTTACAATTTGATTTCATTTCCTTCAATATATTTCCGCATGTCAATAATACCATGCGCACAACCTTTTATTTTCCTGTTTCATCACCCACTAGTAAGTTTTTTTTAAAAAAAACACCTCTTACTCAGCTATATTATCTAGCCATAAGAGGTATCATCTTTAAGATATTTAATGCTTACTAAATCCCTCACCTATTACTTCACTTGCATTCATCACAACAATAAATGCTTTAGGATCAATAAGCTTAATAATTTGAGACGTGCGACTAAATTCATTTTGGTTAACGACACACATAATCATGCGGCGCTCTTCTTTCGTGTAGCCGCCTTCTGCTTGCCACACCGTCACACCTCGATCAACTTGATTTAACAATGCTTGTCGCACTGGTTCAACATGGTCAGTAATAATCATCAAGTTTTTCGAACTACTTAAACCCACTTGAACTAAATCAATCGTTCGACTAGTAACGAATAACCCGATAAGCGCATATAAACCTTGTTCAACAGAAAAGACAAGCGTCGCAGCTAAAACGATGATACCGTCAAATAAAGCTATGCACACTCCAAAAGGAAGTGGCACATATTTATGCAAAATTTGTGCAGCCAAGTCAATACCACCCGTTGAGCCTTTCCCACGAAATACAATACCAATACCAACCCCACAAGCCATTCCACCGAAAATAGCACCTAGTAGCGGATCAGGTGTTGCTGGTGGCCAAGTGCTACTTAATTCAACAAATAACGGTACTGCAATCGTACCAACAAATGTTTTTAAACCGAAATTCTTTCCTAATATAAAAATACCTAATACAAACAACGGCATATTTATCGCCCATTGGACGATAGCTGGATTAAGACCGAAGACACTATTAAGTATCGTACTAATCCCCGCGACTCCTCCAGAAGCCACTTCATTTGGTAGCAAGAATAAATTAAAACCAATCGCAATCATAAATGAACCGAGTAAAACAAGACTATATTCAAATGTTAAAACAATGGGTCTTGGAACGGGCTCACGTCTATATTTTTGTATCACTACTCTTCACCTCTTCTAATTTCTCACAACTTAAAGGAGTATATCAGATTATGAGAAAGGAAACAACTGCCTTTTCTTTGTTACTGCACGCTTTCACTAGCAAAGTAAAGTAACAAGACATAAGAAAAAACACGCCACACTATGGAACACTCGCTCCATTATTGTCGCATGCTTCATCATTTAACATTAACGCATCTGTTGACGTAAATAGCCATCAATAAACGGGTCAATATCCCCGTCCATTACACCTTGGACATTACCAACTTCTATGTTCGTTCGGTGGTCTTTAATCATTGTATACGGTTGGAAGATATATGAACGAATTTGGCTTCCCCAGCCAATTTCTTTTTGTTCACCACGCAAAGCATCGACCTCTGCTTGTTGCTTCTCAATTTCTAATTGATATAGTTTAGCTTTCAACATTTTCATCGCTTGGTCACGGTTTTTAATTTGCGACCGTTCTGATTGACAAGTCACAATCGTGTTCGTTGGAATGTGTGTAATGCGAACGGCAGAATCCGTCGTATTGACGTGCTGTCCACCTGCACCTGATGCCCGGTAAGTATCAACTTTTAAATCTTCTGTTCTAATATCAATATCAACATCATCTGAAAGCTCTGGCATCACATCGCAAGATACAAAAGATGTATGGCGTCTGTTTTGTGAGTCAAACGGTGAAATTCTTACTAAGCGATGAACACCTTTTTCTGCTTTTAAATAACCATAAGCATTATGACCTTTTATGAGTAATGTGACACTTTTAATTCCAGCCTCATCACCTGGCAAATAATCCATCGTTTCCACTTTGAAACCTTTCTTCTCCGCCCAGCGTGTATACATCCGAAGCAACATACTTCCCCAGTCCTGCGACTCTGTTCCGCCTGCGCCGGGATGCAATTCTAATATGGCATTATTTTTATCATATGGCTCACTTAACAACATGAGCAATTCAAAAGCATTTAAATCTTCTTGAAGCTGAGTTAATTCCACTTCTAATTCAGATTGTAAATCTTCATCTGCTTCTTCTTTCACTAATTCATAACTTACTTCTAAGTTTTCAAGTGTCTCTGTATGATCATCAAAGCGATTGACAACATCTTTTAAACCGTTGACTTCATCAATTACTTTTTGTGCAATCTGTTGATTATCCCAAAAGTCGGGTGCTGTCATTTCATGTTCTAACTCAGCAATTTTTGTTCTCTTCTCATCTAAGTCAAAGAGACCCCCTAAAGTCCGCTAAGCGGTTAGTCATCTTCTCTAATTCTTGTTTAATCTCTACTAGTTCCATAACTATTCACCTCATCTATTCTTTACAGTTGAATGGACACCCTAAAAAGGATGTCCATTTCTTTATTTACCATGGCAATGTTTATATTTCTTCCCACTTCCACATGGACATGGATCATTACGACCAATATTATCTGATTTAACAAATGGTTGTTTTTTCTTTTCTTTTTTGCCATCATCACCAGAAACAGCTGTGGCATTTTTTGCTACTTCTTGACGTTGCAAGTTCTCACGCACTTGTGCTTTCATTACGTAACGTGAGACATCTTCATTAATCGATTGAACCATTGCTTCAAACATATTGAATCCTTCCATGCGGTATTCGTTAAGAGGATCGTTCTGTGCATAGGCACGCAAGTGAATCCCTTGACGAAGTTGATCCATTTGATCAATATGATCCATCCACTTCGTATCAACTACACGTAAAAGAATAACTTTTTCAAATTCACGCATGCGCTCTTCGCCCATATCTTTTTCTTTTACATCGTATTTTTCTTTCACTTTTGTCATAATCAAAGAGATAATCTCGTCCTTAGATTTACCAGTAAAATCACTGTGTGTGAGATAGTCTGATTCAACGAGATTGGCATGAACATACTCTGTTAAACCGTTAAGCTCCCACTTATCTGTATCTTCCTCTTGCGTATGAAGCTCGACTTGATTTTCTACAATTGTTTCAATCATGTTTATAACGATATCTTTTAAGTTATCTGAATCGATAACGTCATAACGCTGTTGATAGATAATTTCACGTTGCTCCCGAAGGACGTCGTCATAACTAAGCACATTTTTACGGGCATCAAAGTTATTGCCTTCCACGCGTTTTTGAGCAGACTCTACAGCTTTTGAAACCATTTTACTTTCAATCGGTTGACTATCATCCATCTTAAAGCGATCCATAACCGCCTTCATATTATCTGAGCCAAAGCGACGCATCAAGTCATCTTCCATTGAGAGATAGAACTGTGTCACACCTGGATCTCCCTGACGGCCAGAACGTCCGCGAAGCTGATTATCAATACGGCGAGATTCATGGCGCTCTGTTCCAATTACAGCCAAACCACCGAGTTCTTTTACACCTTCACCAAGTTTAATATCTGTTCCACGACCCGCCATGTTCGTTGCAATAGTTATCGCTTTTCTCTGGCCAGCATTCTCAATAATCTCAGCTTCCCGGTAATGATTCTTTGCGTTTAAAACGTTATGAGGGACACCGCGCTTTTTCAATAACGTTGAAATCACTTCTGATGTTTCAACAGCTACAGTACCGACGAGAACAGGTTGACCGAGATCATAACGTTCTTTAATGTCTTCAATAACCGCCTTAAACTTTCCATCGATTGTTTTAAAAATTAAATCTGGGCGATCATCACGAACAATCGGCTTATTTGTCGGGATAGCAACAACATCCATATTGTATATATTACGAAATTCTTCTTCTTCTGTTTTAGCTGTTCCTGTCATCCCTGAAAGTTTATTATACATTCTAAAGAAGTTTTGGAAGGTAATAGAGGCAAGTGTCATCGATTCATTTTGAATCTGTAAACCTTCTTTTGCCTCAATTGCTTGGTGAAGACCATCACTATAGCGACGCCCTTTCATTAATCGACCGGTAAATTGATCGACAATAACTACTTGGCCTTCTTCAATCACATAGTCCATGTCACGGTGCATAGATGCATGTGCCTTTAATGCCTGATTGATGTGATGTGTTAGGGTCACATGTTTCAAATCAAATAAGTTATCGATGTTAAAGAAAGCTTCAGCCTTTGTAATGCCTTCTTCTGTCAGCTGGACACCTTTCGTTTTTTCATCATAACTAAAGTCTTGTTCTTTTCTTAGTCCTCTAACAAAGCTGTTCGCTTGTTGATAAAGTGAGGCTGACTTTCTCGCACTACCTGAGATAATCAGAGGTGTTCTTGCCTCATCAATTAAGATAGAGTCCACCTCATCAATAATCGCAAAATTGAGCGGGCGCTGGACCATTTGTTCTTTATATAACACCATATTATCTCGCAAGTAATCAAAACCGAACTCATTATTAGTTCCATAAGTAATATCGGCTTCATATGCTTTACGTTTTTCTTCTTTTGACATACCACTGACATTTAATCCAACTGTTAAACCAAGGAATTCATATAATTTTCCCATTTCTTTCGCATCACGGTCAGCTAAATACTCATTCACTGTGATAATATGAACACCATCACCCGACAAAGCATTTAAGTAAGCAGGTAAAGTTGAGGCCAATGTTTTACCTTCACCAGTTTTCATTTCAGCAATATTTCCGCCATGTAAAACAATAGCACCCATTAATTGAACAGGGAAGGGACGCATGTTTAAGACGCGCTTAGATGCTTCTCTGACTAGAGCATAAGCTTCCACCATAAGATCATCAAGAGACTCTCCATCAGTGACACGCGTTTTGAATGTTGCTGTTTTATTTTTTATCTCTGTATCAGACAATAATTCATACTCTTTTTCTAATGCTTCAATTTGTTCAACTGTCGGCTCCAGTTGATTTAATTGTCGCTGATTACCATCAAAAATCTTTTTTAGTATTCCACGCATAAAATTACGCTCCTCTAATAGATACTGACGCCTTAATTCGTAAACGTCTACATTTTATAATAACACTTGACGTTTTTAATGACAAGAAACATCCCTAACAAAGAAACAACAAAACACGACGAATCTTGATAGAATCGCCGTGTTTTTTATTTAATTCATTAACATACTTTCTCGATCTTTATAAATAACTGTCCCTGTTTTTCCTTCTACCGCATCTTTCGCTCTCTCTAATGACGAGATAATCGCTTTGCGTTCTTTCTTTGATTCCACAAATTTAATTGCTGCTTCCACTTTAGGTAGCATACTTCCTTTAGGGAATTGACCTTCTAATATATATTCCTTCGCTTCTTTTACAGACATTGAATCAAGTGCTTTTTGATCAGGTTTACCAAAGTTAATCGCCACTTGATCGACACCAGTTAAAATGAAGAAGAAGTCGACATCTAAAACTTCTGCTAAACACTCACTCGCAAGGTCTTTATCAATAACCGCTTCAACACCGACAAGTTTATGTTTTCCTTCTTTGACTACCGGAATACCACCGCCACCAGCGCCAATAACAATATGCCCTTTTTCAATCAAATCTTTCATAATGTCCTTTTCAACAATATCAACTGGTACAGGAGAAGGAATAACCTTTCTGTAACCACGACCAGAATCTTCAATATAAATGTCGCCTGTCTCTTTCATAAGACGCTCTGATTCTTCTTTTGTATAGAACGGTCCAATAGGCTTTGTTGGAAACTCAAAGGCTGGATCATTTTTATCCACTAATACTTGACTAACAATTGAAGCCACTGAACGATTTAAGCCACGTGTTTCGAGTTCCTCACGTAAAGCATTCTGAAGATGGTAACCGATATATCCTTGACTCATTGCGCCTGACTCAGCAAATGGCATTTGCTTATCTAAGCCTTTTTCTTCTGCATACTTACTAAAAGCTAAATGAATCGCGCCTACTTGTGGGCCGTTACCGTGTGAAAGAATGACATCATGACCTTGTTCAATCATATCTACAATCGGTTTTGCAGCTTGCTTTGTTAATTGTCTTTGTTCTTCAGAGTTTTCTCCTAGAGCGTTACCTCCAAGGGCAATTAATATTTTACTCATGATGTTTCCTCCTCATATAGTTCTTTAAAACGAATCATCGCTTGATCAAAACAAGCTTTAGGTGGGTGAACAATACCTGCACCTACTTGACCGACACCCGCTTCTTTGTGAGCCATGCCTGTATTAATAACTGGTAAGATATTTGTTTCGATGACTTTTCTAATATCAATACCGAAAGCGCCACCTCTAAAGTTGAGTGTTGGAATTGAATAGTTTGTATTTTCACCGACAGTAATTTCATACATTTGTTCACTATAAGCAATAGCATCTTCTACATCGCCACCAACAAATTGCACGATAGCTGGTGAGCCACCCATTGCAAATCCACCGATACCCATTGTTTCAGTAATCGTACTATCACCTAGGTCTGGTGCTGCATCATCTTCGGTATAACCCGGGAAGAATAGCCCTTTGACAAAGTTTGCAGGTGCAGTGAACCATTCTTTTTCACCTAATCCACTCACACGAATACCAAATTCAACACCGTTTCTTGCCATCGTTGTAACAACAGTTGAATGTGGAATGCCGTGTGCAGCGTCTAATGCTGATTTACTTGCTGGCATTGATAGATTTAAGAAGTAGTGCTCATTATTTTTAATAAAGCCAACAACTTCTCGTAACTCATCTGCTGTCAAATCTGTCTGTAAGAAATAGTCAATGATTTCACGGTAGAAAAGACTTGTTGCTGCTTTGTTACGGTTATGACATTCATCTCCCATATGCAAAGCTTGAGACGTGATTGATTTTAAATCAATGCCATCTGTTATTGCTAGAGCTTTCCTCAAAGCTGGCGCGAAAACAGTTTCTATCCATTTCAAACGATCAAGTACTTCTTTTGAGTTTGCACCGAAGCGAAGTACTTTACCCAATCCTTCATTAACGGTACAGTATGCACGGTTGCCGTGGGTACGGTTTTCGATCACATGTACAGGCATTGATGGCGAGATAATACCTGCCATTGGACCAACTGCTTGATGCTCATTAGCTGGACCAAATTCAATCTCACCCTTTTCGATTAATTGAATGGCTGCCGCTTCATCTTCTGCTAAACCTTCATACATTACAGCGCCGATGATCGCCCCTTTTACTGGCCCACACATGTTCTCCCAAGCAATAGGAGGCCCAGAGTGAAGGATTTTCTTCTCATGCATGCCTGGAATCACGTTTTTAGCATGGTCAATATCAATCAGGAATGGATGCGCATCTTTAATACGTTTAATTGCTTCTTCATTTGCGGCTTGTACTTTCGGGTCTTCCATAAATCGATCAAGAGCCTCAATCAATTCAAGGTTACCTCCTGCAGGAGGTCGCCAATCATATTGTACAGCTTCTGTTTGTTGTAAATCTAAATCTTTTTTAAAGGTTGATGTCCCAATATTGATAACCTTTAATGGTTGTGAGAATAATGTGTTAATTTGACTCATATTATTTGACCTCCTTTGATGTAATCATGGCTGCTAATTTACTAGCTTCTTCATTCGAAGCTGCCACATAAATGCCTAATGCACTTAGACGATCGACTTGATTTTGATACCCTTGCTTATCTTGTTTCGTCGCACACATATAAGCTATAACTGATACATGACGTCCTTGATTTTTTAATTCTGATAGTGTTTCACTTAGAGTAGCAATCGATTCGCCTACTGGGTCTTCATGTGAACCGTAGCCTAATTCAAAATCTAAAAGTAAGACAGCTGTCTCTTCATTTAATAATTCTTCTCGAATGCGATCATTTCTTAATGATGGTTCAATCATTGGGTGTGGTTTACCTTTAGTGAAATCATCATCACCCATATCAAGTAACGTATGACCAACACTTTCATGAATATTATCAAGTTTTTCTTCTGCTTTTTTAGCAACATTACTCTTAACTGCTAAGCCTTCAGAACGTAAAATAGACAATGCTTCAGAAGTTAAAGTTCCACCGCAGAAGAGACCGCGAATATACTGTTGTTTGTCTTGAAGTGATGCTTGTTCATTTTGCGCATAGTTAACCAACGTCTCACTTATCTCTTTATCGAGAGTAACGCTTGAATCAAGTGCCTTAACCGCTTGTCTTGCCGTTTCAATAAGGGTTGGAGCAAATACAGCACCTGATTGCTCAACAGCTACTTGATCACCATCTAAAAAGCCAACTACTACAGGTTTGTTGATTTTCGACACTTCTTCTAGAATTTTGTCTTGTACTTCCTTGGCTGGCGGTTTAGAAATAAGGGCAATGACCTTTGTTTGTTCATCAGCATCTAACGCACGAAGTCCTTCAAGCATCATGATGCCTCCAATATCTTTGTGTAAATCACGACCACCCGTACCAATTGCTTGACTAACCCCATAACCTAAGCGATCAATTTGCACAGCTACTTCTTGTAGACCTGTTCCAGAAGCTGCTACAAGTCCGATTTCTCCTTGTTTCACATTATTCGCAAAACATAAACCTGTTTGATTAATCATCGCCGTACCACAATCTGGTCCCATTACAAGTAAGCCTTTTTCTCGACCAAGCTCTTTAAGTTTTCTTTCATCTTCAATCGTCACGTTATCACTAAACATCATAACGTGTAAGCCCTTATTTAAAGCAAGACGCGCTTCACGTGCAGCATACTCACCCGGAACTGAAATAATAGCCATGTTAGCATCAGGTAAATAATCAAGCGCCTTATTTAACGTTTCTGCTGTCTGTTCTTGTCCGGATTTCTTACTGCTCTTCTTCTTATTCAATGCATCATCTATAAATTGAAGTGTTTCTTCAAGTACTTCTTCACTTACTGCTTTCACTGCAATAATTAAATCATTTTCTGTTGCTTCTTTTGCTTCATCAGTTAATAAATGAATGTTATCTAATAATTCTTTATTCATTCCTGTAGCCATAGAAACAACCGCTTCTTCTACACCTTCAACACCTAATACTTTTCCAGATAACGACATTAGTGTCACTGAATCATGATAGGCATTCTTCTCGATCATCACTTTCGATATCATCACTAATTCCCCCTTGAATATATTTCCTATAGATATGTTCAAGTCCGACTAACACACCGACTAGCATATCTGTGCCTGAGGTCGAACCGATTTGTAATACGCGTTCTATATGTTTCACATCCACATTATTTTCAGCTTCAATTAAGGCTTTAAGAGCATCATTCGTCTGACCATAAATCATTTGTTTCAACATGTGATAACTTACGGATGTCGTGCGCTCTTTTGTATATGTTAAAAAATCATCTTTATACTCTAATATCAAGCGCCATTCAGACGTATGATAGTAGTTAAATACACTAAATAACCCTAATAAAAAATCATCCCCTGAAGGTGTAAGACCAATACCAAGACCAATAAATTGCTTGATTATTTCTAGTTTCGGCCACTGATTAAATAGCTCCAATCGTTCATAAAGCGCTTCTTGATGAAGTGATAAAGGTTTTTCATTTGTTGTTTTACCAGCTAATTGCAGGTAACTACCTAAAATACCACGATCATCTCCATGTGCCTTAACAAATTTCTTCAAGCGTTTGATGACTTGTTGTGTTACATGTGGACTTTCAGGATAGCTCACAAAGCGTCCACTCCAGAGATTTGCATGATGAAAATCAATAACATAATCTTCAATCATCAACGTATTATACCCTATTAAATAAACCTCTTTACTCGGGTTGATGTGTTTAACGAGCACGTTAAACACATCATCCTCTTTAATTTTTATCATATCTGGTGCCTGTACAACATGTGATTTTGCTAGCGTAACTAAACGATCTGCCTGTTTAAGCTTTATATTGATGACTTGCTGATAAACGGCATCTACCTCACCAATAACTTGACCAATATTACATCCGAGTAGATATCGTTTCAATCCCCAATCAATTTGGTTGACTGTAAGTCTCACTTAAACCCCTTCTCTCTTAGATATCTAACGATTTATGCTTTATTTCTTTCTGATGGATGTTTGTAGTAATTAAAGAACATTAACCCTGCAGCCATAGCAACATAACCAAGAGCCGCTTCACTACCAGTACCAAATCCAAACTCTCCTGCATGAATGAAACCAAAGAATGCTAATCCAGCTGTAATTAGACTATACATAGCAGCCACTTTAAATTTCTTCTCAATTAAGAAAATAACAATCGTGATTAACATCATCGATACTAAAATATCTGAAGCACCGAGAGTTGACCAACCTTCATAATAAACACCGTTATCTCTTAGTACATCAAAACCAACCTCGCCAGCGCTTAGTCCAGCAGCTGTTAACGTATTATTAACTTGTAATATAACGTAACTTGCAATAAATGGCATTAGACCTAAAATCATGGCTGGTACGTGTTTTGGATCGGCTGTCGTAAATGCTTGTGTACCGATAGTCATCGCGATATAAACTAAAATAGGTAATAATGCGACAAGTGGAATAATTGACATTACAAGTGGCATCAATCCGATAAATGCGATTAAAATAATACCAATACCAGTTGCTAATGAATAACCAACACGTGCGCCAGCTTTTTTCCAACCTGGGTGTCCAATATAAATAATAGTTGGATAAGGACTTCCTAAGAATGAACCTAAAATAGATAATAGACCTGGTACAAGTAATGATAGTGTTGTAGGATATTTATCACCCTCAACCTCAGCACTTTCAATATTATCTAAACTCTCTAAAAAGTCATAAATAGCGAGTGGAATTGCCGCAGCTAAGAATGGTGATAAGTAAGCAAAACCTTCAATTAAATTACCAATTGCAATTGACGGAAACGCAATGCTAAAACCACTTGCTGCTTCTTGAACTGCAGATAATTCCATGTAACCAGTTGCCCAAGCAAGTACCATACCGATGATAATAGCAAGTAAACCAGCTGGAATATTACCAGGAAGTTTTTTGTGCGCAATCCAACCACCTAATACAATTACAAGTGTTAATAATCCGATATAAGGAGTTGAGAAAATCTCTCCCATCGGGTTCATGGCAATAAACGTTAACGCGATACCTGCAAGTGAACCGAGTAAAGCCGAACGTGGGATGTGTTTTTGAATGAACGGCCCAACAAAAGCACCTAGAGTCATAATTATCCCTTGTACTAAGTTCCAAGCGATACCTGTTGACCAAGCAATAACCCAGTCATTTGTTGCTGCATACACTGGCAAAATAACACCAAATGCTACAATAAAGTAATGCGGGACACTAAGTCCGTACGGCATAGCCGTCATATCTTCTTTACCCGTTTCTAATGACTTTCTTCTTGCTTGTATTGCGAAGATAATTCCTCCAAGACCAATCGCTACAGCCGTACCAGGTACGATTTTTCCATAAAGAATATCACCTGGCATATTGATCGCAGCAAGTAAACCAATCGCTGCTAAGAAGTTTGTAAGTACGTTACTAAATAATCCGAAAAATCCGTTGGTATCACCTTTGACAAACCATGGTGTCCCTTTTAATTGTTTATTCATTTTTTCTTCCCCCTTATCCTAATACACGTAAGATATTTTCTGATGGCGCTGTCCATCCGAAGATGCCGCCTTGTTGATTAATCATACGAATCGAATCTTCGTGGTCTTTAGGATCAAATGCCGCACAAGCATCTTCTAACATTAAACATTCAAATCCACGGTCATTTGCTTCACGAATGGTTGTTTGAACACATACATGTGTTGTAACACCAGCCACAAGAAGTGATTCAATGCCTTTATTTTTTAAGATACTTTCTAAATCTGTTTGGTAAAATGCTCCCTTACCTGGTTTATCTAGGACGACTTCTCCATCAACTGGCTTAAGTTCATCGACAATATCGTGACCATATTCACCACGAACAAGAATACGTCCCATAGGACCTTCTTGGCCAATGTTTCCTCCGCGGCGTTGTTTACTTGGTGGCACATCTGATAAGTCTGGACGGTGTCCTTCACGCGTATGAATAATAAACATCCCTTTTTCACGTGCTTTTTCTAGCATTTTTTGAACCGTTGGAATGATGACATTTGTTTTTGAGACATCGTTTCCAAGTTGCTCACCGAAACCACCTGGGTAAAGAAAATCGCGTTGCATATCAATAATAACTAATGCTGTTTTGTCCAAATCAAAGTTAAATTCGTAAGGTTTTGCTTCTACTGTAAATTGTTTTGTCATGATAATACCCTCCATTTATTAAATCACTATAGATTTTGATATTTTTTAAAATTATTGTTTACTACAAGTGCATACAGCACTCAATACTAAATACTTCATAAGAGATGCGTTACTTAACTAACGTCTTTTTTCGATGTCACATCAACGAATAACAATAACGCTGCAACCGCTAAGTAACTTAGAAACATCGGGAATCCGACGTGTAGTCCTACCGTTTCATAGTGAATCACACCAAAATAGGCAAGTATTCCAGATAGAACGCTTACAAAGCTTGCCTTTTTAAACTGTCGGTCAATGATAAAGACGAGCATCGTTGACCATACCATTCCAATAATAATTGCCCCACTACCTAGCGTGACAAGACCACTGTAATTCAAACCTGTTTCTTCAATCACATGATAACCGATTTCTGCTGCACTTGTGCCAATACTTGCAAGTGTATCACCTATTAAATTCTTCGCCCAATCAGCTAACCAAGGAATAAGAGCAAGAATAATTGCCGGCGCATACTTTCTTTCTACTTGTTGGAACGCCTGAGCCCCAATGATTAAGCCGATATAAATAAGAATTGGTAAAATAGCTTGAAGTGGAATAATCGTGAGTAAAAGTGAAATAAGCCCTAGCCATGAAATAATTAATATAGCTATTCCGGTCGCTAGAGTATACCCAATTCTAGCTCCTGCTTCTTTCCAACCAGGGTGCCCAATAAAGACAGCTGTAGGAAACGGACTACCAAATAAACTTGCTAATATACTTGTTGAGCCATCTGCAATCATCGTCGTCATCGTATCATAACGATCCCCTGCCACTTCAGCACTTTCAATGTTATCAATTGTTTCAAACATATTATAGATACCAAGTGGAATAGCGGCAATGATAAAAGGTGATGCTTCGTTAAAACCTTGTATTATACGGGTTGCCGAAAAAGTTGGTAAACCTATTTCAACATTTGTAAGTGCTTCAAGGAATGTTGAAAGATCCATAACACCCGTTACCCAACCAATCGCCGTACCAATCACAATAGCTACAAGACCTACTGGTATATGTTTTGGAAACTTCACTTTACCAAACCAACCAAGTAAGATAATCGCAAAAGATACTAAACCAATGTATGGTAAATCAAATGTTTGCATTGCCGGTGACATGGCGATAAAAGTAATCGATGCACCTGCGAGCGAACCGAGCATGGCAGCTCTTGGTAACACTTCTTTAAGTTTAGGGCCAATGAGCGAGCCAAACAATTCAATCGCTCCTTCAATGAATCCCCAACTTAACCCAGCAAACCAAGCTATGTAAGGATCATTTGTTGTACGGTAAACCGGCCCCATGATTAAGAATACAATTAAAAACATGTGCGGAACACTTGTACCTGATGGCAAAGCAGTGACGGTATTACGTTGTTCTTTTTTCGCTAAACGATACGCCATGACACTATAGATGGCACTACTAGCAAAAATTGATAAACCTACAGCCGGTAAAATCGATCCAAAAATAAGTGATGCAGGAAATCCAACGCCGATTAATAATCCAGCCATAACTAAGAGGTTGGTTAAATTATTAGTAAATAAGCCGAAAAAACCATCAATGTCTGAGCGTTGCCACAGCTTTATTTTCAGCTCATGCATGTTTTTCCCCCCTTCAATAAATTTTGATGTGATGTAAGATTACACATTGATTATAGCAAGCCGTATATGATAAAACATTGTGAGAAAATGACGAATGTAATCGTTTTAATTCATCACTATCTGACGGAGTTTAACTTCTAATGTTATTATTTATACATAAGAAAAAACAACACCCATTCTTTTGATTGAATGCGTGCTGTTTCCTTATAATCAATTTCATTGATTTATCCATCTAGTTATATCTGCTAAATACAAAACCATTTTAATTGTAAAGACATTACAAGTGTAAGTAGCGATACATTTGACAAGCGACACCTACTTCTATCATCTTATCACCATCATTTAAGTCAACACCTAAATCTTTAAGTTTTTGAATCCGATACCTTAGCGAGTTATAATGAATAAACATTTCTTCTGACGTCCGTTGAACATTGCCATTATTTTTAATAAGCGTCGATAATGTTTGCATTAAATCCATATCTTTCTTCTCATCATATTTAATAATATCCCCTATATACTCATCTATAAATTCATGCATTTTTTCTTCATCATCAATGAGCTGAAACAGCTTAAACAATCCTAGTGATTGATAAAACTTAATATAAGATTGTGTGGACTGGTTACCAAAAATACTATGAACGAGCCTCGCATGGTGATATCCTGATTTTATATCACTTAGACGTTCAATAGGTTCTGAAATACTAACAGAGAACAAACCAAATGTTTTAAGGGATTTGATGATTAATGCACTGCATAACTGTAACTTTTCGTGCAATCGCGTTTCAAAAGCTAAGCTAATAAATACTACAAGTTCCTCTTCAAAATAGGCTACTTTACAATTAGAAATAGGTACGGTAAAGATATGGCTGACACTCTGTTCGATTTTTTCTGATTCTAACACTTTACTATAGGTGGCAATCCGTTCTTCTGACCCTTTTTCCATCGAATGCACGACGAGAATGACATTTGGAAAATGAAGATGCCATTTAAATACTTTTGCTTTTTCAATGATTTCTGATTGTGATTGATAGCGTTCATTTAATATATCGCGTAAAAAGCTATCCAGATAATTCCGCTCTTTTTGCTGAATAGCTGCTTTTGTCTGCATTAAATAGGCCAATAATATAATCGCTTGTTCTACGATAATTGCTAAGTGACCGCCAGCTTGTTCATCCTCTTTTAGCACAATTAAATACCCGAACTGTTTATTCCCAGCCATGATAGGAGCGACCAATATATCCGTTTCTTTGTAAGTCTGATTTGCTACTTCAATCACAGTAGCGGATGAGTGTTTCTCGTCATTAACCATATTATATAGCTCTTTTTGATGAATAGTTAACGTTTGCTTATCTGTACTAGCCGCTTCTATTTGTAAGTGTGCATCTAAAATAATGATAGGAGCTGCGGCTAATTCAGCAAGAGCCTCGACAAAATGCGGCATATCAGATCCCTCAAGTAAGAAATGGTGTAATCGACTAGCGATATTTTCTCTAAATTCCAATAGACTCGTTTTCTTATCTAATAACTCCGTTAAAATATAATTTGTCAATGTAGAAAGGTTCGCATCAGCCGGTAAAATAAGAATTGGGAAATGATACTCCTCTGCTTGTTTAAGCATATAGTCTGGCACTTCCGGCAAATAGCGTCCTAACTTAATAGCAACACCGGCTAGATTCTTTTCGCTTAAACGCTTTATAAATTGCCTAAGTGCTTCTTCATCATCATAGATAGGAAACAATGTCGTAAATAACAGGCCTAATTCATCAACATATGGATAAATATCAGGTACTTCCATCACATTAACGCTTTTTATCTCGTGCCCTAATCCACCATGCCCAGCAATAACGGTCACATGTTGAAATGGGGGCATTTCTAACAGTCTTTCAATTGATAACATTATTATCATCCTTTGCCTAATTTAATAAAAAATATTGTTTAGATTTGACCTTGTTTATTACAATCTCCTTCTGTATCATTAATATCCAAATAGAGGAGGTTGTTTATAATGGAAAATTATGTACATGTTTTTGATCACCCACTAATTCAGCATAAATTAGGTATCATCCGCGAAGAGCACACTGGACCAAAGGAATTTCGCGAGCTAGTCAATGAGATTGCAAAATTAATGGCTTATGAAATCACGTTAGACTTACCCTTGGCTGACGTTAGCATACAAACGCCTGTTGCAAAAACAACTGTCAAACGTTTAAGCGGGAAAAAACTCGGCATCGTACCTATTATGCGTGCAGGTTTAGGAATGGTAGATGGTATTTTATCACTTATGCCTGTAGCTAAGGTGGGGCATATCGGTCTATATCGTGATCCTGAAACTTTAGAAGCTGTAGAATATTATGCGAAACTCCCAGAAGATGCTGGCGAGAGAGAATTAATTGTTGTTGATCCAATGTTAGCGACCGGTGGTTCTGCAGCAGCAGCTATAACAGCTATGAAAAAACGTGGCGCAAAGCACATTAAGTTTTTATGCTTAGTTGCTGTCAGAGAAGGTATTGATCGTATTCATACTGAACACCCTGATGTCCCAATCTATACTTGCGCGATTGATCCAGGTCTTAATGAAAAAAGTTATATTTCTCCGGGATTTGGCGATGCAGGTGATAGATTGTTCGGAACAAAATAACATGATGATTGTTTAAAAATCAATCACTGAAATTACAAATTAGCTAGTTTATTTATAAGCGCTCACCCATTATAACGCTTTCACTTCTTTGTGACTAGAGAAAAAACACCCACTAGCTTTTAAAAAAGTTAGTGGGTGTTTCACTTAATCAGATACTTTTCTAACAATTGATTCGAGAGTTTGACACTTCATTTCTCTAAAAACACTCTTAAGCCTTGATACGGCTTATTTTTTATGTCAAATTTCGAATTTTATTATCGAGTACTATCTAGTACCTCGTTATAATAAGGGTATCCAATACTGAAACGCGGCGTTGATTATGCGTATTAAAAAGAGTATTTCTAAAAATTCTATTTCCTATTCTATCATTGAAAATGTTCGAGATATTAATGGCAAATCGACCACGCGCGTTATAGAAGCCTTAGGAAACGAACAAGAAATTCGCGAAAAACAACCCGGTGTTGATTCGGAGGAATGGGCTCGTCAGTACGCTATGAAACTAACAGAAGAACAAAAGCGTCAACGAGAACTAAGCATCATAAAATTAAATGCTGAGAAACTTATTGATGCTGATAAACAGCGTTCATTCAACGTTGGTTATCTCTTTTTACAGTCACTTTATTATCAACTTGGCCTCTCTAAAATGACGCAAGATATTCAATCTAAATATAAATTTTAGTATGATCTAAACGAAATATTATCTAAATTAATTTACATGCGCATCTTAAACCCGAACCCTATTGTTAAAATGGGCTTATTCATGGATACTTCCGGACTTCCCCTTGCCTTCTCAATATTTGGCGGGAATGAGAATGAACAAACCTCTCTCAAAACGTTAGACAAGAAAATCCTGAAGGATTTTGAATTGTCTTAGGTTGTTGTCTGTACAGATGCCGGTTTATCTTCTAAAAACAATCGTCTATATAATACGTTAAGTAGCCGGGGGTTTATCACCACCCAGTCCATTAAAAAACGAAAAAAGCATCTCAAAGAATAGGCGCTAGATCCTTCTGGATGGCGGATAAAAACATGTATTGAACTACCCCCACCTAACATTCTCACGAATGTTTGAGGAAGGTGTCTTCTCGCTCTAAAACGATAAATTTTCTTGTCAGAAAATCATTAAAACTTTGAAGGAAATGAATGTGATGAAAACATCAGGAGATGGCTACATACCGCTCTATGAGCGAACCCATTTAATTGATCAATTCCATGGGGTATTCGGCTTTCGAACGGATTATGAAATCAATACCATTAAAAAACGAAAAATAATTTAAAGCTATCCCAAAAAGCAAAATAGTACTCACTTTTTCAAAAACGAAAAACCTCTCTAAACCCTTGAAAAATAAAGGATTAGAGAGGTTTTGTTTAAATTAAGTGTCAAACTCGAGAAAGTATATCAACCATTAATCAGTTTGTCCACATGTTAGACAAAGTTAATGCATGTCCTGCGGTGTTATGGTAAAGTTATAGTAGATAAAATCCCCCCCATAGAGAGTGAGTGTCTAACATGAGTCGTACATGGAATCAATACATTGTAAAACAAGAAAATAAAGCTTTAGTTCTTAATACTATTATTGAAGAAACACCTATTTCTCGTGCGAAAGTGGCACAAGTTACTGGTTTAAATAAAGGAACTGTCTCTTCACTTGTTAGTGAATTAATTGACAATCACTTTGTTACCGAATCTGGTCCTGGTGCATCAAGTGGTGGTCGACGACCGGTTATGTTGTTATTTAATCAAACAGCTGGATTTACCATTGCTTTAGATTTAGGTGTTGGCTATATTGATGCCGCACTAACAGATTTAACTGGAAGTATCATAACTAAAAAGCATATGAAGTTACATGAACGTCAATTCAATAAAGTGTTTACCTATATTGTTGATGTCATTAATAATTTAATAGAAGCTATGCCAAAGAGCCCTTATGGCCTTGTTGGGATTGGTATCGGCGTCCCGGGAGTTGTTAACCATAACGGTGAAATTTTATTAGCACCCAACTTGAACTGGAAAAATATTCACTTAGAACACGCCTTACATGATGTCTTTAATGTACCTGTTATCGTAGAAAACGAAGCCAATGCCGCCGCTTACGGTGAGATGCGTTTTGGTTTTAAAACACCTCCTGAGCACATGCTATACTTGAGTATAGGTATGGGGATTGGTATGGGAATGGTGCTTGATAAGACTTTATACACGGGACTAAATGGATTTGCAGGTGAGATGGGCCATATTACGGTAGTTAAAGATGGCATCAATTGTCGTTGTGGGAATACGGGTTGCTTTGAACGTTATGCATCAGAACAAGCCCTCTTAGAACAAGCCATTAAACGTGGTCTGGTGTCAGGCAATGAAGAAATGTCTGTAGATTTATTAATTGAAAAAGCTCAAGCTAATCATCAAGAAGTGATTCAATTATTTAAAGAAATCGGACAATATATTGCCATTGGCATTACAACAATGGTTAATTTATTTAACCCTGAACAAATATTGATTGGCAATCAATTAAGCAAGCTAAGTCCATGGATTAAAGAGGATATAAATTATTATGTTTTTAGGCATGCGATTGGGTTCCATTCCAAGCGCGTAACGGTTGATTTTACATCACCAGAACATCTATCAACAATTAAAGGGATGGCTTCCTTTGCTATAGAGAAATTCCTTCTCTCTATCAAAGAGGTGGAGTAGCTCATAGCCGTTAATACTTAACCCATCATTCTTGACTGTATCTATTTATTACGACAGGGTGTTGATGAAGCGATTTTTAGTGAGCAAAGAATCGCTCACTAATTATACCTTATCAACACCTTCGTTCGTTTTCTTAAATTATAAACTGTTTACGATAGCATAAATGTAAGCTTTAAAATAAGGTCATCGTCGATCGGTCGGAGCATGAACTACATCGGCACTAAAGTACCTGAATACGGCATTCAAATAGAGCCACTTGAGCGGAAAATAGAGCCATCCAGGGCGGAGAACTGAGCCACACCAACTTAATATATATAAAGACAAAATCTTCTGTATAATGAGCTTGCGTACCTAACGGTACGACATTATAAACAGGAGGTTTTTTTCATGGTTAAATATCGACAGATATTAGACCTACACTTCAAGTCTGTGTCCCACATGACAAACACACTTGCGATGTCTTATAAGGGTTGACAACAACAAGCTCTTTCCCATACGTCAAGCATTTATATGCCAACATATTTCTGAGCATTCTCCACGATTGGGAAGCGATGCTTTGTGCCAAGTTATGATTTTTTATCATATTGGATGTTTTCAGCTCTTCAATATAAATCACATCATACGTTTCTACTAGCTCGGTCGTTATCTTATGGAGATAATCTTTACGGTTATCTTTAACTTTTTGGTGCAGTTTAGCTACTTGGATTCTAGTTTTTTGATAATTCTTTGCACTTCTTAGGTCTTTACCATCCTTTTTGGCTTGAATATGCCGTCTAGCTAACCGTTTTTCCCATGTGTGGAGTTGCTTCTTATACTTTTTATGCAAATACAAAGAAGGGTATTTTACCCCATCAGAGGTTATCGCTAAATCCGTCAATCCTAAATCTACGCCAACTGATTTTTCTGTCTTAGGTAAAGCTTGGCTTTCAGTTTCTACTAATACAGAAATATAATAGTTATTATTAGGTTTACAGATAACCGTAACTGAAGGGTGATGAAACGCATGTACTAAATTCTTTTGAAATAACAAAGATATAGTCTAAACGATGTTATAATAACACCCCTTCGATGATCAAATCAAACATACGAAGGCCCGCTTTTAAACGGTTAGTCTTTTAAAGAAGGCCGAAAAAAAAAACTAACTCTTTTAAACAAAGAAACATCAACGCCCGAATCCTATAATAGGATCCGGGCGTTTCGTTAAGTTTTTTAGCTTATGTTTTTGTTTAACTAGGTTCAATCAGACCATAACGTCCGTCATGACGACGATAGACAACGTTAGTATCACCAGACTCAGCATTAGTAAATACGTAAAAGCTGTGTCCCAACATGTCCATTTGTAAAACTGCTTCCTCTGAATCCATCGGTTTAAGATCAAATCGTTTCGTACGAACGATTTCAACACCTTCTTCATCATCATAGTCTTCAGTATCAGTAGCTAATAGGTCTTTTTCCATCTCAGCAAAGATATGTTTAGGTGCACCTTTAGCACGTGTTTTTCTATTGATTTTTGTTTTGTATTTTCGGATCTGACGTTCTAGCTTATCTACGACTAAATCAATTGCCGCATATAAATCTGTGTTCTTTTCCTCTGCTCTAAGTAAAAGATTTGGCATTGGGATGGTAACCTCAATCTCTTGTTCGTCATTATAGACACTTAAATTGACATTCACATCTGATGTTGGAGGCGTTTCAAAGTAGCGCTCTAACTTACTTACCTTTTTCTCAATGTAGCTTTTTATCGCTCCAGTCACCTCAATATTTTCTCCTCGAATGTTGTATTTCATGTAAGTGTCCTCCTTTCTATATCTATACTTCATAGATACCCCTGTCGAAATTTTTATAAACATCAAATGTAAAAGTTTTTTAAAGTTTTTATTTTTCTTTCTGAAACCCTTCATTTTACTGACTTTCATCACAAAAGAAAATAATCCAAATTAACCCATAAAGAAACCCTTGCTTCTTCATTTTGAATCAGCAAGGGTTTCTTTATTTCTTTTTATCCCAATAAGATCCGTCATTCGCATTCACATTTGAATAAGGATTTAAATATTGTTGGTTCGATGTTTTCTGTTTTTTCACTTGAACCATTTGTACTTGAATAGATTCAAAAACCTTCTCAAGTATAGCTTGCATTTCATCATCCGTCTTTAGAATACGCTCTAATTGTTGCTTTTCATGCGCACTATATGGGCCAGATATTTGATTTATCAACACCTGGCGCTCTTCTAAATGCTTATTAACTAAGTAAATCAAATCTTCACGATTTTTTTTCTTTGCTTGCTCTTGAACCTTGAATTTAAAATCTAGTGTGAACTTTTCAAGTTGGTCAAGTTTAGACATTAGGCTTGTACACCTTGTGTATATTGTACAGTTTTCGCCTGTTTCATTACTTCTTTCCACGTGTTTCTGAAATCTTCCACCAAATCGTAGGCTTCCATTAAAATAGCGGAATCATTTTTAATATTCGCATCAATCAAACGACGATTAATAAATTCATATAGCGGTAGGATTTCTTTCGCAATTGGCGCATTATGATCTAAAGTGATAATAAGCTCACTTATAATGTCCTGTGCGCGTTGAATATTTGTATTCTTAGCAGGAATATTACTTTCTTCCATTGCTTTTTTGGCCTGTTTAATAAACTTAAGGCACCCATTATATAACATAAGCGTCAACTCTTGTGGCGTTGCCGTATTTACTGCATTTGTTTTG
This sequence comes from Halolactibacillus alkaliphilus, assembly GCF_900115465.1. GTDB lineage: Bacteria > Bacillota > Bacilli > Bacillales > Amphibacillaceae > Halolactibacillus > Halolactibacillus alkaliphilus. The sequence goes on from NZ_FOWN01000008.1 coordinate 70,764, forward strand.
TAGGCTTGATGTTGCTGCATCATATAGCTATGACATCCTCTCTATTGGTTACCTTTTATACCTTAATATTGTCCCATCATTTGTGAGTATAAGAAATTTGATTGCTCATTCATTTTTTGCATGGCTTTTTCCATCGCTGTAAATTGACTCCAATAACGATTTTCAACTTGAGTGAGTCGACGATTAAAATTATCAATACGTGTGTTCATATTTGAAATTTGTCGGCCAATCGCAAATTGATGATTTTGACTCGTCGACCGGCCAGCTCGGTCATTAATACGATCAACCGTCTGATCTATCGCATCATTTAATTTGTTGAAAATACCACGATCACTACCTGTACTACTATTTGTAAACAACTTGTTCACTGATGCTGGATCATCACGCAGTGCCGCACGTAATTTGTCCTCATCAATAACAAGTTTACCACCATCCATATAATCACGTGATGTTGTAATACCAATAGCTGATAAATGTTTAAAGTTACCATCGGCCTCAACAGAACCGGTCCACGCTTGGCGCATGGCTGACAAGCCATCCATTAAAATGCGGTCATTTTTAAGCAAACCACTACGCGCTTTTTCTTCCCACATTTCTACTTCCCGTTCACTTAATTCATTCATTTCTTCTGAAGTAAGCGGATTATAGTCTCGGTAGACTGTTTCTCTCGTTTTACTTGTAATTTCATCAACTAAGGCATTATACTGTTCAACAAATTTAACAATCTTATCAACAGCACCATCAGTATCATCGGTAATATTGACATAAGCTGGCGTATCATTCGTTACGTTATTAAACGTAAAAGTGATACCATTTAAAGTTGTTTGATTAGTTTTTGAGGTGAGCTCAACGCCATTATATTTAAAAACTGCGTCCTTTCCACCCGTTTCATTTCCTGCAGACATCCCAAATAAATTGGCCATGAAGGAATCATCTTCAAACCAAATTTCAGCATCAGTTTCAGCACCCCGATAGTTTCCTGCTTTCTCTTTTTCAAGAATTATTTTATCTTGAGTAGTATCATAAAAAGCTCGCACTCCATTATCTTTATTAGTGATTTTTGTTAATACACTGTCTAAAGTATCATCTTCGGTAATAATTATAGTCTCATTAATTAATTTCCCATTGTGCACCGTAGTAAATTCAATTTTTTCTTCTGTACCAAAAGATGTTAGTCCCCTGAAGCGACTTCCATTGTCAGCTTCAACTTGTGATTTTATCGTTTGTAAAGGATCTATTTTGGTTTTTCCAGATGCTGTCAATGTGTCTTGGCTAACATTAATTGCCGAAGTTGCCAGTTGGCTCACTTCTATACGATAACTACCATTTGATGCCCGAGAATTTGCTGTCGCTGTAACAGCATTATTAGATGTAACGGCTTTTTTTGTCATCAAATTACTTTGAAGACGCATATTTAATAACGCATCATCTAAATCTCTTAACTTAACATTAAAATCACGGTAAGCATCTCTTTGCCACTCAAGCTTTGTTTTATTCGCTTCTATTTTATTGAGCGGTATACGTTCTGCTCTCATTAAATCTTTGACCATTTGGTCAATATCCATACCTGATGCGAATCCTGAAATACGCATATTGTCACCTTCTTTTAAATTTTTTCATCTACAATAAAGCCCATAAATTCAAACATTTGAGCATACATATCCAACATTTTTTCTGGTGGAATTTCTCTCACAAGCTCATCTGTTTTACTATCAACTACTTTTACGTAGTAACGATCTAGTTTATCATGCAACTCAAACTTCAAACTTGTTTCTAACGGTTCTAAAAAGTCATTTAGTCCTTCAATCATACTTTCTACTTGCGCCCTGTCGAGGGTAGGCTCTTTAGTATGCTTTTGTTTGGTGGTTTCTTGTTGTGTGTTTGATTCAATCACAAATGATTGTTCAACATGACGTGTTTGATGATTTTCGTTAGGTTGAACAGTACTTGGATGGCTCGTTATTAATCGACCAAGCTCCATTAATATGTCAACTCCTTTTATTTACTGCTTTTCAGTTATGTAAGCAGGTATTTCAACATCCTTAACGTATTTAACTACACGAACGTGTCTCATCCATTATATCGGCATGCGCTTATAAATCTTTAACATCTTGAGTTATCTTCTTGAAAGAACCAAAAAGATGAGAGCATAGGCCCTCATCCATTTGTCTTAGTTATCTTCTATAAGTGTATGATTTTTCATACGAAAGACACGGTCACAGTAAGAAAGCATACTTTCATCATGGGTTACCATAATCGCTGCCTTGTTTTTTGCTTTTACTTCTTGTTTAATAAGTGAGACAATTTCATGACTCCGCTCTTCATCTAAGCTTGCCGTTGGTTCATCCGCAAGAATCAATGCTGGGTCATTCATAAACGCTCTCGCTATCGCCACGCGCTGCTTTTCACCACCTGAAAGCTGATGAGGATAATGTTTAATTCGACTGCCTAAACCTACATCACTAAGCAATTCTTTTGCTCGCTTTTTTCGTTCAGTCTTATCAACTTGATGAAGTTTTGCTACTAAATCTAGTTGATCAAATGCGTGTAGATACGGAAGGAGTTCTGCGGATTGAAAAATGAAGCCCATTTGACTCAGCCGTAGATCACTTCTTCCTTTTTCACTTAATTTTGAAACCGCATGACCATTGATTAATACATCGCCATCATCAGATGTGAGAAGCGCACCAATAATAGATAATAGTGTACTTTTCCCTGAGCCTGATGGACCTACAATGGCAACAAATTCACCTTGATTAAGAGAAAAACTAATGTCCTTGAGAATATCAATATAGTTTTCTCCATCTTTAAAACGTTTACTTAATTTCTTTACTTCTAATGGTAATGTCATTATTCCGTTCCTCCCATCGCTTGTTGAGGGTCTACTTTTACTATACGTCGACTTGATAGTAAGGCGCCTAATAGAGATACAGCAAACATCAGTAAACTATAAATCATAATTGTTATGAGATTAAAATCAAACGGCATACCTTCAGGAAGTATGAATGTCATAGAGTAGGTAAATAACACTGATAAAGACAAACTAAATACTGCGAGAATGACTACTTGCATTAAGGTTGTGCCTACTAGGAAAGTATTTTTTGCTCCAATGGCTTTTAAAATACCAAATTGTTTTAGTTTTTGTATTGTAATGATATAGAAAAAGGCCGCTAAAACAAAAGCCGAGATGACGATTAAAAAGAAAATCATCATATTTAACGACATTTGTTCCGATGAATGTCCAGGAACTGCGTCAATCACTTCAGCTTTATCAACCCATTCACCCTCATCAAGGAAATTACTAATGTCATCCTGTAAGGTTGTGTTGTCTTCAAAAACCACTAGTCCGTTTGCCACACGGTTCGGACTGATTTCCTCTGCGTAAAAGGCTTCTTCTGTCACATAAACAACGGGTGTATGACGGTATGTTTGATTCTCCGTAAAGCCAATGACAGTAAAGGTTAGGTCGGTTTCTTCATCATATAATGTATCATTTAATTCTACACCATCTGATTTCATCGTTTGATCTACGACTATATTTAAGCCACTAGAATTGATTAAGTCCTCACCTTCAATTGTACCTGGGTAGAGTAGAGTATCAGCATTTACTGGCACCATAGTTACACCAAGCTTTTCGTTAACATACCCATCATGAATAAAACGAACCGGGTGTGTCACCAATGGCTGCCAACCTTGCTCTGTTGGTATTTCTTCTATCAAATCTTCAATTAAAAAACCTGACTGGTCTAACTGGTTCTCACTATCTGATCTTACAAAAAATGATGTTGCTTCTGATTCCGTCAACATGGCAATATTCTGAGCAGATAAACCACTCGCTAATCCACTAACAATTAATACGAGTGAGGCAATTAAAAACAAAATGAACGCGATCAAGCCATATTTAACCTTAGAAAAACGCATATCCTTTATTGCTAAATGAAACATTAAAAATTCCCCCTGATTTTTTATACTTTTTTCCAATATCTTTTTACAAACAATACTAACCTTTATGTTTAATTAATTCGAATAATAATATGTGGACAAGTACGCTTTGTCCACATATATTTTATCGATGATGAAAATCGCCTTGCTTTATTTGCCTTTTATGTTGATACATTCGTTTATCTGCTTCTTTAAGCAATTGATCAATCATAGCTTTATCAGCTAAGTGTTCTTTATCACGTTGGTCAACGGTTATTAAACCATATGAGAGCGTAACAATTTCTGTATGTTGCTTGAATAGCTTATTAATACGCTCCAGACGTTCCTTTATATTTTCTTCTGTCTTATTCAGGGATACGATGACAAATTCATCGCCACCAAACCGAAAACCTATATGACAATGTTGTTTGATCATTGATGAAAATTGAGTCAATAACTGGTCCCCTGCTTTATGACCAAATGTATCATTCACCTTTTTAAAGTCATTAAAATCAATCATAACAAGAGTTGCACTTTTCCAGCCAGTATCAGATACTCGTTCCTCCAAATATTCATAAAAATATTGTCTATTGTAGAGTTTCGTCAACGGATCCGTAATGCTTGCAATCTTTAATTCATTGACCTTTAGTTTTAGTTCCATTTCTAAACTGAGCTTCTCCTCAAATAAACGGGTTAATTCGGAATTCGCCTCTAACATATTCTCAACCATTTTACCGTATTGATCAGGATAGGGTATAAAAATCAGCCAACAACCTTGGTCGTCTCTTACATATTTCAAGAAATAGGCTTTCGCATCCTCTTCCTGATCAACTTTCAAATAAATGTCCGTTGTGCCATTCGCTTTTTCTTCAGAAAGAATATTATTTAAACGTTTTTTTGAATAGCTATCTACACTATCAAAAATACTGAGTTGATGAGCTGACACGGTAATATCTTTACCAAATACATGGCGTATTTCACCCGTACTATTAACATATATCCCTGTCACATCAACAGCTTTCATTGCTTTCAAAAATCGCGCGTTTATCACATGCTGCACACTCATCACCACCTGTTTTTTAACTTTTCTCCATTTTTTTCCCGTTAAGAGCTTCTCGTTTTTAAAAACTCTTTATCTTTTTCTAACCAACGACTTAAGTCATGAATGGTTTTAAAGAAATAGTCATAATAAACATGCTCAAGCAGTGATTCATCTTGGTGAAAAGCATATCCTCCAACTATAACAACTGGACGTGTGTCAGGGTCCAACATTTGTAGTGTCTCACTTAATTCAATGGCCTTATCGATATGTTCAGGCATTGTTACTGAGTATGCCACTAAATCAACACCTAACGTTTCAATTCGTTCATGTATATCGCTATTAGGCACATTAGAACCAAAATCAAACGTCTGTATTTGATAGACATTCAATAAATTTTTTATCATTTGAATACCTAAGTAATGTGTATTCGATTCAACTGAAAAGACGGCAGCTTTTTTCCCCTCTACTTGAAAATCTTTAATGGATTCTGCACTAATTTGCGTTAAGACAAATTGCGTAATCGCTGTTGCCGCGTGTTCCTGTGCAATTGAAATTTCATTCGTTTCCCATAAATCCCCGATGCTATACATTGCCTCGGCAATAACCGTATATATATCAATTAATGAATACTGATTTTCAAGTGCCTTTTTCACAATATCATATGCCTCTCGAGTATAACCATTAAGCAACGCATCTGTATACCGCTCTTTTACTACTTGCAGTGTTGGCATCTGTTTCACCTTCTTCTACGTCATTTCAACCATAAAGTGACATGTAAACATAAACACTCATTAGTACTTATGTCACACCTTTCAACTCTATTCCCGTTTCCGTGGTAATTAAAACGACCTTCCAATAGGTTTCGACAGATACAAAAAATTCTAGGGTATCATCTGAATTACCTAGAAATTTTCATTGGCACTACTAATCATCGCGACCACCGAAGATCATGATAAATTTAAGTAGCTGCAAGACCGCTATTGCAGCAGAAGCAACATAGGTAAGCGCAGCGGCATTTAAAACTTTCCCTACACCAACTTTTTCTTGTGGTGATATAAACCCTAGCTGTTCAAGTTCTACTTTTGCTCGATGTGACGCATCATATTCAACAGGTAACGTTACGAGCTGAAACAAAACAGCCGCTGAGAATAAACCAATTCCAACACCAATCAATGATGGAAAGGTAAAGAAGCCCAAAAGAAGTAACCAAGGTGCCATCCGAGAGCCAATATTAGCAGCTGGGAATAATGCAGAACGAAACTTCAACATACTGTATCCTTGTGCGTGTTGAATCGCATGCCCGACTTCGTGAGCCGCAATCGATAGTGATGAAATCGATGCACCGCTATATACAGGTCCAGATAATCTTACCGTTTTAGAACGAGGGTCATAATGGTCAGACAAGTCACCACGATTAGACCGTTCAATCGTGACATCATAAAGACCATGTTTATCTAATATACGACGTGCTACTTGAACACCTGTTAATTGTGCCGATGCTTGTACTCGGCTATACTTATGAAAATTCCCTTTAACTTGCGTTTGCGCCCACATAGCAATACCAAAGGCGATGAAAATCAAAAAATCCATGGGATGAAAAAACAACATTAGTTGTCACGTCCTTTTTCTTTATTTTTAAATGTTACAATCTCCGCTTTGACACCGAGTTGTTTTAATTGATAAACTAAGCCATCTAATTTAGATGGTTGAATCGTAAAACCTCGAATGAACTGTGTTTGTTGCAACGTGTCATCACACATCTTCAATACATCCTTTCATTGATTACTAAGGATAGTATACTGCATCAATGTGAACTGAATATGAACTATTAATATTTTTTTAAGCGCACAAAGAACGTGGTTCCTTGATTTGTATCACTAACCACATGAATATCCGCGCCATGCAATAAAATAATACGCTTAACAATGGCTAATCCGAGCCCACTACCTGAGGTTTTTCCAGTTCTGGCATCGTCCACTTTATAAAAGCGATCAAAAATATAAGGTAATTTTTCCTCCGGAATGCCACAGCCAGTGTCGCGAATGCGAATGACCCGTTTATCGTGTTCAAGATAGTAACTAATATCAATATATCCGCCAGGATCAGTGAATTTAATCGCATTTGTGATCAAATTAATCCAAACGAGTTCCATCAGATCTTTGTCTAGGTCTAGACTTAACGGTTCTAAATCAACATTAATAACTAAGTTTTTTGCTTGCCAAAGCGGCGCCGTTGTTAACACAACCGAACGTATTTGTTCGTCAATACGGTAAGGTTCCCTGGTTAATGCAAATTGATCATTATCTAAATTGGCCAGCTTTAATAAGTTTTCCGATAATCTTGATAGACGATCTGCCTCTTGGTAAATGATTTCTAAATATTTACTTTGAGCCTTTGAATCAATAATCCCGTCCTGAATTGCTTTCGTGTAGCCTTTGATTGAGGTAAGTGGCGATTGGATCTCATGTGAAACATTCGACACAAACATCTTCCTCACCTCTTCTGTATTTTTTAACGTCTGTATCATCTCTTCAAAAGAATGCATCAATTGACCAATCTCATCTTCTCGCTCTGTTTTTAAGTCCACATCAAAATTACCGCGCGTCACTTCTCTAGCAGCAAATGTAAGTTTCCTTATACTTCCGACTAAAAAACGAGAAGCAAACATAATAAACAAGCTACCTAATCCAAGGACAAAAAGTAACGTTCTTATCATCAATGCACGTCGATCATTCAAATCATCCGTTAAATCAATATTGACCCGTAAGTATTTTCCTTGTGCGTCATCTAGCGCAAGATAGATAGAACGACTTAGGCTAGTGGATTGGCCATCAATATATACTTCGCCTGCCATTTGATTAAGAAATTGCCTCACTTCTTCTGAACTTAACGTATCACTTAATTCATGGGTAGCTAACGTATCAACATCGAGCCCTAAATCCTTAAGGATAGGAATAATTTTTTCTTTTTCTTCCTCAGCTACTAAATCATACACTTGGGTAATCCCTTCTATCACTCGCTCTATTTCTTCATAATAATCCGTTTCATCCCCTGCTATTCTGGTTGTAATATAATAAGATAAAATTAAACTTCCTAAGACGCCAATTAAAAAGGTAAGCACAAATTTCCAATACAAATGTTCTCGCATCAACACTCACCCTTTAATTGATAACCCAGTCCCCTAATGGTCACGATATGAATGGGCTTAAGCTCTTTTAGTTTCTCTCTTAACCGCTTGATATGGACATCGACCGTGCGTTCATCTCCTTCATAATCATAGCCCCAAATTTTATCTAACAATTGTTGTCTTGTGAGAATACGCTCTTTTTCTTCAGCTAAGGTAAATAATAGCTCCATTTCTTTCTTTTTTAGATGGATGGTGATTCCATCCATCGAAACAGTTAATTGTTCCAAATCAATGATCACACCTGAGAAATCAATTTTCTTATCATGTAAAATATGGTGACGTTTTAACAGCACTTTGACACGCAAAACTAACTCAATTGGATCAAACGGTTTTACTAAATAATCATCACTTCCTGCTTCAAAGCCAATCACCTTATCTTGTGACTCACCTTTAGCTGTGACAAGTAGGATAGGCATATCACTAAATAAACGAATCGATTCTACAAGTTCAATTCCTGTCACTTTTGGCATCATCACATCAATGACCGCGAGGTCAATTCGTTCATTTTCTAGTTGTTGAATCGCTTCTTGCCCATCGCTTGCCTCTAAAACAGAGAATCCTTCTTTATCTAAATATAGTTTGATTAATTCTCGAATATATTGATCATCATCCACCACTAATATATTAATCATTTAGGTTCGCTCCTATTCGTGAGTACTTAGTCAATCATGAATCCATCTTAAAAACTTACTTAAACTTAATTGAACTACCCCTACCTAGTGCTGACGCACTTGAGGAAGGTGTCTTCTCGCTCTAAGACGATAAAACAGGGAAGGTGCAGACAATTAATGCCGTAATAGAAGATGTACACCTTGTCTGTAAATTTAATGGTCTGATGCTTTAACTATTTTCATACACTAGTATAGCGGATAGATGATCAACCTGTCACTTATCATCAATAGAAAATGTAACTATCGCAAAAATGAATGGGTGTCATATAAAGAAAGTATAAAGCTTTTTTCACTATAGTCTGCACATAAACAAATAATTATGCTACACTAATAACGACTAAAAATTAGGGGGGTATTTCTTTTGGGAACTAAATTAGCGCCAAAGGGAAAATCTTGTCGCATTGTAACCACAAAAAAAATTGAAGATGATATTGCTGTTGCTTGTCTTGACCATAAAGAAGGGTTTATTTATTTCAACTTATCTGACTTAAGTAAACAAACGGAACATATTCAAGCATACGTTACACCGCTTATCGAACAAATTAAAGCTGGGGACTATGAAACACCGCTCGTAGATATGAACGATGAAGAAGTGTGTTGTTAAACCTTTTTCTTTTAAATATACAACCGTTAAAAAGCATGCGCTAAGTGACTTAGCGCATGCTTTTATTCATTCCTATTAAGGAGCTCTGTAATGGAGAATCATTAAACTTATAACGTTAGAGGTTCTTTAATCCTTTCATGACAGTATCGTCCCCGCTAATCACCTGAAATTCTCGACCAATCAAACGGTCATTTTGAACAGTTTCCACCAGCACTGAGGCAACATCCGCCCGGGGAATGTTCCCAATTTCGATCGTTTCCTTTATTGTTACTTTGCCTTGCGCTGGTTCATTTGTAAGTCTACCTGGGTGAATAATTGTGTAATCTAAACCGCTTCTTCTTAACCAATCATCTGCATAGTGTTTAGCTACTACATAAGGCTTGAAATTCTCAGGTGCCGCCTGAATAGCGGCACGCGTCGTATCAAAGGAACTAACCATGACATAGCGCTTAACACCTTGTTGTTTGGCTGCTTCAATTGTTTTAATAGCACCATCTAAATCAATGGTCATTGTTTTATCCGCGCCTGTATTTGGGCCCGAGCCTGCTGTAAAGATGACAGCATCAATATCTTTATATGCATGTGTCATGCTCGTAACTTCCTCTTCCAAATCCACACAAACAGCATCAATCCCTCGCTTTAATAGCGCTGATTGTTGTTCCTCTTTTCTTACCATCGCTCTAACAGATACACCAGGTGTTTCATGTAACTGATTGACGACATATTGACCAACTTGACCATTGGCTCCTATGACTAATACTTTCATCCAATCATCCTCTCAAAAAGTAATCTTCACTTAGTTACTATTACCTTAGAAAAGACAACCAAAACATTTTTATCCGAATCGCTTTCGATAGCCACACTTTTTACATAGCTCTTCGACCGCGATTCGCTTAGAGAAGCCTTCAACAATAGCGGTACTCCGTTGACTTGTGATAATATCTTTAAAAGACATCTCATCAACGTTACCTAAATTTATCACGCCTTCTCCGTCTAAACAACAAGGGATCACTGTACCATCTGTTAAAATACCTACTTGATTACGTAATCCATGGCAAAAACCGACACCATCATCCTCTGGTTCATCTAAAGAAGGCCAAGTGAACTGATAGTCTTGATTCAAATAGATACCTTCGCTTAATTTAATCCCTTTTGTTGGTGATATACGATCAATAAGCGGCTCTTCAATATGGAATGCTTCTTCTAAACGTTGAAGGATTTTAATGTTTTGTGCTTGAAGTTCAGATGTTTCTTCATGCTTTTGCAAATTCCACAAACGAAAAGATACAAACGTTTCTTGTGTCTGCTTTAATTCCTTTACAAAAGCTAATATATCCTCTAAATAACGATCGCCATCAATTTTAAATGGTTGTCCTTCGAAACTATGCAACGAAAAATTGATTTGTCTAAGTGCTGGTTGATTCAATAGTTGGGACTTCTTCTTACTTATAAGTGTCCCATTAGTGGTAATGTTGACCTTAAAACCATTCATATGACTAATACTTAAAAGTTCTGCTAATTTGGGGTGAAGGAGTGGTTCACCTTTAACATGAAAATTTAAATAATCAGTATATGGTTTGATTTCTTTAAGCCGTTCCTTAAATTGATTGATTGATATAAAAGCTTTTGGTCTTAAGGTTTCAGGGCAGAACGTACAGGCTAAATTGCATACACTCGTTATTTCTAAATAGAACTTTTTAAACCTCTTCATATTCAGTCATCCTCATTTATCATTTTAACTAAAAACTATCTTTCTGCTCTCATCTGACAACTCTATTCTTAATGAAAAGCTTGAGTACAATTATACACCACCTTCATACTTAAGTGATGGTCTGTTTTTTTGTTGTATAGCCTATCATTGCGTGACGTCTTCTAGTAAAATATACAGTATCAAGTTAAAAGGGGGACTGTCGCTTAATGTAGCGACGAAAAAAACAATGACATATAAAATGATTGTACTCGATTTAGATGACACGCTATTAAGAGATGACCATACGATTTCACCTATCACAAAAGAGACACTGTTTAAGGCACAAGACCAAGGTGTCAAAGTGGTCCTGGCTTCTGGACGTCCTACTTATGCGATGCGTGACTTAGGAGACGAATTACATTTAAGTGACTATGGTAGTTATTTACTTTCCTTTAATGGTGGGCGCATAACGAATTGTAAAACAAATGAAGATATCTTCTCAAGTACACTGACCTTTGAGGATGTTGCTTTTTTATATGAGTTAAGTATAAGAGAAAATGTCTACATTCATACGTACGTTGGAGATAACATCATTACTGAAAAGAATAATGACTACACAACGATTGAGGCTGATATTACTGGACTACCTATAACAAAAGTGGAAGACTTTATTGCGAGCGTTACTGAGCGTCCGGTTAAAATATTGATGGTAGAAGATCCAGAAGTATTAAAACCGCTAGAAAAAAAGTTGCAAAAAGAGCTTTCTGAACGGTTCAGTGTGCTGCGTTCTAAGCCTTATTTCTTAGAATTCACTGAAAAAGGCGTAACAAAAGGAACAAGCTTGGATCATCTTATAAAACAACTTGGTATTAAGCGTGAAGAAGTTATCGCCATTGGTGATAGTTATAACGACCAATCCATGATTGAATTTGCTGGCCTTGGTGTCGCCATGGGTAATGCACCTGATGATATAAAAGCGATCAGTGATTATGTAACAAAAACAAATATGCAAGATGGCGTAGCTCACGTTGTCCAAAAATTTATTTTTGGTGAATCTTAATCAATAGGGAAGCTCATATTAATTAAAATATTTATGCGTTAAGTTTCAAACATACAAAAAAGCGTTCCACTCAATGCCTCTTTTTAGAGTTGTTTTTGAGTGGAACGTTTTTTATAATTTTGGTCCCTCTGATAGTTTTAGTAAAGGTGGTACAACAGTCATAACAATAAAGGCAGCCACGATCGCCTCGCCAACACCGTTAGATAAAAATACGGTGAGCACCGCCACGATCACGCCTCTAAGAGAGTCTACCTCAGCGACTTGACTGTATGCATCATAAAAAACGACAGCAATCGCACCCATTACTAAAAACGTATGGATAACCGTTGTTACAAGACCTGTTAAAAAGAGACTGGTTTTTTGTTTTATTTTGTTTCGGGTAATGAGTTGATTAAAACCTTTCATGAAAAAGTAAGGCAGAATACCAATCACCACTCTTGGTACAATCGCAACAATCAGTGCCATAAAACTTCCTCTATCAGTTCCCAAAACTGGAATTGCTGGAGAAAACGCAAAAGAAAGTAACGTTGGTGCAAGTGTGTTATTTATGACACTCGTTGTCCCAAAGGCAAGTCCTAAAAATGCCCCTATTTTCGGCCCTAAAATAATTGAGCCAATAATGACTGGAATGTGAATCAGTGTTGCTTTAATAATTCCCAAATGAATGAAACCGATTGGTGTAAACGCAAAAAGAAGAATAATAGATAGAAAAATAGCTGTTAACGTAAATTGTTTTATGTTCATTTTTATCACCTCGCAAAAAATACGACGTCTACTCTACTTTGACACTTGACATGTCTTAAGACATCCTTTATTCATTTTAATCGAAATTTGAAATTAATCAACACTTTATTGGTTACAACAATTTCAAAAAGTCCCTTAAGATGCTGTACCCATGCAGTTAGAGTGAAAATTCTAACCATATGTATGTTTTCTTGAAAAATAGCTCACATTAACATCAGAAAGGAGGGACTCAGATGAGCAACTTGACAACTTTAGAAGTAGAACATTTACGCCATTTAATTGGAGGACACGGGCTAATTACAACAAAGCTAAAAGCGTATGCAGAAAATTGTCGTGATCCAGAACTACAAGCCCTTTTAGAAAGTGATGCAGCTGCAGCAAGTCAAGCCCAACAAAAATTAATGACTTTTTTAGGATAGGGGGATAAAAATCATTATGCAGGACAAAGACATCGTTAATGACTATTTAACTGGGATCAATGCTAGTTTAACTGGTTATGCTACCGTGATTACTGAGACACATGATCCTGAGTTAAGACAAACCATTATTCAACTAAGAAATCAAGATGAAGTAAGACAACGTCAGCTTTATGATTACGCCTTAAAACATCAGTATTATACCCCGGCTGCTTCGGCACCAGAAGACATCATACAGATGACTAAAAGCACCTTAACAACTCAAAGTTAGTAGTACTACCCATCACACCAGATGGAGTGGTTTTTAAATAGCAAACATCCTTACCAGTGCCAAGGTAAGAGTTAAACTCACGTTATAGTGAGTTTAACTTTACTTTCGCCTGTTGATCGCCTTTAACAGCTGCTTTTCTATACCAATATTTCGCTTTTTTTATGTTGACTTGCGTACCAATGCCGTTCTCATAACAATGACCCAAATTGTACTCACCATAAGAATCACCGCGGTCAGCTGCTACTTGGTACCAAGTGAGTGCTTCTGTGCTATTACCCGTTTCAATGGCTTCATGGCCTAATCGATTAGCCGCAAAGTCGTCACCATAATGAGCAGATTCAATAAACCATTGCCTAGATTTTACTGTATCTATTTTTGTCCCAACACCGTTTTCATACATATAGCCTAAAGTATACATTGCTTCAGGGACACCCTTGGCCGCAGCTTGTTTGAAAAACTGCAACGCTTTTACTTCGTCTTTATCCACATGTTCCCCTCGCAAATACATATCTGCATAATTATTTAATGCATCACCGTGCCCTTTTTCAGCTGCTTTCTTGTAATAATTATAGGCCTTTTCTAGATCATGTATCACAGTCTTTCCTACAAAATAGTCATTCCCTAACCAATACATAGCATCTGCATCACCTAAATTAGCTGCTGAGATAAACCAATCAAAAGCCCATGAATCACGGCCTATAGACTTATAAAAATGACCGAGTTTCACTTGAGCGCTGGCATTGCTCTCAATCGCTTGTTGATACCTTAAGATGGCTTCAGTCCCCTCTTCTTTACTAATATAGCGGATGCTTTCATGTTCTGAATCATTTATAATTCCGGCTAAAATGGTGGTTAAATCACGGGTAATAATATCTCTATATGCATCATTAACCACCTCGACTTTGACAAGTTGTTGATACAATATATAAACATCCTCTGACAAATGCTTCGCTGATTCCTCACATAAACTTAAAATGGTATGAATATCACGTGCAAATTGTGTACTTAAAGGCAGATTACCCCACAATTTTGCAACATCGACTAAACCTCTATCTAATAATACTTGTTTTAATTCCAATAAATATCCCCCCATAACTTTGATTATTAAACGCCTCTCATAATTATCTTAAATTATATAAGAGCTTGTTAAGCGAATATGAACGAAATAGAACGACTTACGAATCATTCCAGCGCTTTAGCGCTTTGATATTAATGTTTTAAGAGGCTGAAACTTTTATTATTAGTCATGATGTGCTGGTGAAAGAATAGTTTTATAACTGTCCTTTGTCGAGTAATGCTAAATGTATTTTGGCTTGATTGCTTATTTTTAGCTTCTCTTCAGAAGACATCTTATCTAGTAACGTATACATCATTCTCATGCGTGGATTTATTGAAAGTACTTCTTCATGCGTCATTAAGAAATGCCAGTAAAGAGCATTATATGGACAAGCGCACTCACCGACTCTTTGCTTCACATCATAATGACACCCTTTACAGTAGTTACTCATTTTGTTAATATATTGTCCCGACGAAATATATGGTTTTGTTGACATACAACCACCATCAGCATAAAGCGCCATTCCTAAAACATTCGGCAATACAACCCAATCATGGGCATCTGTATACATTGTGTTAAACCAATTTGATACATCTTGAGGATTAACTTGCGCTAAGTTAGCAAAGTTACCTAGGACCATCAAACGTTGAATATGATGACTATAGCCATAAGTTACTACTTCAGTTACTGTTTGATGGAGACAATTCATCTTTGTCTTCCCGTCCCAATATAGTTGAGGTAGTTTACGTTCATGATGAAAGAAATTAACATCTTTATATTCGGGCATTGCTCGCAAATAGATGCCACGAACATACTCACGCCAGCCTAATATTTGACGAATAAATCCCTCTGTCGCCGCAATTGACGCCCAACCATTATGAAAAGCTTCTTCTGCTTGATGAATGACTTCAAGTGGCGTTAGTAACCCAATATTCAATGCACTAGAAATGAGTGAATGGGACATGTAAGGTTCACCTTCAAGCATCGCGTCTTGATAATCACCAAACGTAGCTAAACGCATTTGTATAAAGTGACTTAAAGCTTCACTCGCTTCTTGTCTAGTTACGGGTAAATTAAACTGATCTGTTGTCCCTGGATTTTCAGAAAACGCCTTATTAACATAGTCAATGACCTCTTTTGTCTGTTCATCAGGAGAGAAAAATAGTGGTTCTACAAAACTTAAGCCTTGCTTTGGCGGTTTACGATTTTCACTATCATAACTCCATTTCCCACCGATTGGTTTTTCATTCTCCATTAAAATCAAAAACTGTTTTCTGAGTTTGCGGTATACAGAATCCAACTTCCAAGTCTTATTTGCAGGTAAGAGCGTCGTCCAATCATGTGCTTTGACGAGAAAAAATGGTTCCTCGAGGAAGGAAACTGTTAGTCCTTCTGTTTTTTGCTTATTCCTCCATTTTAATAACAACTGACGCATCATCCAATCTGTTGGTAAATGAAGCATTACCTCACTTGGCTGATACTCCTGTTTATGTTGATCCCAGCCTTCTTGAAATGACTCTACTTGCCGATAGTCCACTCTATATCCTTGATGTCTTAGTTCCTCACAAAAATGACGCATAGCCGAAAAGATGAGCACCAATTTATTTTTATGATAGTTCTTCCAAAGAGCCCGAGATTTCGCTTCTATTAATAGAATCACATCCTCTTCACGATCAATCTTTGAAAAACCCTCACTATTTATTGAGAGTTGATTACCAAACACCCACAGTGTCTTCATCTTCTCCCCCCCTATCTAATGCCTTTTCATAATCTTTTCTTTGCCGTTGAGCTGACGCTGATAAATCAACCATCGGTTGCGGATAATCTAAACCGAGACTTACATTATACTCTAATAACTCAAGTGCTGTGAGTTTATGAATGTCATAGACATACTGAGAAGGCACTTCCTTTAATGCCGGTAGCCATTTCTTCGCGTATTTAGCTTCTCGATCATAATCTTTTCCTTGTTTTGCTACGTTAAAGACACGAAAACCACGTGAATCATTTCCCACTCCCGCACTATAGCACCAATTACCGTAATTACTCGAAACATCATAATCAATTAAGCACGACTCAAACCATTCCGCGCCAAAACGCCAATCACACCCAAGGTTTTTAGTTAAGAAACTTGCCACATTTTGGCGCCCTCTATTTGACATATAGCCTGTTGTCTTCAACTCCAGCATATTTGCATCAATGAGAGGATAACCCGTTTGACCATTAATCCAAGCATCAATCATCTCTTTATTCGTTGACCAGGGGATTGATATATTGTATAAGCCGCCCTTATTAAATAGTTTATTTTTAAACTTAAAATGAACAAGCCAAAAGAAATCACGCCATAATAACTCAAAATACAACCAATATGTTGACGAGTTTTTAACATGCGTTTTTTCATACTCTTTTAATTGCCAATAAATAAACCGGGGTGATAAACAACCATGGGCTAAATAAGGAGATAACTTTGAAGAGTCATCGATTTCAAGCATTCCATTTCTTGTCTCTTTATAAAGACTAATAAGATTTGTGTCAAAGAAATAATGCTTTAAACGTTTTTTACCTTCACTTGCCCCACCCAGATACACCCTGTCCGATTGTATCTGAGTATCATTAAACACATTGTCAGATGGAATAATGCCATCATTTATTATTGGCACTGACTTTACATCCCTTGGTGTTGGAAACATGGGACGGACACTTGCTTTATTTTCAATCATCTTTCGAAAGTTAGTAAACACATCTGGCAAGGCATCAATCTCAAACGGCAAGTCTTCAATGTGGTATAAATTATGGCCATAGTATGAATAGAATGCCGTTGAAAGAAAACGGCTTTTGAGGTTGACTTCCACTGCTTTCTCTTCGCTTCCAATCTCCTCATGATAATACAACTTCTCTATATCAATGGAGCAAGATAATTCAAATATGACCTCTTCTGGTTTACCAATTTTCACAATTAATGATAGTCCAATCTTCGCCATATTCTCGCGTAAATTTTTAATGCTTTCTATTAAAAACCGTTCTCTATGTGGTCCCGTTTTTGGAAAGCCAAAATGAGTCGTTTGAAAAGAACGCGGATCAAAACAGTAAACACCAACAACAGGTAACCCAGATTGAGAAGCTCGTAACAACGGCTCATGATCATGTACGCGTAAATCATTGCGAAACCAAACAACTGCTGCTTTCATTCGTTTCATCCTCCCTAGTATACTTATACATATTATACATACATCGCTGAAGGACTGTATAGCTTATCGTCAATTAAGGACTTTTTCATTAATTAAATAAAGAAAAGGACTTAGTTATGTTAATGTAACAACATAACTAAGTCCTTGGATTAAATAAAAAGCTTAGCCATAAAGGCTAAACTGTTGGAATTGATACCGGTGGTCGGGGTCGAACCGACACTCTCGTGAAAGAACGGGATTTTGAGTCCCGCGCGTCTGCCAATTCCGCCACACCGGCATAAAATGGAGGCGGTAACCGGATTTGAACCGGTGATGAAGGTTTTGCAGACCTCTGCCTTACCACTTGGCTATACCGCCATTACACTTATAAAAAAATGGAGCGAAAGACGGGATTCGAACCCGCGACCCCCACCTTGGCAAGGTGGTGTTCTACCACTGAACTACTTTCGCGAAGTGCGGGTGGAGGGACTTGAACCCCCACGTCGTAAGACACTAGATCCTAAGTCTAGCGTGTCTGCCAATTCCACCACCCCGGCATGGATTTTGGAATTTGGAAATGGAGCGAAAGACGGGATTCGAACCCGCGACCCCCACCTTGGCAAGGTGGTGTTCTACCACTGAACTACTTTCGCAAGAATGGCTGGGCTAGCTGGATTCGAACCAACGCATGACGGAACCAAAAACCGTTGCCTTACCGCTTGGCTATAGCCCAACAATATATAATTAAATCACTAAATAAAAAAAATGGGGCGACCGGTGGGGATCGAACCCACGAATGTCGGAACCACAATCCGATGTGTTAACCACTTCACCACGACCGCCACAATTTTAAAAAAAGCAGGGGTAGTAGGAGTTGAACCCACACCGGAGGTTTTGGAGACCTCTGTTCTACCATTAAACTATACCCCTATATTATTAAATCATTTATGTTTAAAAATAAAAATGGTGGAGGGAGTAGGACTCGAACCTACGAACCCGATGGGAGCGGATTTACAGTCCGCCGCGTTTGGCCAACTTCGCTATCCCTCCAAATAAATGGTGGCTCGGGACGGAATCGAACCGCCGACACACGGAGCTTCAATCCGTTGCTCTACCAACTGAGCTACCGAGCCATTTATGGGCACTTAATGAAATTAAGTGGCGGTCCGGACGGGACTCGAACCCGCGACCTCCTGCGTGACAGGCAGGCATTCTAACCAACTGAACTACCGGACCATATTAAATTGTTTGGTTGCGGGAAGAGGATTTGAACCTCTGACCTTCGGGTTATGAGCCCGACGAGCTACCAGACTGCTCCATCCCGCGACGATATAAATTTTAGAAATGGTGGAGGATGCAGGGCTCGAACCTGCGACCCCCTGCTTGTAAGGCAGGTGCTCTCCCAGCTGAGCTAATCCTCCAACATTATAATGGTGACCCGTACGGGATTCGAACCCGTGTTACCGCCGTGAAAGGGCGGTGTCTTAACCGCTTGACCAACGGGCCATAAATAAACGTTATCTGGCGGAGAGCGAGGGATTTGAACCCTCGAGACGGTTTAACACCGCCTACACGATTTCCAATCGTGCTCCTTCGGCCACTCGGACAGCTCTCCATTTTGGCTCCACAGGTAGGATTCGAACCTACGACCGATCGGTTAACAGCCGATTGCTCTACCACTGAGCTACTGTGGAATGGATAGTATGCTTAGCGACGTCCTACTCTTGCGGGGCTTAAGCCCAACTACCATCGGCGCTGAAGAGCTTAACTGCTGTGTTCGGCATGGGAACAGGTGTGACCTCTTCGCTATTGTCACTAAATCTTTTTGCTTTATCCAAGTGATACGTTTTACAAGGACAAGTAATATTATATTCATTTCTGAGTATAAAATCAAGTGTTTTTTTATAAAAAAATTGACTTTTTTATAATATTTTTCTTGCGAAAAATTATACCCTGAAAACTAGATAAGAAGTAAACAATCATCAAACAAAAATTTAGTTAAGTCCTCGATCGATTAGTATTCGTCAGCTACACATGTCACCATGCTTCCACCTCGAACCTATCTACCTCATCGTCTCTGAGGGATCTTACTCTTTACAGATGGGAAGTCTCATCTTGAGGGGGGCTTCATGCTTAGATGCTTTCAGCACTTATCCCTTCCACACGTAGCTACCCAGCTATGCTCCTGGCGGAACAACTGGTGCACCAGCGGTATGTCCATCCCGGTCCTCTCGTACTAAGGACAGCTCCTCTCAAACTTCCAACGCCCACGACGGATAG
>NZ_FOWN01000003.1 GCF_900115465.1 Halolactibacillus alkaliphilus
GAGCCCCTAAGCTCCCGGACCTCCGTTTGATAGCGAAAATGTTTGGCTTGATTAAACACCCGGAGGGTGTAATCCATGGACATCACAAAATCAGGATCGATTTTATGCTTATATAAGCGATTTGAAAAAATGGCCTTCATGCCCATGATACCCACCCTCCCTTGGTTTTGTGACGGTCACTGTTAGTGCTTTAATTATACCATGCGGAATATATGTTTGTCACTTCAAAAATATTCAAAACAAGCGATTCATCACCCACCTAGTGCTGACACACTTGAGGAAGGTGTCTTCTCGCCCTAAAGCGATAAAGACAAATGGGGAGCTTTTACATTTAGTCTTGGTCTTTTTTAGGTGCATGTATTTCCATAATCTTATGATGTTGATACGTTGATGGGTCAACATTGTTTAACCAAGGTGCCACTTTTTGATGACTAACGAGCGTTAATGCATGCATCGCTCGAGTACAGGCGGTATACAGTAAGTACTGATCCAGTTCCGTATGATAGTGTAAACTCGATGTATCGTAGACAATTACCGCATCAAACTCAATACCTTTGGCTAAGTAGACAGGCAATACTTTAATACCTGGTTCGAATTCATGTGTTTCACTCGTGACAAGATGCGCATCAACCTCATGATTATGAAGCCATTCTGTTACCGTTTGTGCTTCTTGTTTTGTTTTTGTAATGATGGCTAACTGTTCATAAGCCAATGATCGAAATCGGTTAAGCTCCTCAACTATCTTATGAAACATCATGTATTTCGAATCAACTTCGTAAATCGCAGGTTTTTCGCCTTGTCTTACAAATGGTAGAATCTTATAGGCATCTTCTTTTGCCAGCCCTTTCGAAAAGTTCACCAACTGTTCTGTCGCACGATAACTTTTATTTAGCGTTAAAACGTCCGCATTCTCAAGACTCCTTAATACATGGTCTTCACTTAACCCGTGTAAGTATAACGTTTGATGGACATCTCCTAGAAGTGTCATTTGACTATTAGGATAGATTTTTTTTAAATACGCTAACTGGAATAAAGAATAATCCTGTGCCTCATCTAAAATAACATGTCTGATTGCGCCATGTTCGTCAAAGCCAAGACAGACTTTTTCAAAATAAAGAAACGGCGTTGCGTCCTCGTAAGTTAAAAAACTTTCACTTAATTGTTTTTGTGTTTCATGACGAACCTTGTTGAAGGCTTCATCGTGGAGATCTTCTTGATCAAACAAACGAACGTAGGTCCGTTTAGTATCTACAAACTGCAGGCGTTTGATTTTCTGTCTTAACGGTTTAAATAATTTATTAATCAAACGCAACTTTAAGATTTGTTGTTCACGCTCAGCGTGGTTAAACCAATCCATTGTATCTTGTTCACGTTCAATCTGTTCATAAGCCGCCTGATAATCATCAAGGTCTAACAGCTCTAGCTCATCTTCTAACCAATCCGCATCCATAAGTTGTTTCTGTTCATCTTTTAAGGATGCTAAAATCACATCACGTAACTGCATTAAACGAACATGAACAGGCTCATTCGGGTCCATTCTGTAGAAATGGCGCGTAAGTTCTTGTTTTGACACAATCACATGGTCACGAAAGCGTATATTACGAAAGGCCAAACCACGTTTTTTCAAATCTGACAAATAACAATCAACTTTTCGTTTGAAATCAAGTGAAGCTTTATAGCGCATATTCTCTTGACGTACATCTGACGCACTGTCCGTTAAAAGTGCTTCTAATTGATCGAACGGTGTCTCAATCACGAATCGACGGCCAAGTTGTTGTTCCAAATAGTTATAAAACGTCACTTGTTCCACTTGGTCTTCTCCTAGCTCTGGTAAGACACTTGACACGTACGTGTGAAACAATGGATTAGGTGAGAATAACAACATTTGTTCAGCGGTCAATTCTCCGCGGTATCGGTAAAGAAGATAGGCTATCCGCTGCAAAGCCGCTGATGTTTTCCCACTCCCTGCCACACCTTGAACGATGAGGTCCTGTTTTTTTTCATGACGGATAATTTTATTTTGCTCTTGTTGAATCGTTGCGACAATATTTTTCATTGTCGTATCCGCCGTTTCACCGAGGACTTGTTGTAATAATCCATCACCAATTGTCAAACCTGTATCAAACATCGCTTTTAATTCACCGTGTTTGACTACATATTGGCGCTTAAGTGTTATTTCACCTTCAATGGTCTCATCTATCGCGTGATACGCCGCTTTGCCTGGTGGGTAATCATAATACATTGACGCAATCGGTGCACGCCAGTCATAAATATAAAAATCTTCTTCATTCTTTTTAAGTAAAGATGCTGTCCCAATATAGATGGGCTCTATCTCTTCTTCCCCTGTTTCTTTAAAATCAATTCGACCGAAGAAAGGCTGTTCATAGAGACGACTCAATTGTCGAAACGCTTGGTCTTGTTGGTCATGATGACGCTCACGCTCAGATAAAAATTCCGCTTGTTGTTTTAAACTTGCCTGTGTTTCAATCGCGTCATCCATCTCTGTTAAGTTAACCGTTACATCTTCAAAGAATTCTTTTCGTAAATCTAATACATCTGTTCTTATTCGTTTCACTCGCTTCACGAGTTTAGTCAGTCTTTGTTTAATAACGTCCTTTATTTCTGTGAAGCGTTCTTTTTCTGCTTCAAATGATTGATACTTGCGTTCCATCACGTTCTCCCCTTTAGCATTTCAATTGCTATGTATATGTACCCTTCATTGTAGAAGATTATGCGTCAAAACACTAGTAGGAATAATATAATAGTGACGATTACATGCAGATAGTTAAGCAAGAAAGCGATACCAACTATATTTCTAGGGCAAATGACTTTTAAACACGGTAAAAATCAGGTATGCTAATTAATTAGAGCAACGAAATAATTAGAAAGAAGGGGACTGTCATTCAACAAGAACATCAAGTAAAGAAAAATGTCAGCATTATGTGGTTCGCTAACTTTTTCATTGCTGGAAGTATTACTATGGTTCAACCATTTTTATCACTTTATATCGATACACTCGGTGATTTTTCTACTGAATATGTCCAAACATGGTCAGGTTTTATTTTTAGTATCACCTTTGTTAGCGCCTTTTTATTCTCACCCATCTGGGGGAGAGTTGGAGATCGTATTGGACGCAAGCCCATTCTCGTCGTCTTTGCTTTTGGTCTCGGACTATCAGTACTTCTTATGGGATTTGTCACGTCAATTTGGCAATTATTTTTCTTGCGATTATTTATGGGGATCTTTACGGGGTTTATCTCCTTATCACAAGCACTCATTTCAACACAAACATCACGGCGCACTGCCGGTAAAGTTTTAGGCACCTTGCAAACTGGAAGTATTACTGGCACATTAATGGGTCCACTCCTTGGCGGAGTACTTGCTGATTTATTTGGCTACCAATCTACATTTAGATGGTTAAGTCTCGTCTTGTTTATTTCAAGTTTTCTCGTTCTATTTGGCATTAAAGAAGTTACCTTACAAGAAGAAGACAGTGATATTCACACGTACTATACGTCAAGACAAGTCTTGCTACACATCTTACGTCAACCTGTGTTGCTCCTCATTATGTTAATGTCAATGATTGTTCAAATTGCTAATTTTAGCATTCAACCTATCTTGCCACTTTTTGTCGGTGAAATACATGGGAGTATCAATGTCGCCTTTTTCTCTGGCCTAGCTTTTTCAGCTTCTGGTTTAGGAAACTTACTTTTTTCTCGGCAAATCGGCCGCTTAGGAGATAAGCACGGTTACATTAAATTATTAACTCTCATGTTGATTTTAGCTGCTTTTGTCTACTTCCCTGGTGGGTTTGTAACAGCTTTGTGGCAACTCGTGATTTTACGCTTTCTAATGGGAATTTTTATTGGTGGTGTCATTCCTTTAAGAATTGCTTATATTAGGCAAGCTGCACCTATTGAAATGCAGGGAGAAGTGCTTGGATACAATACAAGTTTACGGTTTTTCGGTAACATGATTGGCCCTATGCTAGGTGCGACTATTAGTGCGAGCTTTGGTTATTCTGCTGTCTTTTTATCAACAGCCACTCTCTTACTCGTGAGTGCACTCATCATGATCTACGCGATTAAGCGCCATCCTGAATATGTTATCAATAACTTATAATATAGAGCTTGTTATATTGAACTTCCCACTAAAAGCCCCCTTATTCAAACGATGATTAAGGGGGCTTTTTCATAGATGAACATCCTTCACTCGCTATTCCGACAGCTAGTGCTTAACTTGATGCTATTTATACGCTTACTTTTTTACGATCGCATCAATTTCAACTTTGACACCCTTAGGGAGTTTTGACACTTCGATTGTCGCACGGGCTGGATAAGGCGCATTCAAAAACAAGCGATACGTATCATTTAAAGCATTAAAATCATTTAGATCTGTCACATAAATGGTAAACTTTACGACGTGATCTAACGTGACTTTCGCTTGCTCACAAATTGCTTGCAAGTTTTTCATGACTTGCTTCGTTTGTTCCACGATACCCCCTTCGATCACTTCCATTGTTTCTGGATCGAGTGGAATCTGACCAGAGATAAAAATTAATTCCCCCGCATCAATAGCTTGTGAATAAGGGCCGATTGCTTGAGGGGCTTTACTCGTTTGAATTTCCTTTTTCATATTCGTCATCCTCTCTTCATTATCCTTTAAATTTTAACATAATTCTGTTAATTTGGTATACTACTTTTAAAGACCGCATTTTCATTCTTAAGTTATAGGAGGTAAGCTCATGTTTCAAACATTTTCCCTATCCACCCACGCTCACAGTGAGATGATTGACATTACTGACACGATTGAGCAATTTATTAACACTGAAGACGTTCCTAGCGGTATCATCATCGTTTCAAGCGCACATACAACAGCCGGTATAACCGTTAACGAAAATGCTGATCCCGATGTGAAAACAGATTTTTTAAGAAGACTTGACCAGATATTCCCATGGGAGCACCCACTCGATTGTCACGCAGAAGGCAATACGGCTGCTCACCTTAAAACGAGCACGGTCGGTCATAGCCAAACACTTGTGATCGAGAACGGTCGTTTAGTTCTTGGCACTTGGCAAGGTGTCTATTTCTGTGAGTTTGATGGACCTAGACACCGTCATTTTCACATTAAAGTCATCAAATATTAACAAAAGCCCTTTTCACTTAATGCTCAGTGAAAAGGGCTTTTCTTATAAAACGTTAGGCCGGTGTTATCGTGATTAACACAACAGACATCGGTGGTAAATGAACGAATAGTTGATCACCTGATTGGGTAAAATCAGTGAATGTTTCTGGCCTTACTTTGTCCGGTTGTTCAAATGTGTTGTGATGATGCATCTCTGTTGAGGTGATAACTTCACCTGAAACCTCTTTTACATGAAGGCCACGGATATGAAAGTCAACGTTAGCAGCCGCTTCTCTTGAGGCATTCGTTAGTGTTATGTTCACTGTCCCATCTGATTGTTTTGACGCTGATCCATTTACTTGCGGATATTTAACCCCATCCGCTTCTAACATCGTTGTCTCTACATCCAAGCTCACACGCTGTTGGTCTTGGTGAACACTGTACATTTTAAAGACATGGTATGTTGGTGTTAATAACATTTGATTACCTTCGGTTAAGACCATTGATTGAATGACATTGACCATTTGAGCAATATTGGCCATTTTGATGCGATCGTTATGATTATTGAAAATATTTAAAGATATTCCGGCAATTAACGCATCACGCACCGTATTCTGTTGATATAAGAAGCCAGGATTCGTACCAGGCTCAACATCGTACCACGCCCCCCACTCATCAACAATCATCGCAATACGTTTATCAGGATCATATTTATCCATAATCGTCACGTGCTTATCGATCAAGGTCTCAATATAGTAAGCTTTTTGCATTGAAATATCCCATTCTGCCTCATCGAAACGGACCGCATCACCCTTATTCCAGAAACCACCCGGGTGAACATAGTAATGAAAACTTAGCCCATCCATATATGGTGCTGCTTCACGCATAAGTACTTCTGTCCAATTAAAGTCAGCGACATTCGCACCACCAGCAATTTTATAAATCTTATTTTCTCCATAATTTCTTACATAGGTTTGGAATTGACGATATAAATCGGCGTAAAATTCTGGACGCATATTACCACCGCAACCCCAGTTCTCATTACCAACACCAAAATATTTTACTCGCCAAGCAGCATCTTGCCCATTGGCTTTGCGCCAATTAGCCATTGGGGACTCGCCATCAAACGTCATATATTCAACCCATTCAGACATTTCTTGAACGGTGCCTGAACCGACATTACCGTTGATATATGGTTCAGCGCCTAACATCTCACAAAGAGCCATGAATTCGTGCGTACCGAAGTGATTATTCTCAACAACACCACCCCAGTGCGTATTGACCATACGTTTTCTTTCTTCTCTTGGTCCAACACCATCTTTCCAGTGGTATTCATCCGCAAAACAACCACCTGGCCAGCGAAGAACCGGGATATTTAAATCTTTTAACGCTTTTAACACATCATTTCGAATCCCATTTGTATTCGGAATTTCACTATCTTCACCGACCCATAAACCTTCATAAATACACCGACCTAAGTGTTCAGCAAATTGACCATAAATATTTTTATCAATGATACCTCTTCCAACATCTGCGTTAACAATTGCGCGATGCGCCATATAATCCACCTCTTCAATTTAATAAATGCTCTTTTTAACTAGTTAATCGCTTCCTACGATTATGAGCATATTTATTTCTTTAAACGAATCACATTCCAAGATGTTTGTTTTAACTGTGCCGATAAGTGTCCGAGTTCACATGTGGTGAATGTATTCAGCTGTGGCTTTACCGCTTCATGCGTCATCGTATTTACAGCTTTTACGTCTTCATGATAGAGTTCAATATGTTCTACAAGTGAATACCCAGTAAAGCTGCGTAAATCAACTTCTAACGGCATTGCTTCTGATAAATGCTTGTTCACGATAAAGATGGTTAACTCACCTGTTTCTTCATTGTGAACAGCTGCCGCATCTAAATAAGGCACGTCCGTAAAATCTCTCGCATCATATTTTGGTACATTAAGGATTGGCTTTAATGACACACCTCGCCCAAAGATGGATGTATGCATATACGGATAGAAAATCGTTTGTTTAAAACTTCCTCCACCATTTTCAGTCATAATCGGCGCAATCACGTTGACTAACTGTGCCATTGCCGCCATCTTCACACGATCAGCATTTTGCAAGAAAGTAATCAACATACTTCCAACTAGTAAAGCATCTTCGAAATTATAATGATCCTCTAATTGTGGTGGTGCCACTACCCACGGCTCGATTTGCTTATCTTGATCATTTGAGTGGTACCATACATTCCACTCATCAAAGCTCAAGTTTATCGTTTTTTTACTGCGATGTTTTGCTTTAATGTAATCACATGTTGCGGTGACGGTTTTTATAAAGTGAGCCATGTCTAAGTTTTTAGCTAAATAATTAGCCGTATCATTTGAACGATTACCGTAATACTGATGCAGGGAAATATAATCAACCGTATCATAGCTTAAATCTAACGTGGTCGCTTCATATTCTGGGAAAGTAGGCATGGTTGAACTTGAACTGCCGCACGCAACAAGTTCAATATCAGGATCGACTTGTTTCATCGCTTTTCCTGTTTCATTCGCTAAACGGCCATACTCATAGGCCGTTTTTTGCCCCACTTGCCATGGCCCATCCATTTCATTCCCCAAACACCATGTCTTAATGTTATGGGGCGACTCGTATCCGTGTTGACGGCGCAAGTCACTGTAATACGTCCCACTTGGATGGTTCGTATACTCAATCAAGTTTCTAGCTGCATCAATCCCTCTTGTCCCGAGATTAACTGCCATCATCACGTCAGCATTTACTTTCTTCGCCCAATCTGCAAATTCATTTGTTCCTACTTCATTCGTCTCAATCGTACGCCATGCCAGTTCTAAACGTCGGGGGCGTTCTGCTTTTGGCCCAACCCCATCTTCCCAGTTATAAGCAGATACCATATTACCACCTGGATAGCGAACAATCGGGACTTGTAGCTGTTTAACTAAATTAATCACATCTGTTCTAAAGCCTTGATTATCACTCTCGGGATGATCAGGTTCATAAATCCCACCATAAACCGCACGCCCTAAGTGTTCGATAAACGAACCGTAAATGCGTTTATCTACTTCTGCAATTTTAAAATGTTGATCAAGTGTCATCGTTGCTTTTAATTTTTTCATTATGCCATCTCCTATCTTAATTAACTGTTCTGCACAAATGATGATTTAAATCACAAAAACATTCATATGTACGTATATGCATATACAGTATACGACGATAAGCAAACGCTTTCAACTAAGAAACTTTATTTTATTCACAACTTTCTAAAGAACTACTTTGATTGGTTGGTCACACTTTTGCCAAACGTAACTAAACCATGATCATTATAACCTGCAAACACAATCGTTTCACACCAACGTTCCCAATCCCACCCGACATTTACCTTACCTTCAAGTACGCCATCACAAAGATGAAGCTTAACACTATTTTTAGCTTGTTTTGATTCAAAGTATGGAAAATCTTTAGCTTCAGTCATCACAACATGACGTGAAATGTCCTGTTCATGGTTATTCGGATCAAGTGTAATTAACTCCCAGGTACCTTTTAAATCATCCTGATCTATTTCACGGTTATCTTCACCTGCATAACGTTCTGGCGATACGAGCGGCCACCCTTCATCGGTCCAAAGGATTTTTCTGATTTGAACATAATGCACGTGCTTATTAATAGGTTCTCTCATGTGATGACATACAAAGTAATTCTCTCCATCTTTTAAGACACTATTGTGACCAGGTGCAAGCCACCCATCGCTCTCTTCAAACTTATAACTTCCTAATACTTTCATGCCAATCTCATCTTGATTACCTTCTAAGTCCGTTAAGTCTTTACCGTTATAATCTAAATACGGACCCGTAATTGACTTAGATCGGCCTACACGAATATTGTAGTCAGAGAAAAGTGAATCATAGGAAACAAATAAGTAGTAATCATTGTAGGTAGGGTTGTAGACAATATAAGGACCTTCCAGCGCACGATCAACAGACCTATGGCGCCTCGCAATAAGCTTACCCTCACCGCAAACTTTAAACTTTCCCGTTTCAGGATTAATTTCATTTACATAGATTCCACCAAAGAATGAACCGAATACCATATATATACGTCCCTCAGGGGTCACCGTTATATTTGGATCAATCGCATTAGGTCCGCTTGTTCCTTCTTTCGACCGATAGACCAACCCCAAATCTTCATACGGGCCTGTTACCACCTCGCTCACTGCCACACCAATAAATGATTGTGTTTTACCAAACTGACTTGCAGAGTAATACATGTAATAGCGCCCATTCATTTTAACTACCTCTGGTGCCCATAACCCTTTCGCATCAGTCCACTCTTTTGCTTCTTTTGGTACGCCGTCTGTAAACGCGCGACCGACAAATGTCCAGTGAATCAAATCCGATGATTGTCTTATCTGAATGCCCGCTTTAAAATCTCCCTTACTACCCGTATCGGTTGAAAAGACATAATACATCTTACCCTCTTTAATTATTGCGGGGTCATGCGCACCATAACTTCCCCACTTCATCTCATCTGCCATTGCCTCTAGATTAAACGGGATATCTTTCGGTAAAAACTCTTTTTTAAACATTGCTTCCCCTCATTTCTCTTAAAACTTATGTAGTTATTATATTGGTTAAAAACGCCCACCCTATTTAAACGCTTTCATTTTAGGTGTGAAAATAGCCGCAACATTCGTTACGGCCATGTTCGTATTTATTAATGACGTCTTCTTTGTCGCTCACGAGTTAATGTTTCGGCTTAGCCGTTGACGAACGTTCAACAAGCGTTGGTTCAAAGACAACTGACTCTACCGGTTCTTTTGATTTCTTTTGTGTCCCGCTTTGATCCTTGACTAGATCTAAAATCATCTTAGCCGCTACTTCACCCAACTTACTTTGGGGATGTTTAATCGTTGTAAGTTTGACTTCTGACACTTCCGAAAGGAAGGAGTTATCAAATCCAACAATCGACAGATCCTCTGGCACAGATAAACCTTTTTCGCGAATAACATCGAGTAAGGCAATTGCACACTCATCGTTATAACATACGAGAGCTGTTGGCCGTTCCTTTTCAGGTAGCGACAGTAATTTCTGTAGTTCATTTTGCGGATGAGTGTATTTTCCTTCTGTATTGTAAAGAATGATATTATTCGGATTAATACTAAGACCATTTTTACGATGCGCTTTCAAATAACCCTTCATACGTTTTGATCCTTGTCCGTCATCATTTTTGAAGAAACCAACAATATTTGTATGTCCTAATTCAATTAAATGTTCTGTCTGAAGTAGACCACCTTGTTCATCATTCAACGTGATACTTAAAGGTTCTAACTCATCATAAAATGAGTTAATCATAATATACGGAATGTTCTGTCGTTCTAAATTTAAGTAATAATTGATATTAGGGTTACTGATAGCACTACGCGTCGGCTCAACAATAACACCATCAAAATGTTGCGTAAGAATTTTCTCTAAGAAACGACGTTCATTATCATGGTCGTTATTCGTACTAAAAAGACTCACATGATATCCTTGTTGACTAAGATAAGATTCTGCCCCACGAATAATTGACGGAAATATATAGTCGGAGATATACGTCGTAATGATCGCAATATTTTTTTGGTTTTTAACAAGTTTGGCATCTTCTTCTTTTGATCGATCAGCACAAAAAGTACCTGCCCCTTGTTCTCGGTACAACCATCCCTGATTGACCAGTTCCCCAATCGCCAGACGTACCGTATGACGGCTTACACCAAATTGTTTCATTAACTCACTTTCTGAACTAATTTTTTGATGTGGTTGAAAAGAACCATCTAAAATTTTCGATTTGATTGCTTGTTTGACAATACTATATTTTGTCTGCATAAGTTACACCTCTAACATTCTTTATACTTATTAATCTGTCTCTAGTTTAACACAAACTCAGCCATCATTAGTCATAAATGCACAAAATTAAGCGAGTTTTCACTTATATGTTTAAAATATCCGGTTATTTTGTTACTCGAGGAAACATACGGATATGCTTCCTCTAAAACAAAACAACGTAAAGGGGGTAAAGAGGTACGCGGGGGACGTAAACTCTCTTTATATAGTAACCATCTTATTATTTAAAAATAGCCGCATTCCATTTCAGTTCATTCCTGAACTGTCGTAAGTTTAAATCCGCATCAATAACAACGACTTCAATATTCGTCATTTCCGCAAAATCAACTAATTGTTCTGTTGTTACCGTAAATGACAAGGCCGTGTGGTGAGCCCCACCCGCATAAATCCATGCAGCTGTTGCATCGCTTAAGTTTGGTAATGGCTTCCATAAAACTTTTGCGACTGGTAAGTGTGGCGTCTCAATAGTTGGTTGTTCTGCCTTTATCTCACTGATAACCAAGCGGTAACGCCCACCTAACTCAATCAATGATGCATTTACCGCATCGCCGCCTTTTCCATCAAAGACAAGACGCGCAGGGTCTTCTTTACCACCAATACCAAGTGGATTCACAACAATTCTAGGTTTTGTTGCAGTGACTGTTGGACATATTTCCAACATATGTGATCCTAGTATCATTTCATTTCCTGGTTCCAAATGGTACGTATAGTCTTCCATAAAGGTTGTTTCTTTGTTGCCAGACATAATTTTCATTAAACGAACTAAGGCTGCCGTACGCCAATCACCTTCACCCGCAAACCCATAACCTTCTGCCATTAAACGCTGGCAAGCAAGTCCTGGGAGTTGCTTCATTCCATGCAAATCTTCAAAGTTTGTTGTAAAGGCATTGTAATCTCCTTTTTTAAGGAATGCCTTTAATGCAAGCTCTACTTTCGCCTGATAAAGAATAGATTCATAGACCGCTCCTTTTTCTTTGACTTCTTCAGGTAAGTCATATAGCGTTTCATATTCTTTGTAAAGCGCTGACACCGCATCATCTGTCACACGGTTGATTTCCTCAACTAAGTCACCAATTCCGTAGTAGTCAACAGTCCAACCAAACTTAATTTGTGCTTCGATTTTATCACCGTCAGTTACAGCAACGTTACGCATATTATCACCAAAACGAGCAACGCGAATGTTCGTTCCTTCTTTCACACCAATCGCTACTTCCATCCAAGCAGCGACTTTTCTTAGAACATCTTCGTTTTGCCAGTGACCGACAATCACTTTACGACCTAACTCCAGACGCGTTCCAATAAAGCCATATTCGCGGTCGCCGTGTGCTGCTTGATTTGTATTCATGAAGTCCATATCGATTGAATCCCATGGAATATCGCGGTTATACTGCGTGTGCAAATGCAACAATGGTGTCTGGAGTGCTTTAAGTCCCGCAATCCATGACTTCGCAGGCGAGAATGTATGCATCCAAGTAATCACACCCGCACATTCTTTACTATTATTCGCATCTAGCGCTAACTGATGAATACTGGTTGCCGTTGTGACAACCTCCTTAAATTCCACCTTAAATGGGAGTATACCTGCCCCATTCAAACCTTCAACAACTTTCTTTGAGTTATCTGCGACTTCAATCAACGTCTCTTCACCATAGAGTGGTTGACTTCCTGTCACAAACCAAAAAGTATACGGTCTTGTTTCTAACATACAAATTCCTCCAATACATCTCATTCGATCATTATTTTTTATTTTATTAAACAATATTTCAAGTTACTGCACGTGTTAATTTTGACCATAATAAGCATCTTTACCATGCTTACGCAAGTAATGTTTATCCAGCAATGTTTGTTGCATGATGGCTGTATTCGCATTAATTTCATACGTTCTAAGTGCCATTTTAGCGACTTCTTCTAACACAACGGCATTATGAACAGCCTCTTGTGCATCTTTACCCCAATTAAACGGCGCATGTGAGTGCACAAGGACACTTGGCACCATTAATGGGTCTATATTTTTAAACGTTTCAACAATAACTTCGCCTGTTTCATGTTCATAAGCCCCATGTATTTCTTCATCTGTCATTTGACGTGTACAGGGGATTTCGCCATAGAAGTAATCACCGTGAGTCGTGCCAAGCGCCGGTAAACTTTTACCTGCTTGGGCCCAACTTGTTGCCCAAGGCGAATGTGTGTGAACGACCCCGCCAATACCTTTAAACTTTTTATACAGCACGAGATGCGTTGGCGTATCAGAGGAAGGCTTATTCACCCCTTCAATGATGTTGCCATCCAAATCGACCACAACCAAATCATCGACCGTCATATTACTGTAAGGTACACCACTTGGTTTTATGACAACGTAGCCTGTTCCTTCGTCGTAACCGCTTACATTGCCCCATGTGAAAGTAACTAAATTATATTTAGGTAGATCAAGATTTGCTTGTAATACTTGTTCTTTTAACTTTTCTAACATATTGTTATCAACACCTTCCTAAGCTGAAATCCTTGTACGGATGTTTAATACCACACTCTAATAGTAATATAATTCGTACGTACAATCAAGTTTCTTTTCAATATTATTTTAAAAAACTTTAAAAAACCCGATAAAATCTATACTTATAAAGGTTTTATCAGGTAATATTTCTTATTCAATTTATCAATTATGGCTTTTACATCATTAAAATCAGACAAGTTCACACTTTAAAAAGGTGACATATTGAGCGGGAAACAAATCATTTTACACTTGATTCATCGGTTAAACGAAAAGAAAAGACCTATATATTCAAAGTGAACGTACAGGCCTTTCCTCATTAAAGTATATATCAACCGTTAGATCATCACCACAAGGTAACGACCTCGCGCTTGCCCAGAAAGAATTTCTGGTAACTTCTCAGCTAAATCTTCCAAGCTAATTTCTTGATGAGTAATCTGGTTGAATTGTTTTTCCGTCAGTTTATAACGCGTAGCGAGTTGGTTCCACATCCTTTTCCTTCTTTCAATCGGACAATAGACAGAATCAATTCCCGCTAAATGAATGCCACGTAATATAAAAGGATAGACTGTCGCTGGCACTTTTACCCCCGCGGTTAAGCCACTTAGGCTAACGGTACCGTTATACTTTAATTTCGTAAGGACCTTCGCTAATACTTCTCCACCCGCGACCTCAACTGCTCCAGCGTAATATTCACGATCTAGAACACGTTGCTTTTCCTCCATAAACGCTTGCCTATCGACAATTTCCGACGCTCCTAAATCCGTTAACCAGTTATGCATGTCTTTTTTTCCAGTCATAGCAGCAACCGTATAACCTAAATTATGCAAAATAGCGGTTGAAATGGAGCCAACGCCGCCCGTTGCGCCCGTCACAAGAATCGGTGACGCCTTGTCAACATGATGCGACTCAAGTTGATCAACCGATAAAGCAGCCGTGAGGCCAGCTGTCCCAAGAAGCATCGCTTGTTTTAACGTGAGTCCTTCTGGCAAAGGGACCACCCACTCTGCTTTTACACGCTGGTATTCACTGAATCCACCATCATGACTGACACCCAATTCATAACTTGTGACAATGACAAGGTCTCCCACCGCAAAGCGGTCATCGATTGATTCAACCACTTCTCCTGCTAAATCAATCCCAGGTGTGAAGGGGTAGTTTTTAACGATGGGCGACTCACTCATATTCGCCATTGCATCTTTATAATTAATACCAGAATAGTGTACTTTGATTAACACTTCTCCTTCAGGTAGGTCCACTTCTGTTAATGTTTCAACCTGTCCTGATATTTTCTCTTCAATCTTTTTTAAACGGTACGCTTTAAATGTTTTTTTCATGATATACCCTCTTTTCATCTATTGTCACTATGTATAGGCTGTATTGATTTTCTATGTTCTCAAGTTTACTTTACCAAAGAAAAGTTACAAGGTAAAGTTATTAGACAAACGTTTCCAAAAACAAAGAAGGATGTTTTTTAGCTTTAACACTAAAAAACATCCTGATTTCTGCATGAATATACCCTAACTTACTTACTGATTAAAGAGATCCCGTAACACACATAGCGCTTTATTTAACTCTTCTTCCGACGTATTAATTGGCGGTAAAATCCGTAACACATTGGGCCCTGCCAAAACAAACAGTGTTGCCATTTCTTCTCTTGCTCTATTCACATAATCAATAGCCGGTTCATCAAGTTCTAAACCAATTAAAAAACCTTTAGCACGTATGTCCTTTATATGACTACTAGCGCTCTTGATTTGTTGTAATTCGGCGATAAATTGCGTTGACTTTTCTTTTACTTCAGCTAAAAAACCTGGTTTTAATATTTCTTTTACCGTTGCATAACCAGCTGTCGTAACAATCGGATTCCCACCAAAGGTTGACCCATGCGTACCTTTTGAGAAAGCTTGTGCAACGTCTTTTTTCGCAAGTAATGCGCCGATTGGGAAACCTGATGCTAAACCTTTGGCTGACGTCAAAATATCCGGCTCAAAACCATATTGTTCATATAAGTAAAGCGTACCAGTTCGACCGACGCCCGTCTGAATCTCATCAACGATAACCAAAACACCCGACTCTTGGCACCTTTTCACCAATTGATCAATCCACTGTTTATCAGCTGGAATGACCCCTCCCTCACCTTGAGTCAGTTCTAACATAACCGCTGCGGTATCATCATGGATTAAATCATCAAGTGCCGCGTAATTATTATAAGGTAAGTAACGAAACCCTGGCATATGGGGGGTAAACCCGTCTTGAATTTTTTCTTGGCCAGTTGCTTTTAAAGTAGCCAAAGTACGACCGTGGAATGATTGCTTAAAGGTAACAATTTCAAAACGATTGTTACCTTTAATTTTTTGTTGGTAACGTCTCGCTAATTTTATCGCGCCTTCATTCGCCTCTGCTCCACTATTACCGAAGAATACTTGGTCGAACACAGTGTTTTCTGTCAACAGCTTAGCCAATTGCTCTTGTGGTTCGATATGATATAAATTCGATACATGCCATAAACTATTTAATTGCTCTTCAACCGCGTGTTGTACACTTGGCGGTCTATGACCGAGGTTACACGTCGCAATGCCTGCCGTATAATCTAAATATTTCACTCCTTCACTATCGTATACATAAGACCCTTCCCCATACGTTAACGTAATGGGGAATCGTGTGTAAGTATCCATAATTGACGGCGTTAATGTTAAATTAGACATAAGACACCTCACTTAATGTAATTCTAGTACCAACGGCTTCACCTGTAATAAATTGTGCCATAGCTGTCTCTTCTAGTCCACTGACAATCGCCACTTCTGGCACACCTTTTTCTAGGGCCACGAGTGCCGACTGAACTTTCGGAATCATTCCGCCGTAAATCGTACCGTGATCAATCAATGTTTCAATGTCTTTTTGACATAGGTGGTGTAACACTTTATTATTTTGCTTTACTCCGGGAATATCACTTATAAATAAAAGAGGCGCTGTCAAAGACTGTGCGATTGCTGCCGCGGCCATATCGGCATTTACATTATACCGTTGGCCTGACTCATCAACTGCGATGGGTGATATTACCGGAATATAGCCTGAATCTATCAACGTTCTTAAGAAAGCATCGTTAACTGACGTTACCTCACCGACGTAACCCATTTTCTTAGTTTGGGTAATCGGGATAGCCTTTAGTAAACCGCCGTCAACACCGCTCACACCGCATACGTTTTGATTAAACGAAGTTAGCTTTCTTACAATCTGCTTATTCACCGTTCCGCTTAACACCATCTCAACCACATCTAATACGTCATTTGTTGTGACTCGTAACCCTTCTACAAATGTTGTCGAGACATTGAGTTGTTGGAGCTTTGATGAAATCATCGGACCGCCACCGTGAACGATTACCGGATTAACATTATGTGATGCCTTTAAGGTTGCTAAGGTTTGAAAGAAACTTTCCGGTAACTCATCGACAATACTGCCACCACATTTAAACACAATCGTTTGCATGGATAATCCTCCTTTATGTCCGGTAAGACGCATTTATTCTGACATATTCATAGCTTAAGTCACAACCCCAACCATATGCTTCACCTGGCCCATCACCGACATTCACATCAATTGAGACATCTACTTGTTCTAGATATTGTTTGGCTTCTTCCTCACTAAACGCTACTGGAACACCATGATTTACGACGGTGATCTTACCTAACTTCACACTCACCTGATTCGGGTCAATTGCCTCACCACTATAGCCTACAGCAGTGATAATCCGTCCCCAGTTTGCATCCGCTCCGTGAATCGCCGTTTTCACTAAGTTTGATGAAATAATAGCTTTGCCAATCTTTTGCGCACTTTCATCATGGGCTGTTCCCGTTACATGGACTTCAATCAGCTTCGTTGCCCCTTCACCATCTCTCGCGATTTCTTTGGCGAGCGTTTGACAAACATACGTTAACGCTTCTTCAAAAAGCGGATAATCTGCGTGTGTTGTCGTGAGTGGTGTATGCTGTTGTTTGCCGTTCGCAAGAACGAGCACCATATCATTGGTTGACGTATCACCATCGACGGTAATCATATTAAAGGATTGATTCGTAATCGCTTTTAACGACACATCAAGCGCCTCTTTTTCTATTGTCGCATCGGTCGTAATAAAACTAAGCATTGTCGCCATATTTGGATTAATCATCCCCGATCCTTTAGCAGCTCCAGCGATTGTGACGGTTTTACCTTCAATTTCAATCTGGACAGCCGCTCGCTTTTCCTTTGTATCTGTCGTAAGAATAGCTGTTTCAAACATATCACTTGTTTGCGTTTGCTTATCCATTTGCTTAATGCCTGCTTCAATTTTATCCATTGGTAACAACTCACCAATAACGCCCGTAGAAGCAACAGCGACGTGATGCTTTTCGACATTAAACTTTTCAGCCATTACGTCACGCATCTTATAAGCATCTTTATCACCCTGTTCACCTGTACAAGCATTAGCAACACCTGAATTAACAATTAAAGCTTGGATTTTACCTTCAACGGCTATGCTTTCTTTTGTTACTTTTAACGGTGCAGCTTGAAAACTGTTTAGCGTATAAACACCTGCCGCTACAGCCGGCACTTCAGAATATAACCAAGCTAAATCTAGTTTCTTTTTTCTAATACCGGCGTGTAAACCACCTGCTTTAAACCCTTTTGGTGTTGCGATGTCGCCGTTTCCTAATATTGTGATGCCTTTTTTTAATGTCGTCATCATCATGCTCATCCCCTCTAACCGAATTATGGATACAGTGGACTAAGATTTAGTCCTTCTGTTTCATTTAAACCGTATAAAAGATTCATATTTTGAATCGCTTGTCCCGAAGCACCTTTTACTAAATTATCGATGACAGATACAATAATGAGGCGATTTGTCCGTTGATCAACCGTAATATGCAAATCACAATAATTAGACCCATACACATGTTTAGTTTCTGGTAGACTGTGATTTTCTTTAACGCGGACAAAAGCACGCTCTTTATAGAACGACTCATATAGCGTTTGTACCGTGTCCCTGCTAATAGCTGCTGTTAAATTCACATACATCGTCACCAATATACCGCGCGTCATCGGTACGATATGGGGTGTGAAATTAATAAAGATTGATTTTTCAGTTTTTTCAGCCAGAAAACGTTCGATTTCTGGTGTATGTTTATGAGATCCTACCGCATAGGCACGCATATTTTCATTCATCTCCGCATAATGAACTCCTTGCGAAAGTGACCGCCCCGCCCCTGAGACACCTGTTTTTCCGTCGACAATAATTGAATCTACATCGATGAATGATTTATCAATAATTGGTAATAACCCTAGAAGTGTAGCTGTTGGATAGCACCCTGGATTAGCTATTAACTGCGCTTGTTTGATTTTGTCTGGATATACATCAGCTAAACCATAAACGGCTTGTTTTAAATAGTCTCGACTCGCGGTTGTCTTTTTGTACCAAGCTTCATAGACTGCTGGGTCATCCAAACGAAAGTCGCCTGACAAATCAATGATTTTAACGTCTGTCTCTAGTAACGCAGGTATCCATTGATAACTGACCGCCGGTGGTGTAGCAAAAAATAATACATCAACATGTTTAACGACATGATCCACCGTCAATTCTTCCATCGCGACATTGATGATGGAAGCAAGATGCGGATATACATCACTAATATACGTCCCTTGTTTTG
Source organism: Halolactibacillus alkaliphilus (assembly GCF_900115465.1). Taxonomy (GTDB): domain Bacteria; phylum Bacillota; class Bacilli; order Bacillales; family Amphibacillaceae; genus Halolactibacillus; species Halolactibacillus alkaliphilus. The sequence continues at coordinate 19,193 of NZ_FOWN01000003.1, forward strand.
ATTGTGAATAGAGATAAATCTTATCTACAGCTTGGTGGTTAGTTAAAAAGCGCATAAGTTCAACCGCCCCATAACCTGTCCCTCCAACAATACCTACTCTCATTTATATTTCCCCCTCTATATTTCCGTTCCTCTTTGTGATTTATTATTATACTTTATTATGTATGTTTATACAACCTTTTTCATTATTTTATTGAATTAAACTTGTTAAAATGAATATTTATTCGCTTTTAACGTATAAAGACAACCGAGAAGTGCATATAAGTTTAAAAGCACAGTATTAGAAGTAATCCATTAGCCCCTAATCAGATCACCATCATCTAAGTCATCTTATTCTATGACTAACCATATGCCGATTAACTTGAAGATGTCACACGCGCCATAACGCCCTATTAAAAACAACTGTAGCAATTGTTAAAACAACATTTAAATCGAACCAACCAAAAAACACACGTTTCAGCTACCTACCAGAAGCCGAAACATGTGTCATATAAATAAATCACCGATTAAAGATACTTATACCAATCTATAAAAAATTCACCTTCATACAAAACGAGAAAAAACACATGAAGTATCCCTATTAATATAAGGAAAATAGTGCACGTATTTTAATTTGTTCCATCAATTTTCTTATACATCTCAATCATTTCTCTTACGAGCGTAGCGATTGTCTCTGTACTCATCAATTGATCCTCTGCATGCATAAAAAGTAACGAGAATTTCACCTGTTCACCAGAAGCTTCTTTTTGAATGAGCGACGCATGTACTTTATGCCCCTCAACAAAGTAGTGATCCGCTTCTTTTAACTTCTCTTCAGCATCCTCAAAGTTTCCCGATTTTGCCGATTGTAACGCCTCCATCACGAAACTCTTTGCCGTACCAACATTACTAATAATTTGAAACGAAATCATTTCTAAACTGCCTTCTTCCATTTAAAACCCACCCTTTATTTTCTTTGTCTTACTGTCAGTCTGACAGTTTAGGAGATAAAAACACTGTTATTATTTACCATCAATTAGTTTTAATGCTTGTGCTAAGACTTTTTCACCATTCATCATACCGTAATCTTTCATATCAATTGAATCAACCGGAATGTTTTTTCCAGACATTTTCTTTTCAAATTGTGGTTTCATGTACCTTACTTGGGGACCAAGCAAGAGCACATCAATATCCTTTTTAGTCATAACTTGATCAACTTCTGAGGCTGATACTGCAGAAATATCTGACTCGATTCCCTTTTCCGCTGCTACTTTTTGCATTTTTGATACGAGTAAACTCGTACTCATACCCGCTGAACATACTAATAATATTGTTTTCATATGAATACCCTCCTAATAATAACTACCTTTTTTAATACACACTTACAAGCACTTTAAACTCAACAAGCTGATTTTAACACATGGATTCTACGAAATGGAAACTCGACCATGGCTTGAGATAATCAAGCAAAAATATAGCTTCTTTCTTCATTGCGCCAACGACATTGCGCTCACCTAAATTATCAACAGCGGTCAAGGCAATTTGAGTTTCTCCTTTATATTGACCAAAGGCATTGCTTCCAATAATGACATCACCTTTTTCAATAGGTTTAACTTCTCGCACCGGGAAGTCCTCTGCTTTATATTTTACACGCGTAGCCGTCGAGCGAATTAAATATGCTGAACGATCTCCTCTATATATGTGCGTCTCATTAAATAAGATCTTCTTTTCTATTGGCAATAAATCAGTATATGCATCGATTGGTAGTAGTGGGTGCGGTGAGAAAAACGCTTCTGACATCGCTTTTAACTCTGCTTCAGTCGCATACGCATTACCAATAATCAAGTCATCAATCGTACCCATTAAACGGTAGTGTGTCACTTGCGTTTGGATATTTAAGAACCGATGGTCTTCGAGTGTACATAACCCCGTTTGTACAGGCCATGGTCCCAATTGTCCTACTTGAGACGTGACAAAAGCCGCCGTTGTTAGATGGTACTTGTTAAAGAGTGCCGTTGTTTCTTCAAAATGCGTTTGAGAAATACCTGTATACTGTTGTGGATAAAAGTTATGCGAGGCACATAACTGATCTTTATTTGGGTGATAACTCATAATATTTTCAATATATTTTGTACCACTACTCATATTGACTTCAATCTTTAAACCGAGGGTATTTTTTGTCATCATTGCTTCTTCTAACCCCGTAAAGCCTAAATCCAGCCTAAGGCCACTCGCGCCTAGTTCTTTAAAGAAGCTTAAATCTTCATAACTAATCCGTAATTGTTCAAATAAAGCCGGGCTAATATCTAATATTGTTTCCATACCAATAGAATTTCCATATTCAATCGTGCGTTTATATTTATGAATGACTTCCGTCGTATCGCCTTCAATTTCTAATAAACTTGTGAAGATTCTAGTAAAACCATACTTTCTTGCTAAATCAAGATAAGCTTGATCTTCTTCAAAAGTACTTTTTGATAAATATAGTGAGACGCCAATCCTTCGCATTCGTCATTCTCCTTTTGTTTTGCTCATCATTCATCTGAAGATGACACTATTATAAATTTATGCTTGTTGTGCTTTATTGTACGTTGACTCAATCTCTCTAAGCATTTCTTTAAACTTTTTCTTTTTTAAAAAAGACCAAACAACACCAACAAACGCATCATTTAATTTTTGCATATAGCCACCACGTGATGACATGGCTTCTGAATACATCAACTTAAAACTCGTTTCATCAATTGGTTGCATAACATAAGCAACGGTAAAATCATTTTTATTACTTATCGTTTGATATTCATAACATTCATTTTCTTTAAGTGTCTTAATCTTCACTTTAGCGGACGCTTGTTTAGAAAATACTTTTTCATATTCATATCCCGGTAATTCTTTTGGCGTGAGCTCATCATTCGTATGTTGCTTCACATCCGCTAATACAGAGCGAATAATCGTATCATAAAAGAATTCGGTTGGGACATTAACTTTCATTGCTAGTTCCATTTATCTCACCTAATTCTTAGATATTTTTTGACGCTTCTCTTTTCTAATCAATATGATACTTAAAATAATAAAGAAGCCTGCTGTTATTAAACTTAATATGTCATAAGTTCCTGCCTTTTGATCAGCAGCAAAAATGATCATTAAACACCCGATACTAAGAGAAAACAACCCCCACTTCCCCATGTTAAAACACCCTTTTCATTTATGTCTTTTCGTACACATGTCATCCATACCTCATTATTGTCATGACCGCTTTTCCATCAGATAGTAACCGATAAATGATCGGCTATTACTAATGATGAGGCACGCTTCGAAAGTAGAGAATAGATCCCCATGGCTCACCTTTAATAGCTTTCTTAGCTATTTTTGCCGCTTCTTCTAAGTCATCAGTGTTCGTTTCAAAATAAAGCGCAATACCTTTTTTCTCTTTATACGTAAATGTGATATCTCCCGCAGTCATCGTTGTTAATAACTCAATGATTTTGTCTTGTTGTGTCGGTGAACTAATTTCTATCATGGTCAATGACCCCCTTCATCTATTTATTTTATATTGTTTGATAGACAAAGGACACGAAAAAGCAATCCTTTGTCTATCATGTATTGAGTCTAATCCTTAATCTTGTTCTGCAGCTTCTGGCTCTACTTTATTTGCTGCTATAACAAATGGTGCCCATATAGCAAAAGATGCTAGCATTGCTACAAGCGTAACAATTGGTGCACGCCAGTCAGCGCCAGTTGCTAAGAATGATAATAAGAACGGCGGCGTTACCCAAGCAACTTGTTGCGATACCGGTGCGACAAGTCCAGCAATTGTTGCGAAGTATCCAATAGATACAGAAACAACAGGTGCCAATAAGAATGGGAAGAACAAGAGCGGGTTTAATACAATCGGTAAACCGAACATGATTGGTTCGTTAATGTTAAAAATACCAGGTCCAACTGATAGATTAGCTACCGTACGGTAATCTTTACGTTTCGAGAACATAATAATCGCAATAATTAAGACGATCGTTCCTCCAGATCCACCAAACCAAGAGTAAGCATCAAATGAACCTCTTACCCAGTTGTAACCTTCAGCAATAACTAATTCCGTTCCACCTTGTTGGAACAAGTTAACGTTCTCAATCTGTGCTACACCAAAGACACCTTCTAAGATTGGTGCCAATACGTTCGGTCCATGAATACCAAAGAACCAGAACAATTGAACAAATAACGTAACTAAAATGACCGCGCCAAATCCTTGAGATAAACCAAGAAGTGGGAGAGCTATCGTTTCTTGTGTCCACTCTAGGAATGTCATACCTGGTACGATTTTCGCAAAAACAAAGTAGAAGATTGACACGACATAAAGAGCAATTGTTGCCGGAATAATCGATGCGAATGCAGTCGATACAGCCGGTGGTACTGAATCAGGTAATTTAATCGTAATGTTTGCTAACATTAACTTAGCAAAAATAACTGTTGCAACAAATCCAATAATCATCGCTGTAAAGAAGAGGTTCGCATTTAAGTTACCTAATGGAATCCATCCCCAACCACCAGCTGTTATGTCTGTGGCCGTCGCAGCCCAACCAGCTTCATTAATTGACGCAACAGCAGCGTCGTCTAAACTAAGCCCTGAAATTGTACCTGAGAAAGCAAATGTCACACCAGCAATTGTAGCTGCCGTTGACACAATCCCTCCTGAAAGTTCATTTACTCCGTAAGCTTTTGCTAAATTATAGCCCCACGAGAAGACAAAGATAATACCAGCAATCGCTAATGTACCACTCCAAACAAAACCGTTGATTCCGATTATTTCTCTTATGATCGGTATACTGTTTCCATCATACCCATCAAAAAATTGCGGCGGTAAATCTCTAATAAGTGCGTTAATCATAACCGCTACAGAACCTGCCATTGTTGCTGGAATTGTTCCTATAAATGCATCTCTTAAAGCAACTAAGTGTTTTTGTCCACCAATCTTACCTGCGATTGGAAGAAAATACTTCTCCAACCATAACGTTAAAAAGTTCATTCAAATACCCCCTTATAATTTTAAAAATAGTGCTACAACATCTTACTTAAGATTTGCTCTTAGATCTTTATGTCGTGTATCACCCCTTTCAAATTTTAGTCAACGAACGTGCTCATTCATCCAAAACATTTGTAAGCGCTTTACTTAAAGAGGATAAAGCTACACACAACTCGACAGTTGGTGTGACATTCATCGCTTTACTAGAAACCTTGTGTTAGTCAAAAGTCGACTAACACAAAGTTTTACCTGCATCACTTATTAAACTGTGGTAAATGCGCTTCATGCGCGACTAATAATTCATCTAGTACAACTTTCGCTCGGTCTTCATCCCCAACAAGTGGATTAAGTAAAAATGCAAGGAAAGCATCATGATAATCACCAGATATACTCGCCTTAATGACTTGTTCTTCAAAAGCTTTCATTTTTAAAATATCACCTTTGATTTGCGGTGGTAGTGCCCCTGTTGTCAGTGGCATCGGCCCTCTTTTTGTAATCAGACAGTTGATTTCGACGACACTATCAAGCGGTAAATCAGCAATCGCCCCTTGATTAAGGGTGTTAACTGTCATAATCTCATGACTGTCATTATAGAGGGCTGTCATTAAGCTACAGGCCACATCACTATAATAAGCCCCACCCCGATTTTCAAGTTCTTTAGGCTTTTCATCTAGTGTCGGTTGTTTATATAGTTCAAATAATTTCTGTTCAACTTCTTGAACGACTTCAGAGCGCGTACCATTTTGTTCATATGATAAAAGGTCTTTTTGTAACATAGCTTCTTGTTTGTAGTAATACTGATGATAAGGATTTGGTAATAACTGAAGTGATTTTAGTAACGTCTCTGTCCATCCTAAATTCACAATATTAGCTGGTGAATAGTTGACTGCTTGTGCCATGAGACGATCGAGCACTTCTTTCGTTTTATCAACGCCATGAACCAAGACTTTTTTTCCGTAGACAAAATGATTCAATCCCACAAATTCAATGCGTACTGCCGACGGTTCTACTGCCAATACCTCTGCAATTGACTGCTGCATGTTAAAAGGGATATTACATACACCAATCACTTTTTTATGAGGGCTATATTTAAGCAAAGCTTCTGTTACAATTCCTGCCGGATTAGTAAAGTTAATCATCCATGCATCCGGGCAAATCTCAGCAACGTCCTGTGCAATGCCCATAAGTACAGGAATAGTACGAAAAGCTTTAAAGATACCACCTGCTCCATTTGTTTCTTGACCAATCATGCCATGCGATAATGGGATGCGCTCATCTTTTTCACGCGCTTTTAACCCCCCCACCCTTAATTGTGTGGAAACAAACGTCGCACCTTCTAATGCTTCTCGTCTGTTGGTTGTCCAAGTTAATTCAATTGGAAGCGCTGCCTTTTCAATCATCCGTTTGGCTAATTCACCAACGATAGACATTTTTTTATATCCTTCTTCAATATCGACTAATACAATTGCCGTTAACGGAAATGACGGGTAACGTTTAATGAGCCCTTCGATTATCTCAGGTGTATAACTAGACCCTCCTCCTATAATGACCAACTTCATATAAAAAACTCCTTTTATGTTTTCTGTAATAGTTTACAATTGAAATGTATCATACAATTTAATTATTGTAAATACATTTAAACAAAAAAAGTTTTTAAAAAATATTTGTTACTACTTTTGTTTTAATTTGTTATACTAGATTAAAGACATTGTATTCGGAGGAATTTATTATGGCAGAAAAAAAAGCCCTGCACGCCTTTATAAAAGAAGAACTCATCGAACGGATTAAATCTAGCGATTATAAAGTGGGGGACCAATTTCCAACAGAACATGAGATATGCAAAGAGTTTAACGTCAGTCGAACAACAGTAAGAATTGCCCTGTCTCAACTTGTACAGGAAGGGTATCTTATTAGACAAAGAGGGAAAGGAAGCTTTGTCGCTGAACCAAAAGCACACCAAACATTATCCCATACAAATGAACATTTTGATCAACAATTAAAAGCTCAAGGTAAAGAAGGGAAAATCATCGCAAAAACCATTGATGTTATAGCCGCCAAAGGCTCTAAACAAGAACGTTTTGGTTTAAACGAAGCGGATCCTATTCAAAAAATCAAGCGCATTCGCATGGTAAATAATGAAATTACCCAATATGAAATCGCTTATATTCCTTGGCATATTGCCCCAGGTATTAAGAAAGAACAAGTAGAACATTCCTTATATAAAACTTTAACAAATGATTATAATATCGCTATTTTTAAGACAACAGAAATCCTAGAAATAACACTAGCCGATAAAGATATTAGCCACTACCTAGCTTGTGAGGTTGGGCAACCTTGCTTTTTTATTGAGACCATTGCCGAAGATAAAGACGGCAAGGTGATTGAATTTTCCCGCTCTTACTTTAGAGGAGATAAAACAAGCTTCAAAGTTGAACGTTTTTATTAAGATCATTTAAATGTATATACATTACAAAAAACGCACGTCGAGGAGGATATCAATGAAAGTTATTATTAACGCAGATGATTTCGGCTTAACAGAAGGTATTAACAACGGGATCATTACTGCTCACAAAAATGGCGTTGTTACTCGTACAACATTAATTATGAATGGAACTGCTGTGGATCACGCGGTGACCCTAGCTAAAGAATATCCGTCGTTAAAAGTAGGGATTCACCTAGTCCTTTCATACGGACAACCACTTAGCGATAACGTTGACTTATTGATAGATTCGTCAAAGAACTTTAAATTCACTAAGTACGAAACAACGTTAAGTGATGAGGAAATCATGCAAGTTGAAGAAGAATGGGACACACAAATACAAGCCTTCTTAAATACAGGTTTAACACTTGATCATATTGATAGCCACCACCACGCCCATGGTCAGGCGTGCTTGCAGCCTGTTATCAAGCGGCTATATGATAAATATCAGGTACCCGTTCGATATACCGATCAGCTTAAGGGCACGTCCATTCAACCGCTTTCGGAATCTCTTTGGCTTGATTTTTACGGCGAAAAAGCGACCGAGGATTTGTTTGAACAATTGCTTAAACAGCCCGTCGATACAATTGAAGTGATGACGCATCCTGCTTATGTTGATGATGCCCTACTCAGCATTTCCTCTTATACATATGAGAGAGAGCGTGAGCTTCAACTACTGACATCACTTCGCGTTCCGCAAACGATCGAACTCATCTAGATCACCTTACCAAAAACGGGTCATCACTTTAAGTAAAGTGATGACCCATTTATTTATAAACACGACCCGTTATATGGCTTAAAATGCAACGACCACGGATAAGCCTTATTTTACTTTATTGACTAACTTGCCAATACCGCTAATTTCACAGATAACTTCATCACCGGAATGAAGGAGCTGTGGCGGTTTTTTAGCAAAGCCTACCCCATGTGGTGTACCGGTAAGAATAATGTCTCCTGGCTCTAATGTCATTAAATTAGATATAAAAGCAATTAACGTTGGAATATTAAAAATCAACTGACTTGTTGAAGAATCTTGACGGCATTCCCCATTGACAAATGAACGAATCTTAAGCTGACCTGGATCTAATATCTCATCAGACGTGACAATATAAGGACCAATCGGCGTTGATCGATCTAATGTTTTTCCCTGAAGCCACTGAGACGTACGCTTTTGTAAGTCACGAGCAGAAATATCATTAGCAATCGTATAACCGAGTATATAATCAAGCGCTTCAGATTCTTTTACTTCCATACACGTTTTACCTATTACACACGCCAGTTCGACTTCGTAATCTAATTGGTGAGATTTCTCTTTACCCATAATGTCATCCAAATGACCGATTAAAGCATTTGAGAATTTAGAAAAAAGGACGGGTAACTTGGGGACATCATGCCCCATCTCTTTAACATGATCCATGTAATTAACCCCAACACAGATAATTTTACTTGGTGCTGTTACAACAGGTCCATACTCAACATTTTCCTTCGAAATACCGTCTAACGGATTCGCAGAACAAAGCGCCGCTTCTAACGCTGGCAACGCATGGGCAAGCTTACGGTAAAAATCCGCTGGATGTCCTGTTAACGACTCTTTACACAAAGGGTCTGATATATATTTCTTTAATCCTTCAACCGAATAAATCATATCATCTAAAAGTACCCCTACCCGATAATCTTCCCCTGAGTGTTTTATACGGTATGTTAATAGTTTCATGACCTGTCCCCTTTCTTTTATTCCAACGCCGTTAATGTCACCGTTACTGGGTACTCTAATGTATGACCAATCACACATCCGCGCTTAGCTTTTACTCTTAACTTTTCCTCAAGCTCTTGGTCCAATTGATCGATAAAATCAATAGTAACCGTGACCTCTGATAAACGACGCGGTTTTAACTTTTGATCTGAAGTTGATGTTACATGAACATCATAACCGGATAGTTCAAGTCCATCCCGTACATCAAGAAAGTCCAGTGTTTTCGCGATACACATTGCCACTGACGCTTCCAGATATTCAATCGGGGCAAGGATGGGACTCTTTACCTCCTCGCCTGTTGTCTGATGTAACGTGTGAATTTCTCGATATCTTTTTTTAACAATCATGGCATAACCCTCCTATGAGCGCTCTAAACCTTTACGGTCGTATTTATTATGATACTTTTTCCATTTCCCGTTACGAATCATCTGGTTAATAATCTCAGAGAACACCAGACCTAAGGCAATAGCACCAGAAAGCATTACTACCCGGGCAGCATACGGTATCGCCACATCATAATTATTTTCAACGAAATGACGCATCGCATCGTAAGCTAAGCCACCAGGCACAAGCGGAATGATTCCTGCCACATTAAAGATAATAATTGGCGTTCGAAACCATTTAGCGAAGATTTGACTAATAACAGCAACAACTGCCGCCGCTGCTAAAGTAGCCACAACTTCATCTACTGTAAAAAGAACCAGTACCCGGTAAAGGGACCAACCAATCATGCCCACTGTCCCACACTGAAACAATACTTGTCTTGGCACATTAAATATAATCGCAAAACCTGCCGCTGCAAAAAAAGAGACAACCATTTGTTCAATTAACATCATTGTTTTAAGCCCTCCCATTTAAAAAATAAAGAAAATAACCGCAATACCTGCACCAATTGCTGCCGCAGTAAGGAAGGCTTCTGCCCCTTTGGTTATACCTGAAACTAAATGACCTGCCATCAAGTCACGAACCGCATTAGTAATCAAAAGACCTGGGACAAGCGGCATAATCGCTCCGATAATAATTTTATCAATTTCTTGACCAAGATTAAGAAATATAATCAAATAAGCAAAAAGACCAACAAAACTAGCCGCTAAAAACTCTGCGAAAAAACGAATCTTAATCATGTCGTGGAAATAACTCATTAATCCGTAGCCGAGCGCACCAACAAAGAAAGCAGGCAAGAAATCCACCCACGCCCCATCAAACATAATCGTAAAACACCCACTGGCAAATGCTGCTGCGAGTAACTGTATTTCATTCGGATACGTATCTTTTTGTTCATCAATGGTAATGAGTGCTTTCGCAGCATCTGTAACATCTAAATGCCCTGAAGAAATCGCGCGTGAAACACCATTTACTTGCGTCACTTTATGCAAATCTGTTTCTCTACTTACGATTCGCACAAAGTTTGTTGGTTCGGTTATATCTGTCGCAAACATAATAGCTGTTGGCGTAGCATGCGCTTGAGCGCCATCCATACCATATGACTGCGCAATACGAATCATCGTATCTTCAACACGATACGTCTCTGCTCCACTTTGCAACATGAGCTTTCCAGCTAAAAGACATACTTCTGTTACTGTGTAACGCTCCACGACATCACTCCTTATTAACTATTTTTATAAAACCAGTGGTACATGCCAATCAATAATGAGCCAATAATGGTCATAACGCCCATCGCAACGTATAAGGTTTGACCGCCCAAGTTATCTAACACATAGCCCCCACCAAGCGAGCCAATGATGCCAGAAAAGCCAAAGAAGACAGTCATATAAATCAAGTGACCCGTTGCCTGCATATGTTCTGGAATTAATCGGGAGATATAGTCAAATGAGGCTAAATAAAAGACACCAAATGATAAGCCGTGCAATACTTGCAAACTAACCAATACATAAGGATCGCCTACAAAGCCATAAATTAACCAACGAACTGTATATACCCAAGAAGCAATGACCATAAATATAAGCGGATGAAATTTACGGAACCATTTACCCGCAAACATAAATACCATCGCTTCACTAAATACCCCTAAGAACCAAGCAAGTCCAACTAAACTATCTCTGCCACCGATTTGACGAATATACAGACCCATAAAGCTATCGTTTACTCGGTGAGTGATTGTCACAAGAAACATCACAACTAACAATGTGATAAAGCGTTTGTTTTTTAATAGCTTCCCAACATCTTTAAAATTGATTGGTTTTGACTCCACCTTAACATCTTTTAATCGTGTCGTTAAAATAAGTAGCGTTACTGTCATTATCCCGTAAGGGATAAAAAGATACTGAATCCCAACCCAGTCGACATATTGTCCAATAATCAATGAACTAATCGCAAAACCAATCGACCCCCATGTTCTAATCGAACCGAAAGAAACACCTAACGCTTTGGCACGACGCTGAGCCAGCGAGTCAGCTAGTGGCGATATCGATGATGAAAAAAAGTAAAAGAAAACTGCCGAAAACAGTAAAACACCCAGCACTTCCATCTGGAAGAAAAAGAAACTACTAATAATTAAACCCACTGTCGCAACAAGTAATACTTTCTGTACCGTTTGAAATTTGTCGCTAATATAACCACAAAGTGGCTGTGAAATAATCGAAACAGTTGGTCCTACAGCGAGTACCCAACCGATTTCTTGATCTGATAAACCACGATAAGCAAGTAGTAACGGTAAGAAACTAATTACCATCGTATTAGCACCATGAAAACTAAATAACAGCATTTTCAACGGCGCGAGTGATTCTTTATGTGCCAATATCCTTCTCCCCTTCACGTTCAATCCAATTGAACCTATTATATCGATTTATGAAAGGAATTGAAAGTCATTGCCCGGTATTGTTTTATCAACTTTTCAAAAAGGGTATACTGTGAGTAGTTCACTTATCATCTGTTCATGTAAAGTAAATGCAATCATTTTTTCGTGGATTTAAGAACTGTAAGACAACAATCGAAATTACAAGATAGACTAAAAAGGAGAGATTGTGTATGAAACGTAAGAAATCGATAGGTATTATTGGTGCAATTAGTTTGTTTGCTATTTTAGGCCTTATTCTTATTAGCCTTCTTTCAACAAACGGTGATGACTTTATCGATGGCGAGGATATATTTAACCTTGAAGACGAGTACATCGTCTATTTTTGGCAAGAAAACTGCCGATACTGCCAAGAAATCGAGGACGACATTGACGCTTTTAAAGAGGATGGACCGTTACCAATATATATTATTGATATGACAAAGTCAGAGAATCGCTTTTTATGGTATGACTGGGAAGCGCATCACGTAGAAAATGATCGCATAATAGGGTATATCGAAGATGATCAGAGAGTCTTTACCGAAGATCCCGATAGTTACTTAAACAACCAGGATATTCAATACGACATTGTTGAAGAAGGCAATCATGTGATCGCGAAACATCAAACAGCTTTTTATAATGCCAACCCCACTGAACTAGCGGAACTTGATATAGTTGTGACACCGTCACTACTATACGTAGGCGGAAGTCCACAACTTGCCATTGGTCCAGAAGAAACAGTGGAATTACTTAGGGCCCTTCAATAGAGGTATCGCAAAAGAACAACAGCAAGACAACCTTTATATGCGTTACATACAAAAGTGTGCTGTTGTTCTTTTATAAATAGAGCCATTGTTTTTTCAATGCTTTAATGACTGCATTGGTCCGGTCAGGTACATGTAACTTGTGTAAAATTGAGCTAACATAATTCTTTACCGTCTTATCTGATAAAAATAACTCATCAGCGATTTGAACGTTGTTGTAGCCTTTCACAAGTAATTGCAAGACTTCCCATTCACGCCTTGATAATAAATCAAGTGGGGGATTGGGCTTTTTCACGTGTGTCTCTCGATATACATCAATTAACATACCACCAAGAAATGGGGAGACGTAGCGCTTGCCTTCTTGAATGAATTTTAACGCTTGTACTAGGGTATCCTCATCAATATCATAATAAAGGTATCCTTCAAGTCCCAATTTAAATAAAGGCTTTGCTTCTTGACTCGCTAGCTCCTCTATCCAAAGAACAATCTTAATCCCCTCGTTATGAAGTCGTTCTAAATCGGCTAGTTTAGTAAGCGCTTCATTCACATCGATTAAAATAATCGAGGCTTCATTAATTTCTTCATGATTAAATTGATTACAGCAAATAATGTGGCTTCCGTTAAAACGACGTTTTAATAATTCTTGAATGCCATCTCTTAGTAGAGAAGGTTTTTTAATAAAATAGAAATTCATAACTTTAATCAACCACTTCTCTTAATATTTTAATAATTCAAAAAGCTACATTATTTTACACCTTTTTTTTACCGTATCAAACCGAACAGTTTTATGTTACTTTTTTTCTACCTAATCGTCAACAGTCTAATCCAGAAATCACGAAAATTACATACTTTTACCTAATGAAATACATTATAAATATCGTCATTTGTCATGTTTTTTGGTATAGTGTGAGTTAAGGGAGTTGAATTTCCATGAATATTTCATTGACACAACCAGCATTACACTGGTTTAAACGCGAAATGAACTTAGAAAAAGGACAATTTGTTCGCTTTTACGTCCGTTTTGGTGGTTATGCTACAAATAATGGGTTTTCTATTGGCCTCACAATGAATGATACCCCAATCGAACCAGCAGCAACCTTAAAAGCAAGTGAGCTAACGTTCTTTATCGAACAAAAAGATGCGTGGTTCTTTGATGGAAAAGATCTTAAAGTAAAATATAGTCGTACAAAACAAGAGATTGAATATGTGCTCATTTAATTTTTAGCACTTACCTAAAACAAAGCGCTAAGGCCCTTATTTCATGCCTTAACGCTTTTATTTTTAATCCATTTAGCGCGTTTTTTCTATAAATCCCTTCACTAACGAGACGGTTCGATCTTGTTTCTGATCGAAATCGCCTGCTGAGCTTCGGAGATATAATGGTTGCTTTTTTACACAAGTAAGTATTGAACTACCGCTAGGCTAAAGCCGTAGCGGATTCCTAAGTAAAGATACCTAACAGTATCTAATTGGTTGGGCTATCCCCGAAGCCCCTTCGGTTAGAAGGCTTATAGCTTCGGCTTTTATATTTTTACTTGCGTTCAAATCTCTGTTGTGATGGGTGTGACACGTTGGAAACTTCCATTTGCGCAAAGCAAGATTCTTCACGTCTTTATTGCGATAGCCACAAGAGAAACATAGTTGTCTTGAAGGAAAAGTTTTTTCTATTGGCACAACCTGATATCTACCTTTGCAGGGACGGTTTATCAGTTAATCCGTAAAGGATTAGAGAAATAACGGATTATATTTCCAAAAACCACAGTAAGCATCTGTTGGTCTGTCACTTTATATTCGTTTGTAAATACTATAAAAACTTTTTAGGTCATACAGGTTTAATTCGTTACATCCGTCAATCCTAAATCTAAGCCAACTGCTTTTTCTGTCTTAGGTAAAGCTTGGCTTTCACTTTCTACTAAGACAGAAATATAATAGTTATTATTAGGTTTACGGATAACCTTAACTGATTTGATGTTGTCATTATCCATGTCGTTCCGGGACATGCTACACTTGACCCACCCCAATTTGGGTAGTTTAATTTAGCGTTGTTTAGCATTGAATCGAATCGTGCGTTCAAGCGTTTGGTAAGTTTGTTTATAAATCTTCCCTGATTTAAACCGTGGGTAGTTTGATTGTTTTTTAAAGAATCTGTCAAATGTTTCTTTGAGCTTTTTTACATAATTTTACATCTATTTAGCATCCACCTCTTTTAACCAAAGGTGTTCTTTTTTTAGTTGTGTGAGTAATACGCTTCACGCGTTATACGATAAGCATTTGACATCGGGATTATTGTCGTATCTTGTGATTAACATCGCCAACATCTGATTCCAAACAAATCTAGAATGCCCAAATGTTTGATTAATAAGGTGTTGTTGCGCTTTATTGGGATAAATCTTTCCTTCAATACCTTTGTACATATGTTCTCACCACCTTTCTCTATACATTATATCCTAACAAAAGCAACATTATGGGGAAGGCACTTATGGTCAAGGAGTTATTTCATGTCTACTTTAGGCAATGTATCAAAACATATCGCTAAAGACTATATCGATAACCAACTAACCGAATACAATGCGGGTCGCCAGAGACGCTAATTCACCACGTCACTAAAGTAACGTGTTCTCTTAGCTGGCAACCCATATAGAGCATGAGTAAAGTATAGTGATTATCCATGGAAGGAATATACTTTTTGGAGCGATGGACACTTCTCCTTTAGCACTAGGAACGTTAGCAAAGATGCAATTCAAAAATATATTCAAATACAAAGGAATCAGGGCGTAAAAAAGACCAACTAAAAACACGCCATCTATATGGTGCGCGGTGTTTTTAGCTGGTCGATATACATTATTCGTTTACAATCACTTTAGCAAGGACAGGTAAGTCTGTCGGTTCTACTTGATCTCCAGGTATACCGAAAAACGGTGTGCCATCCTCTTTCCAGAACAACCTCTGAATTCGGGCATGACGGTTATGGTCATACAATGAATTACCCTCAACATTTTTATAAGGACGGGCATGATAGACAATAATATCGTAGCCATCTTCGTCTTTACTGAAGCTATTATGACCTGGCCCATATTGTTTTGTTTCCTCACTCGTCACAAAAACAGGTTGTGATGTTTTTGACCAGACTGTTGGATCGATTAAATCCGCTGTTTGATTCGCGACAAGATAGCCTACCGCATACGTATGGTCTGTTGCATTGCCAGAGAAGGCAATATAAATTTTACCATCATGTTTTATCGCCGCAGGGCCTTCATTCACATAAAAGACACTGTTTTCCCAAGGATATTCAGGTGTTGATAATACTACTTGATTTTTTATTGTCCATGGATTCTCCATCTCACCAATATAAAGATTGGATATCGTGTCATTGTCAACTTTTTGTGCCCAAACCAGGTAGCGTTTACCGTTACTTTCGAAAGTTGTCGCATCTAAAGAAAAACTTTGAAAGGCCGTATTTACTTGACCTTTCTCAACCCACTCACCTTCTAACGGATTATCAGCTGTACATTCTAACACGTAAGGACGAATCGCCCATACATCATCTTTTGCACCCGCCGCAAAATGGATATACCACTTACCATCAATATAGTGAATTTCAGGTGCCCAAATATGCTCAGACATGACACCTTGCTCATGCGCTTCCCAAATAACAACTTCTTCTGCTTCTCGCAAATCATCTAAGGTTTTACTCCGACGGAGCACAATTCTATCATACAGCGGATATGAGCCAGTAAAGTAATAATAACCATCTGAATGTTTGTATAAAAACGGATCTGCTCTTTGTTCAATAAATGGTTGCGGATATTTTTTGATTTTTATTTCTCCCGTCAAAGCTGTCGTTGATTCAATCGTTGATACCTTTTCCCACTCGACCGGATATTTAGCTTTTATGCCGTTATCAAGCGTTACTTGTACTTCCTTTGGCAGTTGTGGCGTTTCACCTTTTTTTACTGTTACCGTCACTGGTTCAATTGCTGTTACTTTCATTAATAAACCCTTCTTTCCTTATAATCATTTATATTATATTCAATTGTTTACGTTTTCATTTTACCACAAACGTACATATAAGCAACTGATAATTTACTAATTAATGAAACTTATCCGTATGAATGATTGGTGAATATGTGCATACGAATGATTCCCAAGGGCTTAAATAATGCGAAGTATAAAAGAGGCGCTCGATTAAATAAGAAAAAAGAGAGGCTAAAGTATCCGCGGAGAACTAATGAATGTGAGCACACAAAAATAACACCGCCCATAACCAAAGATAATTCTTTTGGTTTCAGGCGGTATATTCATTTCAATGGAAACTTTTCCAACACAGAATACGTTATTAGAACAGACCAATAGCCCCTTGGTCCTCATCAATATCCATTTTTAGAGCTGCCGGCTCTTTAGGGAGCCCTGGCATAGTTAGTACATCACCCGTCAGGCAGACAATAAAACCAGCACCGACAGATGGACGGCATTCCCTAATAGTAACGGTGAAATCTTCTGGTCGACCAAGTTTTACAGGGTCATCTGAAAGAGAATATTGCGTTTTTGCCATACAAACAGCTAAGTGGCCTAAACCTTGTTTTGTTAAGGTATCGAGCTGTTCAAGTGCTTCACTTGAGAATTCTACATCTTTAGCACCATAGACTGTTTTGGCGACGATGGTTATTTTTTCTTTCAAACTTTCATCTAGCGAGTAGAGCGGTTTAAAGTTAGCCTTTTCATTCGCAATCGTTTGGACGACAGCCTTTGCTAAGTCTAAGCCACCTTGACCACCTTGTGCCCATACATCGGTTAAAGCGACTTTAAATTGATGTTTTTCACACCACTTTGTTAAAGTAGCAATCTCCGCCTCCGTATCAGCTGTAAACTTATTAATTGCGATCACAAAAGGTACATTAAAAGCCTCAATGGTTTCAGTATGCTTCTTTAAGTTCTTTAAACCTTCCATCAGTGCTGGGATATTTTCATTACTTAAGTCAGCTTTATCAACACCACCGTGCATTTTTAATGCTCGAATGGTCGCAACGATCACAACGATTTTCGGGTCTAAATGAGCTGTACGTGCTTTAATATTTAAGAATTTCTCTGCACCTAAGTCAGCACCAAATCCTGCTTCTGTCACAACATAATCTGTTAATTTCGACGCCATTTTAGTCGCGACAACACTATTACAACCGTGGGCAATGTTCGCAAAAGGCCCCCCATGGATAAAAGCAGGCACACCTTCTAATGTTTGTACTAAATTAGGCTTAAATGCTTCTTTTAACAGGAGTGTGAGCGCGCCACCAACATTTAAGTCTTTTACTGTGACCGGCTCATTAGACGTGCTGTAACCAATAATTATGCGATTTAAACGCTCTTTAAGATCTTGATAATTTTCAGCTAGACAGAGAATAGCCATAATCTCAGAGGCAACTGTAATATTAAACCCGTCCTCACGAGGAATACCTTGTTTAACACCACCTAGGCCGACTACCACTTGCCTAAGCGCTCGATCATTTAAATCAACGACCCGTTTCCAGGTAATCCGTCGCTGATCAATCTGCAACGCATTCCCTTGAAAAATATGATTATCGATAAACGCCGATAAAGCATTATTAGCGGCAGTAATCGCATGAATATCACCCGTAAAGTGAAGATTGATCTCTTCCATTGGCACAACTTGACTGTAACCACCACCAGCAGCGCCACCTTTAATCCCCATGACTGGACCAAGTGACGGCTCACGTAAGCAACATGAAACGGAGTGACCTAATTGTTTCATTGACTGTGCGAGTCCTACTGTCACTGTTGATTTCCCTTCACCTGCAGGTGTAGGATTAATCGATGTGACTAGAATTAAATTCCCATCCGCATGATCTTTTATGTCATCCATCACTTCAAGTGAAATTTTCGCCTTGTTTTTCCCATATTGTTCTAAATAGTCTCTGTTTAAGTTTAGCTCATCTGCAATCTCTTCCATCGGTTTCAAGTTACATTGCTTGGCTATCTCTAAATCTGTCAGCATGCATACCCTCCTAAAATCGTACATTTTTTTATATTTTTAATTAATCATTCGTATTATACCATCATTTTGTTTTATTTTAACTATTAAATATTATATTATTTTTTATTTTACTTATTTGTGAATGTTCGAACAATTTGTGGGATGAAAAAAGCAAAGGAGTATTAAGCCTTTGCTTTTAATTTATTGACAAACTGTTCAATCCGCACCATCGCTTCGGTTAGTTGTTTCATTGACGCGGCATAAGAACAACGAATATAACCTTCGCCACTTTCTCCAAACACACTCCCCGGCACGACAGCCACTTTTTCTTCCATAAGTAACCGTTCGGCAAATTCTGCCGATGTGAGACCTGTTGACTTGACCGATGGAAAGACATAAAACGCACCACCTGGCGTATGGCAACTAAGCCCCATACGCGTTAGTGCCTTCACAACATAGTTTCGGCGCTGCTTATAACTTTCTTTCATGTAAGCAACTTCTCCCAATCCATTTTCCAACGCTTCGATTGCACCGTATTGCGCCATCGTAGGGGCTGACATAATCGTATATTGATGAATCTTCAACATTTGACTAATCAACCCTTCAGGTCCACAAACGTAACCTAATCGCCAACCTGTCATCGCGAAAGCTTTCGAAAAACCTGAGACAAGCAGCGTACGCTCCTTCATTCCCTCAAGTGAGGCAATGCTTGTATAAGCTTCATCATAGATAAGATCAGCGTAAATTTCGTCAGAAATAACAAGTAAATCATGCGCTTTGATCACGTCGCTGATCCCCTCTAGATCTTCTTTATCTAACACGGCTCCTGTCGGGTTATTCGGGCTACAAATCAACACCGCTTTTGTCTTTTTTGTAATAGCTTGTTCGAGCGCGTCTTTCGATAATTTAAATTGATTATGCTCATGCGTATCAACAATAACCGGTACTCCTCCTGCAAGCGTAATCGTCGGTACGTATGAAACAAAACTCGGTTCCATGACAATTACCTCATCGCCTGGGTTTAAAATGGATCTAAAAGCAATGTCAATCGCTTGGGATGCACCGACAGTGACAATGATTTCGTCTTTTGAATCATAATCAACAGAAAACCTTGCCGAAAGAAACTTGGCAATCGACCTTCTCAGTTGTGGTAATCCCGCATTCGGCGTATAGGCCGTAAAGCCTCTTTCTAACGAATGATAACTCGCCTCAATGACGGACCAAGGTGTGGTAAAGTCTGGCTCACCGACGCCTAGTGAAATAACACCTTCCATCGACTGCGCTAAGTCAAAGAAACGACGAATCCCTGAGGGTTTCAATGTCTTTATATGTTCTGCTATAAATCTCTCACTCATGGTGTCACCATCATCCGCGGATCTTGGTCTTCTTCTTGATTGAAAATAACCCCATCATGCTTGTATTTCTTTAAAATAAAGTGGGTTACGGTCGACATCACGGAATCAAGTGGTGATAATTTATCCGAAACAAAGCGGCTTATTTCCATCATTGACTGCGCTTCAATTGTAATGGATAAATCATAACTTCCACTCATTAAGTACAACGCTTTAACTTCCTTAAAACGATAAATCCGCTCAGCTACTTGATCAAATCCTTTCCCACGTGTTGGCGTGACTTTCACTTCAATCATTGCTGTCACAAGTTCTGTATTTAACACTTTGGTCCAATCAATCAATGTTTGATAGCCAAGGATCACCGCTTGGTCTTCTAACGTTTGACGGATATTTTTTACTTCATCGATGGATATATCAAGTAAGTCTGCGAGTAATGCATTTGAATACGCCGCGTTTTTTTCAAGTAATCTTAACATTTCTAAAGCTTTTTCTGTCATTGTAAACACCCCTTAATCTCTCTTTATTGTTAGAGAGGCCTTGTGTAAAATAATCTTAATCTTACTACACTTCATAACGAAGGTAAATACTCTTTTTGTCTCGTTTATTTAAAAGTTTTTCGAAAACTCTTACATTTCTTATTTCTCTTTTAATCCGCCTATTTGCTAGACTTTTTTTGGACAGTGTCTTTTAACATAGATTCTGTTTTTATTACATCGTCAATCATGGTCTCTGCCACTTTACGATAGAGTGTGCTCAGCTGAACGAGACTCGCTATTGTATAAAAAGGCACAAGACTTTCAGGTTCTTCTTTAATTATTTTTGATTCAAGTTGACTTTTAGTCTCTGATACGGTGGTCGCTTGGTCTTTCATTAACTGTACATAGTGATCATAGACCGCGTCACGCGCCTACTCATTTAATATGGATGGCGTAATAAGTTCTAAAACCGTTTGAATATCTTGCAAGGAAAGGGCGCCTTTTAGCTGATAAATCATTTGAATCAACATAACATGTTCAATTTTGTATTTTTTATTTTCAATCGGTGGGAAAAGTTTGCTTTTAGCATAATTATTTATCATTGTTTTTGTAAGGATTTTTTCGTTTTCATCCCGCTTTAATGGGGTATATGTTTTATCGAATAATTGCCTTACTTGGTCCATATATAAATCTAAGTCTGGAATCATATGACGCTCAATCATCGCTTGGAAATCCTTCTCGTTAGTGTTTATCATTATCGTCGTCCTCCTACTCATTTGTTAATAGTACGGCAGATAACCTTATGCTAGTGCACGTACACCAAACAAACCATGTTACTAATCGTTCATTTTATTATAACTAAACCTTTATACATCGTAAAGGTTGACATTTCAAATTAAAAGAGTATTATACTAAGTAGTATTGATAACTACATAAGGGAGCTGTGACATTTATGCAAACGTTTTTTCGTGAACCACTCAATAGCTTGACACACTTAATCGGGATCATTTTAAGCGCCTTAGCTATGATTGCCATGTTAGTAAAGACAAACAGTCAAACAGCAGTGATTTCGGTCATTATTTTCGGTGTTTCTCTCATGCTTTTATACACCGCTTCTACTGTCTATCACGGCATTAAAGCATCACCAACGGTCATCAGTTGGTTAAGAAAAGTTGATCATGCGATGATTTTCGTCTTAATCGCCGGGACGTATACGCCATTTTGCTTAATTCCTTTAAGAGACTCGATTGGGATACCTTTATTGATTACAATATGGACAATTGCGATTAGCGGGATCAGCTTTAAGCTTATCTGGTTTAAGTGTCCGCGAATTATTTCTACACTCCTCTATATCGGGATGGGCTGGATTATTGTATTCGTCTTCAGTCCATTACAAGCACACTTGGCAACTGCCGGTCTTGTTTATTTAACACTCGGTGGTGTGATTTATACATTAGGTGGCATCATTTATGCTATCAAGCCTAAATTTTTAGACTTCAAACATATCGGTTTTCATGAGATTTTCCACCTATTTATTTTAGCTGGTTCTCTGTGTCATTTTATTGCTGTTTATTTCTACGTCCTTTAAGCAACATGATAAACACGGTTATTTTTATTTTAGATTGTCAAATATCATACCCATATAAAACAAAACGCTTAGCTACCCATTTAATGAATAGCTAAGCGTTTTTTAGTGATGACGTCTGGCAAAATCGACAAACCGAAAGCGATCCGGTCGGTGACGTGATTCCGTGTACTGAAAAAGCGTTGCGTCATCTAGATAAACGTAATTTTTAATGACGACAATATTATGAAAACCCGTTAAATCAAGAGATAATCGGTCTTCTTCTGTCGGGTCTTCTACCGTAATTTCTTTTTTCGCAAAGCTTATAGATAACTTCAGTGTATCTTCGAGATATTGATAAATTGAATCTTTTGCGATACTTTCCGTTAGTCCTTCTACTTTATTTGATAGAAAATAATCCTTATCTAATATAACACGCTCTCCATTAATTTCCCGTGTTCGAATAACTTCTGTTACGAGTTGGTCGTCATTTTCTAATAACAATTGCTTTTTTATATGACGAGATGGTTGAGCAGTGTTTAACGTCAACACATGTGTTTGAACATCTTCACCAAGCTTATTTTGTAGCTCTTTAAAACTAACCAATCCAGAAACCGGGAAATCAAATTTATTACGCGGTAACACAACCGACCCTTTTCCGCGCACCTTTTGAATATAACCATTTTGAGACAATAACGTTAGCGCTTTTCTCACCGTCTCTCTTGACGTTTCATATTGCGTTTTAAGTTCATTTTCACTTGGTAAATAACTGTCCACCGGATGAATTCCATCTTCAATTTGTTCGAGTAAGTCTTGGTAGATTACCAAGTATTTATTTTGCATCATCATCTTCCTTTAATCACGTTAGTTGAGATCAAGCTTTGATGTGGTACACAACTGATTCATAAGGTCTTAACGCACCCGATGTCACCTGACCTTGTTGGTCATCCATATTACTAATCAAAACATCCACTTGGCCATCTAATATGCGCTCATTCACTAAATCATACGAAACCGTGCGATCATAAAAATTATTTAAGACAACCAGTTGTTCATCATTTATTTCTCTCACATAGGCAAAAATATCAGAATCCTGGGCTAAAATCAAACGGTATTTTCCATCTGTAATAATTGGCGTTGTTTTTCTTAGCTCAATCAGCGCTTTATAGTGATAAAAAATCGATGTTGGGTCACTTAGCGCTTTTTTAGCATTAATTTCACGATAATTACGACTGACTCCTATCCATGGCGTCCCTGTTGTAAAGCCAGCATTTTCACCGTCATGCCATTGCATAGGTGTGCGAGAGTTGTCACGAGACTTTTGCCTTAAAATCGTTAAAACGTCATCCGAACTTACACCACGCGCCGTCATTGAGCGGTAAGTATTTAGTGATTCAACATCTCGGTACTCATCAATGGCTTCAAAGTCAGGATTAGTCATCCCAAATTCCTCACCTTGATAAATATACGGTGTCCCTTGCATCATATGGATCGTGGTTGCTAGCATTTTTGCGCTGCGCTCACGATAGGTCGTATCGTCTCCAAAGCGTGAGACAACACGAGGTTGGTCATGATTACACCAAAAAAGCGCATTCCATCCACCACCTGTATGCATGCCGACTTGCCAGTCGGAAAGAATCGTTTTAAGTTGATCTAAATCAAACGGTGCGTTTGACCACTTCTCACCATTAGGATAGT
Organism: Halolactibacillus alkaliphilus; assembly: GCF_900115465.1. Lineage (GTDB taxonomy): Bacteria > Bacillota > Bacilli > Bacillales > Amphibacillaceae > Halolactibacillus > Halolactibacillus alkaliphilus. The sequence goes on from NZ_FOWN01000003.1 coordinate 43,052, forward strand.
CTACTTTTAAATGGTGAAAACTAAATGTCATATCTAACTCTTGACGGTCTGGATTGGTATACTTTACACAGTTATCAATCGAAGTTGATGACATTTCCCCTACGGTGATTAATTCATTCCCTTCAAACACCCGTTGATGCATCTCTTTTAAATAAGTATGAATTTTCGGTCCATCCGTATAAAACTTCCGTCCATCTGAATCATCTTCAGGAAAGTCTTGATTTTTAGAAATTAAGTTAATCACATCTAACCTAAAACCATCAACACCTTTATCCACCCAGAAATTCATCATGTTATAGACGTGTTCACGCACCTCATCATTTTCCCAATTGAGATCTGCTTGCGTTACATCAAATAAGTGTAAATAATACTGGCCCGTAACATCATCATACTGCCAAGCATTGCCCCCAAACTTTGATGCCCAGTTCGTCGGTTCTTGACCGTCTTTAGAGTCTTTCCAAATATAAAAATCTCGGTAACGGTTATCTTTACTTTTCTTTGACTCAACAAACCACTGATGTTTTGTTGATGTATGGTTCACTACGATATCAAAAATGACCTTTAACTCACGCTTATGTGCTTCCTCTAATAAGCGATCAACATCTTCCATTGTTCCGTAGTCTTCAAAAACAGCATAATAGTCACGAATATCGTAACCATTATCTTTTTGTGGTGAATCATAAATGGGCGTCAGCCATAGAACATCCACACCAAGTTCTTTTAAATAATCTAACTTCTCAATAACACCTTGAATATCTCCTGTTCCTGTCCCTGTCGTATCGTTAAAGCTTTTTGGATAGATTTGATAAACAACTGATGTTTTCCACCATGGTTTATGCATCACATTCGACCCCTTTTCTATTGGTTACTCTAATGATTGCCTCGTTTTTTCTCTCTATCATTATAGTCTGTTCATTAACTAAGTTAAATGCCTAACAACCATTCCGCGAAAAGGCAGAATGGTTGTTCCGTTTAAATTATTTACCTAAACGTTCGTATGTTTTCTTACCCATTGGTGACTTTGCTAAAACCATCGTTAATATAATAGGCACAGCAATCGCAATTGCCATCGCAACAAAGAACATCAACCAGTGGGCTGCTTGAATTGACAAGAATCCTGGAATACCACCAACCCCGATGGAGTTAGCCATAACCCCGCTTGCAACAGACACCGTTCCAGCAATCGCCGAACCGATCATTGCCGCTAGGAACGGGAAGCCATACTTTAAATTAATACCAAACATGGCTGGTTCTGTTACACCTAAGTAACAAGAAATCGCCGCTGGGATAGAGACTTGTTGCTCTTTTTCATCTTTCTTGTGCAAGAAGATAATCGCTACAACAGCAGAGCCCTGGGCAATATTAGATAAAGCAATCATCGGCCAAAGCATCGTGCCGTCAAATTGACTCATCAGCTGAAGGTCGATCGCATTGGTCATATGGTGGAGACCTGTAATGACGAGTGGTGCATATAAGAAACCAAAGACAGAAGCAAATAACCAGCCAAATCCAGATGTTAAACCGTTATAAACAACTGTTGAAATCCAATCACCAATCGTCCAACCAATTGGACCGAGCACAACATGAGCGATAATAACAGCTGGAAGTAAAGCAAAGAAGGGCACAAAAATCATTGAAATAACGTTAGGTATAAATTTACGTAACCATATCTCTAAGTAAGCAAGAACAAAACCAGCTAAAATAGCTGGGATAACTTGAGCTTGGTACCCAATCATATCAACTTGAGCAAACCCAAAATCCCAAAACGGAATCTCTTCTGCACCGGCAACACCATATGCATTTAGAAGTTGTGGTGATACAAGTGTTAGACCGAGGACTATACCAAGAATTTGTGTTGTCCCCATCTTACGCGTAATCGACCAAACAATACCTACCGGTAAGAAGTGGAAGATGGCTTCACCGATTAACCAGAGGAAGTGGTTCGCCCCTGACCAAAACTGTGATAATTCTACGAGGGCTTGATCACCATTTGGACCAAAGTTAGGTATTTCTCCGATAATGTTTCTAAAACCTAAAATAAGACCCCCAACAACTAAAGCTGGAATAAGCGGTGTGAAAATTTCTGCTAAATTAGAAATTAAACGTTGCAATGGATTTAAATTTTGTTTTGCAGCAACTTTGGCATCATCTTTTGATGTGTCATCGACACCAGCAATTTTAGTAAACTCATTATAAAACTTTGATACTTCGTTACCAATGATGATTTGGAATTGTCCTGCATTTGTAAATGTCCCTTTAACAATAGCCATGTCCTCAATCGCTTTTGCATCTGCTTTGCCTGTATCATTTAATACAAAGCGCATGCGCGTAGCGCAGTGTGTCACAACATTAATGTTTTCACTACCGCCGATTAGCTCTAGCAATTCTTTTGACGCTTGTTCATATTGACCCATTTCCTTACCCCTCTCTCATAATAAAAATAAACTAATAGAATAATTGCTCGTTAACTTGTCTATACAAGATAACTGATTACGCTTACATTGTATCTTGTATAGACAAGTTCGTCAAGGGGTTAGTGGAAATTTTATTTTTCAATATGCGCTTGATCAAGAAGACCTTCACTGTTGATGACTTCATGAATGACGTCTTCGTACTGTTCTTCCGCTACATCAAATGTAATCACCGTTGTACGTGGCCGTTCATCCTTTGAGACGTCATAATAAAAGCCAAGATTTGTACCGGATTCAGACACATTAGCTGGTGCAGCGCCTGTTGCTGTCGAACTTGTTGGTGCTGCAGGCATGACTAAAATCTGATCATCTGTTGCACTTACTTCATCAATGAACACATTTTGTGTTTGATACTTTGCTAACTTCGCTTTAAATGATTCCGCCTCACTTTCCGTGTGAAAGAATACTTGTACGTGTCGTGTCATAAAAAAATCACTCCTTAAAAGTTTGTTACTATAATTTTCCCTAAAGCTTAAAATTAAAACACCAAAAAAACACGAACAAAAAGTCTACACTTTTCATCCGTGTTTTAGCTCATCCATTTTGGTGGTGTATTTTTTCCATAACACACCTCAGCAATTGGGTAATGATAGTCAAATTGATCATCTTCTAAATGATAATGAAAATTAAAGTAATAGCCGTCTAATGGTTTATTGTCTCGTCTCACATGAAACTTTGCGACAATCTTTTCTTCTGTTTCATCATAGACATCAAAAATCTTTTCTCCATAACCAGGTGTTTTATGTTCAATAAGTGATAGTCTAAATGATTGATCTGGATCATACTTATCCACAATTGCTTCCACAACTGTTTCAATGTGAGGAATAACTTCATTCATCACTTCTCGCTCAATCGGTTTGATTGTTCTTGGACCGATTTTTTCTAATGTCCTTGACGTTGCTTGTTCAATGATCTCTTCTTTAGATGTCACAATAGTCGAAGACAAATCCTCTACTTCATCTAAAGCGTGGACAATGTGCGCTCTTTCAATCGTATCTTTATTCTCTTCAATATCTTTATTATCCACATCTGCATTAACTTCTAAGTCAATCGATGGGACATACATACCTAAAGTTAGTGCCGCAACAGTAGCAACAAATAACTTTTTCACCCACAGCTTCACTGACGATATGCCTCCTTCCATACGTTTCATCTGAAAACGTTTACTATTATAAGTCTAGCATATTTTTCCGCCAAATTCATTAACGAATCAAAACTGTCATGAAAATGAGACGTTTTACACAGTTTTTCTACAGTTTAGCTGTCAGTTTGATGAAAACAGGTTATCCCCATGTGGATAACCTGTTTTGGCATCTTATTCTCCTTAGTTATCCACTTCCATAGGATAACTAAGGGGATAACTAACTATGTGGTTGTTTCTTTAGCGCTTTGATAATGTTCGTCTATTAGTAAGGACGTTACTTACGAACGACTAAAACTTAATGTGTGTTTTTTCTTTTTAACAAAGAAAATCACGAGAACGAGTAATCCACTGATAATAAAGCTCGTCATACTAACCACTTCCGATACGCCTTGATTTTCAACTCCGACACCCACTAATGCCCAAATAAACACAAGGGGATACACGATATCTGATTGCGTGTAGCGAAACCACGTCGCAAGGACGAACGCAACAGCGAGTAGTATAAGCGTCCACATATCCGCCGCAATACCAAAACCATTCCAACCAATCTCTGTTAAGTAATAGCTGATATTAGCGATTGTGGCAACGCTGATCCAACCTAAGTAAAGAGAAAATGGCCATCGATCAAACGCTTGATCTTTTACTTGATTAATCACGTTGTACATTCCGATCAATAAAACAAGCAACAAGATCATAACAATGACGCCTATACCAAAGTAGAAATAGTGCCACGTAATAAGCCAGATACCATTCAACAAATTGATCAGCCAAAATAATATATGTGTATCCTGATAAACAGCACGAGTTTGGTGATAAGGTTTAAATTGTCTAAACGTCCAAATAATTAACGCTAAATAAATCACACCCCAAATACTAAACACATAACCTGCAGGTGTAAATAACACCTCGAGACGATCAGATATTTCCCCTGTATCTATCCCATTTAAAGGTAATGCGGTCGCAAGAGCATTTAAGACGAGTGCAAATACAAGCGTCAGTACATTTAACCAGATTTTTATCATCATGATTTCCCCTTTACATCTTGATAGCGCTCAAGCGCTCTTTGACGTGCTTTTTTATGATCGACCAGAGGCAATGGATAGTCCTTACCTAAAGTGACACCTGCTTTGGTCAGCGTCTCTACTTTCGCTTCAAACGGTCGAAATAAATCCCGGCCTTCCAGTTTACTTAACTCAGGTACATAACGTTTAATGTATGACCCGTCAGGATCAAATTTCTCCGCTTGGGTGATAGGATTAAATATTCTGAAATAAGGAGAGGCATCAAATCCAGATCCCATCACCCACTGCCAACCGAGCGCATTATTTTGCCTATCATGGTCAATCAACGTCTCGCTAAAATAATGTAAACCTATTCGCCAGTCAACGAGTAAATGTTTGACTAAAAATGATGCCACAACCATTCGCACACGGTTATGCATGTAACCCGTCTCGTATAATTCTCTCATACCTGCATCAATGAGCGGATAGCCTGTTTGACCTTTCTTCCACCGATCAATCGCATCTTCGTCATTCAACCATTTAAAATAGTCAAATTCCTTACGCATCGCTTCAGTCTCTGCTTTTGGATGTTGATATAGCTGTTGATAACTAAAATCACGCCACATCAACTGCCGGATAAAAGCTTCTTTTTCCTCATCTACATGTGCAGGTAGAGTATTTTCTGCCATAACTCGTTGATAAATAATCCTTGGGCTTATAGCGCCGATCGATAAATAAACGGATAAACGTGAGGTCTCTTCTAGCGCTGGTCGATCTCTCGCATGTGAATAACCACTTAAATAGTCTTCACAAAAAGACTCTAAGCGCATCATCGCAGCCTGCTCCCCCGGTGGGGATTTGTCAACTATTTTCTTAAACCACGCTGGCTCATCAACACTAAACTGCCCTTGTTTTACCTTTATGCCGTGATATGTCTCAGGTTTAGGTGTCGGTCTAAGAATTGACGATTGCCTCAAAGCCTTATAAAAGGGGGTAAATACTTTATAATACTCGCCCTTATTCGTTAATATGCTCCCAGGCTTTGATAACACATCCCCTACAAAACGATGCACGTCCACATTTATTTTTTTTAGCGCAGCTATTAGCTCTTCTTCTAAGGTAATTTCATCATGCAAATAGGAACGATTAACGTACACCGCATCAATCTCATAGTCAGTGCACCATGTTTTTACTTGTTCGATAAGTGATTTCTCACCCATTAAAAGTGTTAACCCTTCCTGGTTTAAATCTTTTTTCAATTGATTCACATGTCGCAATGTCCAAAAATCATGGGCTGAAGTTAACGTTTGTTTTTTTATGTACCCACAAATGACGCGTCCATCTTTAGCTGCCGCAGCTAAAGCCGGATGATCCATCATCCTTAAGTCACGCCTATATAACACGAGTATTTTATTCATACTGTGACCTCCCTCTATTACTTATTCACTATACCCCTCTGATTAGAATTAAAAACCAAAAAAAGAAGCAGCCGCGTTGGCTACTTCTGATGTAGAAATCATGACCTGATTATTTAGCTTATGCTTTAACCCAATTATCAGTCAACTCAACACCCGCTGCTTTAAACATTGTGTACACAGGGCAACGCGCTTCAACTTTTTCTTGTAATTCTCTCACGCGCTCATCTGACTCAGATGTTGTGACCGTTACATCAACAGATACTTCTTCGAAGTATGGACGCACACTTGGGTCACCCATGAAACCACGCGGGTCAAAAGATCCTGAAATATTAAATGACAGCCCTTGTAAATCAAATGACATCTCTCTTGCTACAACGTGTGCTGTCACATTTTCACATGAAGCCAGTGATGCTAAAACGTTTTGCATGGGGTTAGGACCTGAATCCTTCCCTCCCATTTGTGCACCTTCATCTAAAACAACTTCGTGCTTTCCTGTTTTTGCAGTGATTGCTAAGCCTTCGTTTTCTGCTCTTACATTGAATTTCATTTTTTGCATAGTGTGATACCATCCTTTTTTATTTATATATATTTAAGCCTGAACCGGCTTATTCATAATGTTACTTTCCTCTTTTTTATCCTTCTTAAACCAGCGACTAAGCGCTAACTTCCCATATAAGGCAATCCCTTGTTGTTGAACTACAAAGGCAATCGTGACAATTAGTGCTGCCTCAGCACCAAATGATGCTACAGCTAAACCGATAGCAATTGAAAGGTTTCTAAGGACGGTCCCATTTACTAAGGCAATACCATCCCCTCGGTTAAAGAATTTAACTGCGAAGAACGTACTAATCGCAAAGTTGATTGTATAAAATGCAATTAATACCAGCGTAGCAATTAAGATAAGCTCTAGATTATTAATGATCATACTTGCTCGTGCACTTACACTAACAAAGACAATAAAGAGCATGGCCCAAATACTTAGAGGGCCTAACGCCGGCTTTACTCTTCTCTTAAATTCTGGCAGTGTCATCCGCTTCATAAGAATTTTGAACGTGATATGCCCTAAAATCATTGGGACAAAAACGACAGTAATGATTGTCTGGAACGTTTGAAGAATATCAACTTCTACCAATTGGCCTACCATCAACAGTAAGTACCAAGGTGTAAGTAATGAGCCTAATATCAAACCAAAAATAGTCAACTTAACAGCTGCTGGTACATTTCCTTGGTGAAGAGCTGTCCAGGAAATCGTCATACCACTTGTCGGTAAGAGCGCTGATAAAGCAAGACCCGCAAACATAATCGGGTATTCTTTTAATACCGTCACTCCTAGCAGGTATGCAACAATCGGCACAATAATAAAATTAATTATCATAGAAAAGATCAGTACCTTTGTTCCTTGTAACGATGTTAACTCTTTAAAATTAAAGCCAATCATCGTGGCATAAATCATAATAATGGTCGCATATAATACAACAGGCTGTAAAACCCTTGTATCAACCATTGTACCAACAATAAATGCTATGATTAAAGTTAATGGCACACTGATCATCAAATAGCGTTGGGGAAATGTGTATAGCTTGTTCATATTTTCGCTCCTCTCTAACTTACCCCTAAGGGTATATCTATACTATAAGGGGTATATTAACATTTGTCAAACCTTTTATTGTTTTTTTAGCATCAATGCGCTTAATCAGCATACACTTAAGCAAAAAAGGCCTAGCCTCGGGCTACACCTTCTTAATAGTATGGTCGTTTTTATTAAAAAATATTCTCGATAAATAATCTAACAACATCTGTTCCAGCAATGATCGTTCCCATTGTCGACCCTAAGTTAGCCAACATAACAACTAACAATACACGGGTGACTTTATTTTGCCAAAAACCTTTCACCGTATAAACGTCATCACTTAACGCTTCAAAATCACTTACCTGCGGTTTTTTTACATACGCTTGGACTAAGCCACTAAACCAACCAGCAGCCATCAAGGGATTAAGCGATGTAATAGGCGCTGCGAGTAATGCTGTTAAAATAGCTAATGGATGACCAAAAGCAATCGCTGTACCAACAGCAGAAAATAAGCCATTCCATAATAACCAACTCCAAATTTGAGCTGTTCCTGCTTCTGGATTCATGATGAATGTCGTTAATATCATCCCAACGATCGCAATCGGAATAAACCAAGCGATCCGCTTTGGCCATTTGGATTTCTTCGGTACTTTATTCAGTTGATTTAAATCATGATCTTTTTTAATCTCTTCCGTAATTCCTGGCACGTGAGCCGCACCTAATACAGCTACAATTTTTTTCCCTTTTGCACGTTTGATTTTTTCAGCTAAATATTGATCCCGTTCATCAATCAACGGCGTTTTAAGACGCGGAAAATGTTCTGTAAACTCATCAAGTATTGAACTAATCGCATCTTGACTTTTCATTTTCTCTAACTCTTCTTCTGTGATTGTTTCATTCGAAAAGATCCCTGCTAAAACTTGGGTCAGCAACATCAATTTACCTTTTGTACCAACGTTTCCCCAAATACGTGAAAAGGTAATTTGAATATTCCGATCAGCAAGAACCAATTCTGCCCCTACTTCTTCCGCAGATTTTATTCCTTGTATCATCTCTTGACCTGCTTCAATATTAAATTGCTTTGCCATACGTTTTTGGAAAGAAGAAATAGCTAAGTTCATAAGCAGAAGTGTCGCTTTTTTATCTTTAATCACCTTAAATATATCCATCTTCTTCCACTTATCAGCATCCATAATGGCTTGGTATCTTTGTTCATCTAACTCGATACACACAGCATCTGGCCTTTCAGCTTCAATCACACGCTTAACTTCCTCTGCACTCGTTTTTGATACGTGCGCAGTGCCTATTAATATGTATAACTTATCGTCTTGTTCAATACGAATCACCGTATTGGTCGTTTCTTCTTGCATTATTTCTTCCCGATCTATCCGTTGATTTTCTGTCATTATGAAATCCTACCTTTGTCTTAAGTCTTTCCTTTCATTATAACTTAGTTAAGCCCTTTATGGCTAAAGATAAGCCGATCTTTTTACTATCCCCCTGTTAACATGTTGTTTAGTATCATAATAGAGATTTTTTAAATACGTGGTGATTCACAAATATACCTATGTCACCACGAATTAATCTAAAGATAATGAACTGAACTATTCGACCAACTTTTCTTAATCGATTAAGACGCCTAAAGGCCACAACCTTTAAGCGTCTTTAAACATCCTGCTCTTTAATAAATACTTTGTTACTTTTTTACCTTCGCTATCTAACTATATTATTTTCGTTTAAACAGTCGATGGGTGACAAGTTTTTCAAGTTCAACAACAACAAAGACAAGTAACCCAATCACAACAGGGTAATACCATTCACCAAATGAAATGGGCTCTAATCCTAATGCTACTTGGAAGAATGGCACATAGGTTACGATGAGCTGTAAAGCAATCAAAATAGCTGTCACGATAAAAGCCGCTTTATTTTTAAAGAAATCTCTATTCAAACTAAAGTGACGTTCATTTCGCACGTTAAACATATGAAATAGTTGTGCAAATACGAGGGCATGTAACGTGATTGTGTTCACGTTTTCTAAACCATATTGTTCGACCCAGTGTGGATGAAGGTAGAGAATCGATCCACCAATTAGTAATGACACAAATATAATTCGGAACATATAGTAAGGACTTAGTAACTGTTCCGTTGATTTTCTCGGCGGTCGCTCCATCGTGCCTCTCTCAATCGGTTCAAAGGCAAGGGCTAACGACACGGTTACAGCTGTCACCATATTAACATAGAGAATTTGAACCGCCGTAAGCGGCATCGCAATACCAAGTATTAATGCCGCCATCACTAGAAAGGCTTCTGCTCCATTGGTCGGTAAAATAAAGAGAATCGTTTTTTTCAAGTTATCATAGACCCTCCGGCCTTCTCTGACCGCATTCACGATGGTGTTGAAATTATCATCTACTAACACCATCTCTGAAGCTTCTTTAGCAACTTCCGTACCTTTAATGCCCATCGCAATCCCAATATCGGCACGTTTAAGGGCGGGAGCATCATTGACACCATCGCCAGTCATCGCACTAATTTCACCGTTATATTGCAGCGCTTCGACAAGTTGCAATTTATTATTCGGACTTGTTCTAGCGAACACATCCACTTCATTTACTACTTTTCGTCTTTGTTCATCAGACATTTGATCAAGTTCTCGGCCTTCAACCACCCTATCACGATCGGTTAAGTTCATTTGTTTAGCAATCGCAAGTGCCGTATCTTTATGGTCACCTGTAATCATCTTGACCGTGATACCCGCACGTTTACATGCTTTAATCGCCTCAATTGCTTCATCACGAGGTGGATCAATGATTCCAGCAAGTCCAAGAATAGTCATACCTGTTTCTACGTCTTCGTGATCTATCGATGTATAACTTTGATCAACATGCTTTACTGCAGCGGCGATAATCCGTTCACCTTGCTGAGTGAGTCGTTTCATCTGTTTTTCCCAATAATGACGTTCGTCCGATCCCTCAGCAAGTCCTGCCATATCAAAGACACGGTCTGGTGCACCTTTTAAATAGATTTTCTTTTGATCATCTTCTTCAACAAGCGCGGCCATGTATTTATAGGAGGAGTCAAAAGGAATCTTTGACTTCATGGTAAGTTTCTTAATGTGTTGATTCGCTTTTTCAGCTAATGTTACTAAACAGCCTTCGGTCGGCTCGCCTTGGACAATCCACTGATCGTCTTTTTCAATCACATCAGAATCATTTACTGTTTTAACCGCCGTTAAGAAAGCTTTTAATGGTTGATCTACTTTGACATTTACTTTTTCACCATCATGCATAATCGCACCCGACGGCTCATATCCTGTACCTGTTACATCATACTGTTTATCCGGTGTAACGACAGCTCTAACGGTCATTTCATTTTTCGTGAGTGTTCCCGTTTTATCCGAGCAAATGACCGTTACTGCTCCAAGCGTTTCAACTGATGGCAATGTTCTCATGATCGCCTTTTTGTCAGCCATTGTCTGAACACCTAATGCCAAGATAATTGAAAGAATAGCTGGTAAGCCTTCTGGAATAGCCGCAACCATTAAGCCAATGACAGCAAGCAACAGCTCTTGCCACTCATACGAGTGAAAGAATATACCAAATACAAACAAAATAGCTGCGAGTGCAACAATGACAATAGAAATCATTTTACCAAAATCATCGGTTTGCTTAAGGAGTGGTGTTTTAATTTCTTCCACTTCTTGCATCGATTGGTTTATCTGACCAATTTCTGTCTCTTCTCCTGTCGCAACAACAATACCAAGGCCTGAGCCTTGTGAAATAGCTGTGCCAGAAAACAACATATTCGTGCGGTCACCTAGAACCGTATCGTCCTCTAATACACTCGTTTGTTTTTTTACTGACGTTGATTCTCCCGTTAATGACGCTTCTTCTACTTTTAAATGATCCGCTTCAACGAGCCTAACATCGGCAGGAACTTTATCTCCTGCCCTTAAAGCGACTACATCACCCGGTACCAAATCAAGTGCTTCAATATCGTGTTTTTTTCCTTCGCGAATAACTGTGGCATGAAGAGATAACATATTCTTTATACCTTCTAGCGCTTTCTCTGCTTTACTCTCTTGCATGTAACCAATTAAGGCATTAATTACAGCGACTAACACAATAACGACCGTGTCAATGTAGTGACCTAAGATTAATGTAATAACCGCGGCGATTAAAAGAATATAAATAAGTACATCGTTAAAGTGACTTATAAACTTTAGCCATTCCGGCTTCTTCTCTTTCACCGGCAGTTCATTCTTACCATAAGTAGCTTGTCTTTCGTCAATTTCACGGGTACCTAAACCTTCTTCACGGTTTGTTTCTAATTGTTTTTCAATCTTATCTATGGATGTCGCATACCAGTTGTGACTCATACATTCATCCTCCTTTATATACTTCTACCATATACTGTTCCTTGATTAAAGGATCTTTAAACATCCTTTGCATGAGCTTATAGCTTATACTTTATCGAGCCAACCGTTTAATCAAGAGATGAATCAAACTAAAAATGCGCACGAGATTTAATAACCGTTCTAATTTATAGATTGATTTGATGTTAGAAACGTATTGTTTTAGGGTATAAATAAACGGTACAATTGAATACGTATCAAGTTCAAAATTATCAGTCAATTTCATCTTGCATTTTATCAATTAATAGGAGGAATTAGTGTATGTCAAAAGATCGTGCATTAAATTACGTTAATGACGTATTTGAAACAGTAAAGAAAAGAAATCCTGGGGAAACAGAATTCCAACAAGCAGTAAAAGAAATTTTAGATTCGCTTGTTCCTGTATTTGAACAAGACCCTAAATATATCGAACATTCTATTTTAGAACGCATGATCGAACCAGAGCGGATTATTCAGTTCCGTGTACCTTGGACAGATGACCAAGGTAAAGTTCATGTTAACCGCGGGTTCCGTGTGCAGTTCAATAGTGCCATTGGCCCTTATAAAGGCGGCCTTCGTTTCCACCCATCCGTTAACGCAAGTATTATTAAATTCTTAGGCTTTGAACAAATCTTTAAAAACTCTTTAACTGGGCAACCTATCGGTGGCGGTAAAGGAGGGTCTGATTTTGATCCTAAAGGTAAGTCAGACAATGAAGTGATGCGTTTTTGCCAAAGCTTTATGAGTGAGTTGTCTAAACATATCGGACCAGACACAGATGTACCAGCAGGCGATATTGGTGTGGGTGCACGTGAAATTGGATTCTTATTCGGTCAATATAAGAAAATGCGCGGCGGATACGAAGCTGGCGTATTAACAGGCAAACAAGTTGGTTTTGGTGGTAGTTTAGCGCGTACAGAAGCAACAGGTTATGGTACAGTTTACTTTGCACAAGAAATGTTAAGAGGGCAAGGTGAGTCATTCGAGGGTAAAACCGTAGTTGTTTCAGGCTCTGGTAATGTGTCGACGTATGCGATTGAAAAAGCGACGGAGCTAGGCGCTAAAGTTGTTGCTTGCTCTGACTCAAACGGCTACGTGTATGATAAAAACGGCATTAACCTTGATACGGTTAAACGTCTGAAAGAAGTTGAACGTAAACGCATTAAAGAGTATATCACAGAACATCCTCACGCTGAATATCACGAAGGATTTGAAAATATTTGGAGCGTGTCATGTGATGTCGCACTTCCATGTGCAACACAGAACGAATTAGATGAAGCGAGCGCGAAACAGCTTATTGATAATGGCGTCATCGCTGTCGCTGAAGGAGCAAACATGCCTTCTACTTTAGAAGCTGTTGATCTCTTCTTAAACAATAACGTTCTCTTTGGCCCAGGTAAAGCAGTAAACGCTGGTGGCGTAGCTGTATCTGCATTAGAAATGGCACAAAACTCTGGACGCATCGCTTGGAAATTCGAAGAAGTAGATGAGAAATTACAAGACATTATGAAAAATATCTATAAAAATAGTATGGAAGCTGCTGAGAAATATGGTGAGCCAGGCAACCTTGTTGTTGGGGCAAATATCGCTGGTTTCTTAAAAGTAGCCGATGCCATGATTGCTCAAGGCGTCATTTAATCTTCAGCTAGAGATGGATACAAACAGCCTGCTCATAAATGTGAGTAGGCTGTTTGCATAGGTGTGCTTCTTGATCATAAATAAACATCCTCTACTCTAATCACATCAGGATCTGGATAATCATAAGGAATTACCGACTGTGTTACACGACGGCTCCTATCACTAGCCTCTCACAAAAGAAAACTGTTTCAGCGCTGTTCGACCTTGGCCAACAAACGTAAAGTATAGGCTTTGTTTTCCTTCTGGGAGAGATATCACCGCTTCGTAAGTCGTCCAAGTATTCGTAAAATCAATCGGTATCTGAGCGTGCACGGGTCCCTCAAGCGCTGTACGAACCTCTATGACCCCTTTTCCATATCCACGTGTTGTAACTGTCACTTTTGTTACGTTATCAAACGTAAAGTATTTAAAGCCACACGATGAACCAGCCGTTAAATTTTCAATATAGCCATCGTGTTGATCACCATCTTTTCCTTCTTGTGTAATTCTTGGTAGCTGTGGGTCTAAATACAAATCACCTGTATAAGCGACAGGTTCTTTTCCAAATAAGTGACAGGCAATGTAAGCAGGGTAAGTCCCTTCGCCTTTGAGTGGCGCTTGATTCGGTCCGGATGACGTAATCTCTACTTGATTGATACGGCCGTCTACTATAGCAATTGGCTCAATACACCCTTGGCGACTAAAGTTCGAACCATGAGTATGGCGATGATAGAAAATAAAATAATTTTCATTGATGGCTACGATACTACCATGATTATTACCACCATAATACATCGGCCGCTCTTTCGGCTTGTATGTATCGATGCCTATATCATTATTACTAACTATGACGCCTTGATAGGTAAAGCCCTCAGTTGGTGAAGTACTTGTCGCATAACAGAGCTCATGAAAGACAATAGATGAATAAATTAAATAATACACACCTTCTATTTTGCGCATCGATGGTGCCTCAAAAAACTCATGCCCCAAAAAACTCGAGCCTTCACTATACGGTTCACTTGGCGCAATAATCTTTGTTTCTTCTTTTATCGTCACCATGTCATCAGATAGTACAGTCACCATTGCTCCCAGTCTAGAGGCATCACCTTTCGGACAAAATCCTGTATAAAGATAGGTTGTATCCCCTTCTGTAAGGACACCAGGATCAAACTGAGGTTGATCACCTGCTCTTTCGCCTAACAGCTTGCCTTGGGTATCCGTTACATAACCATAAAACTCAAATGGACCCACTGGCGTATCCGCTACTGCAACAGATACAACAGATACTTTATCTAGCACATAATATAAATAATAGCGTCCATCAGGACCTACAGTTATATCTGGGGCATAAAGACACATATCTCCTGATCGATTGAGTGGATCCTGTGTTTTTTTATAAATAACCCCTTCATAACGCCAATTTGCTAAGTCATGTATATCAGCTGAATAACAAACATAATCATTGAGACAATATACATGTCCATTAAATTTATCATGCGAACCATAAATGTAGACACGCTCACCAAAGACATAAGGTTCTGCATCGGGGATATATTCTGATGATGGTAAATAAGGATTAACCGCTTGCTTCATTATATTCACTCCTCATTAATCTTTTCTACACCTATTCTATCAAAGGGCTGCGGGTAAAAAGTATAGATGATCTTTCAAGAAACATAGCTATTCATTTACATTTTCGTTTTTTTTAAACATTTTCTCTAATTCACATTAACTTTATCGGAATTATGTGTTATAATATTTTTAATTTAAATGAACGGAGTGATTAAAGATGAAACACATTCCCATTATTGATCTGCGAAGCTTTATTTTACTACTGATTATTACGTTTGTGATTGTCTTTGTCCGAATATATAGCTAAAACCCGTCAACCAAAGTGAGTGACGGGTTTTTCTATCAATACAAGCGGATTTAAATGAGAGCCTATTGTTTAATCACACGATAACCATACGGTGCTACCGTTTCACCCTCATTGGAACTTAAAAGAACGTCCCCCGCATAAGAAACCATCTGTAGCGCTTCTGACGTTGGGTTAATTACAAAGATAAGTTTACCTTCAGTCGAGACCTTTTCATATGTGAGTGAACGGTCGTTACGTTCAACAAAGTTAAAACTTGCCTCATTTGAGAAGCCTTTTTCTGTTTTTCTAAGCTTAATAAGCGTTTGAATAAACCCGCGCAACGCTAAATCTTGACGTGATGAATCCCAAATCATACAACCTCGACTTTCTGGTTCCTCACCACCAACCATACCGATCTCATCCCCATAGTAGATACAAGGCGAGCCTGGATATGAAAATTGGAAGAGATACAGTAACTTCGCTTTATCAACGGAATCACCCGTTTGAGTTACTAATCGCGCCGTATCATGGCTGGCAAGGATATTAAACAAATGTTCAGTCACATGTTGTGGGTACATATGCAATAAATGTACAATCCGGTCTTTAAATGCCTGTTGGTCAATGGTACCTGCTTCGATATAGCTTAATAAACTATCCACAAGTGGATAATTCATAACCGCATCAAACTCATCCCCGCGTAACCAGTTCATTGAATCATGCCAAACCTCGCCAACAATATAGACATCTTCTTTTACTGCTTTAACTGTTTCCCTAAACTTACGCCAGAAGCGATGATCGACTTCATTGGCAACATCCAATCGCCATCCATCAATATCAAACGTCTCAATCCAATACTTACTAACATCTAATAAATACGCTTCGACCTCTTTATTTTGTGTGTTTAACTTAGGCATACGACTCACAAATCCAAACGCTTCATAATTTGGCTTTGGCTCTGTTACAATCGGGAAGTTGTGGATGTGGAACCACTCCTTATACTTTGATTGCGCTCCATTTTTCAAAACATCTTGAAAAGGCGCGAATTCATAACCACTATGGTTAAATACTGCATCCAACATCACGCGAATCCCGCGGTCATGACATGCCTCAACAAGGCGTTTAAACGTTTCTTTATCACCAAAGTGCGGATCAATTTCATAATAGTCTACTGTGTCGTATTTATGATTACTTGGCGATTGAAAGATTGGCGTAAAATAAAGACCGTTGACACCTAAATCTTCTAAGTAATCTAATCCGTCAATCACGCCTTGTAAGTCACCACCATAAAAACTTCTTGGTGTTACGACGCCCTCTTCCCAAGCTGTGGCATTGTCTGGTGAGATACTTGGGTCACCGTTTCTAAACCTTTCAGGAAATATTTGATACCATACAGTATCTTTCACCCAAGCGGGTGCTCGGTATTCATCACTCTGATGAAAGTATGGAAAACAGAAGTAATCGCCTATTTCTTTAGACAGTTCTGAGAAGATGCCACGCTCTAAGTAATAGAGTACTTCATCATCATGGCCCGTTAATTTAAAACCGTAGCGCATCCGGTTATTTGGCGGTGTTACCTTAGCTTTATAGTAATCGATTGTTGTTGTCTCACCAGTTCTCTCTACCGGAGATGTCATATAGTTCCATGTCTTTTGTTCGAAATCATACGGATCACCATAGATTAACTCGACCGTTTTCACATCCCCATGCTTTGTCTGTAAGACGAGATGCACCGTTTCATCATCATATCCGTAAGCGTATTCATTTATTGCCCTGTGAAAGATCATTGCTTTTTCCATTTATCCATCCACTCCTTTAACATTTTGAGCAAGCGTTTGCATTTTTGCGTTCACTTGCTTACTGCTAATTATTTAACTCCATAGGTATCCGCCTTTAAATATAAACGCTTACATGTATATGGTCAAGCATTTGAAAGAAAATCAATTAAATAAAATAAGCTATTTAAATCTTAGGACAAATCATATATAATAAAAGTACACGCTTACATGTTTTTCATCAACCGTTTGCATAAGTGTTTTCACAGTTTATTTCTGTGTTTTTATTTTTTTACAAACAACACTAAATCAAACAAATAAAGTAACCTATAATCGGTTTTAAAGGAGGCAAAAACCTATGGCGGTAACCATTAAAGATGTTGCCAAAAAGGCAGGGGTGGCGCCGTCTACGGTCTCACGCGTGATCGCAGATAGCCCGAGAATTAGTATAGATACAAAAAAACGCGTGAGAAAAGCTATGAAAGAGCTAGGCTATCATCCGAATGTCAATGCACGTAATCTCGCTGTTCGCTCATCAAAAGCTATTGGGGTTATTATGCCATCATCCGCAGAAACAGCCTTACAGAACCCTTTCTTCCCTGAAGTATTGCGTGGCGTTGGTACAGTAGCACATGAAACAGAATATTCACTTTATGTTTCTACAGGCGGCAACGATCAACAATTATACGAAGAAGTAAAACGGATGGTTTACGGTCACCGAGTTGATGGGATTATTCTGCTTTATTCACGAATGAATGATGCTATTATGGATTTTCTCGTCGAAGAAAAATTCCCTTTTGTTGTCGTTGGAAAACCGTATGAAAACGAAGCAAGCATTACATATGTCGATAACGATAATATTAGTGCCAGCAAAGAAGTAACGAGACATTTAATCGACTTCGGTCATAAAGATATTGCCTTTATCGGCGGAACAACCGACCTCGTCGTTACAACAGACCGCTTTGAAGGCTATAAACAGGCCTTAATTGAAGCGGGTATTAAAGTACGAGAAGATTATGTCATCAACGATGAATTTAATCGCACCAGTGGTAAAAAAGCAGTGGAAAAATTATTAAAATTAAAAATCCCACCAACGGCTATGGTCATTACGGATGATATGATGAGCCTTGGCGTTATCAACATGTTAGAAGAGTTTGGACTTGATTGTCCAGAGGATATTTCGATTACGTCTTTTAATAATCTCTATTTATCCGAGATTACAAGACCACCACTAACAACGGTCGATATCCAAATTTACAAGTTAGGCATTCAAGGTGCAAAGTGTTTAATTGAACAACTTCAAACAAAAGACGAACCAGCTAAGCGCGTCATCGTCCCATTTTCAATTAAATACCGTTCATCAACAAAACGTTTTGAACCTTAACACCTACACTCAACAAAAAAGCCGGAAAACGTCTCCCGGCTTTTTTGTCATCCACTTCTTCCTTTATACTTGACCGCTTGGTTACAACGCTTCTATAAATTCTTTAATGTCTTTAGCTGTTAAAGCGCCATCAAAGACTTTCACTTCATCAATTAAACCTTCAAACGGCACATCCCAATGATTGACACCTAAAGCAAAATAGCTTGACATATCAAATCTGTAAGGTATACCTTCACCGTGAAACATTTCCTCACCATCCAAATACAGCCTTACCCTATCCCCATCAACAGCCACCGCGATATGTGACCATACATCTATTTCTATACGTCTATTTGCCGAGGCATCAAACCACGTTGTACTTCCTGCCCACAACAACGTCTGATCATTATGACCAAACGGTACAACACTCATCCACTCATCTGGATTGTTTGCGCCAAAAAACACTGTCGTATGTTGCGTAAGTGCATAAGGTTTAACAAACAAACTTATTGTATAACTCGGTGTAGAAATAAGGCCATCATTTAATCTTAAACCAGCTGTTCCGTCGAGAAAAACAGCTTGATTTGTAACCCCTTCTTTAAAGGCAACAGCATCACCTTCTATATCAATCCTCTCAGCCATTGGCTGAAGCGCTGTATGATTACCTGTCTGATCACTAAGGTCCCCATCAAACGCATAATGGGCAATTATGGTCGCTTCTTTTACCCCAACAATCGTCACATCAAACGTTTTTTCAACCACTTCACCCTCATGCGTAATAGTTGCTACCAAGGTTACCTCAACATCTTCACCATCTCTTCTTACAACTTCACCATCTGTCGATAAGACGCTTGGGTGACTAGATTCCCAAGTAATGGTCGTATCATAAATAGCTTCTGTTTTAAGCGTTACATCACCCGTTACTTCACTAGGTACCGTTAAGTCATTGGCAATGTCTACGGCAATCTCTTTTGCCTCTCGCGTTTCTTCAATCGCTTGTACTCCCCAAATTGAGACACCCGTTTCTGATAAAGCTGTAAAACTTAATGTACCTTGTTTATTCAATTCATCCCATACTTCAACAAATACACCATCGT
The DNA here is from genome assembly GCF_900115465.1 of Halolactibacillus alkaliphilus. GTDB lineage: Bacteria > Bacillota > Bacilli > Bacillales > Amphibacillaceae > Halolactibacillus > Halolactibacillus alkaliphilus. The sequence goes on from NZ_FOWN01000003.1 coordinate 62,756, forward strand.
ACGTGACGTCATTGATTGTAATGGTCGCATAATAACCATCTTTTTGCCACATTCCATCAATAGCACCTGTAATTGTCCCATCGGTATGAAGTTCAATTTTTGTACTTTCTTTTACCACATCCGAGCTATCTTTCCCATGATTGATATACTTATAAGTTCCGGCAATATCCTGTTCTGTTATCTCATTATTCAATACTTCTCCAGCGTAACGTTTCGGCGCAACAACACCCCAGTCATGTTTATTCATAAACATCTGGTGAATACGCATTTGAAAGCTCTCCCCCTGATTCGGGAAGCGCGTATGAAAAACAAGGAACTGCTGACCGGTATCCGGGTCTGTATACACCGAGTTATGCCCTGGAGACATGTAACCCTGACCCGGACCAAACCCCGGCTCATGACTGTCCCTTAAGAAGAGAAAGTTCCCCATTAATTTATTGCCGAACTGTGTATTCGATTGATTTGGAGGTAAGACCGCCGGTGCCCCCGCCGCATCAATATACGGACCCATCGGATCGGCTGATTTAAACTGGCGCATATGATAACCACCATCAGCACCTAACCAACCATAAGTCACATAGAGATAATAGAAGCCTGTTTCTGGATTATATTCAATATAAGGCCCCTCACCAGATTCATAATAACCCCCTGAAATTTTTGTTCCAAAGTAACGGTCAATCATTCGACCATCATCTGTTTCTCCATCTGCTTTTGGATACATCACAGCACCGGTTTCTTTATCTAATTCAAGAATAAAAATACCACCCGACCACGACCCATAAGTCATATACAACTGACCCTCTGTGTCAAAGAAAACATTCGCATCTATTGCATTGGGATAATGGCGGTTATTAAAGCTACCATCGGCATTAAACCAAGCCTCATTCACATCTGAAATCTTACCGTCTGCGATAAGGGCGTTTAAGTGTGTATTTTTCCACTGCTTATTGACATCACTGTTTTCATCATATACCTCATTTTCAGTAAATCCTGAATAAACCAATGTATCCACATAACGATAAGGCCCTTCAATGTCTTTTGATACCGCAAAGCCAATCGCAGAACGCACATAAGTTGATGATGCACTATAGTGCATCATAAATGCCCCTGTTGTACCATCATCATTGATGTAGTGTTCATTCCAAAATATATCTGGTGCCCAGACAGCAAAACCACCTGATGCATCGGCATCATCTTCACCTGCCCATAAAAAGGACGTCTGTAAATTCTCTGATAAATCTCCATATAAGACATTTCCTGGTGTCGTATAACCATTTGAAAAGCGCTCCCAACTCATTAAATCAGATGATTTAGCTGCTTCGATATGTGTTCCAAAAACATAAAATGCATCATCGACTTTAATTATCGACGGATCATGTACGGACACATCTTTATACGTCGGTTCTGAAAGTGTGCTCGCAAATACTTCTGATTGTTTTTCATCCGACACCCCATTCTCATTGGTTCGCGCATCATTATTCTCTTGCCTTATCCCTTGATATATAATAATCACCAATGCGATAACTAATAAAGTTATCATTATTATCCAAGCTTTTCTTTTCATTTCATCACTCCTCTTCATTTACTTGTACTTACATTTTATAAAGCGTTTTCATTTTTGTCAACGTTTGAACGCACAAGTTCGCCTCGATAACAATTTAATCTATTGGTCTCCATTTAAAAAAGCTCAACAAAAAACTCTACACCTCAAAAAAGGCATAGAGTTTGTCATAAAAATTATTGATTATTTTGATCGAATTCTTTAATAAAGTCAACGAGCGCTTGTACACCTTCTAAAGGCATTGCGTTGTATATACTTGCGCGCATGCCACCAGTTGAGCGGTGACCTTTAAGCGTGACTAAGCCACGTTCTGATGCTTCTTTAAGGAATTTCTTTTCTAGCGCTTCATCACCTGTTTTTGAAATGAACGGCACGTTCATCCAAGAACGGTCACGATCTTTAATTGTTGCCTCAAATAAAATAGAGTGATCAATAGCATCATACAATAGATTAGCTTTTTGTTCATTTAATTCCGCCATTTTTTCTAACCCGCCGACGTCATCTTTTAACCAATCAAAGACAAGCTTTGCCATATAAATAGCAAACGTTGGTGGTGTATTGTAAATAGAGTGGGCTTTTTTGTGTACTTGGTAATCTAACATTGTCGGCACATTCTCTGGCGCATGTCCGATTAAATCGTCACGTACAATAACGACCGTCATACCAGCCGGTCCAATGTTCTTTTGTGCTCCGGCGTAAATTAAACCGTAGTCTGTCACATCAATTAATTCAGAGAGAATATTTGATGACATATCAGCAACAATTGGAATATCCCCTGTATCAGGTAATTCATAGAAACAGGTACCTTCGATAGTATTATTTGTTGTGATATGCACATAATCCGCTTCCGGGTCAATCATATCACGTGTGACTTTCGGAATGTGTGAAAGATCAGCGCCATGTGAATTGGCAATTACACGCGGTGTACCATATTTTTTTGCTTCTTCGTACGCTTTTTGTGACCACGTACCCGTAATCACATAGTCCGCTTTTTTATTTTTAATCATCAAGTTCATTGGCACCATCGCAAACTGCGTTGACGCTCCCCCTTGTAAAAATAAAACCGTATAATTATCAGGAATATTCATTAATTCACGTAATGTTTTCTCTGCATCTTGGATAATATCCATAAATAATTTGGAACGGTGACTCAATTCCATTACTGACATGCCGGAGCCTTTATAATTAGATAGCTCTACCTCTGCTTTTTTTAATACACTTTTCGGTAATGTCGATGGTCCTGCTGAAAAGTTATAAACTGGATTCATAAATTTAACCACACCTATTCTTTTAGTTTTTTTACCATCTTTCTTTTATACTAAAATAAGGTCCCCCTTATTCTTTCACAAACAAAAATCAAGCTCAGTTTTATGCGAGTCTACTCGACTCATTGTAACAAAAAACAGTCATTTCTTCAAGTGAATATTCTCAAAATTAGCACAATTGGCAAGTGTGAAACTTTTTCACATTTATTGTTTTATGTTAGAATAATTTTAGACAAATAGCAAATAACTGACCAAAAGAAAGAAGGGATAACGATGACACCACAGATTTCCACTGTTATTTTTGATGTTGATGACACACTTTACGATCAAATATTTCCTTTTAGACAAGCACTGATCGACATATTCAATCACCCTTTCACAACCGAGGAGATTGAGCGGCTGTACTTTTTAAGCAGAAAATATAGTGATGATGTATTTGAAGATGAGCAAAGCGGGAAAATAACGACAGAAGATTTACAAGTCTATCGCATCACCCAGTCAATGAAAGATATCGGCCAAGCCATCTCTAAAACAGATGCCTTAATGTTTCAAGCGCGTTATCTCTACTATCAACATCACATCACTTTAATACCTGAAGTGGAAGAGTTACTCAATTTTTTAACTAAGAAGGACGTGACTTTAGGGATTTTAACAAACGGGAATAAAGAGCATCAGCAAATGAAAATAACCCAATTAGGTGTTGATCGGTGGATATCAAAAAATCATCAATTCATCTCTGGCGCCTTACCATTTCAAAAGCCTGACCAAGCCGTATTTAAACACATTGAAAATGCACTTAACCTTAATAAAGACACAACCTATTATGTAGGTGATGCCTATATCAATGACGTATTAGGTGCTAAGAGCGCTGACTTTCATGTCGTTTGGTTTAACCAGCGCAACAGAGCCCCTGAAGGTGATGTGTTACCAGACTACACCGCAACGACACCCGAAGCGTTGTTGCAGTATTTTAAAGCGAACATCAGCTGATGTTCGCTTGACTACTTTCTCATTCACTTTAATCATATTCTCTTCTCGGCTACTTTTACACCAACCTCTAAAAAAGTAACTGTCAATATGGTGGTGATTACAAGCACTTGCCATGCGCCAACCGTATGAATAAGTGGTAACGCACGCCATACATCGACTATTTACTCCGTCAGTAAAAATCACTTATCGCTACAAAACTGAAACCAATCACATGAGCTGTCAATTCTTTACCTCAAAACAACACCTATAATTGTCTATTCCACCGGATTGTTAGGAGTTAGTCCGTCGATAGTAAACTCATTAAATGTAAGTCTAAGTAATCCCCGTTAAAAAACCTCGCATCTCGCATCGTGCCTTCATCTTTAAAGCCTGCTTTTTGATATAGCCATCGAGCTTTTTGATTGTTACTTAAAACATATAATGAAAGTCGGTGATAACCTAATGTGTCAAATATGTAACGCTTCATTTCCTCCATCAACAATAAGCCATAGCCTTTATTTCTACTTTCTGAACGGATAAAAATCCGGTTAAGAAACGCGGAACGGTTTAATCCATCCATGTCAGCGACTTGAATGTGGCCGATTTTTTCATTTGTTGCGGTTTCAATGATTGTAAATAATTTAACTGGTAACGTCTTTTCTGCTGCTGATTTTGCATATTGATCTAACTGAGAGGTTGTTACTGGCAACTTAAATGTCCGCCCTGCCCAACTATACATATCAGCCTCAGTTGCCTCTTTGTGCCAGCCAATAAACGCTTGATAATCTGATGGTTCAAATGGTTTTAAATGAATCACCCTACCCACCCTTTCCTTTTCTTTTTTCATACACGATCCTTACTGAATAGTCTAGCATAACTAAAAGGCGAAAGCCTACCCAACAGTGTCACTTCCGCCTTTTTTAATGTCGCGTTAATTGATTAACGATCACACGATAAACGATGCCATCCCTTTGGCATCAACCTTGATAAGCTGATGCACATCTGCCGGATAGAACACAACCTCTTTCACTTCATTTGGCAACAAATCAAAGTAATTGGCTGAAAAATGACCATCGATTGACGCTTCTAAACGTACCGCCTTTTGAAACACTTCAGAAGATACATGGTACACGTAAGGTTTAATCTTCTGAACCATAACAGCTCCCTCTTTTAAAGGTAATGCTTTTGTTTTAACAAAATAGTGTCGGTTCGTTACGTCAATCGCTTGACTCAATCCTTTAAAAGTCACCGTCAGCACAACGTCTTTATGATTAACTCCCTCTAATAACGTGACGTAATTATACGTTTTAAGACAAGCACTTGAGTATTGATCAAGCGTGATTGGTAAATGATCAATGAAATGCACCGCACCATCTATCGACGTTAAACTTACGATAAGTTCACCTGATATGGCCTCACCATCGTTAATACCGTGAATCATCACATTGTCACCCTCTTGACTCATAACAAGCCACTGTCTTTGGTAACTTTCTTTCACTTGGTAATGAAGAGCCTTATAACGACCGAAATAATCAATGCTTGACCAAGAAGCTACCGGCCAGCAGTCATTAAGTTGCCAGTACAACGTCCCCATACAATAGGGCATTGCTTTCCTATGTGCTTCAATCGCTTGTTTAATCGCTTCTTGTTGGAGCACTTGACTTAAATATAGGTACCCTTCAAAATCTTTCGGCTTTGGTAAAGCTTCTGACATATAAGTCTCAATTAAGTGATTCCCGTCGCCGTTCTTTTGATGATGCAACATATATTGCGAATCAATGGCATAATCCTTTTCTGTTAAAAATGTATCAATCGTTCGTTTCTCTGGGAATGACTGAAAACCATATTCACTCATAAAGCGACCAACGTTGTCGTGATAGGCTTCAAATGGCTTTTTCCCATGCCATACATCCCAGTAATGTACATCACCCGCATTTGAAGCGGTGAATGCATGGCGGCTTGCGTCTTCTATTTCCAAGCGAAGCGGTGAACTGGACCAATAGTCTTCGGTTGTATATGTCGCCACTGTTTCCTTTAAAACGCCATGGAAAACCTTTTGATAATCCGACCAAATTTTCTCACGTTCAACATTACTAAAAGGCTTTTTCCAACCCCAACCACCATCTTCTTCGTAATGTGCCCATGCTGCATCCATTTCATTATTACCGCACCACAGGGCAATAGATGGATGGTGACGCAAGCGTTTGACTTGATCAATGGCTTCTTGTTTTACATTGGCTACAAAGGTTTCATCCCCTGGATACATGCTGCAAGCAAACATGAAGTCTTGCCATACCAAAATCCCTTCCTCATCACATTTTTCATAAAAAACGTCCATTTCATAAATGCCACCACCCCACACCCGAAGCATATTCATCCCCGCAAAAAGCGCCGCATCTATTTCATTTTGATACCTTTGATCTGTCACTTCACTCACAAAGCTGTCATTCGGTATATGGTTAGCACCCTTAATAAATAAAGGCTGATTATTTAACTCAAAATAAAATGAGGTACCTAATTGGTCTTTATCCGTGATAAGTCGAACTTTTCTTAACCCCGTCTTTAATTGTTTCTGCGCTATTAATCGTTTTTCATCTCGCACACTCAACGTAAATGTATACATATAAGGCTCACCTAAGTCATGGGTATACCAGCGTTTCGGTTGTTTTATTGTCACCGGTAAAGTGATTGTTTGATGGCCTTCTTCTACTTCATATGTCTTTTCAATTCGATAAGATTCCGTGTGAAGTGTAAAGGTATAAACCCCTGAATGCGCTACGTTAAACGCCATTTCTACTTCACCAATGGCTTCATGCTCTTCCACAGTCGTCATCCGAATATATAGATCCTCTATTATGAGCTCCTCATATATCTTTAATTCTACTGGCTTATAAATGCCTGAGGTCACAAACCTTGGCCCCCAGTCCCAACCATAATGAAATGGCGCTTTACGTGCAAAGATACTTAGCTTCTTATCACCTAATCCCCCCATGGCACTATCATCATTCACTGCAGGTAATTGATAGCCAAGTGCATGAAGCTTCGGCAAATCCATCTGAATCGGTGATTTAAAGACGATGCGTAGCCTATTTTCACCTCGTGCGACTAAATGACGGATGGGCAACTTATAGATGCGAAACATATTCGCTGTCTTTTGCACTAAAACATCATTCAAATAAATATCAGCATACGTATCAAGCCCATGAAAAATCAGCACCATTTGTTTTACTAACATCTCCTCAGTCACGTGGAGTGTCGTTTCATAACACCAATCGACTTTATCAATCCACTGCAAGTCTTTCTCATGATCTCCGTAAAACGGATCGACAATCAGCTTATTTTTCAGCAAGTCCGTATGAACACACCCTGGTACATACGCTGGGTACCACTCCTTTTCCCCCATTTGTTTAAATCGCCATTTTTCCAACATCAACTTTTCCATTTAAAAAACCTCTTTTCTATTACTTATATCGTTAGTTTTTTTAAAAAAAATTAACTTTCATAAAATATCACCTAAATGAAAACACTCTCTCTTTTTTCACAAAAAACCTTTACCCTTCCCTAACTTAATCACTAATAAAATCTTGTGTATAGCGTTTTCAAATTAAGCCTAGCCATTTAATTATCACTATGTTAAAATAATCAAAAAGAAACTTTATCGATAACTTAAAAATAACTTTATGAGGTGATTATATGACAATTCATGTGAATGATGCAAGCCTTTCATTTCACTTAACTAATAAACATGTCAGTTATATTTTTCGCGTCCTCGAAAAGAGCGCGCAACTCGAACATTTATACTACGGCAAATCCGTTCACCACCGGGATAATTTTTCCCACTTAATCGAACGCGAGGTTCGCCCGTCGACCAATCGTTTTACAGATGACCATACGTCCTCTTTTGAGCATATTAAACAAGAATACCCTAGTTACGGGACGACAGATTTTCGTTATCCCGCCTTTACGATTGATCAACCTAACGGATCACACATTACTGATTTTCGCTTTAAACACTATGACGTTTTAAAAGGAAAACCGGCACTTAACGGTCTTCCACACACGTATATCGAAGCGACTGATGAAGCAGATACATTGATAATCACACTCACCGATGACACCATCGGCGTCACCTTGGAACTGTTTTATACCATATACTCAGAGCGCGCCGTCATTACACGTCACAGCAAATTTACCAACAATAGTTCAAAAACATATACTTTATCAAATGCTCAATCAATGAGCATTGACTTCCCTGATGATGACTTTGACATGGTTCAATTAAACGGCGCCTGGGCAAGAGAAGCACACGTGGGCGTGTCACCTTTAAAAAAAGGGGTACAAGCAATTTCTAGTAACCGCGGCGCATCTGGTCATGTGCACAATCCGTTTATTGCACTAAAGAGACCTTATACGACCGAACAAACAGGCGAGGTATACGGCTTTAGTCTCGTTTATAGCGGAAACTTTAGAGGACAAGTTGAGGTAGACACGTATGATGTTAGTCGAGTATCACTCGGTATAAATCCATTTAGATTCGGATGGCAACTTAAACCAAAGACAAGCTTTACAACACCTGAAGCCGTGATGGTCTATTCAACAAATGGATTATCAGGAATGAGTCAAATATTCCACCACCTATACCGCACCCGCTTAGCACGTGGCTACTGGCGCGACCGGACACGTCCGGTATTAATCAATAATTGGGAAGCGACTTACTTCGATTTTAACGAAGATAGAATATTAACCATTGCTAAAGAAGCTAAAAATCTCGGAATCGAACTGTTCGTTTTAGATGACGGCTGGTTTGGTAAACGCAATGATGACAGCTCATCACTAGGTGATTGGTTTGTCGACACAGCAAAACTACCTCATGGGATCGGTGCATTATCAAAGAAAGTCACCGACCTTGGTATGCGGTTTGGCTTATGGTTCGAGCCCGAAATGATTTCGACTGGGACTACGTTATTTAAAGACCACCCTGATTGGCTGTTGGAAACACCTCAGCGTACACTGTCACACGGACGAAACCAGTACGTTTTGGACTTTTCTAGAGAGGATGTTGTTGAACACATCTTTCATTTAATGGATACCGTTATAAAGGACAGCACCATCAGCTACATTAAGTGGGATATGAACCGAAACATAACAGAAGCCTACTCACGCACACTTGAGGCACAAGCACAAGGCGAAGCGTTCCACCGTTATATTCTCGGTGTTTACGACCTATATGAAAGACTAACGACAAAATACCCTGAGATTCTCTTTGAGTCATGCGCTGGTGGTGGCGGTCGCTTTGATCCAGGCCTACTATATTACGCGCCACAAACGTGGACAAGTGATGATACCGATGCTTGTGAGCGTTTGAAAATCCAATATGGAACATCTTTGGTCTATCCACTTTCCTCGATTGGATCACACGTCTCACAGATTCCTAATCACCAAGTCGGACGAAGAACGCCCCTTCAAACACGGGCAGATGTCGCTTATTTCGGAACATTTGGCTATGAGCTGGATGTAACAGAATTAACAGATCCAGAAAAAGCCGCTGTAAAAGAGCAAATAGCATTTTTTAAAGCGCATCGCGCCCTTATAAGTCAAGGTAACTTCCACCGTCTGCTTAGTCCATTCGAGTCAAACGAAACCGCGTGGATGGTCGTAAGTGACGACCAATCAACCGCCCTTGTCGGTTACTACAAAGTGCTAGCTAAACCGAATGAAAGTTATAAACGCCTGAAGCTTACCGGACTGTCAGAAGATACACTCTATCACGTTGCTCCGCTAGGGACAGATTACTACGGATCAGAATTAATGGCCTACGGTATTATCCTCGCAGAGGACTTTACCGATCGCGCCCATGAGTACTGGGGACGTGAGCATCCTGGCGATTATCAATCACGGATTTTTACGTTAACAAAAAAACAACCTTACCCCTTTTAAAAATAAAAGGCCAGCTACCCCCCTGGCCAAATATATTTAAACTTCAACAGAAAGTGGCGTGCATCAATCGGATGCACGCCACTTTCACATTTACTATTTTTCCAATACTCAACTTACAGCTAAATGATACTAAACAACCCGCTACACACGTATTATAATGACCGGAAATAATTAAATGCTTCATCCGCATGAAGCGGTATATACTCATGCCCGTGTTCAGGATAAAGGTGATGCGTTTTCTTTGTATTCAACTTGTTAAATACAGCAAACTGGGTAGACGGCGGACAAATAGCATCACGCATACCCGTCACCATAATAACCTCACTTTTTATCCGTGATGCTAAATGTTGTAAATCAATGTAACCTAATTTTAAAAATGTTTCATCCGCCTTCTCATGCATCGGATCAACATTTCTAAAATAAAATGAGATTTCTTCATAAGCGGAGTTAGTCACATCCATTTCCCAGGCGCGTTTATAGTCACTTAAAAAAGGATACACACTGTAGGTCTTCTTAATTTCCGGCACTAAACTTGCCACCGCCAGCGCTAACGCCCCGCCTTGACTTTGACCATATGAACCTATTCGGTTTGAATCTATCCCATCGATGGTTTGTATTATTTTAACAAGGTGAGCCGCATCTAAAAAAACTGATCGATAATAGAGATTTTTCGGGTCTTGATCTTTTAAACCGCGGATAATATGGCCCCGTACTGTCGGTCCAATTGTGACGATAGCATCCTCACTTAACCCCCCTTGCCCTCGACAGTCCATCGCAAAAACATGGATTCCCTCTTTAGCATAAGCGATTTTTTCTAACCAATCGCCGCTATCAACACCATAACCATGAAACATTACCACCGCTTGCCCTGTCGGCCGGTGAGGTTTTGCCCATTTCACATGAACCCTCACACCACCAATCCCTGTGAAGGTGAGGTGATAAAGCGTCACATCGGAAATAGCCATATCCGCCGCTGTTATCTCATAACCTAACGATAACTCCTTTAATTCATCCAGTGACGCTTCCCAATACCAATCAAAGTTCGTCGGCTTAGGATTTTTCCCTTGATACTGCTTTAACTCTGGTAAAGACATGTCCATGTGCATAACTAGTGCCTCTTCTCTCGTGTGTAATAATTATATATGACGTCCGCTGCTGGTTTCCCATACACACCATAACCGTCATCTGTCACAGCTTCTTCATGTGTATGAAGAAGCGTATTCCAATCCCATAAGCCAAACCCTGACACAAAGTCACGTTGTCCGGCGGCTTCAAACATCTCACGGTAGAAGGCCGCTTGCTCTTTTATATTTACTTCGCCCACATGATTCCAATCATTCGGTATATAACTCGATCCTGTTCGACTTGGACAACCTGCTTCTGCGAAGAAAAATGGCTTGTTGTATTTTTTTACAACCGTTTCTATCCGGTCTAATTCTCTTTCCCACGTGCCAGTAGGGTAATAGCCACTCGATGACAACACATCCACCGCATCCCAAAACGGCACATGATCTTCTTGATATTTATCGGTGTTATAACTGACTAACCCGTGATACACCTGTTTCACTTCTAGAATTAATTGGCGCCACTCATCCGCACGCCGTTCAGTTTGCACCATTTCACAACCGACAATCACCATCTCACAATCCGTTACCTCAGCGATTTTAGCATAGTGTAGCTGATAATCAGTATAAGACTTAAACCAATCTGACCATTTCGGCTCACACGGCACATCTACATCAAAGAAATTAATATGCGCTCGCCATGTGCCATCTTTACAATTGACTGTTGGTTTTAGAATCACACGTAACCCAAGTGATTTGGCATAATCAATCATAGCGATTAACTCGTCATCACTAACCATATGATCCCCTACATAATCCACCTTTGTCGTATGCGCTGTGTCTTGTAGTGCGCTGATGGCAATAATGACTGTATCACTCGCCGTATTCATCTGCATCAAACGCAAGCTTTCTTTTGCCTCTTGTTTTAGAAAATCACCTCTTCGACTATCCCAACCAAATGTAAATCCTTTAATAAATATCATTTAAACCATCCTTATCTTTACCTTATTGTCCTTCTTGTTGTTTTCGTTACCGCGTTCTTTTATATATCCACCTTCAAAAGAAGCTAGTATACCAGATGTTCGGCATACTAGCTTCAAACAATTATTTACGTCCAATTTCCTCATCATCTGCGACAACTTCTGATGTTTCTTTTACATATGCTACAATTTCCTCTACTGTCGTATAAGCAAGACCTACATACGTATCAGCTGCACCATAATAAATCGCAATTTTCCCTGACTCCCCATCATGCAATGTCGCACATGGGAAAATAACATTATCGACAAAGCCCGTCGTTTCATAAGACTCTTCCGGTGTTAACACAAAGTTCTTTGAGCGATATTTAACTTTTGACGGTTCTTCTAAATCTAAAATAACCGCACCCATCGAATAAACAAAGCCATTACATGTCCCCGTCACACCGTGATAGAACATCAGCCAACCTTCAGACGTTTCAATCGGCGCTGGACCACCACCAATTTTCACATTTTGCCACCAGCCGTAACCACCTTTGGTCATAACATGACGGTGTTTACCCCAGTAAGTCATATCTGGCGATTCACTTAAGAAAACATCACCAAATGGCGTATGACCACTGTCACTTGGGCGTGAAAGCATCACATAGTTCCCATTAATCTTGCGAGGGAAAAGTACCCCATTCCGGTTAAACGGTAAGAAAGGATTTTCTAAGCGGACAAACGTTTTAAAATCATCTGTCTTCGCTACACCAATCGCGGCACCATAAAAGTCTGTACACCAGATAATGTAATACGTATCTTCTACTTTTAGTAAACGCGGATCATAAGCTGAAGGCGGTTGGAAACCGTTACCTTCTTCATCCACAAACGGAATCTTTTCCTCTTCAATAGACCAGTTCAAAGCATCCTCACTATAACCTAAATGAAGGTGCGGACGACCATCGATCGTTTCTGCACGAAATACCCCGATAAATTTATCTTCATAGCTTACAACCGCACTGTTAAAAATACGCGAGATACCTTTTGCAGGGTTACGCTTAATGATAGGGTTTTGACTATGACGCCAAACAGGTGCGTTCAAACCTTCTGGTTTGTCCTCCCACGGCAAATTCTTTATGTTTTCAGCAATCATTTTTACTTTAGACATGTTGTTGTCCCCTTTCTTGATCAGTTATTTAACTGATCCGTTAGTTAATCCGTTATAAATATATTTTTGTAAGAAAATGAACGCGATCAGCGTTGGAATAATCGCAATCATGACACCCGCTGTAATAACCTGCCATTCCGCTCCGAAAGGTCCCTGGAACTTAAAAAGCGAGGTCGAGATGACTTGTAAGTCTGTCTTTGGCATGTATAAAAACGGGGTATAAAAGTCGTTATACACATTGACCCCTTTAATAATAAACACCGTTACAATCGCCGGCTTCAAAAGGGGTAAAACGATTTTTCGGTAAATCGTAAGGTATGAAGCACCGTCAAGCATTGCTGATTCGTCAAGCGAGACCGAAATCGAATCCATAAATTGAAGGAAGATATAAACGGCAATAATATCTGTCCCTAGATATAAAACAATTGCTGCGAAAATTGTATTAAACAACCCTAGGCGGTGTATAATTTGAAACGTCGCCACTTGTGTTGTAACTGCTGGAATTAACGTCGCAAGTAAGAAAGCACCCAGTATATACTTACTTCCTTTAAATGTGAATCTATGCAGAACAAACGCGACCATGGAACCAATCAATGTTGTTCCAATAACTGAGATAATCAGAATGATGACGGTATTTTTAAAACCCACCATCATATTACCTTCACTGAATGCACGTCTGTAATTTTCAAAGTTAAGCCAGTTTTCAGGCATTGTTAAAGCACCCGTCGATCCATACTCTGTTCCCGTCTTAAACGAAGCAAAGAAAATAGCTAGAATCGGGATAATCGCAAAAGCTGCACCGAGAATAAGCGTTAAGTATTTAACTACGATTGCTAGATTTTTTTTGGTCTCCACTTTGTCAATCCCCCTCACTAAAGAATTTTCTCTGTATACCCGTTACAACAACAACGATAAACAGTAACACAACGGCCATCGCAGAACCAAGGCCAATCTTTCCATATCTAAAGGCCGTATTAACCGTTTGAATAACAAAGGTTGCACTACCATTTGCCCCACCCGTCATAATGAACGGTATTTCAAACGCACTTAACGAACCGCTAACTGCTAAAATTAAATTAAGTGATACGATAATCTTAATGCTAGGTAAAATAATATAGATAAATTGATGCCAACGATTTGCCCCATCAATTTCTGAAGCTTCATAAATTTCATTCGGAATGGACGATATTGCTCCGAGGAAAATAATAAAGTTAAAACCCATATAGCGCCAAACTGACACACCCGCTAGTGAGATGTTAATAAGTTTCGGATTCCCTAGCCACATTTGTGTGTAATCACCTAATCCAATCGCGTGAAGAACGGTATCAAGCGTACCGTCTGCTCTGAAAAACAATAAGAACATTAAACCAATCGCTACACCGTTTAGTAAGTAAGGGAAGAACAAAACGCCTTTAAAAAAGTTTTTGAACTTCACTTCAAAACTAAGGATGGTCGCAAAATATAAAGCGATCCCCAATTGGACAAACGTCGCGAAAAAGTAATACAAACTGACTCTAAACACTGAAAAATATTCAGGGTTTGAAAAAATGGTTTTGTAGTTGTCAAGCCCAACAAAGTTCATCTTGCTGTAACCATTCCAATCGGTAAAGCTATACCAAAACATGTTAATGACCGGCAAGAACGCGAACGTCGCAAGTAAGGTCATTGGCACCGCCAAAAATGCGATAATAATTATATTTCGTTGTGCTTTGTATGAAATATTCGAAAAGCTCATTTTGCTTATTATTTCTTTAAGTTTAGACAAGAGTCCGCACCTCCTATTTAAGGTTATCTCTAGACGCAAGCGTTGTTAAAACTATTTTTTATCTTTTAAGATGAGAAAAGGAGTACGATGAACGCACTCCCTTTTCATCTGATCTACTTGTTGTTTTACTATTCCATAATTTTGTTGTAAGCTGCTTCCCAAGCATCGTTCCAACTGTTCATCACATCATCAAATGTCATGTCACGGTTACCAATAGCTGCTTCAACCAACACTTGTTTTTTATCTTGACCCCAGAGACCAACTTCGGATTCATTATCAATCTCGTCTAATTTACCTTGTAACTCTTCAGGAGATGGCTCAAGCATAACGAACTCTGCTCCTGCTGCCTCTGCTTCAGCTAACGCCTCTGGAAGTGGCACTTCTTTAGAAGCACTGATTCCGCCTGCTTGTTCAACAGAGTAACCTGATTCATTGATGAACCAATCAACCCAAGCAAAAGCTGCCGGTTTATTATCACTAAATTTACTAATAGAAACATTATAGTCAGCACCTAGTGAAAATAGCGTACGATCTTGATCATTCGGATAAGCCATAATCGCGATATCATCTGCGTTCGGACCTGAACTTTGAATCTGTTCAAGCGCCCATGAACCAAGAACCATCGTTGCGATTTCACCATTGTTCATCATAACTTTTGATGCTTCCCAGTCAGTTGTGAGAGGATCATTTTCGATTAAACCTTGTTCAGCTACATCATACATTAACTTATAATGTTCGTAGTGTGGGTCACCCGCTTCAAACGGGCGTGGATCATCTAAAATATCGATATTGTAGTATGTTTCGCTACCTGCCGTTGTTGATAACGCACCTTGCCACTGCGTTAACGGCCAAGCATCTGCATAGTTTGTGTAAAGTGGAATCGCATCTGTGTTATCTTTAACCATTTGTAATGCTTCTAAAAATTCCGCTTGTGTTTCTGGTAATTCAGTAACGCCAGCTTCTTCAAACACAGCTTTATTGTAAATAACTCCTGTATACGTTACAGCAATCGGAATACCGTAAACCGTGCCATTAACTGCACGCTCTTCGACACCTAAGAAGTTCTGTTCCATATCAGCCAATGAACCCATCGGTTCAAAGAAGTTAGGAATATCTTGAATCGGTACTTCAACCGGTAAATACTGAACATCACCGAAATCTTGGGTATTAATACGAGGCATAATGTCGCCGCCATAATCATTTAACGCTTCAAACACAACGTTTACATTTGGATATTTCGCTTCAAATTGTTCTTTGTACTCTTGGTACACCGAATCAACGATATCGGTACGGTGTGTAAGAACCGTTAAGTCTCCTTCAATTTCTTCAGGATCCATGTCTTTCCACGCCTCATGCATTGGTTTTTCTTCAGAAGAACCATTATCATCTGAACCGCCGTCACCTGAGTCTGTCGCATTGTCATTATCGCCGCCACATGCCGCCAACATCACAAGTAGGAATAAACTCATAAATAAAACCATTAACTTTTTACCCATAATTAAACACCCTTTCTTTTCTTTTCAAACTTATTATTAACTTAACTTTTAAGTTATCGCTAAGCTAATAACTGTATTGTATATTGAAAACGTTTACTCGTCAATAGGTTTTTCATAATTTATTATTGTTTTTACTTAACCAATTAGTTAACAATAGCGTTCTTTAACTTAACTCACTCAAACAACCTTCACACCCCAACACTCCTGAAGCATAACTATACAAGTAAGCTTGTTTCCTTTTACACCAGCTAACTTTATTATATTAAAACTTACAGAAAATCATTACTATAAAATATTAATATTAAGTTATTTGATCATTTTTTACTTAACATTACTTTTCTTACTTAATTATAATCCTTGAAATAAACGTTCGGTGGATATGCCACTCTTAATTTAACACGGAAAATAACGCACATAAAACCGAGGATTAGTCTCTATAAACCTAACCCCCGGTATCATGTGCGTTTTTCACTTAAACAACAACTCAACTTAAAGGCATTTTCTCATGCAGTATTCCTGAAACAACAGCGGCGTAGCCAGCAGGAAAGACAACGAGAAATAATACCAGATTGTAATATAGAACACCTATAAGTACAACAACAGCAATCAATAAAGGAACAGTCGTTTTTAATTCTTTAATCATCACAACAAACCCTTTAGAAAAAGCGAGACGGCCGGATTCTTTCTTTAACGTTAAATGATAAAAAGTATAGCTCATCGCCCCTACTAACAATAACAAGAAATAAATGCAGACAACGACTAAAATCAGCGAGACACCTCGCGCTAAACTAAGCATGAATAATGACATCAATAAGAGGACACCTAAACTCATAACGAATGATAAGACTTTATAATGATCATAATCACGGTAATAGTCAAAAAATCGCTTCTTAATAAATTTTTCATCAACTTCATCGGTCACTTTGATATCTTCATATGTTTTAATCACACTGACACACGCCGGAACAACGCCGTATAAGATAAGACCTTTTAGAATACCTAGCCAGAAATAACCGGCCAAAACGATAAAGTGATAGATTTGAACTGTCCAACTAACGATTTTCGTCCCGATACGACACACACCCTTTCATGAACTATCACAGTCGCTCCCATATGTGTAGCTTGATAAGGAAACGATAGGTTGAAAGCCAAAAGACAAGGCGCTAACCTTGTCTTTTGTCCCAAACAGATGCTCGTTTAACAATCTTTCCTTTGATTGACTGTCGACCATAACATTTCTTTGTCCCTTGAACTTTTTTAATGATTATTTTTACCGCTTCAGATACCATCTCATGAATGTCGACTTCAACCGTCGTTAAATTCGGGTCAGTGATGGTTGCGTATATGTCATTATCAAAACCAACGACCGATACATCTTCTGGCACTTTGTATCCTTCTTGCTTTAAGCGGTTCACAAAAGCATGGGCCACCTGATCACAATTACAGACAAAGGCAGACGGCAAGGCGTCTGGTAAGTCAAATTCAACATACTTCCCACGCTCATCACGGTCATTGATAATCCAATCTTTAGTTAAATCTTTGCCATGCTCTAACAAAGACTTGTAAAATCCTAGATACCTATCCTGAATACTACTAGTAGAATGCAGATTCCCTACGAAGCCTATATCTTTATGCCCTTTATTAAAAAGATAATTCGTTAAATCATATGCACCGAAGAAGTTATCCGTAATAACAGAGTCTATTTCATCGTGTTCATCATAAAAATCCAAAAATACTTTAGGCATATCCATTTCTTTGATGAGGTTAATGTAATCTGCCGATAATTGACCTAAGAAAATAAAGCCATCTACTTTCTTTTCATAATAAAGCCGGGGTAATTTTAGCGCTTCTTCATCAGCATCCGTCAAAATATTCATAATTCCATAGTAGCCATATTTCTCAAAGACACGTGCGGCTTGTTGGTAAGCACGGAAGTAAAACGATTGAGACATACCACCCGAAAAACGCTCAGGTATGACTACGCCAATATTATAAGTTAAACCATTCTTCATTGATTTTGCCGTCGTATTATAACGATAACCCATGTCATCTGCGAGTTGTTTAATTTTATCTTTCAGCGCGTCACTGACACCTTCTTTATCGTTTAATGCCTTTGACACCGTGACACTACTAACACCTATTTTTTCTGCGATATCCTTCATTGTTACATTCGCCATCATACACACATCCCATCTCAAAACTACCATTTATTTATCGCCATCATCTAGGAGCTTAAGTTATAACTTTATTAAGTAAGTTAACTTAGTTGTTTAACTAAACGAATTCTCCCTAATAGTATCAAACCTTAAGCAATAAGGCAATAAACACACGTGAATTGTTAGGGTTTCCATTCGTTAAGAGACGCTAAAAGCGCATCATTTTTTTCGATGAATGCTTTTCGTACATGCGCATTTAATAATGAACGGTAGTCATCTGTCGGTGTATTAAATGCATAATCAAGCAAGCGATCTACTGTCGTCGTTGCCACATGTACACGCGTATCACTTGAGGCATAGTAAATAAATACTTGATTGTGTTCATTGACGACAGCACCATTACAGAAGATGACATTTGAGACATCCCCTACACGTTCATCATCATAAGGAGCAATAAAATGTCCTCCTGGTGCAGCAATTACTTGCTTAGGGTCATCTAAACTAGTCACTAAAACATACAAGACATAACGCAAACCAGCTGCCGTATTTCGAACACCATGAGCGATATGTACCCATCCCTTATCTGTCTTTATCGGTGCTGGACCTTGGCCATTTTTTACCTCATATACCGTATGGTACTGACGCTCATGAATCACGTGTTCTTCTGTAATGACAGCGTTCTCTATATCTTCACATAGCGCAAATGCAATACCACCACCTGAGCCAGTTGAAATAAAACCGTCTTGTGGTCTCGTATAAAAAGCATAGTGACCATCAATAAACTCTGGGTGAAGTACTACATTACGTTGTTGCGGTGATGGTGTCTTAATATTCGGGAGTCGTGTCCACGTTTTTAAATCTTTCGTACGTACGAGACCCGCCTGCGCGATGGCACTAGATGTGTCACTCGGTGGTACATCAGGATCCTTACTCTCCGAACAGTAAATACCATAAATATAGCCATCTTCATGCTTCACCAGACGCATATCATACATGTTCGTTTCTTTTTCATCTATATCTTCCCACACAAGTGGTGTATCGATAAAGCGGAAGTTATCAACCCCATTATCACTCACAGCAAGCGCAAATATAGACTTTCGATCTAACCCTTCTGTTCGGACAACTAAATAATAGCGCCCCTCATGGTACAACGCTCCTGGATTTAATGTCGCGTTAATACCTAAACGTTCTTGAAAATAGGGGTTCGTTTCTTTATTTAAATCAAAACGCCAGTGTAACGGCACGTGGTGACGCGTGATTACAGGGTACTGATAACGGTCATAAATGCCATTATAAAACGCCTTGTTTACCTCGTTTTTTCTTGTAATTAGTGCCTCTTGTTGCGGCTTTAACTCAAAATATTTTTCGTGAATCATCATTTTCCCATCCTTTCAATCAATTCTAAACAACTCCGTGTATTATGATAAGATACCTTCCATGGCTCAGCTAAGTCGCGTTTGATCGGCAGATTATCTTCATCTAACGACCAGTACCACTCCCCACGCTCACGCGGGTCTTTCATGTGTTTCATTATAAAACCCCAACAACGTTCTGACGCCGACTTAAACGCCGCATCATTTGTTTTTTGATAGGCGTTATAAAAACCAAGAGCAGCTTCTGCTTGCACCCACCAAATACGTGTACGATCAATATGATCACCTTCTTGCTCATTTAACAATGACCCATCATCATTAATCGCCACCGACCTTATATTTTCCGCAATGTCGATCACCATTCGATGATAACGCGGATCTTCATTGCCTAGTACTTTTAGCGCTTCGTCAATTAACCAGGACGCTTCAATATCATGACCAAACGACTTTAAATCAAGAATGCTCTTCCAGTTTTGATCAAAAAACACACCTAAAAAATAATCTGATTGATACAGACGCTCATAATGAAGCGCTAATAAATAGTTTAATCTCTCTTTAAGTTCATCGCTTGGGGCTACTTTATATAAGTTTGTATACGCTTCTAATATATGAATGTGCGTGTTCATTGTAATGTCTGCTATCACACCATTTTCACTTAACATTTCATTTGGCGTTTCCACCCATTCACGCGTAAATTCTTCTTTGTAGGCTCCATTATCTTCATTAAAACCTTTACTTTCGATTAAATCATATAGCACCATTGCTAAATCTAGCGCTTCTTTATCTTTTGTGACCCGGTAATATTCACTCAAACCATAAATCATAAACGCTTGTGCATAAATATGTTTTCGATGATCTATGACTGTTCCGCGGTAATCAAGCATCCAATAAACACCGCCATACACCTTATCAATACAAGCGTCTTTAATAAACTGATACACATGTGTTGCCATTGACAAATATTCAGGGTTATTTAATACGCGGTAACTACTTGAAAAAGACCACAAGTGCCGAGCAGCTGCAATCCCACCTTTTTCACCTACTTCAACGGGTATTAAGTCAAATGTTACACGCCCATACAAACCACCATATTGTTCATCTTTTAAACGCATCCAGAATGGCAGGATCGATTGTTCCAATTCCTTCCTTATCATTACTTCATTCACAAGATCACCTCATATTAGTTAATCGATAACTTAATAACTACATCTTAAATAAACCCTTAATAAAAGTCAATAGTAAGCCTTTTCTTTTTTGAAAAGCCGTTTTTTTCATCAATCTATCCATTTGTGTACGTAAAACTAACTTACGGATAAAGTTTCCCTTTATAGATTAGTTATTAAAACAAATTTAATTTTTAGTTCTGCCCCCGAAAACACGCGTATCACCGACACACTTCAAACCGCTCACTCCTTAGACGACCAGAAAAGCCGCATAAACATTCACAAAATAGATAAAACTTAGCGCCATCCATCACTGTATTATTTATCAACTCATTCTATTCGACCTACCAATCACTTTTAAAAAGAATCCACAGAAAAAACCAGAAGGACACTTACATCCCACTGGTTTTTTACGTAAGATAAACAATTAAAATAAGTACTTAATTCTACCTTTATTTCCCTTACTATAATACGCGGCGCTTTCTCTCAATAACAATCATACTACCCCCGCATAACAACAGTAACCCTGCAACTAACATAATATTAAAGTTAGACGTCGCTGTACCAGGTAAAGCGTTACCACTCTCATCAACTACAACACCTTCACCTGGCGGGGTATCTCCCTCTCCTTCTGCGTCACCTTCACTTGGCGGGGTATTCCCTTCTTCTTCTGCGTCACCTTCACCTGGTGGGGTATCTCCCTCTCCTTCTGCATCATCTTCACCTGGTGGGGTATCTCCCTCTCCTTCTGCATCATCTTCACCTGGTGGGGTATCTTCTTCATCCGGTGTCACGCCTGGCAATTGATCAAGAGACTCAACAATGCTAACATGATCAATATATACTGTCGCTTCACCTGTAGAAGCACCGATAAACTCAATTCCTAATTCTCTGACCGCATTCAAATCTTCTACTGCGGATAAGTCAAATATAACATCAACAAAGGCATCCTTAACTAAAGTCACCTCACCACTATCTGACCAACTCCATGCATCACCCGTTTTAATGAATAACTTTGCCTTTAAAGCCTCTAATTCAGGCTGTTGACTTGTATATTTGATCCGCGCAACAAGATATTGGTATCCTTCAAGCGATTGACCAAACGCTCGGTTGATTTCTTTCTTACCATCTAGCTTCACTTCCCCTGTTAAATAACCGTCGATGACATTGAAACCCGGTGCCGAAAAACCTTCAAGAGAATCATCAAACATATAGTAAATCGGTTCAATGACTTGTTCCCCAGGATCCTTCGCTCCAGGCACATCGGGCGCACCAGGGATTGTCGTCGCTTTAATATCATCAAAATATAACGTTCCAGAACCTGTCTCACCACCCATATACAATGCAAATTGTGTTACTTTTTGAATACGAGAAGAATCAATTATCGCCTGTTGATTCCCTTCCCAATGCGCAGGAGAAAATGCACTAAACGGTATGTCTACCATACCTTCAAATGCTTCAGCAAGTTCCACGTTTGACTCAAAACTAACACCACCCATTTGAATTTGGACGGTTAAGCGGCGTTCCCCTTGGGCTTCATGTTTTAACCAAAATGATACGCCATTACTTTCTGACCAATCCACCGTACCAAGCGACGTTTGGCGACCCGCATACCCAGCACTACCAAGTGTATAATCAAACTCCAAACCATAATTACCGGTATATTTTTCAGTCTCTGATAACGCCAATACAATCGGATCACCATTCGTACTATAGGCACGGTTAAGTAATGTATTCTCACCCATGTATCCTTCAAAATCATCAACAACATATGGATTAGCTTCAACTTCTTCAAACGTATTGATAAGTTGAATATTATCAATATAGAATGCATCATCAAAAGTCATTTGCTTACCCACCAATGAAATCGCTAAACTCTCTGCACCCTCAACCTTCGGCACGTCAACACTTACTTCTACACGATAATAATCCGAGCTATCAATTGAAACACTGTCATAATCAGCTACATTCACTTCTTGTGTATATTTTTTTTCCCAATCCGGCGGCAACATAACCACATTAGCTAATGACTTTTCTCCTGCTGTCACCGGAACAAAGAGGTCGTAATTGACACGATTCACTGCCATTAAATCAACGTCCTCAATATCCGTTAATTCCAATTTCAGTTCTTGCCACCATACAGTTGGATCCATGTTCTCCACATCCAACTTTAGTGCACCACCGTTAAAATCACTATGACTTATTATGAGTTCTGGCGCATCACCTGATTGATCAGAATATGTGCCATTAGATTTTATACCGTCAATCGTTTCGTCAAACGGATAGCCTTTGACTACTATCTCATTTACCGTGATGAAATAGCGATGCGTGTCTTCATCAATAAGTTCTTCCCCTTCATAATAGCGATAGATCACATCGATACTTCCGTTGTTATCTTTAGCTGCCGGGATATACTCAGCCTCATAGAACTCACCTACAGGCACCATATCCACTTCATCAGCACCCGTTACTTGATAAGTTACCTGAGGGTTTTTCCCACCATTAACTTTCACACTTAGAGTCGTTGGCGACTCGGTCACTCTCACGCCATTCGTCGGACGTACAACATACATATCAGATGGGTAGGTGTATGTTTCATACTGAACCCCTTGATTATATACGTCACCTTCACTTGCAAAAACCGTTCTTTCATCATCATGAAACGCCTGAAAATCTGGTAATAACTCATGATCACCACCTAAATTTCCATTGACATCACGATAGGGAACATACATGTTATTCGGGAAGCCAAAGTTTGCCCACGTCAACATATAAGATGTTTCTTTTGCTTTTGGATATAATTCATTATTCATAATACCCTCTAAAACTTTTGTCCACCATTCAAGATTATTACCCGTTTCATTCATCCCTTGAGCACTGTAACCAAACTCTGTTAAAGCAGAGACTTTCCCGCGCGCTTCTGCTTCAATTGCAAGCATTTCTAAATCACCCGCCACACTGTTAATCCACGCGTCACTACCCGCGTTTGATTTATTATCATAACTATCAATACCCAATATATCAACATACTTATCTCCTGGATACGTTTCAAAGTAACGGTCTTTATCTCCGCTCGGACCAGAACCTGGAGAGTATCCAATTAATATATTATTGTTGCCACGGGCATGTAAGTAATCAACTGTATAACGGAAGATGGCCTTATAATCTTCCGGCGTCGTTGAGCTTTGCCCCCACCAAAACCAAGAGCCTGTTTGTTCATGGAATGGACGGAAAATCATCGGAATCGCTTCCCCATTCCCATCTACTAACCTATGTGACAAATCAACAATTTGATCCAACCACGCATTAAAGGCATCATGCGCATCACCACCAGGTAAGATAGCCTTTACGACTTGACCACTCGTGTCTCCATAATTTCCACCTGTTACAAAATTGTTCGGGTGCATACTAAGCGTAACAATACCCCCAAGTTCATGTGCTTTTTTCATAGATGCCGCTAGGTTACTTAAACGCTCTTCATAAGATAATGCTACGTCACCAATAGCGTTACCAGGACGCTCACGCCCATCCAAACTGTTCGTATCCCAACCAAAGATAGCCGGATAATTACCTACCGCATTTTTCACTTCAGATTGTTCTGAGGCCACGCGATTACCATCATTCGTTAAAGTTAACCCTTCATCAATCGCATGCTGCTGACCAAATAATATCTCATCGCCACCCAAGCCTTTTAAATAAGCAAATAACTCTTTCGTATACCGAGAAGCATCCGGATTTGATAGCTTTAAAACCGAATAATCCGAAACAGCCGTCACCCCCACATACGGTAGCACCAGCTGTAGCATTAACAGCACCAACATGACACTCGCGAGCCCGCGAGCCATTTTACTTTTCAATCGTTTGTTCTTCTTCATTCAATCTACGCCTCCTTTATTTTTTGAAACCGCTGTCATTTATCATTATATATAATAAAGTAAATATTTCAATAAAAAAACTTAAATACTTTTATAATTTAGTTAATTAAATCGTTTAATTTCACTTAGATAATTTATATAACGACCGAAACATACTTTTTTATGCAACATAAATAAACACGTATAACTTGCTATATATTGATGTTAACATAATTTTACGCCCTAATTATAGCTTATAATACAAGTTTTATTTTTAGGGTTATCGTTAACTTTAAAAATTAATTTAAAGAGTCTTTTCTGATTGATTAAAAATAAACAAACTGATAAAATTGTAGAATAACTAAACATAAGGGGGTGTATCTATGTATGCATTAGGCATTGATATTGGTGGCACTAAAACAGCGATGGCGATTATGAATGCATCCGGTACAATCATCGCGCATGATCAACTAAAAACTTCAACACAAGCGGCACCAGAAGTGATGCTTGACCGAATAATCATCTGCGCGAAGAAGCTCCTCGAGAAAAGCGACGTGACAGAAAAGACGTTATTAGGGATTGGCATTGGAGCTCCTGGCCCACTTGACCTTTTTAGAGGGATGATTACTTATCCACCTAACTTGCCCCTGTGGCGCGAAGTACGCATTGTTGATTACATCTCTCAACATTTTTCTGTACCTATTCACTTAGAAAACGACGCTTCTGCCGCCGCACTCGCCGAACATCATTTTGGCGCAGGACATGGCCATAAAAACATTCTATTTGTTACGATTAGCACAGGTATTGGCGCTGGTATTATCGCCAATAACACACTTATTTCAGGTGGCAGAGGTAACGCTGGAGATGTGGGACATATGGTGGTGGACCCATCCTTTGGCTTATGCGTCTGTGGTCAACTCGGTTGTTTTGAACACATCTGTTCAGGTACTGCGATAAGTCGTGAGGCTTCAAGACTTAAAAAAATGCCTCTTTCAACAAAGGATGTGTTTCAGCTTTACCAAGAGAAAGAACCCGTCATCACCCCTTACCTTGACAAAGTCCTAGAAAGGATGGGTATGGCATTTGTCTCATTAATTAACACTTTAGATCCAGAAATCGTCATTATTGGTGGTGGTGTCAGCCAGGCAGGTGACATACTTTTTGAACCCATTCGTCATTATGTCACACGCTTCACCCTCAACAAAGATGCAGCACACACACCCATCGTTCCAGCTAAATTAAGCCAGACAGCTGGCGTCATTGGTGCGGCTGCATTGATATTAAATCGTTAAAAGAATTTTATACTTTTTCCCGTCTACCCTTTCTTTCATACAGAAGACAGACTATACTAGATATTATGTAAATAACGATAAATGAACATCATTCACAAAGTTAGGAGAAGGAGATAAAACATGACAACACAACCATTATTTTTATCACCCACACTACAAGAGCGTATTTGGGGTGGAAACAAACTTAACACCGAATTCCACTATGATATCCCATCAGATAAGACAGGAGAAGCATGGGTGATTTCAGCACACGAAAACGGACCAAGTATGATTACTAATGGCCCTCTTAAAGGAAAAACATTAACAGACGCGTGGGAACAACACCGTGACTATTTTAATCGAAAAGAATCAGACACAGAAGCTTACCCACTACTCGTAAAAATTCTTGATGCCGCGCAAAATTTATCTGTTCAAGTTCACCCAGATGATACATACGCACGCGAAAAAGAAGGCGTTCCATATGGAAAAACAGAATGTTGGTATGTATTAGATGCTGAACCAGACGCGAAGATTGTTTTCGGTCATCACGCTCAATCAGTTACCGAATTAACAACGCTTGCTGAGGAAGGTAAATGGCATGAACTCTTGCGTTATGTACCTGTAACAAAGGGGGACTTTATTTACGTGCCAAGCGGTTCGATTCATGCGATTGGTGCAGGAATTGTCATATTAGAGACACAACAAAGCTCTGATATTACTTACCGTGTATATGACTATGATCGTTTGGACGATCAAGGAAATACACGTGAGTTACATTTGGCACAATCGATTGACGTGACAACTGTCCCTCACAAAGACCCCGCATTGAATCAATCAGAGACAACGCGCGGCGATTTAACTGTAACGGAACTTGTAGAAGAACATTATTTCACAGTTGAAAAATGGACATTAAACGGCCAGACAACTGAAACTCAAAATCACGACTTTCTACAAGTAAGTGTTATTGAAGGAGAAGGTACGATAACTGTAGATCATGAGAGCTATACTATAAAAAAAGGCACTCACTTTGTCTTACCATATGGCGTTAACACGTTTGATTTATCCGGTCAGATGACACTTATCACTTCACACTGTTAATCACTCACACTCTGTCACTCACATGTGACAGAGTTTTTTTATCTTCACAACTTCTTCACCTTATCGCTAACTATGACAACGGCCATAACCGCCGCAGAAAATAGTTATCCCCTGGAAAAACCCAAAAAGATTGATACCTATTTAGGTACTGATGATATCGATACTCGGCACATCGATGTGTTTCATCATCAATCAGATAGAGCCTCTGTCACGAAGGCACTGAGACAGGTCTTAAGTTTCAGGAAGGAGAAATATGCCAACCACCAGATCAGTCCTTCTATCGAGGTAATGAATCAGATAATCAAGCCCCCCGGACTATAACAACATGATGCGCTATCAATAGTAAAAAGCCCCCCTATACGCCCGGATGCATTAATGAGGAGGACTTTAGCATATTTAGATAGCTATTCCAACAAGCGAAAATAAACAGTGTTAGCCTATTATCAGATAAGCGGTTGCAATATAACAAATGTTTTAGGACCACGCTTTTTTATATCACCTGCTTTTTCTAAACGTTTAATCGCTCGACTAATACTCTCAGGTGTTGTTCCTAAATGACTCGCTAAATCTTTTTGTTTCATCGGCAAGTCACACACCACCGGATAACGACTCGGCTGTTTCAGTTGATGCAAATAGTGTTTTAACCGCACGTCAACTGGACCTGACGTCGCTTGTTGTAAGGCACGTTCGGATTCATCTAATCGAAAAGCTAAGTGCTTTAAGAGCGTTAACGCAATATTAGGATAAGTCATGAGTAAAGTATCGATGTCTGACTGTTTAATATGACAGATGTGACTGGCCTCAGCCGCTTCCGCAAATAAATCATGATCTTGTTTTAAAAACAAAGCTAATTCACCCGTGAAGTCACCCGGAAAAAGCTGACGGACAAGCTGTTTTTTCCCCTCTTCATTAGAGCGGTATAATATCACTTTACCCGTTTGCACCACGTAAAGTCCCGTTGAACTGTCTCCCGCTTTATACAAAAAGCTCCCTACAGGAAATGATCTAGAGTGAACCACCTTCATCACTTCAGTCAATTCCTTATTTGGTAAATGATTAAAGATAGGCACCTGTCGCACACAACCAGTCACATGATGACATTCGCTCATATCCACGCCTCCTCGCTATATTTAGCTTCTAACTTCCATAGACGTTATTCTACTATTTTTCTACTTTTAATACCTTTACTAGTTAGGTCCCCTTCATACATTATAGCCTCCGTAGTTCCTTTTAACCGGAAATGAATCAAACGCATCCCATTTAAAATGACCAGTAACACGCTTGCTTCATGAACAAACATACCTGAGGCTAAATGTATCGTACCATTTAATACACCAATGAGTAAAAAGAATACCGTTATTAAGGCAAATAATATATTTTGCGTACGGTTTTTCACCGTTTGTTTTGCGAGTTGATAGGCGTGTACCATTTTATCAAGGCGATCATTCATCACTACAACATCAGCCGTTTCAATTGCTACATCAGTGCCGCTAAATCCCATCGCAATACCAACATCAGCAAGCGCTAGAGCCGGCGCATCATTAACACCATCACCAACCATGACGACTTTCTCACCTCGAGCTTGTCGTTTTTTTATTTCTGCTAACTTATCTTTTGGTTGAAGTTCTGCTTTAACTTCTGTAATACCTAACTGCCTAGCAACATAATGTGCCGTCTTCTCATTATCACCTGTCAGCATAACCAATGATTTAACACCACGCTCTTTTAGCATACGTAGCGCCTGTTTCGCTTCACTCTTGATGACATCATCGATAACAATATAGCCAATCACCTCATCGTTTCGCGCAACAATCACCGCAGTTTTCCCTTCTTGTTCTCTTACCTTAATCGCTCGGTTCACTTCAATCGATAAATTAAAACCGTGCTCCTTTAGTAAGCGTCGATTACCTACATAATATCTTGCCCCTTCCCAATCACCTACAAGTCCTTGACCTTTAATCAATGTAACATCTAAGTGATGATTCGTTAGCTGTACCTCGTTATCAATATAAGCCACAATGGCACGACCAAGATGATGTTCGGAATGTCGTTCAAGTTCAGCGACAGCTAACAGCCAATTACCTGAGACGAAGGAAACGACCTCAGTGACAGCCGGTTGACCTTTTGTCAATGTCCCGGTCTTATCGAACATAAAGGTCGTTGTTTGCTTAAGACGATCAAGCACATCACCACCTTTAAGCAAAACGCCATGTCTTGCACCATTTCCAATCCCACTCACACTCGATACCGGTGCTCCAATCACAAGGGCACCCGGACAGGCAATCACTAAAAAGGTAATCGCTAAGTGTGTATTGCTCGTGACTAAGTAAACAATCACACTGATGATCACGACACCCGGTGTGTAGTATTGACTAAATCGATCAAGAAATTTTTCTGTTTTCGATTTTTGATCTTGCGCTTCTTCCACAAGCTCAATAATTTGACTAAACGCCGTATCTTCACCTACTTTATTAGCAATGACTTTAATGTAACCTTCATCCACAATCGTGCCACTAAAGACATCATCGCCTGCTTTTTTCTCGCGCAGAACACTTTCACCTGTCATCATCGCCTCATTTACCCACGCATCACCAGAGAAAATAACACCATCAACCGGGACCTTTGCACCTGCTTTCACTATAACCGTATCCCCTTTATTTACTTCCTCAACACTAACAGTCTTTTCTTCACCGTCTCTAAACACGATCGCACTATCAGGCGCTAGTGATAAAAGTGATTGAATCGACGCCCGCGTTTTTTCCAGCGTCCTTACTTCTAAGAAACTCCCAAACAAAAACAAAAAACCTACCACAGCACTTTCAATATACTCACCAATGACCACAGCACCTATCATGGCTATAGATACAAGTAAATCTATACTCATATATTTCACTTTTAACGCTTGAATGGAAAAATATACAATCGGTATCGCTGTCAATGTTGTTGCACTGATCAAAAGAGGCGCAATAAGTACATTAAGACCTAAAAGATAAAATGCGAACGCCAAAATGATGAACAACCCAGCACTCATCATAGCTATTTGTTTAAATTGATTCATTCGCTTTGCCACTTAATAGCTCCTTCCTTTCATTTTATAGGCGACACATATCTTATGGACACTTATTTCTTTCATTAAATATTCGTATATAAAGCGGAGATAGAGAACAGAAAGAACCACCCAAAGGGCTGTTTCTATCTATTTTTTACAGTGTAACCTAACTTTTCAATCACTGACGCGATTGTTTCACGTGACACTTCTTTTTCATTAAAATCCACCTTCACTTTACTAGAATTAAACAACACTTCCACCGCATGAACGCCCGCTTGTTGCTTTATACCAGATTCAATTTTCTTTACACAGCTCGGGCACCCGAGCTGTTCTAACTTTAGCGTGATCAACATCATCATGTCCTCCTTTAATTTTTTAACTACTTCTACTATATCGGTCTTTTATCAAAGATAACTTGACGCCCGTCAAGTTATTCGTCCTTTTTTTATGAACATTTCGTGAACGTTTTAATGTTATTATCCACAACAACTAAAAGCGTGATATGATGACAATACTTTATTTTTAGAAAATTTAAAATAATCAACTAAATGAACGAGGAGAGATATGATGTCTACCGCTATTTCAACCAAAAAAACGGTCAGTCATTACTTAATGGATTTATTCAACACATACTCAATCACACATGCTTTTACGACTGGTCACCCGTTACCCTTTTCACCTCAACAGAAAACGTTTCCTATCACATCACTTGTTCACGATCAAGCCACCGTCCATGCAGCAGACGGTTACAGTCGTGCAACAGGTTCTGTCGGCGTTTGTTTTTTGCGCAATGACCAAGCGTTACCGAGCGCCATAACATCTATTGCCACGGCGAAACTCGATTCTGTCCCCCTTGTGATCATGCTCAATCAGTCAAATCGCGAATCACGAATAAACGCTGATCCCTTTTCAATGTCACAAGCATTAACGAAAGATTATATCTATGTCCAAAATCATACAGACGTTTTAAACTCTGTCCAAACGGCTATCGAACGAGCAAAAGAAGGACGACCTGGCATCGTTATAGTAGAAGTGAATTTTCATCACTTCGATGCTTACATCACACATAAACCTTATGTATCGACTAAGAAACCCGCACTAAAATTAAAAGATGACCAGGCAAACCTAATATGCGATGCCATAAAACACGCAGAGCGACCTGTCGTACTTGTTGGAGGCGGGGTTATTATAGGCCAGGCACACGCAGAACTTCACGACTTCATTACACAGACAGAGATACCTTTTGTCAGTACCTTGATGGGACTTGGTGCCTTAGATGAAGACCATCCACTTCACTTAGGCATGGTCGGTATGCACGGTACATATAGTGCCAATAGAGCTGTTCATAAGGCTGACCTCCTTATTTGTCTTGGCGTTCGCTTTTCTGACAGAATCACAGGGAACATTAAAGGATTCTCCCCGTATTCAAAGAAGATACAGATTGATATCGACCCCGCAGAAATAAATAAACTGATTCCTGTGGATATGCCCTTGATTGGTGATGTAAAAGACGTCTTAGCTAAGATCAATTCGAAGCACTTACAAAAGACGTCGGTGACTTGGATTAACGAAGCACTTTCTTGGCATCAAACATCCGCAAAATTTCACAAGGTAACACATGAACTTCTTGATCCGTCGATGATATTAACGACGCTTCAACAAGAAGCACGCTGTGATTGTCTCGTTGCGACAGATGTCGGGCAACACCAAATGTGGACAGCTCATCACTTTAGGTTACGAGGTCCAAGACAACTCCTAACCTCTGGTGGCTTCGGTACGATGGGATATGGGTTACCCGCAGCCATTGGTGGGGCAAGAAAAAAAGCGAACCAGCAGGTGATTCTTATTAGTGGTGACGGTAGTTTCCAAATGAACCTTCAAGAACTAATGACAGTCAGTCGGGAACGATTAAATATCAAAATAGCTATTTTCCAAAACGGCTACCTCGGTATGGTGCGTCAGTGGCAACAGCTATTTTACGAACGAAAATACTCAGAAGTTAAGATATCATCACCAGATTTTAGTATGCTCGCTGAAAGTTATGGTATTAATAGTGGAAAAGCGCATACAATTAAAGAAGCCAAGGCTTTAATAAAGCAAGCGATGGCAACAGACGGACCCTTTTTAATGACCTTTGCCATTGAAGATGAAAAGAATGTTTACCCGATTGTCCCACCAGGTAGCAGAAACACTGAGGCAATGTTAGGTGGCGAGTAATTGATTAAAAATGTTGTAAGTAAAAAAGAGAAGCTAAATTTATACATTAGCTTCTCTTTTTTATTTCTATTTATCTAAATTATCGTTGTTACTTCTTCAGCTTGTTTAGATAGCTGCTCAGCTGCATCTAATACATTATCAAAATCAGTCGTTGCAGTGGCAACATCTTTTTTAGCCACCTTGATATTTTCCTGCACTTCTTTTGCATCACCGACTATTTGAGAAATTTCGGCTGTTATACGTTCAATGTTTTGTCTTATTTCACCAATAGATTGATCTACACCTGTCGCTAATTTCCTTACTTCATCAGCCACCACGCTAAAGCCGCGACCATGTTCACCAGCACGTGCCGCTTCAATTGCTGCGTTTAGGGCTAAAAGATTCGTTTGTGACGCAATGCCTCGAATGGTTTTAACGATATCTTGTATAGATGCCGTGTCATTTTGAAGTGTTTCTAATGTGATTTTTGACGTGTCGTATGCTCTATCTATTTGCTCGACTTGCTTTGCTAAATCTTTACTGCGGGCAATCCCCGTTTTAGCTCGCTCATTTAATACACGCGACATATCACTTAACTGTTCTACAACATGCGTTACTGTTTCTTGGCGGCTTGTAATATCTGTTGCTACCTTTACAACACCGACTACTTTACCCGCTGCATTTTTTAACGGCATGTACGTTGCCTCTAACCAGACCCTATTTCCTGATTTTGCTTTACGGTCAATTTTGTTTTGGTAACTTTTCCCGTTGTATAAATCATTCCAAAATGCATCATAGTCCTTACTCTTACTAAACGATTCAAAGCAGAGCTCTTTGTGATGCATCCCCAGCATCTCTTTCGTCGAGTAACCTACCGTTCCAGCAAACAACCCGTTCACATAAGATACCCGACGATTTAAGTCAAATTGAATAATCGCAAGGTTACTTTCTAGCGCTTCAATAATAAGTTCACTCGCTTCACAGCTTTCAAATAATTTTCTTTCCATCATTTCTTCCCCCATCGACTCTGTCACTTCTGTGACAAGCCTGTCAAATTAACTCACGTGTTACACCCTAACAGTAAAAAACCCCTTCTTTATTACTCTCAGCTATATTTATCAATTTTTTAGCGTTTTACTATACATTAACTATACAAAGACTATACAAATCCAGATTAAAAGTCAAAGCATTTGCTTAATCCGCTTTAAAAACGCTAAAAGCCCTGCATGCGTGATGCAGGGCACGTTCACTTATGAAATTGTTTTAAAATGACTGACTTCTTTACCTAAGCTCTCCGCTAATTCTGCAAGTGTATTTGCGCTTGCAGATATTTCATTCATTGAGCTAGCTGACTGTTCAGAAGAAGCAGCTGTTTCTTCAATACCAGCAGCTGACTCTTGGGCAACTGATGCTATTTCCTCAATAGATGTATTGATTAAAACACTTTCACTCGTAACATCCGAGAGTGTATTCGTGACATATTCAATCTTTTCAACCATTTGTTTAATGGCGTCATTAATTACGTTAAAGTTCTGACCTGTTTGAGCCATTTGAACCGTACCCATATTGACTTCATTATAGCCATTTTCTAACGCAAGAACGACTTCTTTCGTGTCTCCTTGAATACCTTGAATGATCGTCGTAATTTCTCGCACTGAATCTGAGACGTTTTCTGCTAATTTTCTCACTTCATCAGCTACAACCGCAAAGCCTGAACCATGTTCCCCAGCACGTGCTGCTTCAATCGCTGCGTTT
Organism: Halolactibacillus alkaliphilus; assembly: GCF_900115465.1. Taxonomy (GTDB): domain Bacteria; phylum Bacillota; class Bacilli; order Bacillales; family Amphibacillaceae; genus Halolactibacillus; species Halolactibacillus alkaliphilus. The sequence continues at coordinate 96,855 of NZ_FOWN01000003.1, forward strand.
AATGCAAGAAGGTTCGTCTGTTCCGCGATATCTTGAATCACATCAACAAGTTTGGATACTTGATTCGAGCGCTGCTCAAGACTTGATACTTTCTTCACAGCATCATTCACAATTGAATCAATCTTCATCATTTGATTAATGGCTTGTTCCATCATTTTATAACCATCATCTGTTTTTTCAATCACTGTCGCAGAATCTTCAGAAACGAGTTCTGTCTTCTCATTAGCCTCTGCAATACGTTTAAGAAAGTCTTCCATCTTCTCTGACAAGGTAGATACGGTATGTGCTTGCGTTTCAGAACCTGATGACAATTCTTGCATCGTTGAGGCAATTTGTTCTGAACCTTCGCGTACTTCCAGTGATGATTGCGTTAACGCTTCACTTGCGCCAGATACACGTTCTGCTGCACTTGATACACTGCGAATGACCGCCTGTAAATCTTCTTGCATCATATTCATCGACTCTGTTAATTCACCAATTTCATCTTTGCGTGTTGTTTTCAATTCATCTTGCGTAAGATCCCCTTGCGCAATAGCTGTTAAACGCGTCGCGATTTTTTTTAAAGGACTACCTACGTAACGTCCCATGACAACACCTAATATAATCGCTAGAACAACAGCACCAATCGCAATGAAAAAGATAATTGAGCGCGTCCATATAAAGGCTGACTCGCCATTGGAATAATCTCCTTCAGCAATCACTAAACTTCCATCTCGCAGTTGATAAAGCGTATCGCGAAAAGCACGAAAATCATTGCCGGCTGTGTCAATGCCCCTAGCCGCTTGTTCAAAAGAGCCACTTGAAACAAGTCTTGCATTCTCGGCCGCTTGAACATTATATGTATTCCACTGTTCAACCATTTGATCGAATAAGATACGCTCATCAGCTTCCATATTAAATTCACTATATCTTTCAAGTAAGATATCCATTACTTCTAGAGCATTAGAAGCATCACTACCTCTTGTGGGGTTTTCCTCAGCTACACCCAACAGTAATTGTACACTGATATTTTCACCTGTTTGAATAATTTCTGTCATAACACCGAGCGGCTCTACTCGGTTTCGATAGAGTAACCGTGTATTATTTTGAATCTGACCCATACCCCATATACCTGCCACGCCGACAACCAATACTAATAGCGCAACAACAACATAAGAGCTAATTAATTTACCCTTGATCTTCATTGTTATACCCCCTAAAAAATATCCACTTCCTTCTTATTATATCGTCTCATTCTACTAGTTGTGAACAGATTCAACAAAAAAACTTATATTTCTTTAGTCGGATGCACAAAAAAACGCCCCTAACGTTCGAGTCGTTTTAAGTGGTCATGATGACAGTCTAAGATTGACGTCGCACCTAATAGTTTTAAATTAATTTCTAAATCTTCTTTTAGCGTTGAAAGTACATCCATAACGCCTGATTCACCACCTGTTAAACCATAAATATAAGGCCGACCAACCAATACCGCATCTGCACCCAAAATAAGCGATTTAATAATATCTGCCCCGCGCCTAATCCCGCCATCTAGAATAAGCGGGAAATCATTGCCCACTTTTTCTCTTATTGCCGATAAAACCTCCAGTGGTTCTATCGCACTATCTAATTGTCTTGCCCCGTGATTACTTACAATAATACCTTTTGCGCCGATGTCTTGACACCGTTTCGCATCATCAGGATGGAGCACACCTTTGATGATGACCGGTAACGACGTACTTTTAATTAACTGTTGTACTTTCTTAAACGTAAGCGACGGATTAAACAAAATGGATTGTATTTTCTGTTTGACTTCTGCTGAATCCATAGTGGGTGACAGGTAACGCGCCTGAAAAACAGGATCGGCTAAAAAGTTAGCCATGCCTGCGCCTTCATCCATCGGAAAGTAATTATGTGACAAATCAATTTCACGCCGTCCCAAAACAGGCGTATCAACAGTAATCACCAAACCTTTGACACCGGCCGCTTCTGCACGGCGAACAAAACTTTCTCTGACATCATCATCGCTTGGCCAATACAACTGAAAGTAGTGATCAGCGACTGCCATTACCTCACTCACTTCTTCAATACTATAACTTGAGACAGTACTTTGGATAAAAGGCACACCAGCTGCGTCTGCAGCGCGTGCGCTTGCCAGTTCCCCTGCCTCATGAACAATTGTATGAAAACCGATTGGCGCGAGTAAATACGGTGCTTGAATCGATGAGCCAAATAGGTGTGTTGTTGTGTCAGTGAGACTAACCTCTCTTAATACACGTGGAATCAAGCGATAGCGATCAAACTGCTTTATATTATAAGACAAACTTACTTCACTGCCTGAACCACCAGATAAGTATCCAAAAGCATTCGCAGACAGCGTTTCCTTTGCTTTCTTTTCCCAATCTACACCTGTTTTTCTAGACATATATCCACCTTAATCTTTCTTTGCTTTTTGACTGAGTATATTACCAAAAGATTGAATCGCTTGAATAATGATAATAAGAATTACAATCGTCACATACATCACATCGGGTTGATAGCGGACATGACCAAAGCGATAAGCTAAATCACCAAGGCCACCCGCACCGACAAGGCCAGCCATAGCTGTCGCCCCTATTAGGCCAATAACCGCAATCGTTATACCTAAAATAATCGATGGTTTAGCTTCACGAATCATCACATGCCAAATGATCGATAAGGGTTTGATGCCCATCGCTTGATAAGCCTCAATAACTCCCTGGTCAACTTCAAGTAAAGACGATTCTATTAACCTTGCCAAATAAGGTGCCGTATAAATAACTAACGGAATAATGACACCACGTACCCCTATAGACGTTCCTACAATAAGACGCGTAAACGGAAGTAATGCGAAGAGTAAGATTATAAACGGTACAGAACGAATCGTATTAATAATGACATTAAGCACGCGGTAAAGCCAAATATTCCTCTTATCACCCGTTCGACTAATCACTAATAATACACCGAGTGGTAGACCGATTAAAATGGAGAAAAAAAGACTGATTGTCACCATTTGAAACGTTGCAAACGTCTCATCTACAATTGTTGTTCCCCAGCGATCAATAAATTCAGCCATGACTCCTTACCTCCCTTACAATCACACCGTGTGTTGTTAAATAATCTATCGCTTTGGTTGTTTCTTCAGTATTGCCTTTAACGTGTGCACGCAACTTACCGAATGTTTGATCCTTTAATTCCACAATATTACCTGAAAGAATATTCGTCTCAATATGAAAGAGATTAGAAATTGTTGATAGACTTGGCTTTTCTGCCACTTCGCCAACAAACGTCAAATCTAAAATCGGACCATCTTTTCTCAAATCTTCAATAATTGCACCTGGGGTTTGACTTGGAAATATACTGCTGACAAACCGCTTTGTCGTCTCGTGTTTAGGATCTGTGTAAAGATCTACGACGAGGCCTTGTTCGATAATTTTTCCGTTTTCCATCACGGCCACACGGTCACAAATCTGTTGAATCACATGCATTTCATGTGTAATTAATAAAATCGTAATCCCGAGTTCCCGATTGATTTTTAAAAGTAGCGCTAGTATTTGGTCTGTTGTATCTGGGTCAAGTGCGCTTGTTGCCTCATCACTTAGAAGAATATCTGGTTCATGTGAAAGAGCACGCGCAATCGCTACACGTTGTTTTTGTCCACCTGATAACTGGTTCGGATAAACATCGGTTTTATCACTGAGACCGACAATATCTAAATATTTTTTCACTCTCACTTTAATCTCTGCTTCACTCACACCTGTAAGTTTAAGTGGGATAGCGATGTTTTGATACACTGTCAGCGTTTTAAGTAGATTAAACCCTTGAAAAATCATCCCAATATTTTGTCGTTTTTGTCGTAACTGTTCTTTTGATAATGTCACGAGGTCTTCACCATCAATGATCACACTACCCGATGTCGGTACCTCTAATAGATTAGCCATGCGGACCAGGGTACTTTTCCCTGCTCCGCTATAACCGATGACACCGTATATTTCACCTTTTGAAACAGTGAGACTAACATCATCTAAGGCTTTAATTACAGTGTTTTTTCCGGTATGAAATTCTTTTGTGATATTTCTTAATTCAATCATCGATTTTGCCTCCTTACCATGAGGCAACAACTGATCCTTCAAATGTGTCCTCAATAAATTGTTTTACTTCGTCTGATTGATAAATACGAATGAATTTTTCAATAACAGGATCATCACTGTTTTCTTCTCTTGCGACAATCAAATTCACCCAAGGTGAATCACTTGGTTCAATGTAGATAGCATCTTCTGTCGGTACAAAACCATGTTCGATCGCAAAGTTTGTATTGATTGCTGCTGCAGCTACTTCTTCTAATTGACGCGGAATTTGTGACGCCTCAAGTTCAATAAAGTCTAAGTTTAATGGATTCTCTTCAATATCAAGCACCATCGCCTCTGCACCCACACCCTCTTTTAACGTAATGAGACCAGCCGCTTCAAATAAAATCAAGGCACGGGCACCATTGGTTGGATCATTAGGTAAAGCAACTTTATCGCCTTCTTGTAACTGACTCACATCCGCGATCTCTGTTGAGTAAATACCCATCGGGAAATTAACTGTTGTTGCCACCGCTTCTATTTCATATCCACGGTCACTTTTCGCGTTATCTAAAAATGGTTGGTGCTGGTAACTATTTAAATCAAGCTCTCCCTCGTCAAGGGCTGTATTTGGAATCACATATTCAGTGAATACTTCAATGTTAACCGTTAAATCTTCTTCAGCGGCTAGTTCTTTTACTTTTTCTAATATTTGTTCGTGTGGTCCCGCTGTTACACCTACAGTAATCTCATTCTCACTTAGTGTCGTTGCTTCATCACCACATCCTGCCAACACAACTAAAACGGCTAAACTAATTAATGCTAATAACTTTCTCATTTCGTTTCCCCCTCAGGTTATTCCGGACCTTTACATTTAAAAAGCCTCAATTTATCAAGTGATAAATTGAGGCTTTAAAGGCATACTCAACTTATCTGTCGTCCCTAATAAATTAGGGCTGCTGGATTTGGCACGAGGACATATAGTCTGTTGCCGAGGCTTCAAAGGGCCAGTCCCTCCACCTCTCTTGATAAGATCCGGTTAATATTTTTTTGTTGAGACTTACTTTACACAACGTTTTTAAAAAAGTCAACACAATTTTCTAAACTTTTAAAACTTTTCGTTATTTCAACTGGTAAAGATCCGGTCTTCTATCTTCATAAACAGGAATTTCCCGGCGAATTCGCTTCACTTCAGCTAAATCAAGTGTAGCTTCAAGAATCATTTCATCATTTCCCGCTTCACTAACAACCTCTCCCCAAGGGCTAATGACGAGTGAATGTCCACCGAAAACGTTGTTAGGGTCACTCCCCACCCGGTTACAAGCAACAACATACACTTGATTTTCAATTGCACGAGCGATAAGCAGTGTTCGCCAGTGATCCAGTCGTTGTTTGGGCCACTGCGCAACCACGTATAATATCTCTACATCATCAAGCATCTGCGTTTTTATCCACTCTGGAAAACGAATGTCGTAGCAAATCACGGCAGCTGATGACACGCCGTTCAACTGAAAGACACCTTTTCCTTTCCCTTCTGCCAAGTATTGCTCTTCATTCATCAAACGGAAGAGATGCGCTTTGTCATATGAAAAAATAACATCACCCGTTCGAGCAATAACAGGGAGTGTATTATAAAATTGGCCATCGCGCTCTGTTGGAATAGAGCCTGCAATAATATCAACATCATGTACCTTCGCCAGGGTGTGTAATGGCGTTAACAAATCATTAGTGACCACATCAGCTAACATATCTAAACGATAACCCATTGGCCAAAATTCCGGTAATATTACCGTATCAACTTTCGAACTTAATTGTTTGAATTGTGCTTTGATATGGTCCAGGTTGGCTTTTACATCGCCAAACTGAATATCCATTTGTAAGCACGCCACATGTTTTAATGTCACACTCATTCTCCCCTTTGCGCTCTAATTATGACATGTTGTTCTAACTCACACATAGCAAGGTGAAGAGCCTCTTTTGTTACCTCGCCCAATAAATGAATCGACTCATTTTCTCGGACTGCATGACGAGCAACGTGTTCCCATTTCTCATCCAAGTCTTTTGTAATGCCGAAATCAGCAAACGTTTTAGGTAATCCGAGTTCGTCATAGTACGGTAACAATTGATCAATTTCGTCCCACTCGTTAAATAATGCTAATTGGACAAGAATACCGTAGCTGACCTTATCTCCATGCAAGAGGTGGTGTGTTTCTTCTAGGACTGTTAAACCGTTATGAATGGAGTGAGCCCCGGAAATACGGCCATAATGCTCACCAAAACCTCCGACCATTCCACTCGCCATGATGATTGCATCAACAACGTCAATAAACTCGTTACTAACTACCTTCTGTTTAGCATCATCTAGCGCCTGTTTACCGGAAGTAATCAAAACATCTTGGCACAATTTGGCCGCGTGTTGACTGACTTTCACTGCAAGTGGTTGATGAACCATTTCTAAAACGAGTGGCCTTGCTTCATACCACTTGGCTAGCGTATCACCAATCCCAGCACGTAAGTATTCGCTTGGTGTTTCAATCATTATTTTCGGTTCAACAGCAACCATAAAGGCGGCTTGGTCAAAAATAACGTGATCAGTAAATACGCCTTCTTCTGTATAAAACACGCTAAGTGGCGTAAGTGCCGCACAATTAGAAGCCAATGTCGGGATTATAAAATAGGGTAAGCGCATGAGCGTAGCCGTTGCCTTTGTAACATCAATGACCTTGCCTCCTCCAACTGCGATTAAATAATCCACACCCCCTTCTTCAGCGATGGCCTCTAACCTCGTCACTTCCTCACGCGAACATTCGCCACTGTATTGCTCGACCACAACATTTAGATCTGTCGCTCTTAAGTGCGGTTCTGCCACACGATAAGATGCCTCTCCTGTCACTAGTAACCCTTTTTTCAATCCATAACGACAAATAACCTGTGCCATTTCTTTAATTGCCCCGTCATGGTGACGGTATATATTCGGTGTCCCTTGCACTTTTATTGTCTCCATCATTCCTTGCCTCCTGCGATCATTGTTTTGTTTATTGTCCGACACTCACGCATTTATGTCAATCTTTCGAATTTTCATACTTCGATTTATTTATAAAATTTTCCATGTTATAATATTTCTATCAAGGTTCATCAACATATGAACGGGAGGCGTGTAAATGAAACTAGAAGATAAAAGCGAAGCGCTTAACCAACAGGAAAGAAAAGCATCACCAACAGCAAATAGCCGTGACGCTCTAGAGCGTGCGCGTTATGGGAGCACAAAAGATTTAGCAAGTAGCTTAAGTACAAAAGTACTCGGAGTGATTATTTTGATTCTCATCGCTGCTATTTTCCTTATTGCCTTATTGTGATAAAAAATACTACACTACAAGCACCTAACGGTGCTTTTTTTCGTTCAGATAGACGTAAAAAAACGACAACTGAGAAAAAACACTAGACGAATGAGGTCGTTTTCGTTAGACTGTATCACAAACGAATTCGTCAGAATGTTAAATAAATTTACTCAATTGAAAGGCGTGACATAATGATTCATCCATCTTCAGACTTACTTAAACGTTTACCCAAACAGTTTTTTAATGATTTAGTTCAAACGGTGCACCGCTTCCAACAGGAAGGCTATGATGTGATTAATTTAGGGCAAGGCAATCCCGATTTACCAACACCTACAGCAATTGTTGATGCCCTAAAACAAGCGGCAGACGATACAAGACATCACAAATATTCTCCGTTTCAAGGTTACATAGAATTAAAACAGGCGGTGAGTGATTATTATTCACGCGAATATGACGTGACACTGGACCCATCAACTGAAGTCGCGATTTTACCTGGTACAAAAACGGGGCTCGTTGAATTAAGTCAATGCTTATTAAATCCTGGGGACACCGTACTTGTACCCGACCCAGGGTATCCTGACTACTTATCAGGCGTTGCCTTAGCCGGAGCAGAGGTTATCCCGATGCCATTATTAGCCACCAATCAGTTTTTACCGAATTATCAAGACCTCGAAAAAACTGATCTGTCTCAAACGAAATTAATGTTTATAAATTACCCCAATAACCCTACTGGCGCTAAAGCTGACGAATCCTTCTTCTCGGAGACCGTCTCCTTTGCCAAGAAACATCACATTTCTGTGTGTCATGATTTTGCTTATCACACCATCCAATTCGATGGCGAAAAAGCCCCTAGTTTTTTAGCAACTCCTGGCGCTAAAGAAGTTGGCATTGAAATGTTTACTCTATCAAAAGCCTATAATATGGCGGGCTGGCGCGTAGGTTTTGCGGTAGGAAATAAAAGCATTATTAAAAAGCTCGAATTGATTCAAGACCATTTATATGTGAGCATCTTCGGGGCCGTTCAAATGGCGGCTAAAGCGGCCTTGACGGGGGATCAAACAACGACAATAGCCCTTACTAAAACATATGAAACTAGACGTCACGCACTAATCACTGCTTTAACCGAGCTGGGTTGGGATGTTCAAGCACCCGCAGGAACTTTTTTCTGTTGGTTGAAAGTACCAGAAAACTTTACCTCAGAAAGCTTCAGTGCCTATTTGTTGGAGGAAGCAAAAGTAGTCGTTGCTCCAGGAAATGGTTTTGGTTCATACGGTGAAGGTTATGTAAGACTGGCTCTACTTGATTCTGTTGATCGCTTAATAGAGGCGGCTCATCGCATAGAAAAAACAGGCCTTTTCAAAGCCAAACAGACCATGACATGATCTTTAATCAAATCACTGTGCGACATTTACACATAGACTTTTGTCTATGTGTTTTTTATTTTAATAAATTCAGTTTCTCCACTTGACAACGTCCTGTTAAGTGCGTTAAATTGTACTCATACAAAAGAATTGCCCTAGGGCAAAAAAGGAGGATGATAATGTTGTTTAAGAAATTAACGTGGCTCATCATTTTAGGAGTTACTTTACTATTAGTAGCTTGTAGCAACGGAGAAAGCACACATGAAACTAACGAAAAAGTTAACATCGTGACAACGATCGCGCAAATCGGTGAACCTTTAGCTGTGATTGGACAAGACAAGGTCGAAGTAACAAGCTTAATGGGACCATCCATTGATCCACACTTATACAATCCCACACAAAGTGATATCCAAAAGGTGGACGAAGCAGATATCGTTTTATATAACGGGCTAGACTTAGAAGCAAATATGACCACTATTTTTGAAGCTCTTAGCGATGAAAAAGTAGTTCTAGCCGTAAGTGATACCATTGATGAAGCAGACCTTTTATATGAAGATGATAAAATCGTCGATCCACACATATGGTTTGATATCGACTTGTGGCAGCAAGCTTTGGATAGCGCTGTAGGAGTATTAAAAGATTATTCCCCGGAAAACGCTGAATTTTTCGAAGCGAATAAACAAGCGTACTTTGAGGAGCTCGATCAATTACGAATATTTTCAGAAAAAATTCACGAAATCCCTAAAGAACAACGCATTCTTGTGACAGCACATGATGCTTTCGGATACTTTGGTGAGAAATACGCTATGGATGTGATTGGACTTCAAGGGCTAAGCACAGAAGACGAAGTAGGCCTATCAGATATTAATGACACCATTGACATTATAGAAAAACACCATGTTCCTGCGATATTTGTAGAAAGCAGTATTAACGAAAATACTATACAAGCCGTACTCGAAGGGGCCCAAAACAAAGGACTAGATGTTCGATTAGGTGGTGAACTTTTCTCAGATGCGATGGGTGCAGAAGGAACTGAAGAAGGCACTTATATCGGTATGTACAAACACAACATCGAAACGATTTATCAAGCATTAAAACCTTAAAGGAGTGAAGCGTCATGTCTCAGCCCGTCATCAGCGTCAAACATTTAGTCGCTGCTTACCAAAAAAATACAGTGCTAGAAAACGTCAGTTTTTCTATTCCTGCCGGTTCATTAACGGCGATTGTCGGACCTAACGGGGCTGGAAAATCAACGTTAATGAAGGTGTTGTTGAATCTTCATCCCGCCATTACCGGAGACATTACTTTCTTTGGTCGTCCCTTTAAAGAAGTAAAAAAACGTATTGGCTATGTACCGCAACGGGGATCTGTTGATTGGGATTTCCCAACTGATGCACTCGATGTCGTGACTATGGGGCTTTATGGCGATATCGGTTGGTTTAAACACCCGAAGAAACAACATAAAGCACGTGCTTTTGAGGCACTAGAGAAGATGGGGATGCAAGCATATGCCCATCGTCAAATCAGTCAATTATCAGGTGGACAACAACAACGCGTTTTCTTGGCGCGGGCCCTTGTTCAAAATGCCGATATTTACTTTATGGATGAACCCCTAGCAGGGGTTGATGCTGCAACAGAGCGGGCTATTATGGCTACATTAAAAAAATTAAATGCTCTAGGCAAAACAGTGATCGTTGTTCACCATGATTTACAAACTGTTGAAGATTACTTTGACCATGTGCTATTTTTAAATCAAACCATTATTAGTCACGGCAAGACACAAGATGTCTTTTCAAAAGATAATATTCGCCGCACTTATGGCGGAAATATCCGTTGGTTAGGGGGCGTTGATTGACATGTGGTCACTCTTACTAAATACAAATACCGGGTGGGTACTTCTTAGTACGACAATGCTCGGTATTGCTGCTGGCGCTATAGGTTGTCTTGCTTACTGGAAAAAACAAAACTTAATGAGCGATGCCTTGTCTCATGCTGCCTTACCCGGTGTTGTGATCACCTTTCTTATCTTCCAAGAGAAAAATCTGTTGCTCCTGGTTATTGGTGCCGGTATAAGTGCACTTATAGGTGCCTTATTGATCCAATGGATCACAACATCTAGTCGTATTTCAGAAGATGCGGCAATGGGGATGATTTTATCTGTCTTCTACGGTTTAGGCATTATGTTGTTATCGATTGCCTCACGTTCTAGTGGGGGAAATCAAAGTGGACTGGATAACTTCATATTTGGTCAAGCAGCAGCCATGGTACGCTCAGATATTCGGACGATGATGATGCTTGCAGTCATTGTCATATTAACTGTTGTAATAGGTTTTAAAGAATGGAAGATTTATTTATTTGATCAGTCATTTGCTAATAGTATTGGGTTACCTTTAAAGGCGATGAATACACTCTATACATTCGTTCTCGTTGTCACAATCGTTATTGGCATTCAGGCTGTAGGGGTCATCTTAATGGCAGCTATCTTAATTATCCCTGCCGTCAGTGCGCGTTACTGGACACATTCGTTTAAGTGCATGCTAATTATTTCCTCCATATTTGGTGCGTTTTCCGGAGCGATTGGCACGTTAATTAGTGCGCAAGGGCGGGGGTGGCCTACTGGGCCATTTATCGTCGTTGTTGCTGCTAGCTTCTTTATATTTTCTCTCGTGTTCGGTAAAGAGAAAGGCTTGCTGATTCATTACTTACACAGACAAAATCAAAGTAAGCAATACCGTGTGAATCAACTCCCAATAAAGGGGGCAATAAAATGACTTATACAGCTTGGATTATCATTACCGCGTCTTTAGTTGGCCTTTCATGCGGGTTAATTGGTGTCTTTCTTATTCTAAGAAAAACGGCGATGATGGCTGATGCAATCAGCCATACTGTTTTACTCGGCATTGTTTTAGCTTTTCTAGTGACAAATGAAGTAAGTGGTCCAATGATGCTGATTGGTGGTATAGGCTCCGGTCTACTCACAGCCTTTTTAGTACAATCGTTACATTCACTGGGTGTTCAGCATGATGCCTCTATGGGGATTATTTTTACAACGTTGTTTGCGATTGGCGTTATATTAATCTCTACGTCTGTCGGTAATGCTCATTTAGATATTCAACATGCCTTAATGGGAGAAATTACATTCATTCCTTTTGACACAACCCACTTACCTCTCATTGGGTCTGTCCCTAAAGCAACGCTTTTATTATTTAGTGTCTTTTTAATCGTACTCGTATTCATTATCGCGTTTTATAAAGAGTGGAAAATCACCTCTTTTGATCCTGCGCTTGCTGTTAGCATCGGTATTCCTGCGCTAGCTATGCACTATTTATTTATGGCCCTCGTCTCAGTCACAACCGTTGCCTCTTTTGATGCCGTTGGGGCAATAATGGTTGTAGCCATGCTTATAACACCTGCATCTGCTGCTTACCTTTGGACTGATCGGTTAGCCATTATGCTTATTTTAAGCAGTTTATTTGGTGTACTAGCGGCTATTTCTGGCTATTATATTGCCGTCTTTTTGGATGCATCCATCTCGGGATCAATGGCCTTCTCTACTGGCATCTTCTTTATGGTGAGCTTTATCGGGTCACCAAAACACGGCCTCCTATCCAAATGCCGTCGTCCTAGCCGCGCAAATCAGACGTCCATTTAAAAAAGCCAGCTCATCATGCAAAAGGTATCTTTGCAGAGATGAGCTGGCTTTTATCATTTGATTAGCGCTTCAATACGTGTGCCGACATGAAGCAATTCACTATCTTTATTCGCTGGGGAAATAAATGTTACACCAACCGGTTCTCCTGTTGAACGCTTAAACCCTGGTAGTGTAAGTGCAGGATAACCACTTGATGCATAAAGTGTTGTAGCATAATTACTCAGTGTCACAAGTATGTCCACTTCTTCAAACGCTTGATCGAGCGCTTTTTTTGTTATGGACTGATGGTTCATCACTTGTTTTGTGATGAGCTCTTCTTTTAGCGACGTGTCGATAGACTGTTTAATCAAATCTTGTCCATGCGGAGCATGATTTTTGAGATCTTGTTCATTAAATTGATAGACATCCAAAAGTGTGCGTGGTGTTATGTCATTTTTAAAGAAGGTCTTTACACCTTCTTTAAACTGATAGGTCAATACATCCATTATGTCTACCTCGTATGCCGCCTCATCTATCATCACGTCTGTGTAATCAACCCCATTGTCTTTAAGGATGTGCTTGAACTTTCTAAGTATTGCTTCATCATCGTCTCGATAGGTTGACTTTATATGTTCATCAGCTAAAAAGCCAAAACGATAATCTGTCACTTTCGATGTATACGTATCTATATCACAGGAAACATCTGTTATTGCGCGCAAGCCATAAAAACAATCTCTTACTGTTTGAGCCATTGGCCCAGCGGTATCATGCGCTTTAGCAAGTGGAATAATCCCAGACTGCGAGACAATCCCCCATGTTGGTTTAAGACCCGCTACCCCATTTTGACTCGCTGGGTAAATAATCGAACCTGCCGTTTCTGTGCCCATCGCAACAGGACACAATTTTAAACGGACAGCCACCGCACTTCCACTACTCGAACCTCCAACATCAAATTCTCCTTCTGGATGACGGGTTTGACCACCTACAGCTGAATACCCGTTAGCGCTATCTGTTGACATGAAGTTCGCCCATTCCGATAGATTGACTTTACCTAAAATCAGCGCACCTTTTTCTTTTAATGAACGGACAATATCAGCATCTTCTTTTGGATAGTAATCTTTTAGAATAGCCGCACCCGCTGTTGTTGGTAATGTTTTAGTTGCTATGTTGTCTTTTAATAGCACAGGTAATCCATATAACGGATCATTCGTATCACTATAGATGCATTGTCTAGCTTCTTCTATTACATCACCGTTAAGTGAAATTACCGCGTGATAAGAGGCATAATCCAATACGCGGTTGAAAAACACCGTCGCAATATCCTCATAATTGATTTTCCCTGATTTTACATATTTTTGTAACGCATCAACATCACTTTTGACAATGGTTCTCATCATCTCTTCTGTAAGTGATGCCCTCACTGGAAAACGCTCTCCTAGATTTTCCACTTCTACCGACGATGTCGGTGCATCATGATACTGCTTTCTCACTTGATCCTTTAAATATGCTGCAGAATTAAATCCCAATCCAACCACTCCCCGAATTCATGATACCTTCAATATGTTTTCTATTAGTTTACCTTTTTTAGTCGCTTTCAGCCAAAAAGTCGCCTCTATGTTACAGGCGACTTTAATTACGAACTTACGCTAGCATGTCCAACATATTAATCGGTTTTCACATCAATTAACGTATAGAAATTACCATAATACCCTTGGTCATAATAATCAAAGTTTTGAATAATAACAGTAATTTTCGCTTCATCCGTTTCTGCTGAATAGGTTGCCTGATCGAGCATTATTTCTCGGTGGTATTGATCAGCTTCTAAAGACTGAATGACATCATCGCCGTTAAAGGTAACGAGTGTGTTCTCATCACTATCTTCTATAGTGAACGTAAAGGTCGTCTCGCTCATTTGTTGATTGAACTGGTAATTTTCACCGTTATGTTCAAAATTAACGGTCTGTGTACTTACCCCAGGCTCTACGTGATTAATCATTAAGTGACTATAGCCTGAAATAGGTAACATCTCTCGTTCAAATGTATTGAGATAGACAGAGAACTGGAATCTATCATCCGTACCGTAGTCATAGGTTGCCTTAAATCCAAAAATCGATTCGAACGCTCCATCGTTCAAGATGCTATCAGGTAAATAATCAATCTTAGTTAATTGATTCAGATAGTCAAATTCATTGATATATTCTGTTATCTGCGACTTATCTGCCTCCGAAATAGTAGCATTAGGAATGATTTCACCGCCATTAAACATCTCATTGTCTTCCAGTAGTTGTTCTAGGCTAGCTTTTTGACTAAAGAAACTTACACTAAAGGCATCTAATGGTGGTGTGATAGAAATTAGCCCAAATACGACGAAGATTGGGGCAATCCAGCCCATTTTCTCTCGATTTAAAAAGCCATAAATAACCGCCATAATTGTACCAAAGACACCGAATAGTATGGCGAAATAGCGACCATATGTCACACCGGTATCCGTTAATTTAACGATAGATGCCATCGTTTGGAATAACACTATTGGCAACAACACTTTCGGGTAAATACGTGCAAACCAATCAGCAGTTTTCGTCTCAACTTCTAGTGAAAGAAGATAGACAAGTAAAACGATCACAGTGAACGATACAAGGAGCGGTTCTAGTAAGACTTCTGACCATAAATCACCTGTAATATTGATCATAATATACAGTAAAATAATCCCACTATAGATGCTCGTTAACGGAATAATTATATAGCTGAGCAATCGATCAAAAATAGGCGTCGTTTCCGTTAGACCTAATAGTTTATTCTTTTTTACTATTTGGTCTTTATTCGCCAACCTTTGATCTCTCGCGCCAATGTAGACCGGCATCATTGATAAAAAGAGTGCCGGGAAGAAAAGACTAGTAACGAGATTAAGAAAATGTAAAAAGACATTTGCGCCTGTTGTAAAGAGTAGCGCATTAACTAAAGCGATGATCAAGCTAATACCAATAGCTAACACAAAAGAATACAGGAAGGAAATAAAAAAGTTTTTGAAGAAAACAAACACATTTTGACTGAAGCGAAATTCACTTTGAATCGTTGGAATCCATATCATTAACAAAACACTCATCAATACAATAACACTCGTTCTAACGCCCACTTGAATAGACATAAAACTCGGCCAATCTTGAAGGAAAAAGTACCCAAGCGTTAAAATAAGCGCTCCCCACATTAACAACATACGCACTTTAATTTGAACATAAAAGCGTTCATAAATATGTTCAAATACGATACTTAGGAGTATACCAATAATAAAGGTGTAGCTAAAGCGATACATTGCTTCATCATTTGATTCAATCATAAACATGTTCGCAATCGTTAAGCTTAAAATAAAACTAAAGGCTAACGGATAACGTCCAACTGCCTGAATCGTGTCATTTAACTGTTGTTCTATACGCGTTAATATCTTCATATTATCCACCCTTTCACATCAATAACTACTTGTTACGTTTTAATCTGTACTTACAACAATCTATACCCTAATAAAGTAACATTCATGCTTTATTCTTCTGTTAGCTCACGTTTTCCCCATACGCATTATGTTCAATATACCTCGCCATCTAACGGCGTTAGTATGGCTCTTATGGGGCTCGCATCTGCTCCGATAATTTTTAACGGTACCGCATAGAGCCAATAAACGCCAGGTGCTACATGATTTAAAAAAAGATTTTCTATAATAGTCATGTTTGATGCATGAAGCGCTTGGTGGATAGGTAACGTTTTGGAGGTTACCTCGTCAACAGAAGGTGCGTCCGTTCCTATGAGCTTCACTCCTTGCTTAGATAAATAATTTACAGCATCTTCTGTCAATAATGGAAACTGTTCTGGAAAAATAGTAGGCGCTCGATCAAGCATATGAAAAAGTACGCGCGGAGTATTATTAAAGTCGAAACATTTTAAGTCACTCTCCGTAACTTTCTCTAAATGCGTGACGTCTATTATTTGACAGCGTCCAATCCCAATTGAAAGGTTAACCTGATCAATTGTGGCACCATGTTCATCGTAATGAAACGGCGCATCCATGTGGGTACCGTTATGCAGACTCAAGCTCATTTCACCTATATTAACGGCGTTAGTTTCTTTCATCGTGGCACTTAATTTAAAGTGAAAGGGCGTATCACCCGGCCAAACAGCACCTTCGTTTATAAGTGGCATCGTAATATCAATATAGTGCATAATCTCTCCCCTTTTTTAAAATCATCCGTTTCATTAACTGAATATGAACGTAACGTTTTCGGTTAACTATATTGTATCAAAAGACTGGCTATTGACCTATTTTTTGTGTAAAAACGAAGGAAAAAGATACTTTTAAAGCATTATGGGGTAAACTATCAGTGTATGTGCTCTAAAGCACACATGTGTAAGAGTTTAAGGAGGAAGAAAATATGAAAAATTTCAAAAAATATCTTGTCGTTATGTTACTCGCACTTATGGCTTTTCAAGTTTTAGTACCCGTCTTATCCGCTGATCAAGTGACAGATGTTGTTGTAACATTAGGTGAAGATTTAACCGCTGAACAAAAAGCGAGTATATTAAGAGAAATGAACATGTCTGATATCAACGAGGAAGAGATTGTCTACGTAACAAACGCAGAAGAGCACCAATATTTAGGTGATGTTGTACCAAAAGAAAAAATCGGTACGCGCGCCATTTCATCTGCGAAAATATCTTTGGCTGATGGCAACTCTGGTATTATGGTAACAACTGAAAACATTACCTATATCACTTCTAAAATGTATGCTAACGCACTCGCAACAGCTGGTATTACTGGAGCGGAAATTTATGTAACTGCACCATTTAACGTTTCGGGAACCGGCGCTTTAACAGGTATATTAAAAGCTTATGAACAGTCCACAGGAGAAGAACTTGATGAGGATTTAAAAAAAGCAGCCAATGAAGAGATGGTCATCACAGCTGATTTAGCTGAGGATGAAAATGTATCAGAAGATGACGCCATTGATTTTATGAACAGGATTAAAGAAGAAGTTGATAAACAAAAGCCTGAAACAACAGAAGAATTACGTGCACTTATTCAGCGCTTAGCCGAAGAAATGGGCCTTACACTTACAGACGAACAGCTTAACCAGCTAGTCAGTCTCTTTGATAAGCTAAAAAACCTCAATATCAACTGGGATAAAGTGAATGAAACTATCGATAAAACACGTGACTGGCTAAATGACTTTACGCAGTCTGAAGAAGGTCAGGGTATTGTGAACGCAATCAGAGACTTCTTCCGTGCCGTATGGGATTGGTTTACGTCTGTTTTTACAAATGATGACGAGGCTGTTGTCACGTCATACTTACGCAAGTAAATAATTCATTATTTTAAGATACCTTTCATCCTTTTTACGGGAAAGGTATCTTTCGCTTTTTTAGTCTTGACTTTCATATAAACCTGTGTTGTAATTATCTTTGGAGTCGAGGTTGTTACCGCTTACGGGCTACACTCGATATGCTCACAGTATGTGATTAGCTAGCTGATTGAATCTCATTTAAGGAGATCGAACGTGTGAAAGTAAAAAAGATTATTAATAATAACATCGTGCAATCAACGGATGAGTTCGGGAAAGATGTGTTAGTGATTGGTAAAGCATTAGGTTTTAAAAAGAAGCCTGGTGACGCCATTGATCAAACATTAATCGAAAAAGTTTATACGAGCAATAAAGATATGCCGACAAATAAACTAACCGAGTTATTAGCAAAAGTAGAACTAGAACATGTCCAAGTCGCAAATGAAATTATTAATTTTGCGAAAGCTTCTCTCGGGAAAAAACTGAGTGAGAATATTTATTTAACACTGACAGATCATATTGATTATGCGATTGAACGTTATCAAAATGGGCTGCCGATTAAAAATGCGTTACTTTGGGAAATCAAACGTTTTTATAATCATGAATTCTTAATTGGTAAAGAGGCGTTAAATATTATCGACTCAAAGCTTGGGATTAAACTTCCTGAAGATGAGGCAGGCTTCATTGCGCTTCATATCGTGAATGCAGAACTTGATATGTCTAAGGTCTCTGAAGTAAGCGAAATGACTAAAATCATCCAAAATATTCTTAATATTATTAAGTACCACTACAAAATTGATTTAGATGAATATTCACTAAACTATGAGCGCTTTATCACCCATTTAAAGTTTTTTATCCACCGGTTATACCGAGGTGTTGAACTTGAGTCTGATAAAGATGCTGGATTTTTATTTATTCTTAAAGAGCGTTATAAAGAGGAATATCAATGTGCACTTAAAATTAGAGAGTACATCATGAAAGAGTTTCATCGTGATTTAAAAGAAGATGAGATGATTTATTTAACGATTCACATACGCCGCATCACACAAGCAGGCGTCTAACTTATTACTATAGGGTTGTTACTGGTCAAGCAGGCTACACCTAAATGATTCACACATGTTTATACATGCGGTGACATTTAGGTGTTTTTTATTGGCCAAACAACCTATATTAGGAGGAAAAAACAATGAACTATCAACAATTAGCACAAACCATCATCGAACACGTCGGTGGTGATAAAAACATTCAAGGGCTCAATCACTGCGCTACACGTTTACGCTTTAATTTAAAGGACGAAAAAAAGGCGCAAACAGAAGCGATTAAAAAAACACCCGGTGTGATGGGGGCTGTGGCTAAAGGCGGACAATATCAAGTCATTATCGGTAGCGATGTCGGAACAGTTTATAAAGAAATCACTCAAATTATTCCACAATTAAACGATGATGCATCGAGTGATGAAGAAGATGACCGCGGCCGTGTAGCTAAAGTGATTGATACAATTACAGGGATTTTCACACCAATTTTACCAGCCATTACAGCAGCCGGTATGTTAAAAGCTGTTCTGTCATTACTTGTTGTTTTTGGCGTGATTGAGAATACGTCACAATCCTATCAAGTGATGGACTTTATGGCAGATGCCGCCTTTTATTTCTTGCCTATCTTGCTCGCTTCATCTGCTGCAGCTAAGTTTAAAACGAATGCTTATTTAGCGATGATGCTTGGTGGTATTCTCTTGCATCCTAACTTCGTTACGATGGTCAATACATTAGAAGACGGCCAAGGTATTGCCTTTTTCGGTTTACCTATTACAGCAATTGGTTACGGTTCTTCTGTTATTCCAATTATTTTAGCCGTCTGGTTTATGTCATATGTTGAACCCATCGCTGATCGCGTATCACCCAAAGCTGTCAAATTCTTTACAAAGCCTTTGATTACTATTGCGATTGTTGGAACAGTAGCGTTAACCATTATCGGGCCTTTTGGGCATTTAATTAGTGATTATATCTCAGCAGGTATTCAGGCACTTGAATCATTTAGTCCTTGGATTGTGCCACTTATTATCGGAGCATTTACTCCTCTATTTGTCGCAACTGGTACACACTATGGCTTGGTGCCAATTGGCATTAATAACCGGATGACAAGTGGCTATGATACCGTGATTTATCCAGGTATGTTAGCATCAAACGTTTCTCAGGGTGCCGCAGCACTTGCGGTAAGTTTTAAATCAAAAGACTCAACTGTAAAACAACTGGCGTCATCTGCTGGTTTAACAGCGCTCTTTGGCATTACAGAGCCTGCACTTTATGGGGTTAACTTACGCTATAAGACACCTCTATATGCCGCTATGATTGGCGGGGGTGTTGGGGGCTTATTTATGGGGATTTTCCGTGTAAGAAACTTCTCAGGTGGCGCGCCTGGTCTACTTACCTTACCAAGTTATATTGGTGATGATACATTAAGTTACTTTACATTTGCGGCCATTGGTGCGGCTATTAGTATTGTTGTTAGTTTCATTATTTCTTATGTTCTTTATAAAGACAAAGTAGAAGAGACACCTGAAGTAGATGAGAAAACAACAGATATGACAGGAGAAACAACACTCGCCAATCAAACCATCACCCTTGTCTCACCGTTAAAAGGCCAAGCACTGCCGCTTTCACAAGTGCCTGATGAGATGTTCTCTGAAGAAATTCTTGGTAAAGGGATGGCTGTAGAACCAACGGTCGGTATGGTCACTTCACCAGTAGACGGTGTTATTTCTGCCACATTTGATTCGAGACATGCTGTAGGCATTACGACTGACGAAGGTCTGGAATTACTGATTCACGTCGGAATTGATACGGTTCAACTTGAAGGAAAAGGGTTTGAGTATGCGATTACTAAGGGTGATCGCATCAACGTTGGTGACTTATTAATTACCTTTGATATCGACTATATTAAAGAGCAGGGCTATCCTGTCACAACGCCATTAGTCATCACTAATTCAGCTGAGTACGGAGACATTATTGGACTGACAGAACAAACAGTTACAAATAAAGATCCGCTAATCCGGGTTGTAAAATAGATAAAATACGCTAACTGATTTAGAGACGGATCTGTTTAGGCGGTGTCCGTCTCTACCAACGGAAAGGATGCAAAAACAAAATGGGTTTTAGACAAGATTTTTTATGGGGTGGAGCAACAGCCGCTAATCAATGTGAAGGCGCATATAATACTGATGGACGAGGACTAGCAAATGTAGATGTCGTCCCTATAGGTAACGAACGATTTGATATTATCTCAGGAAAAAGAAAGATGTTAGATTTTGAAGACGGGTACTTCTATCCAGCAAAAAAAGCGATTGATATGTATCACCACTACAAAGAAGATATTAAGCTCTTTGCGGAGATGGGCTTTAAAACGTACCGTTTATCGATTGCTTGGACACGGATTTTCCCTAACGGGGATGAACTCGAACCAAATGAAAAAGGGCTAGCTTTTTATGAAGACCTTTTTAAAACATGTCAACAGTACGGCATCGAACCACTCGTAACGATTACGCACTTTGACTGTCCGATTCATTTAATTAAAGAATATGGCGGCTGGCGTAACCGGAAGATGATTGTGTTTTACGAGCGCCTTGTTAGAACGCTTTTTACACGCTATAAAGGGCTGGTGAAATACTGGTTAACGTTTAACGAAATTAACATGATTCTCCATGCACCATTTATGGGGGCAGGTTTAGTGTTTGAACAAGGTGAAAATGAACAACAAACAAAATATCAAGCCGCACACCATGAGCTCGTCGCTAGTGCACTAGCTACAAAAATAGCCCATGAAATAGACCCCGACAATATGATCGGATGTATGCTTGCGGCTGGAGAATACTATCCGCTAACACCAAAGCCAGAAGATGTCTTCTTAGCACAACAAAAAAATCATGAAAATTACTTCTTTATCGATGTACAATCACGCGGAGAATATCCTGCCTACGCACTAAAAGCACTCGAACGTGGAGGCATCGAGATTGACATGACTGAAGAGGATGTCACATTACTTAAACAACATACTGTTGATTTTATCTCTTTTAGCTACTATTCTTCTCGCGTAGTTACAACTGATGAATCCGTCGAAAAAACAGCTGGAAATATCTTTAAATCTGTGAAAAACCCTTATCTTGAAGCAAGTGAGTGGGGTTGGCAAATTGATCCGCTTGGTTTGAGAACAACGATGAACGCTATTTACGATCGTTATCAAAAACCTTTATTTATCGTAGAAAATGGCCTTGGGGCGATTGACATGCCGGATGAATCAGGTTGTGTTAAAGATGATTACCGTATCAGTTATTTACGTGAACATATCAAAGCGATGAAAGACGCCGTTGAACTGGACGGCATCGATTTACTCGGCTACACGTCTTGGGGATGTATTGACCTCGTAAGTGCGGGCACGGGTGAAATGAAAAAACGCTATGGCTTTATCTATGTTGACCGTGATAATGACGGCAACGGCTCGCTTAAACGAACAAAGAAAAAATCATTTGATTGGTATAAGAAAGTCATTGCTTCAAATGGTGAAGATTTGAGTTAAGCTTTCTTATGCTTCATTTATCAGCTATAACCCGAATGGTCCATGCGCCATTCGGGTTATTGATAAAATAATCTTACCTGACTATATTCATTGGCTAGTCAATGAACTTTTATCGCTTCTTCTTGAGCAATTAAACACAATTCTTGCGCTTTGAAGATATGGTCTTGGGTCATGGCTATTTCAGTTCCATTTAGTGAGTCAAGTATCATTTGACCAAAGAACGGAAAGCCTACCTTGCCCGTTAATGACATATGTTCTACTTTATCATGTGTCACTAAGAATAAATGGTCACCTGTTTCTTCTGTGCCTACATTGGTATATTTCCTTAATTCAATGGTGCCTTTGGTGCCCGTAATAAACGTACGCCCATCACCCCACGTTGGCAAACCATCCGGTGTCAACCAATCTACTTTAAAATAAAACGTTGCCCCGTTCTCACCAACAAGTGTCGCATCGCCATAATCTTCAAGCTCTGGCTTATCAGAGTTATAATAATTAGCAACCTTGCTGTTTAATACTTTTGCCTCTTTGTTGCCGGTATAATATAAAAATTGTTCAATTTGGTGGCTTCCGATATCAGCTAAAACCCCCCCGTACTTATCTTTTTCGAAGAACCACTCCGGACGATTTTCTTTATCTAAACGATGCGGCCCAAAACCTGTCACTTGAATAACCTTACCGATCGTGCCTGCGTCAATTATTTCACCCGCCTTAATAGCCGCTTCAACGTGTAGCCGTTCAGAGAAGTAAATAAAATACCTTCGGCCCGTCTCTTTGACTACGCGTTTTGTTTCTTCGAGTTGTGCTAACGTCGTAAAGCCCGTTTTATCAGTAAAATAATCTTTACCACTTTGCATTACTTTATTCCCTAATGAACTTCTAAGGTATGGGATGGCTGCTGCTGCAACCATATGAATCGCCCGATCGCCTAATATGACCTCTAATGAATCCACCGCTTCAACAAACGGATACGTTTCTAAATATTTCTCCCGTTTTATTTTATCTGGCTCATATAAATACTTTATCGTTGCCCCTGCTTCAATCAATCCATTGGTCATCCCATAAATATGACCATGATCGAGTGCCGTTACCGCAACATTGAATTCGCCTGGTTTGACTACCTTCTTACTCTTACCTTTTGGTGCATAATTCATGCCATCTTTTTTACTCACACGACCCCTCCTAAAATAGCTCACGATAACCTAGTTCAATTAAATAATCACGTGAATCTTTTAAACAATCAAATGGATCGCGACCATATTGATCATCTTGTTCAACAAGTAAATAACGTACCCCTGCATCGAGACTCGCTTCAATAATCGCTTTAAAATCAAGTGAGCCAGCACCAAGTTCAGCAAACTCAATAATATCAGTAAATTGTTGCATAAACCCTTTAATGTCCCCGGCATAAAGTGACTCAAGTGCAGATTCAGGTACACGATTGACACGGTAATCCTTTAAATGAATAAGCTCGACTTTGCCTTTATAACGCTTAATCACTTCGACTGGATTTAATCCGCCTCGGTGCACCCAGTGCACATCAAGTTCAAACCCCAAAAGCGGTGCTTGACGACGAATAATATCTAATAAATATTCTCCTTCATACTTGGTAAACTCAATATGATGATTATGATAATACAGCTTGATTCCTTCTTCTTGTAGCTTTTTAGCAACAGCATTGACTTCATGTGAAAACTCAATCACTTTCTCCAATGAAGCCATGGCTTCAAATGGCAACATGCCTATCCGCAAGAGATCGCAATCTAACGTGTGACAATCACGGACAATTTTATCAAAATCAGTTGTGAGTGACTCTTGTCCTGGTTGCATCGGTTTTAAACCTGCGGTCATTGACGCCACCTCAATGCCAAAGTCTTCTGTTGCTCGCTTGATATCACTCACATTTTCTTTTGTCATTGGTATTTGAGATACCTCAATAGCATGATACCCAAGCTCATGTACTTTCCTAAATGTTTCATAAGCGCCTAATTGTTCTACCTTCTCTTTTAACATCATTGCTTGCACACCAATTTTAGCTCTCACGTAACCAGTCTCCTTTATCGATTCGTTTTCCTGTTTCTGATGATTGTTTCATTAAGTCAATCATAATCATTGATGGCAAGGCATCCTCCACCGTAATATAATCATTTTCCCCATGGATGATTGCCCGATAAAAGGCTTCAATGGCCTCTTGATGACTCGGTCCATAATAAGATTTTGATTCTATTGATACCTTGTCTTCAACGAGGCACACTTTCCCTTTATCTGTTGTGTCGAATAATTGATAATCTTTTATTGTGTATTTCCCCTGTTCAAGAATGACTTGTAGTTCAACACTTGAATTGGCCACATAAGCGTTTGTTGACATAGAAAATCCATGAACTTCCTGCGCAAAGTTGATCTGAGCGACAGCGGTATCTTCCACTTCGATAGGATAATCCGTCAGATTCGATAGACTTGCCTTCACATCTTTAATATCTCCAGCAATATACTGCATTAAATCATACGTATGAATCGCTTGATTAATAATCGTACCTCCCCCTGCACGAGCCATTGATCCCCGCCATGGTTTATGCGTGTAATATGACAACGGACGTCCCCAAGTAACAAGCCCTTTGACTGCCAGCAGTCTTCCTTTCTCCTTAGATGCTAGCTTTTCTTTTAACAAACGAACCGTCTTATTGTAGCGGTTTTGATAACAAACACCTACGACGGCATTAAGCCGTTCAACTTCATCATTTAAATGGCAAGCCTCTTCATAATTTAAACCTACGGGTTTCTCTAAAAAAACAGCGATCCTTTGGTTAATCACTTGCTTTGCGATCGGCACATGCAAATCATGAGGCAAACAAATATGAACCACATCCAGCTCTTCTTTCGCTAACAAATCATCTACTTGTGTATAAAAAGGTCTGTCACGGTATAACGCGTGCTTTGTCGGATCGATATCACAAACAGCGACTAAGTCGGCGACATCACTTGCTTCAATAGCTTGACGATGAACAAATGACACATCCCCAAGACCAATAATGGCGACTTTAAGCATGGTCTTTCTCTCCTTAACGACGCAGGTCAAATTTAGCTTCTTCTTTGATCCGCTTATTTAGTTCATTTAGATATAAATCATCATCAAAATCCTTAAGTACTATTTCTTCTCCTGTCCAAGTAGATAAATGGATGGCATTGGCTAGACGCACACCGTTAATCCCCTCAGCGCCTGGTGCGAGTAAATCCTCCCCATAAAGAATATGACGAGCAAAGTTTTCTAAAACGCCGGAGTGCTGTTCACCCCAAGCACTCTCTTCTGTAAATACTTCTGTTGAATAAAGGTCCTTTGTATTCATTTGTCCCATAAACAAACGTTTCACATCTTCCATATCCATGTTTTTATTCAATATATTTTCTGATTCTTTTAGGCGTTTAACCGTGACCGTTTTACTGTCTTCTACAACAATCTTTCCTTTATCACCTAAAATTTCTAACCGGTCTGTTCCTAATAAGTCATGTGTACACGTAACAAATACTCCCGTGGCACCATTCTCGTACTCCATCAGTGCTGTTACCTCATCCTCAACAGCAATATCACGTCTAAAGCCATGTTTAATTTTACTGTAGACTTTCGTCGGCACACCTGCAATCCATTGAATAAGATCGAGCTGATGCGGGGCTTGATTAACTAAGACACCGCCGCCTTCGCCACCCCACGTTGCACGCCAAGCACTTTGATCGTAATATGGTTGCGGGCGCCACCAGGTGGTAATAATCCAGTTAGTTCGACGAATGGGTCCAATCTCACCATCTTCAACAATCTTTTTGATTTTTTGGTAAAGCGGATTATTTCGTTGATTAAACATCATCGCATAGGTCACATCGCTATTTGTTGCAACAAAATCGTTAAGCGCTTTCACTTGTTTTGTGTATACACCCGCCGGCTTTTCGTTTAATACATGTACCCCGTTGTTAAGGGCAAACATAGCCATCTCCGGGTGCAGATAGTGTGGTACTGTTGTAATGATGGCATCGACCTCACCACTTGTAATCATGTCTTTATAATCGTTATATATTTTTTTATTTGGAAACGATTCAACTAACTGCGATTGTTTTACTTCATCACTATCACAAATCGCGACTAGATCCATACTCTCGACCATACCTTGTTCGATAAAACGTGCATACATTGACCCTTGTGCCCCGTAACCGATTATGCCAAAACGTAATTTTTTCATAACATATACTCTCCCCTTTGATTAAATACTTGTTTCCGATACGCCGATGGCGTTAGTTGAAAATGTTGTTTAAAATAGCGACTAAAGTGCGCATCACTCTCAAATCCATGTGCCTTAGAAATATGCTTAATCGTGTATTCCGGATAACTTTCTAACGCATGGGTTGCTTGTGATAAACGATACCCCATAATATATTGCATGATGGTCTGACCCGCTATCTCTTTAAAAATGTGTGATAAGTAAGATGTACTCAAATTCACATGATGAGCAATCCTTTCAATCGTTATGTTCTCGTGATAGTGTTCTGAGATATATTTAGCGACGCGTTCAGCAATAATCGTCTTTTCATCCCCTCTCATATTTGGTTTATCTACTACCTGTTCTGTCCCGCGATCGACCGCTAGCAATACATCAACAAGGATGAGCCGCTGCTCAGCTTCTCGGTGTGGTTCGTCCGCGCCTTTAAGATCAACGAGACGCTCAATCAGTTCTTCAACCTTTCTGATAGCCTTTGGACGAATCGCTCGCATATAGCCCTGTTTATTTTCTTGAAATATATGAAGGAGATGATCTAAGTTTAAAAAATCTAGTAGCGGTTTTAACCACTCGCGATCAAAATGAATGATGCTCCGCTCATAAGAAATAACATCAGAGAAAATCGCTGCCCGGTGAACGGTTTTTCCGTCAATAAAAAGCAAGTCTCCAGGTTTCAACAAATACATATGTTCTCCAATTAAAAAGCGGCAACTGCCTTGATGAAACAAATAAATTTCATCATGATTATGCGTATGAAACGCCAGCGGATAAGCCTTTTCTTTATACCGATGATTAACTAAAATGGATTGACTCATTCCCCTTCCCTCCTTGTATACTTGTATTATAATGTTTGAGGGGTTATAAAACAATGACTGAAAACACTTACATTACCTATATTATTGACTGAGACTGTTATTGGTCGATTCAAATGAAGACATATTTCATGCATACGTCATGATTTTTTGGGGTATATAATGAAAGCGGGGAATTTTAGGATGGGATGTTTCATTTAAGCGTGGTGATTATCATACTCATATGATAAACGATAATATATCGTCAGATTTTTTATTTAAAAGTATAAAAATATTTTTCCTCGTTTCAACAAATAACGCTCGAAAACACTGAAATAAAAACAATGATTACGCTTTCTTAATGAGAATCATTTAACTTGACTTTAAAAACAAATACTTTATAATAATCTATATCGAATTAGAATTATTATCGTTAATCGTTAATTGTACATATGTTTTGTGATTGACGTTAATAATCTCTTATATTATTCAAAATTTAAAGGAGGATGACAATTTATGTCACTAATAGGTAAAGAAGTACTACCATTCACAGCACAAGCATTCAAACAAGGGGAAGATTTCTTTGAGGTAACGGAAGCCGATCTTAAAGGTAAGTGGAGTGTGGTTATTTTCTATCCAGCTGACTTCTCATTCGTATGTCCAACAGAGCTTGAAGATATGCAAAAAGAATATCCAGCATTAAAAGAACTTGGTGTAGAAGTCTTCTCAGTATCAACAGATACTCACTTTGTTCACAAAGCATGGCACGAGCATTCTGATGCGGTTGGATCAATTGAATACACGATGATTGGTGACCCATCACAAGTGATTTCACGTAACTTTGATGTATTAAACGAAGCATCAGGTCTTGCAGACCGTGGTACTTTCCTTATTGATCCAGACGGTGTTATCCAAACCGTTGAAATAAATGCAGATGGTATCGGTCGTGACGCCTCTACTATTATCAATAAAGTAAAAGCAGCACAATACGTTCGCGAACATCCAAATGAAGTTTGCCCAGCGAAATGGCAAGAAGGTGGAGAAACACTTAAACCAAGCCTAGATATCGTAGGTAAAATCTAAGGAGTGATCGTTACATGCTAGACCAACAAATCAAAGAACAACTCAAGCAGTATCTCGGACTGCTTGAGTCTGATCTTATCATTCAAGTAAGTTTAGGCGACGATAAGCATTCGATTGAAACAAAAGAACTTGTTGATGAAATAAGTCATATGTCTGATCGTATTGCCGTAGAAGAAACCGTGTTAGAGCGGACACCAAGTTTTACTATCGCGAAAAAAGGTGAAACGCCTCGTGTAACTTTCGCCGGTGTACCACTTGGCCATGAATTTACTTCTTTGGTTATGGCACTGTTACAAGTTAGTGGCCGGGCACCTAAAATAGATGATAGCCAAGTCGCACAAATTAAAAGTATTTCCAAAGAATTAAACTTTACGACGTATGTATCACTTTCATGTCACAACTGTCCAGACGTTGTTCAAGCATTGAATATTATGAGTGTGTTAAACCCTCATATCACTCATACAATGGTTGAAGGTACAGCTCATAAAGCTGAGGTTGAAAGCGAAAATATCATGGCTGTTCCAGCCGTATACTTAAATGGTGCGTTTTTAGAATCTGGTCGAATGACTTTAGATGATTTACTCGCTTTAGTATCACAAGGGCCAGACCCAGAAGAATTAAATAGTAAAGAGCCATTTGATGTGCTTGTTGTTGGTGGGGGCCCATCAGGTGCGACGTCTGCCATTTACGCTGCGCGAAAAGGTATTCGTACAGGTTTAGTTGCTGATCGTTTCGGTGGCCAAGTCATGGATACATTAGGTATTGAGAACTTTATCGGTATGCCTTACACCGAAGGCCCTAAGTTAATGGGCAATGTCGAAGCACATGTGAACGAATATGATGTGGATGTCATGAAGAGTTTACAAGCTACTGGTTTAAAGAAAAATGACCTTTTTGAAGTGGAACTTGAAAACGGGGCTGTTTTAAAAAGTAAAACAGTGATCCTTTCTACTGGTGCACGTTGGAGAAATATCAATGTACCTGGTGAGAAAGAATTTAAAAATAAGGGCGTAGCTTATTGCCCGCACTGCGACGGCCCACTCTTTGAAGGTAAACATGTTGCTGTTATTGGTGGCGGTAACTCAGGGATTGAAGCAGCGATTGATTTAGCTGGTATCGTAAAACACGTAACAGTCGTTGAGTTTTTACCTGAGCTTAAAGCTGATCAAGTACTTCAAGATCGTCTTAATTCTCTGCCAAATGTTACGGTGATTAAGAATGCTCAAACTACGGAGATCACTGGTGATGAAACCGTGAACGGCTTGTCTTATAAAGATCGTGATACGGGTGAAGAACACCACATTGCGCTTGCAGGTGTCTTTGTACAAATCGGTCTTATACCTAATACAGACTGGTTAGGTGATACGGTCGATCGTAACCGCATGGGAGAAATTATCGTTGATAAGCATGGTCAAACAAGCTTACCTGGTGTCTTCGCTGCAGGTGATTGTACTGACACACCTTACAAACAAATCATTATTTCAATGGGATCAGGTGCAACAGCATCACTTGGGGCATTTGATTACCTTATTCGCAACTAATTAATATACAGCTATACGATTTAAGTTAATGTATAGCTTGAGATAGTATCCAGTATTAATCTTCTTAATGAAGATTAATACTGGATTTTTTGTATATATTGGATTTTTTACTTTTAGTACCCAGACCACATCACGCATTATATCGTTCACTTATCACCTCTACACTCATCATCTTCGGGAAATTTCCCGTTTTAAGAGAAAAGTATCTAACCTTGCTACCCTCTCCCTAAACGACCTAACAGCATTGTAAACGCTTACTAATGATGTTTTAATAAAAGTGTCAAAGAAACACACGCCACTATGTTTTTTCAATATATGTAAGAACATTAAAGCGGCTTAAAAATCACTTGCGAAAAATGACATGACTACACCCTATAAAGGAGGAGATGATTAAGAATAGTCGACGGCACATGGATGGATAAAACAAAAAAATGATGTGGAGGTTATACTATGTTTCAATCATTAAAAGACAAAGTTCAACGATTTGGAGGCGCGATGTTTTTCCCAGCGCTCTTGTTACCTTTTGCCGGTATTCTTTTAGGTCTGACTGTGATCTTGCAAAACCAGCAATTATTCCCCTTTGCGGTAGAAGGCTCAACTTACTTTAAAATCACGGATATTTTCTTACAAACATCACTCGTAATCTTTGGAAACTTACCACTCCTATTCGTCTTAGGTATTCCTATTACCTTAGCAAAAAAAGAAAGTGGTCGTGCCGTATTAACAAGTTTTATTACGTATTTAACGTATAACTATTTCATGGGGGCAACACTAAGCTATTTTGGTCCAACGTTTGGCGTAGATACATTTGAAGCTGGCGCACTAGGGTTAACTGAAGTTGCTGGCGTCCTCACGCTTGATACCAATTTAGTCGGTGCGATTGTGGCTGCTTCTCTTGCCGTATGGATTCACAACAAATATTACGATAAAGAAGTCCCTAACATGCTGCAAAGTTTTAGAGGTACACCTCTTGTCATTATTTTCTTATTCCCTATCACAATTTTAGCTGGTTTAGTCACACTTATTGTATGGCCAGCAATCCAATCAGGTATTTTCAATATGCAAAACTTCATGGTTGAAGCTGGTGGATTTGGCGTTTGGACATTTACTTTCCTTGAAAGAATATTGATTCCAACAGGCTTACACCACTTCATTTATGGTCCTGTCTTCTTTGGACCCGTTGCGATTGATGGTGGAACGGTGAATTATTGGATTCAAAACCTATCAGACTTTGCTAATTCAACAGACAGCTTAACATCACTCTTCCCGCAAGGTGGACTCATGTTAACGGGTATGGGGAAAACATTTGGTACCACAGGGGCAGCTATTGCCATGTATTTAACAGCCAAACCTGAAAACCGTAAGAAAGTCCTTGGTCTATTAGTTCCAGCGGTTGTTACTGCTGTACTTACTGGTATTACCGAGCCGATTGAATTTACATTCTTATTTGTTGCGCCACTACTATTCTTTATGCACGCTGTACTATCGGCAACGATGGCTACCACACTTTATTTACTTGGCTTGTCTGGTAACTTCCAAACAGGGTTAATTGATTTTGTTTTCCAAAACTGGTTACCACTTGCTGCGAATCATTGGCTCATTTATGTCATTCAAATCGCCGTTGGTATTGGTTTCATGGCGCTATATGTTGTAATCTTTAGAGCGTTAATTATAAAATTCGACTTCAAAACACCCGGTCGTGGGGCTGATGTGTCATTAAAATCGAAAAAAGATTATAAACAAAGTAAACAATCAGGTGAGGCTGGTAAGGGTATTGATCAAGAACTAGCAGAAGCGTACCTTGCGGCACTCGGTTCAAAAGACAATATCGATAGTATCACCAATTGTGCTACACGTTTACGTGTGAGAGTAAAAGAGATAGATAACGTCGCAACAGACGATGTATTTATGGATATCGGCGCCGCTGGTGTCGTGCGTTCAGGGCATAATTTACAAGTCATTGTCGGACTAAGGGTTCCACAAGTACGTGGGAATATTGAGGATTTAATGAAATAAAGCAACACGAATAAATATGGAAATAGAGAAATAAAACCCTAACATGTATGAACATACACTTAACCAATAAAGGAGACGATTTAAAATGAAAAAACACTCAATTGTTATCGCAGGTGGCGGCTCAACATTTACTCCAGGGATTGTCCTAATGTTACTCGATAATCTCGACCGATTACCGATTCGTCAAATTAAATTTTATGATAATGATGAAGCACGACAAGATATTGTTGCTGACGCGTGTGAGGTCATTATTAAAGAAAAAGCACCAGAGATTAACGTTGTTAAAACAATTGATCCAAAAACAGCTTTTACCGATGTAGACTTTGTAATGGCCCATATTCGCGTAGGTAAATACAAAATGCGTGAAATGGACGAAAAGATTCCTCTTAAATACGGCGTCGTTGGCCAAGAAACATGCGGACCAGGCGGTATGAGCTATGGCATGCGTTCAATCGGTGGTGTGCTTGAACTCGTTGACTACATGGAAAAATACTCACCTGATGCATGGATGTTAAATTACTCAAATCCAGCCGCCATTGTTGCAGAAGCGACACGCAAATTACGCCCAAATGCAAAAATACTAAATATTTGCGACATGCCTATCTCAATTGAGAATTTAATGGCAAAAATACTTGGACTTAAATCACGTAAAGAAATGCAGGTCCGTTACTATGGCCTTAATCACTTCGGCTGGTGGACATCTATTACAGACCAAGCAGGTAATGATTTAATGCCTGTGCTAAAAGCGCACGTAAAAGATAACGGCTATGCTGTGGACTTTACCGATGCTGGTCAGCATGTGGATAAAAGCTGGCAAGATACATTCAAGAAAGTGAAAGATGTCTATGCACTTGCACCTGATACGTTACCAAACACCTATCTAAAATATTATTTCTACCCACAAGATGAAGTAGAGAAAACAGACCCAGACTACACCAGAGCTAATCAAGTAATGGATGGCCGTGAAAAGCATGTCTTTACTGAATGTAAACGTATTGCCGAGAATCAGTCAACAGAAGGATCAACACTAGAAATTGATGAACATGCATCATATATCGTTGACCTGGCACGTGCGATTGCTTATAACACAGGTGAAAGAATGTTACTCATCGTTGAAAATAACGGGGCAATCTCAAACTTTGAGCCAACAGCTATGGTTGAAGTCCCTTGTATTGTTGGTAAAAACGGACCTGAACCGTTAACTCAAGGTGAGATTCCACGCTTCCAAAAAGGATTGATGGAACAACAAGTCGCTGTAGAAAAACTCGTTGTCGAAGCCTATGCTGAAGGGTCATATCAAAAACTTTGGCAAGCACTCACACTTTCACGCACAGTACCAAATGCGCGTGTAGCTAAGGAGCTTCTCGATGAATTACTAGAAGCTAACAAAGACTTCTGGCCAACATTAAAATAATCCTACACTAATCAAACCATTCACTTTTTGGCGGGCGATCATCATCGTCCGTCTTTCTTTTTTATGTCATGGTTGAATATGTTTGCGCTTTAATTCTTATATCGATTCACTATTTATCCATGGTCACACATAAATTTATCCGCTATAATAGTGCTAACAAGAAGGAGGTTTTTTATGTGTTTCAAGCGCTCATTCATACATATGCTGATGACTTAACTGACAATGATTATTACATATTAGATTATATTGAACGACACCCAAACGATACACAAAAAATGACCATTGTTGCCTTAAGTGACGCCTGTATGACGTCAAAATCAACGATTCTTCGGCTGACTCAAAAGCTCGGCTTTTCAGGTTACAGTGAATTTAAATACTTCTTAAAAGAACATGCCTTAAAAGAAGATCATCCTTCAGATTTATTTGAACTGTCACGCTATGACATCGATTATACAATTCAACTCTTTGAAGAAATCGATAAACGAGCAATATATGAATTGATTGACCAAGCGCAATCGTTGTATGGCTTTGCGACAGGATTCGGACAGGAAAATGCTTTAAGAGAATTAAAACGTTATTTCTTTGCATCAGGTAAACACCTCTATCACTTACCAGCTTTAACTGAATTTCAAATGGCACTTAAAGAGATCACAACGGATGATTTAGTCATCCTCATTTCTTTAAGTGGTGATGTACACCCCATTTTAAATCATCTTAAAAGGCTTAAAGCCAAAGGGATTCCTACGTTATCAATCACGAGTTTTAAAAATAACCATCTTGCTGAACACTCTACTTATCATTTGTATTATCAGTCTACTGACCTTGGCACTTATAATGACCATACCCAAAAATCATTTATCGGCTTACAAGTACTTATAGATTTGCTCTTTCGAGGATTTTTAGATTATAAGAAAAACAGCTAACGCAAATGATTAGCTGTTTTCTTATATATCAAACCTCATTTAAATATCCTTCTGACTAAATGATATGATGACGTATCGGACTTACTGCGAGTCGATGTTAATCGATATGCCGTTAAATATGCAGTTACTGGAACGACGAGTACAATCCCAACACCTGATAAAAGAATCGTGACAATCTCTTGAACAAACACTTTCGCATTCAACACCTCGCTGATCTGATAACCCATATCAAAAAAACGTACTAGCAACGCAAGATAGCTACCAAAAAAGGCGAAAAATAGTGTATTCGCACTTGTTGATAATAAATCCATACCGACTCGCATACCACTCATGAAGAGCTCTTTCTTTGATTGGTTTTGATTATGACGATACAACTCATACATCGGTGACACGACAGAGATCGCTTCATCAGTCACCGCCCCAATCGTACTTAAAATGATAACCGAAGTGATAACCTCAGTAAAGTTTACTCCAAAGTAAAACGAATAAATGGCTAGTTCTTCGACTTCTTCCGTACTAAACCCTCCAACACGTGTCCAAAGAACAAAGAAATGTATCATAGCGATTAAAACCATCATGGTCGCAATCGTTGCTAAAAAGGAAATTTTTGTTTTCTCATTTTTCCCATTAATCAAGAATAGCGTCGCATAACTAATGACAACACTGGCAAGCAATGTGATGATGATCGGACTTGCAGCTGGATCCGTCATAATCAACACGGCGACAATGATTACACTCACATGAATCAGCATAACAGTAAAGCTTAATAACCCTTTCTTTCCACCAATCACACTCATGAGTATGAATAGAATGATAGCCAAGAGACTAATCGTTGTCATGTCGCCTCACCTACCTTCGTCAAGAGTACCGCAAAAAGAATAGACACCGGTATTGTTAAGACAATTCCAATCCCACTACTTAACGCGCGGACAAGTTCAAGTGAGAAATTCATCGATAAACTATACCCTAGCGACGCATCATTTAATAAGTAAATAAGTAGTGTTGGAATCGTCCCGCTAATATAGGCAAAGAAAACGATCGTAGTCATCGTCCCCATAATATCTTGACCAATGCGTCGTCCAGAAGCTACCAGCGATTTTGTATTAATCATTGGATGCTCTTCTTTAATCTGAAAGAGCGTTGAGCCAATCGTTACCGCGACATCCATAACCGCACCGATCGCCCCAATGAGTAGACCAGCAGTGAAGACCGCATCAGGATGCCGTGTAAGCAACCCCATTTCTTCAAACCTTAACCCCTGTTGATTCGTTAGCCTTAAGACAAGTAAGGTGATAGTCATCATCAGCGCTAAGCCTGTGAGTGTCGAAAGAATGGCACTGAGTGTTTTTTTCGTCAAGCCACTAACAAAAATCAATGACACCACCGTCATAAAAATTGCCGCAATACCCATTAGTAAGAGCAATGATGTACCTGGCCGGGCAATGAAAAGATAAATGGCTCCTGCCATTATCGACACATGAAAAATTAAACTAAGGACCGCGAATAACCCCTGACGCTGACCCACCACAAGCATAATGAGTAAAAATAAACTAAATAAGATCAGTACTTCTTGGTCACGTTTCACTTCAATGACCTCAGCTGTTAGTATACTTCCTTCGCGTAATGTAACAAAGACTTTATCGCCCACATCAAAGGCGGAATGGTACGGCGCACTATCACTATAGGTATACTGCATCGTGAGTGTCTCACCGCGATGCTTCGTGTTTTCAAGTCGCGCTTTAAAGGTAACGTCATAAATAACATCCACCGCAACGTCACTATTATCCGCATTAACAACAATTTCTTCTACATGTTTAATATCAACTAACTCAACTATTGGCCGCTCATATAAGGTACTTATCCCCATAAGGAAATAAATGATAATTAGTCCAATCAATAGACTGGACGATACGATGCTTTTCTTTGTCCGTCTTTTTACTCCCCACATAGCTTTACCTCATTTCAAAAAAAGACTAGTAAATATTCATACTGATTTACTAGTCTAGTGTATACCTATTTCGTTTCTTTCGGAAGAGTCAAACGAAAAGTCGTGCCATATTCAGATGTCTCAACTAACACAAGATTCCCCACCTAGTGCCGACGCACTTGAGGAAAGTGTCTTCTCGCCTTAATGCAATAAAGGTGACATAACCATCTTATCAAGTGATATGACAATTGAAGCAAAATCAGATGCCATCCAAAGTATCGCATCTTTATATGTCGAAGATGGAAACTATACTCTCACATCTGGTGGAGGTGCACCAGAAACGATTTCTTTAACTAACAATCACATGATGGGTAACTTCGCTGGACCATTAGATATAACCACTTTCGTCGAACAGTTAATTGCAGAAAATGACTTTAATGACACTTTAACCGAAGCATTACTGGGGGACAAAGTCCATGGACGACCTGCGATAAATCCTTGAAAAGAATAAACAAGCATTTACCGCGATGCAGGGTGAAGATAAACAGATGGCACCGCCTGAAGGAATGCAGGGCAACACGACAGATGATGAAACAGTGGATGAAACGTCTGATGACACACCTTCAACAAAAGGATTAAAAGCTGAAAAAGATACTGTCATCGCCTCTGGCACTTTCAACATTAACACCTTAGACGATGCGTTGCATAGCAACAAAGATATTCAGATAGTCAATGGGACATTTATTCTCTCAAGTGGGGAGACAGGTTATTTGGCTATTCATGGGGGAGACATAACAATCGATGCATCAGGTGATGGAATTGACTCTAATTCAACTATTGAGATGACAGGAGGAACGGTTATTGTGAACGGCCCGATCGACGGCGGTAATGGTGCGCTTGACTATGACGAGACCTTTCATATTTCAGGTGGGATACTCATTGCGGCCGGCAGTAGTGCAATGGCACAAAGTCCATCAGATGACTCCTCTCAACCAAGTATTATCTATCAATTTGATCAACCAACAACCGAGTCCATCTCCCTGACAGATGACAGTGGTCAGTTCATTCTAGGCTTCACGCCAACGAAAAGCTACCAGACGATTGTTGTATCCAGTCCATTGCTTGAAACAGACAAGACAGTTACTTGGCATACGACTGTTGATTTAGACGGTGAAGCTGTCAACGGATTAATTACGAATGGTGTAATCACAACGTCAACTGAACTAAACTTTACGCTAACAGACACGTTAACTTATCTTACACCTTCAGGAGTAAGTAGCACCCCGCTCACAGAATCCGGCTTTGGCCGACGACCAAATAGACCCGCTCAATAGTCTAGTTGCCAAACATAATATTAAATAGTATATGTAAAAACAGCCCATAAAAAGCAACATCTTTAGACTTTAATCGAAGTCTAAAGGCGTTGCTTTTAGTTGTATATCATATGGTGTTATGGAAGTATTAATATAACACATATCGAAGCGATTGATCTTCATTAAAGGTACGAAGATTATATAAGACGAGTAGTTCACTAAGTTCGTGTTCTGCCATATACGCTTTGAGCGACTGTTTATAATAACGCGGATCAATCAAATGAATCTCATCGTAATGCGGAAGCAGAAATGGCACAAAACTATCGGCGTACGAATCTTTTACCACCATGAGCTTTCTATTCGTTTTCTCCTCATGATTAACTTCAATCTTAATCAGCGCATCATTCCCATCTAAAAAGAAACGGTATTGATCCGTCTCATCTAAATAGTGATCATGAACATACTGATTTGTGACTCTACCGTCACTATACGTAATGGTTAAATCAAGCTCATCTGTCACGTTAAACCATTCAATCGTATCTTTTGGCAAAGTGAGGTCATGAAACTTGCGGTAGCGTGTACCCGGAAAGTCAGTTGAAACAACTTCAGACTGATAATCTGATAATGGCTTCGCTCTTTCATTAAACCATACTTGATAGGCTAGGTAAGCCCCTCGCATTGTCCAGTGATGATCGGTATGATAATAAATATTATCTTCTTGATGTTGACGTAATATCTGACTGACATTAACCGTATCCATATGAAGACGTTCGTCTATTATTTTTAACACGTGCGATTGATCATCCGTTGGTAAGTACGCCGGTAAGTAGGTGTCATAAATACCGACTTGATTTGGGACAATCATGACCGTAATGTCAAATATCGCTTGGTTAGACTGGTGAAACTCATTGATAGCTTCTAAATTTTTTAATAGATTGTCTTCTTGATAGATAAACGGTTCAATTAAATAATCTCCTGCTTTTACGACCCCGTTATTTTCCCTTTTAAGTAGCGCCTGTTCTGTCTTTGATTTTAAGGTGAGAAAAAAGTCTTTCCCAATGATTTGGTCAGCCAAATAGTCTTCTATATCAGACATAAATGACCCGTCAAGTAGAGCCGCTAGCTTAAATTCAGGCATCGTCTGTAAATAACGATTTTCCGTTTCGGAAAAGGTTTGGTCTTCTATCACGAATGTCAAAAGCGCTAAACTCATCAAGAAGCTTATGATTAAAATCCCTATTAATCGCTTCATCGTACTCTCCTCTCACATTAAAACCGGAAATATATAAATGGATTAAACGATTGATCAATAAGATAACTCATCGATAACACAACGAGCATAAAGACAAAGAGACTTTCTAATACGCGGGTGGTAGGGGATGACTTATTTATGATCCATTTAGCAAATATATCTGTCGAACCGATAATCGCCACCACTAACAGCACCGCATATTCACGAAGATAATAAATGAGTGTCGGCGGTGGCGCTTGGAAGCTGACTAGTCCTGTGATGTAGCGCATCAGGTTAAAGACATCCGTCACACTAAAAATCAACCAGCTCACAAGAACAACGCCGAGGGTATACACGCGCTTTAATGTGACAGGTACCTTGTGTGTAAAGAGAGGACTAATATAGGTCTCCACAATAAGAAAAAAGCCAAAATACAAACCCCAAAAAATAAAGTTGACACTTGCCCCGTGCCAAAGACCCGTTAAAAACCATACAATGAAAACGTTTCTTAACCATTTTACTTCTCCGACTCGGTTACCCCCAAGCGGGATATACAGATAATCCCTAAACCACTGACTAAGCGTCATATGCCAGCGCCGCCAGAAGTCTTTAATCGAGGTCGCTTGATACGGATAGTTGAAGTTTTCCGGAAAACGAAAGCCAAACAGACG
Organism: Halolactibacillus alkaliphilus; assembly: GCF_900115465.1. Lineage (GTDB taxonomy): Bacteria > Bacillota > Bacilli > Bacillales > Amphibacillaceae > Halolactibacillus > Halolactibacillus alkaliphilus. The sequence continues at coordinate 136,311 of NZ_FOWN01000003.1, forward strand.
CCCTAAACCAATCGCCATATCAGAGTAGCCACTAAAATCAAAATAAATATGTAAGCCATAACTAAACGCCACGAAAAAACTCACCCAAAATGACACCGATTCAAGCCTTATCAGTTCAGCATGTAATGCGGCCATTTGATTAGAGATTAATACTTTTTTAGCTAAGCCATAACTAAAGCGAAAGATACCTTCAGTAACATCTTCTTTTGTGATGGTTCGTTCTCTTAATTGATTATCAATTGCCTCGTAACGAACAATCGGTCCGGCGACCAGTTGCGGAAAAAGTGACACATACATAAGAAAGTCAATCAGATTATGATTCACTTTCACTTTCTTTCGGTAAACATCAATCGTATAAGATAGCGTTTGAAATGTATAAAAACTAATGCCAATCGGAAGCGGTAACTCTAATAGGCCAATGTCTAACTGAAATACTTTGTTTACTAAGTCAATCATAAAATCCGCGTACTTAAAGAAAAACAGCACACCTAGATTAATTACGAGCGAGGATAATAAGACCAACCTTCTTATTCTGGCCCTTCCTTCAAACCGTCCCATTAACCGTCCATGAAGATAATCCATCCCCCCTGAAAAGATGACGAGCACGACGTAGACCGGTTCACCCCACGCATAAAAAAGGAGGCTAACAATAAGTAGCACTCCGTTTTTTAGCCGCTTCGGACTGAGTATATAGCTTGCGAAGGCAAGTGGTAAAAAGATGAGTAAAAATGTCAGTGAGCTAAAGACCATCGTCAGTCCTCCTTTACATTGCCCTATATGAGTGAAACAACCACTTATAAAGCCCCAGCTGCATCATCAAAGATGGCTTCGATACTTTCTGGGTTATCGTACGTAATATAAATGAAGTAGTTACCTTCTGTTTTAATGATATTGTTCTCGACTTTTTCATATTGATCCGGTAGATATTGGCTCCAGATGTTCACTTGATTCTCTAAATACGCTTCTAGTCCTGCTCTTATTGCCGGTATATCGTCTGACGATGCAGCTTCTAAGACAATAATCGTGGTAGAATTCACATTCATCATGGACTGATAACCGAAACCAGAAGCAAGTAGGGTACGATCAATTCCCATCGTATCCATGTACATATCACCCGTCGGGTCTTCTTCATCGGTTAAATCCGCACGTTGAAACATCCCTGTCTCCCCGTCCATATCCTCACTGATCTGACTTTCAATCTTATCCATCACTTCTTCTGTATTCATTGTGACGGCGTCTGTTTCACTTGTTGAGTCTCCTGCTGAGTCATTTCCACACGCTGCCATTGCCATCGTCAAAACAATTAAACTAACAACTAGCCATACTTTTTTCATCTCTATCCTTCCCTTTCTTATGTATATCTATGTCATTAGTCGCCATCAATAGAAAAAGGTTACAACTTTTTTAGAAAAGCTGTAACCTTTTTCTTAAGCTAAGTCTTCACCATTTGACGCAATGACTTTCTTATACCAATCAAATGATTTTTTCTTTGTCCGCTTGAGTGTTCCGTTGCCTGCGTTATCACGGTCAACATAGATAAAACCGTACCGCTTTTTCATCTCACCTGTCCCAGCACTCACAAGGTCAATACAACCCCAAGACGTATAACCGAGTAAATCAACGCCATCAATCTCAACGGCATCTTTCATCGCTTGAATATGTTCACGTAAGTAATCAATCCGGTAATCGTCTTTAACGTAACCCGCTTCATCAGGTGTATCAATCGCCCCTAAGCCGTTCTCCACAACAAACAGCGGTTTTTGATAACGGTCATAAAGTGCATTCATCGTCGTTCTAAATCCTAACGGATCAATTTGCCAACCCCACTCACTTGCCTCTAAGTATGGATTTTTCACTGATGCAAAAATATTTCCTTCTGTTTGTTCATTAAGTTTAGGATCTGTTGTAACAACCCGTGAAGAATAGTAGCTAAAGGAGATAAAATCAACCGTATGGTTTTTAAGCAAAGCTAGATCTTCTTCTGTCATCTCAATGTCAATCCCTGCTCGCTCCAATTCCTTCAAAGCATACGCTGGGTATTCCCCGCGTGACTGAACATCGATGAAGAAGTAATTTTCTCGGTCTTTTTGTTGGGCTAAAAAGACATCTTCTGGTTTACACGTATAAGGATAGTTTAAGCCGGCCGCAAGCATACAACCAACCATATTTTCTGGGTCAACTTCATGGGCCACTTTTGTTGCGAGTGCACTTGCGACAAGTTCATGGTGGGACGCTTGATATTTAACTTGTTGTTCATTCTCACCATCTTCAAATACTAGTCCTGCTCCCATAAACGGTGCATGGAGAATCATATTAATTTCGTTAAATGTCAACCAGTACTTGACGAGACCTTTAAAACGGGTAAATAATACGCGTACTAAGCGTTCATAAAACTCAATCATCTTACGATTACGCCAACCACCATACTCTTTAATTAAATGAATCGGACAGTCAAAGTGCGTAATCGTCACAAGTGGTTCGATCCCGTATTGTTGGCATGTTTTAAATAAGTCTTCATAAAAAGCTAAGCCTTTTTCATTTGGCTCTCGTTCATCTCCTTTAGGGAAAATCCGTGTCCAAGCAATCGATAAACGATACGTTTTAAAGCCCATCTCCGCAAAGAGCTTAATATCTTCTTTGTAGTGGTGATACATATCAATCGCTTCTTTGGCCGGATAAAAATACCCGTCTTCAAAATCGAGCATTTTTCGTTTACCTGCGATAATGGAAAAGCGCTCCTCACCAATTGGCACAACGTCTACATTTGCCAGTCCTCGTCCGTCAACATCATAAGCCCCTTCGCATTGGTTGGCAGCCGTTGCTCCACCCCATAAGAAATCTTCTCTAAATCCCATAATTATTACCTCCTCTGGTTTTTCATACGTCATTTTATTTTTATTTTTTATCCACGCTTTTATCGTATCACATTTCTAATGACTGCTCTGTTCATCATGTCATTTAGTTTATCTTTACATAAAATGTCCCATGTAACATTTCTGACACAGGGTGTATCATTATGCTATAATGTATGAACGAAACAGCACGCTATACGTGTAGAAAAGCAGGTGGAAAAATGTTTACTAGTGAAATGATCGCGTCATTTAATGACCTTGAAACAGATATTTATAATTATGTCATTACCCATGAACAAGAAGTGATTTACATGCGCATCAGAGAACTTGCTGAACACACACATGTCTCCACCGCGACTATTTTGCGTTTCTGCAAAAAAGTTGGTTGTGAAGGTTTTTCAGAATTTAAAACAAAACTAAAAATAGAACTTAAATCTAGACAAGAAACAGTTAAATCGGGTGAACACACAGTGATGGAGTTTTTTGAGCGCACCCTTTCAAGCGATCAAGAAGCTGTGCTTCTAGAGGCTGTCGAGTTACTGACTAGTGCAGATAACGTATTATTTGTTGGCATTGGCAGTTCAGGTATTTTAGCTGAATATGGGGCACGTTATTTTTCTAGTCTAGGAAAGTTTTCAATGTATATTAAAGACTTTTCTTATCCGATCCATAATCGCCTTCAAAAAAACAGCGTATCTATCGTGTTGTCGGTCTCTGGTGAAAATAGCTTTACCGTTAAGCAAATGAATCGCCTAAAACGTGAAGGCTCAAAAGTCATTAGCATCACCAACAATAAGCACTGTACAACCGCGAAAATGAGTGATATCAATCTTGCTTACTATATGACTGAAGAGTATTATGAAGACACAAATATTACGACACAAGTGCCGGTGATCTATCTATTAGAAACTTTAGCACGAAAACTTAATCAACATGAACAAGACTTACGTAAGAAAGCTATGGAGGGACACGATGAATAAAAAAGATATTGCCGATATTAGAAAACAATTTAAACGTGACAATGATTTATTACACGTACAAAATATATTTAACGTCTATGTCATGAAAGAAACAAAAGAAATATATCACCAGATTAATCGACCATTTAACATTCTCGCAGAAGATGAACAAGATTTATTTTTTACTAACTTTAAAAAGACCTTAACAGGACAACTTGACGAGAAATTATTTGAGCTTAAATTTCAATCAGATACCGAAGATCCTGTTCAGCTAAAATTAAACGAAGCGTTAATGACTGAAGATCAGTCTCGCTTCATTGAATTGATGCTAGAAATTGTTGAACGGATACTTGAAGCAAGAGAATATGACCATGATATTGTCATTAGTTTTATTAAAGGTGATTACTTAAAACCACAAAAAAAGTCAGATGATGACTTCTCTCACCAAAATGACCTTGTCTATGATCACCAATTTATTTTGTGTACGATAAATAAAACCCAAGACCCACCGAAAGATTTATTGTTTGATTATGTAGAAAAAACATTTAAATACCAAGTGATTGTTGATCCGGTGATTAACATTAAAGCACCCATTGGCGGTTTTTTATTCCCATGCTTTACGGATAAACAAGCAGATGTAAATCATATTCTTTATACGGCACCAAAAGCGAATGAACCGGATGAAGTCTTCATTACTGACGTATTAGAAGCAGAAGAAACCGTCACTCAACAAGAAGATAAAATCATTTTCGAAGAAATCATCCGTGATACCGTAGGTTATAAGATGGATACTCAAACATTGTCATCTATGTATGAAGATATTAACCGTCTCGTTGAAGAAAACGAAGATGAAGATGAGATACCAACACTTGACTATAAAGATATTGCCGAATTACTGTCATCAAATAGCTCTACACCAATAGAAGCTGAGCGTGTAAAAACCGCTTTTCAAACAGTGATTGATGACGAACATTACGCTTTAAAAGCGAAAAATATTGTCCCTAAATATAAATCTAAATCGATTAAAATTAATACGAAAGTGGCCGATGTGAAAGTGAGTCCGGAGGACTTGCGCTATGTCAAACAAATGCAAATGTTTGGCCGTCGCTATTTAATGATCGAGGTTGACGAGGATACCGTTGTTGATGGTTTCACAATGATTCCGGAAGTGTTCGGCGAAAAGAAAGACGACCTAGCAGAAGATAACGAATAAAGGATACGCTATCAACACGTCTTTTTGCATGCATTTAGAACCGGTAAAAACCTTAAGGTTTTTTACCGGTTCTTTTTCTTTTTATATAGACAGTCATGCCTACTTAATTATACCAGGTTATCCCCAGGTTACCCAAAGACACGCTGGATAAGTTTACTAAGTGTGGTTATCCACATGTGTATATCTACTCCAGCATTTCAAATGGCTCTAACTGAGTCGTAAGATGTTGAATCCTGTCGTGTTGATTTCTTGATGAGGTGCGCATATCTTCCATATTTTCTAACAGTGATGCAGCATTTTCACTTGATGACACTAAAGTTGCGACAGCATCTTCTGTTGCAGTCGTCATTTCTTTTAAACTACTTGCCATATATCGACTCGTTGTTTTAAACATGTTGATATGTTGTTTAAATCCGCCGAATACGTCTTTTAAGTCTGCCATCTGATTGGTGAAGCGACTCATTTCCTTGTTAAATTGTTGATAATCTATGAGTATATCTGACTGAAGGTAAGCAATCATCCCTTTACTTTCTTTAATCAATCGATTGACCGCGTCATTTACCATGCCGTTAACGGTCTGAATATGTGAAGCAGTGTTTTCGGTTGAAGCAGCCAAGTTCCTAATTGCTGAGGCGACAACACTAAAACCTTTACCCGCTTCACCGGCACGTGCGGCTTCAAACGAAGCATTTAAAGCAAGTAAATTCGTTTGACCCGAAATATCCAAGATTTTTTTGGTCAAGTCGTCAATCTAATTAACAGCTGTTGCACCTTTAATCGCACCCGCAACTGGTTTTGACATTGAGGTTATTTGATCTTTTGCCGTTTCATGGTTTAGTTTTAAATGATGATTGAAGGCAGTTGTTTCTTTTGTAATTGCATCAATGACATTTACTTGATCCGTTGACACACCATCAATAACGTATGCTTTATCCTCAATTTGGATTGAGGCATGTTCTCGTTCTAAGATTGTGCTATTTACCTCTTCCATTATTGCCGATAATTGATGCAGTGATTCACTCATCGATGCCGTATGCTCGGTACTTTCAATGATATTTTGATTGAGCGTTTCATTACTAGATACGGTTAAATTCGCGTCATGTTTCACACCGATAAGCACACTTTGTAGTCGCTCGATAAAGCTATTTACCGCATCACGAATCACACCGGATTCGTCTGATTGTTTATGCGTTAATCGCTTTGTTAAATCACCTTGTTTCATTTCTATTGCGGCGATCATGTCACCTAATGTCCGGCTCATAACGACGAGTGGTTTAACGATTGTTCGCTTTAAATGAAAAAAACCGATCAACATGACCATAAAAAATAATAGTCCCATGCCCCAAACGATGATGACTAACCGGTTGACGCGACTGTCTATTAATGACTTTTCATGAGCAATATTTTGCGTTAGCACGTCATTAAAGTCAGCTTCAGCCATATTATACACATCGTACAACTCCCCCCATTTAGAAGCTTCAATTTCACCCGACTGGAGTGTCGCACCTATGCTGTTTATAACTTGCTGGACAGGTTCAAATGATAATAATAACGCATTATGCATCGCGCGACCTGAATAATTCTCTAGTGTATTTTTCAGGTCATCCGTTAAAGGCACAAGTTGATTCTTGGTGTCTTCTGGTATAGTTATTTCACCTGTAAGATTACCTCGCACTCCTAAACCGATATCATATAAGGACGCTTTAATTGCTAACCGTGACTGCTCTATCGGTAAAAAATAATCACTCATAAGTTCAGATGATAATCGTACTTGATCACTTGTTACCGCACTCATGATAGTATTCGTCAAAAAAATCATTCCTAATAAAAAAAGATAACGGACATTCTTCTACTCATCGATTGCTTCATTGATTTGCTCCTTTTTTTCGCGTTTAGTAAACGTCTGCATTTATATGTATTATCTCCTTTGACTATAACAAGAGCACTACTCGTTTGAAGCGACCAATCACAAACGACTTATTTTCCTGCGCAAACAACACTTATCCACTTGTGGATAACAATAAGCAAACATGAACTAGGTGGTATATGTGTATAACCGTGTGGATAAAGGTCCGCTAGAGTGATGTGTAAACATGAATTGAACTACCCCCACCTAACATTCTCACGAATGTTTGAGGAAGGGG